>DATJXC010000019.1:0-70792 GCA_035500495.1 Gemmatimonadales bacterium
GGGCCCGGTGAGGACGGGTGCCTCGTCGCTATTCCTATAATCAAGGTGCTCCCACATGCGTCGCATCATCCTTCGCCACGTCATCCTGCTCTCCCTCCCGCTCCTCTTTGGATTGGGAGCGCGCTATGGCGTGGCTTGGAGTCAGGCATCCTGCGGCAGCCTGGTCGGACCGCTGCTTGCCGCGAAATGCGGCCGCATCCAGCGCGACTACTACCTGATGCTCCAGACCGCTGGGACAGCCGTGGGATGCGCCCTCGCCGCGACGATCGGGATCTGGCTCGAGCGACGGCGGGTGCGGGCCGGCGCTACCTTGCCTACGGGACCCTGATACCATGAGCGGCACGATCGCGCCGGCTGCGGCCGCCGACCTTCCGGAAATTCTCTCCTTGCTCGATCGCGCGAAGCTGCCGCGCGCGGGGGTGCCGGAGCATCTCGCCGATTTCGTGGTCGCGCGGGAGGGCCAGCGCGTCGTGGGGTGCGCCGCCCTCGAGCGGTACGGGTCGAGCGCCCTGCTACGATCGGTCGCGGTGGACGTGACCATGCGCGGACTCGGGCTGGGGCAGGAGCTCACCAAGGCCCTGCTCGAGCGGGCCCGGCGGTTCAAGCTGGTCCGTGTCTATCTGTTGACCGAAACCGCGCAGCAGTTTTTTCAGCGATTCGGCTTCAAGGTCATTCAACGTGACGCCGTGGACCAGGCCGTGCGGCAATCGGTCGAGTTCTCGAGCGCCTGCCCCGCGGGGGCCATCGCCATGGCGCTGGAGCTGCCGCGGTGAAGCGACTGGTGATCCCGAGGTACGGACCTCCCGAGGTTCTCGAAGTCCGGGAAGCACCGCCGCCTGAGATCGAGGCCGGCCAGGTGCGCATCACCGTCCATCACGCCGGGATCAACTTCTCGGATCTGCTCGCCCGCCAGGGCCTGTATCCCGACGCTCCCCGCCCTCCCTGCACTACCGGCTACGAAGTCGCCGGTGTGATCGACGCCGTCGCCCCGGATGTCACCACCTTTCGCACTGGAGATCGCGTCGTCGCCCTCACCCGTCACGGTGGCCAGAGCGAAGTCGTCGCGGTGGGAGCGCGGAGCGTGTTTCCGCTTCCTGAGGGATGGTCGTCGGCCGAGGGAGCGGCTCTTCCAGTCGTGTATCTCACGGCTCACCAGATGCTCGTGCGCGTGGCGGCCGCGCAGCCCGGCGAAGTGGTACTCGTCCACTCCGCGGCCGGTGGCGTCGGACTGGCGGTGGCCGAGCTGGGCAAGGTGCTGGGGCTACGGGTTGTGGGACTGGCCTCTGCGGGGAAGCACGACGTGCTGCGAAGCTATGGGGTCGAGCCGCTGGACCGTCGGGATCCGCACTGGCCCGACGCCGCACGGCGCCTGGCCCCCAAGGGCTTCGACGTCGTGCTCGACTCCGTCGGCGGACGTTCGTTCCGCCGTGGCTACGACCTGCTCGCTCCCGCGGGCCGGCTCGTGATGTACGGGGCGTCGTCCCTCGCGGCCGGAGAGCGACGCAATCTCGCGCGCACGCTGTGGCGGCTGGCGCGGTTCCCCTGGTTCCACCCCCTGCCGCTCATGAACGACAATCGTGGCGTGCTGGGCGTGAACCTGGGCCACCTCTGGAACGAGGAGGCGATGCTCCAGCCGCAGATGCAG
The DNA here is from genome assembly GCA_035500495.1 of Gemmatimonadales bacterium. Taxonomy (GTDB): domain Bacteria; phylum Gemmatimonadota; class Gemmatimonadetes; order Gemmatimonadales; family GWC2-71-9; genus DASTHG01. The sequence goes on from DATJXC010000019.1 coordinate 1,646, forward strand.
CGGCTGCTGCAGTACGCGCGGGAGAAACGGATTCGTCCGCGGGTGGATCGCGAGTTTCCGCTGGCCGATGCCGCCGCGGCCCACCGCTACATCCAGGAACGGCGCAACGTGGGGAAAGTGGTGCTGACACTCGGAGGAGCTGACAGCTGACTGCTGACAGCTAGTATTTCAGTCCTGCCTGCTCCGCGAACGCCTTCGCCGCGGCCTGCTGCTCCGGAGACAGGCGTTCCGGGATGGTGACCCGCACCTCGACGAACTGATCGCCCCGTTTGCCGTTCTTCTCGATCCCCTGCCCGGCGATGCGGAACTTCTGTCCATGCTGCGTCCCGGCCGGGATCTTCAGGACGACGCTCTTGCCGTCGATCGTGCGGACCTTGACGCGCGTCCCGAGCAACGCCTGGGCCACGTTGATCGGAACGGAGCAGGCGAGATCGAGCCCTTCCCGGCGGAAGAAGCGGTCGGCCTCCACCTGGAACTGCACGATGAGGTCGCCCTTCCCTTTGGCCCCCTGCCCCTTGAGCCGCATCTTGGTTCCGTCTTCGGTGCCGGCCGGGACAGAGAGCACGATCTTCTTTTCGATCGAGACCTCGCCCGACCCCTGACAGGTCCCGCAGCGCTGTGAGGGAACCTTCCCCCGGCCCCGACACATCGGGCACGGACGATTGACCGCGAATCCCCCCTGCCCGAACGAAATCGTCCCGCGTCCCTTGCACTCGGGGCAGGTGGAGATGAGCGCCCCGGGCGCGGCCCCCTTCCCGCCGCAGGTGGGGCAAACTTCGGTCATTCCGAGCGTGATCGGGACCTTGCCGCCGAGCACCGCCGTCCGGAACGGGATCGCCACGACGGTCTCGACCGTTTCCTCCGCCTCCTCGCGGCCCCCCGCCCCAGCGCGCTTGCCGAAGATCGTGGAGAACAGGTCGCCCAGGCCACCGAAGGAGCCCAGATCGGAAAGATCGAAATCCACACCCAGATCCTGCGCCGAGGGTCCTCCGCCACCATACCCGGCGGGGCCGCGACCTCCACCCCCCGCTCCGGCAAAGGCTCCGTACTTGCGCAGGGTGTCGTACTTCTTGCGCTTGGCAGCATCGGACAACACGTCGTGCGCTTCGTTGATTTCCTTGAAGCGATCCGCCGCCTGGGCGTTGTTGGGATTCTTGTCCGGATGGAACTGCTTGGCGAGCTTGCGGAACGCCTTCTTGATTTCGTCCGTCGTGGCCTTCTCCGGGACGCCGAGGATCTGGTAGTAGTCGCGGGTCTGGGCCATCAGTGGAGTACCTGCTCGGGAGCACGCGGCACGTCACCCGTCCAGGTGAGCACCAGCACCCGCGCCGGACGGACGAGGGAATCCCCCAGCTTGTATCCGGCCTGGAGAATCGCGCCCACGGTGTGATCCTGCTCCGGGGCCGTGGCCGGCGTTGTGGCGACCGCCTCGTGAATGGTCGGGTCGAACGGCGCTCCCACCTGATCGATACGGCTGAGGCCGATGGCGCCCAGCTCCTTCCAGAACTTGCGCTCCACCATGTCCACACCTTCGTGGAGGGCCTTCGCGTCCGTCTGGGCCGGGTCGACGTGCGCGAACCGCGCCAGGTCGTCCAGGGCATCGACCAGCCGCACGACCACCTCGGCTTGCGCGCGCACCGCCGTTTCGGTCCGCTCCCGCGCGATTCGCTTGCGAAAATTGTCGAACTCCGCCGCGAGGCGAAGGTGGCGGTCCTTGGCCTCCGCCAGCTCGCTTTCGAGACGGGAAACGGCCTCGGCGGGGATCTCGAGCAGGGCCCCGCCGGGGCTCTCCTCCGGCGCTGCCGATGCCTCAGCGACTGGGGGAGCCTTCGTCTTCCCGTCCTGGTCGTGTTTCTTCATGGCCTCTCGTGGCCGGAAGCAACCCACGTGCCGATTGCGTCCCGCCGTCCTGGCAGATGGAAACTCGTTCTGCCGCAACAAGATAGCTTCGCGACGTCGCAGCGGATAGGCACTTACGGCCTCGCACCCTCTCGAGTTCCAGCCCCGCCGGCAAACCGGTCCAGAAACGCCAGCACGGCACTCAGTACCGCCTCGCGGTCCGGCTCGTTCAACAGCTCGTGGTAGTAGTCAGGGTAGCCGCGCACCTGAACGTCACCCTTGAGACCGTCGGCCAAGGCACGGGTGACGGTGGTATCCGCGATCCGGTCCGCGCCCGGAACGAGGAACAACATTGGCACTTCGATACGCCCTGCGTCCGCCGGTACCGCTGCCTGGGCCCACCGGATCTCACTCCACGCGCCGGGGGTCATCACGCCATGCACCGCCGGATTCTCGTCGTAGTCCCGGCCGACCGCCGGATCCCGCGCGAGCAGCGCCGAATCGAGACGGGTCGCGATCGGGAGTCCCGGCCATACGTTGGTGAGCAGTTCCGCCAGCCACCGCTTCCACGCCGGGACCGGCACGGCGGTGCCGAGCCAGGGCGCCGACAACACAGCGGCGGCCACGTCGTCGGGCTGGGTTTCGAGGTAGCGCAGCACGACGAGCCCACCGAAGGAATGCCCGATCAGGATCTGAGGTGGGGGGGGCGCGGTCGTCGAGCGCGCGCGAACCACCCGGCGAAAGGCGTGGAGGTCTCCGAGCAGCTGGCTGAACCGGGAAAGATGGCCCCGCCGTCCGCCCGACTCGCCGTGGCCGCGTTGGTCGAGGAGGTACGCCGCGTAACCGGCTGCTTGCAACGCGACGCCGACGTGCCGCCACCGCGCCCGGTGATCGGACCACCCGCAGACCCACAATACGGCCGCCCGTGCCTGAGGGGGCGGCGGTTCGTAGGCGTCGTACGCCAGCATCGTGCCGTCGGGCGCTCGCAGCTCGGGCATCAGTGCTCGCGGATCAGCAGCCGCAGGAGATCCAGCGCGGCCTGCGCGCTGCGCCCCCGGATCTCTTCGCGGTCACCGGGGAAGACTCGGCGGACGGCGCGGGCCGCCGACGCCGCGCGCGCCGCGAGCCAGACGGTGCCGACCGGCTTCTCCGGCGTTCCCCCGTCAGGACCCGCGATCCCCGTGATGGCGATGGTGCAGGTGGCGTCGAACCTCCGCTGCACCCCCTCGGCCATCGCCAGGACCGTCTCTTCGGATACCGCCCCGTGCGCCGCCAGCGTGTCTCCGGGCACCCCCAACTGCTCGGTTTTCACCGCGTCACTGTAGGCGATGATCCCCCCCGAGAAAACGTCCGAGGACCCCTGCACCGCGGTGATCCGGCTGCCCAACATGCCGCCGGTGCAGGATTCCGCGACGGCGAGCGTGGCTTTGCGGTCACGCAGCGACGCCAACACGACCCCCGCCAGATCGTCGTTCTCTTCACCGTAACAGCGCTCGCCCAGCTCGGTGCGCAGCCGCGCTACGCCGTCCGCCAATAGTGCATCGGCGCGCGACCGGGGCATCGCCCAGGCGGTGAGCCGCAGGTCTACGCCGGCCAGGCCGGGCAGGTAGGCGAGGGTCAGGGGCTGCAGGCCGTCCTCCAGGGGTTCGACCCGCTCGGCGACCGCCGACTCGGGCACCCCCGTGGTTCGGACGGTGCGCGACCGGACCACCGGCGGCTCCCCTTCCCCCGTTGCGGCCTGCCGCTGCACCAGGCGGGGCAGCACCTCCTCCACCAGCAACCCGCGCATTTCGGACGGCACTCCGGGGAGCAGGATCGCGAATCGACCTTGCTGGTCTTCGATCCAGAGCCCCGGCGCGGTGCCGCGTGGATTGGGGAGAACCACGGCACCCTCGGGAACTTCCGCCTGGGTGCGATTCACCGCCGGCATCGGCCGGCCGAGCCGGCGAAAGCGCTGTTCCAGGCTACGCAGCACGCCGCTGTCGAGTTGCAGCGGGCGTCCGAACAACTCGGCCACCGCTTTCTTGGTGAGGTCGTCGCGGGTCGGGCCCAGCCCACCCGTCGCGAGCACCGCCCCGGTGCGCGCCAACGCTTCGCGCACCGCGTCCTGCACGGCGCCGGCGCGATCGGGGACGGTTGCGCGGCGCACGACCTCCACCCCGGCCGCCGCGAGTGCCCGGCCCAGATCCGCGGCATTGGTGTCGATGGTCGCCCCGAGGAGCAGCTCGGTGCCGACGGTGATGACTTCGAGCTTCACCGCCGGCTCGTCATCAGCGTGCGATAGCGGTAGAGATAGACGCCGAGCGAATACACGGTCATCACCACGGCGAAGGCCAGCGTGAGCGCGACGACGGCGCCGTGGAAGCGGTCCCAGAAGTTCCGGAACCACCCGGCAAAGCGGTGCTCGGCCAGGTAGTCCTTCCAGGCGAACCACAGGATCGTGGCGCCGATGAAGACGTTCTGGACGGTCGCCTTGAGCTTGCCGGCGCCGATCGCGGGGATGACGATGCCGCGGCGTTTGGCGAAAAACCGGAACCCGGTGATCAGGAGCTCGCGTCCCACCAGGAGCAGCGCCACCCAGACCGGGAGGGAGCCCCACCAGGGGATCCGGTAGTCGACCAGAATCGTCGGGTGGCGGGTGATCCAGAAGATGGGGATCAGCATCGCGAACAGCATCAGCTTGTCGGCGATGGGGTCCAACAGCTGGCCCAGCTCGCTCACCTGGTTGTACTTGCGGGCGTAGTACCCGTCCACGATATCCGACAGCGCCGCCGCCAGCCAGACCGCGAAGGCGAACAGCTTGGGACCGAAACCGGAGATGAACGGGAGTAGCGCGATGATCGGAGTGAGACAGATCCGCGCCAGGGTGAGGATGTTCGGCAGGGTCCACCGCATGGGACCGCCCGCTAGCTGAGCGTCTTCAGGACCAGCTTGGAAACCGCTTTGAGGGTGTCGAACACGCCGTCCCCCCGGACCGCGACGGCCTCGTAGTACGGCGCCCGCCCCACCCACGAATCCCCGGTCTTTTCCACGAGGAATTCCCCGGCATGCGCCGCATCGGGCTGCGGCTTCTGCTGGGCCGGGTCTTCGATCGGCCAGCCGGGGTTGAGAGCGGCCTGCAGGTCCTTGATGGGCGCGGCGTTGGGGAGGTCCCGCTTGTTGTACTGGATCACGAACGGAATCTTGGTCAGGTCATACCCGTACTCCGCCATGTTGTCGTACAGGTTCTGCATCGACTCGACGTTGGCTTCCATCCGCTCCATCTGACTGTCCGCGACGAAGACGATCCCGTCCACACCCTTCAAGATGAGTTTCCGGCTCGCGTTGTAGTAGACCTGGCCCGGGACTGTGTAGAGATGGAACCGGGTCTTGAAGCCGCGGATCGTTCCCAGGTCCACCGGCAGGAAGTCGAAGAACAACGTGCGCTCGGTTTCCGTGGCGAGCGAGATCATCTTGCCGCGGGTGTTGGGGGAGACTTTTCCGTACACGTGCTCGAGGTTGGTCGTCTTCCCTCCCAGGCCCGGCCCGTAATACACGAGCTTGCAGTTGATCTCGCGGGACGCGTAGTTGATCATCGACATGGACGCGTCCCTCTATCCAAAGAGTTTGTCAATTTCGTCTTCCGCCCCTTCCAGCAGACCTTTCTGCGCTGCCGGACCCTTGCCGACCCGGTTGAACATTTCCTCGAACACTTTGTTGAGGCTCTCGACGGCGCCCCTGGCCTTGAGTTTCACGAGGCCGAGCGTGGCGCGCTGATCGAACAGCACCACCAGGATCACGCGCTTCGCGACGTCGGCCAGGAACATCGACTCGCGCTCGCCCTGATGCACGAGCGAGGCGAATTCCGCCTCGCCGATCATCTTGGCGAGCTGGTCGTTGGCGCTGAAATCCGCGGCGGTGAGCGACGCGAACGCGGTGGGATCGAATTGCGGCGCTTCTCCGACCGTGGCGACGAGCTGCCCCGTCCGGTCGACCAGCAGCGCGCAGCGCGCGTTCGAATCCCGCAGGAACCCCTGCAGGTGATGCTGGATCTGCCTGAAGTCGCTTTCGCTGAACGACCAGCTCGCGGCACCCGTCATCCCGGCCCCTCGCTCAGTCGGTCTCGGTCATCTCGCGCCGGGCGGCCAGCGCCTGCGCAATGGTCACACCGTCCGCGTACTCCAAGTCCCCACCCACCGGCAACCCGCGCGCGATGCGTGTCACCCGCACTCCGGTCGGCTTCAACACCTGCTGCAGATACGTGGCGGTGACTTCGCCCTCCATGGAGGGATTGGTCGCCACGATGACTTCTCCCACCGCCGACCCGTTCCCGACGCGCGCCAAGAGCGGCGTGATGCGCAGCTGCTCCGGACCCACCCCATCGAGCGGCGACAGCCGTCCCCCGAGCACGTGGTAACGCCCGCGATACCACCCGGCGCGCTCGATCGCTCCGACGTCCCCCGCCTCCTCGACGACACACAGCACGCTCGCGTCACGGCGGGGATCCCGGCAGATCGCGCAGGGATCTTCGTCGCCCAGGTTGCCGCAGGTCCCGCACGCAAGCACCTGGGCCCGGACCCGCCGGATCGCCTCGGCCAACCGTTCCGAAGCCTCGGGCGGCTGCTTCAGCAGGTGAAACGTGAGCCGTTGCGCCGTCTTGCGGCCGATCCCGGGGAGCTTCGCCAGCTCCGCGACGAGATCCTCGATGACCGACACGAGCGACTTAGAACGGCAGCTGGAACGGCAACGGCAGACCTGCCGTCAGCTTGCGGACTTCGGCCTGGTAGAGTTCCGCCGCGCGCTGCTGGGCCTCGGCCACCGCCGCCAAAATCAAATCTTCGAGCAGTTCGACGTCGCCGCCGCGGATGGCCTCGGGATCGATCTTGATCGACCGGATCTGGCCCCGACCGTCGGCCGTGGCCTGTACCATCCCCCCGCCGGCCGAGACCGAAACGGTCTCCTGGGCGAGCTTCGTTTGGATCTCCGTCCACCGCCCCTGGGCCTGCTGGGCGAGCTGGAGCAAGTTCGATAAATCCGCCATGCGTCGGAAGTTACCCCGCGCTCCACCGCGTCGCAAGCATTCCCCGCGTCACTCCAGCAATTCCAGATCCAGGGCGTCCACGGCGGCGGATAGTGTCGGGTCCTTCCCGCGCAGCACCTTGAGCCGTTCCGCGTTGGCGGTCGCCTCCGTCAGGCGGGGCGGCCGAGTCGCTGCCGCGGGCGCCCCCGGGGCGCCGCCGGCCACCTGGACCTCGATCCGCACGGGGTTCCCGTCCGCGTACGTCGCGATCACCTTGGCGACGGCGTCGCGTTTGTGCTCGAGACCGGCGGCGTGGCCGGGTGCCGACTCGTGCACCGCCACGGTGACGACGGATCCCGCGACGCCCCGGACTTCCGACTCCGCGAGCAGGGTGCCGAGCATCGGACTGGCCGCCCGCGCGCTGGCCACGATGTCGGGCCAGAGGGCGCGCAGCCGCTCGACCGTGAGGGGACCGGGAGCGGGGGGAGCGGAGAGCGGGGAACGGGTCGAATCGCTCACGGGGGGCGTCGGGCGAAGTGGCGCGCTATCGCGAAGCTGGTTGGCCGGCATCGAGGGCCGGGGCGCCGCGTTGCCTGTCGGCGACGAGGGCGTACCGCTCCCCGCTCCCCGCTCCCCCTTCCCCATCGCCTGCAGCACCTCCCCGATCTCCACCGTCCGGTCGGCGAGCGCCCACCGCATCAGCAGCAGCTCCACCGTCAGCCGGGGGTTGCCGCTGTGGCGCACCTGAGTCTCGAGTCCGGCCTGGATCGTCAACAGGCGGACGACATCCGCGACCGGCAACCGGGCTCGATGTTGCTGCACCAGTGCCCGCAGCCCCGTGGTGAGCCCCAGGGCTTCGCCGCCCAGGTGGGCGAGGAGCACGGCGCGCAGCACTTCCCCGGCGCCGGCCACGAATTCGCCCCAATCGGCTCCGGCTTCGGCGAGGCGATCGACCAGCGGGAACACGGCGCGGGTATCGCGTTCGGCGAGCAGGCGCAGCAGCTCCCCGTAGAGTTCGTCGCCGATGAGGCCCAGGACCTCGCGGACGAGGGGCCCGGTGATCGGCCCATCCCCGAACGACCGTACCTGGTCGAGCAGCGACAGGCCGTCGCGCATCCCGCCATTCGCGTTGCGCGCGATCAGCTGCAGCGCGTCGTCGTCGGCCGTGAAGCCTTCGGCGGCAGCGACCTGTCGCAGCCGGTCGGCGATGGCGTGCGGCCCGATGCGCCGGAAGTCGAACCGCTGGAGCCGGGAAAGAATGGGGCTCGCGGTCTGCGTGATCTTGTGCGGCTCCGTGGTGGCGAACACGAATACGACCCCGGGCGGCGGTTCTTCCAGGATCTTGAGGAGCGCGTTCCAGGCCTCCCGGGTGAGCATGTGCGCCTCGTCCACGATGTACACCTTGTGGCGCCCCTCGGCGGAGGCGGCATACATGGCCCGCTCCCGCAGGTCCCGCGCGTCGTCCACGCCCCGGTTGGACGCCGCGTCCAGCTCCACCACGTCCAGGTTGGCCTGCCCGGTCCAGACCCGGCGGCACGATTCGCAATCCCCGCACGGCTCTCCCGTGCCCGCCGCTCGCCGCTCGCAGTTCAGCGCCATGGCGAGGATCCGGGCGGCCGTGGTCTTTCCCACCCCCCTGGGGCCCGCGAAGAGGTAGCCATGCGCCACGCGACCCTGGGCTACGGCCCCTCGCAACGCGGCAGCCACATGGTCCTGGGCCAGCAGATCGGAGAACTGTTTGGGACGGTATTTCCGGGCGAGCGCAATCATGCTGTCGGTAATCTAGCCGTTAGGGAGACTTCGCGCCTGCGGCCGACGGCCGGTCGAACCCCACGCGCTGCATCCCGCCCCACGCGCGGAGACCGCGCAGGTATTCCCAGAATGCCTGGATCTTGAACACGGCCAACAGCTGGCGATAACCGAAATTTTCCAGGACGCCGCACGCCACGAGCTTCCACAGATCCTGCCAGCCCGGGTAGCGGCGGAACGAAATCTCTTCGAGCAGGATGGCCGACACCGAGAGGAACACCCCGAACAGCACCGCGACCGCGAAGAACATGAGGAAGAACTTGGTGTTGAGAATCCCGAGCGCCCAAGCGAGGGGAACCGACACGTAGCCGAGCACTTCGATGAACGGCCCGAGGGCCTCGAAGAACAGGAAATATGGGAACACGACGAGCCCCATGATCCCGTAGCGTGGATTCAGAAACATCCGCCGGTGACGCCACATGCTCTGCAGCATGCCGCGGTGCCAGCGATTACGCTGGCGACGCAGCACGTGCCAGGTCGTGGGCACCTCCGTCCAGCACACCGGGTCCGGGACGAAGACAATCCGGTAGGGGCGGCCCCTCGAACGGCAGAGATGGTGCAGCGCCAGCACCAGCTCGAGGTCCTCGGTGTCGGTGTGCTTGTCGTAGCCCCCCGCGTCCACGACCGTGGACTTGCGATACACACCGAACGCCCCGGAGATCAGCAGCAGGGCCCGCAGCGCGCTCCACCCCAGCCGGCCCGACAGGAAGGCACGCAGGTACTCGACCACCTGGAAGATCGGGAGCGCCCGGGGGGGCAGCGCGATCGTGGTGACGCGGCCCTCGGTGACGGTACACCCGTTCACGCACCGCACGATTCCCCCGACCGCGACCGTCTCGTCGGGGTACTCCATGAACGGTTTCACCGCTTTCAGGAGCGCGTCGTCTTCAATGACCGAGTCCGCATCCATGGAGCAGAACAGCGGATACCGCGAGAGGTTGATGCCGCAGTTCAGCGCGTCCGCCTTGCCGCCGCGCTCCTTGTCGACGACGGTGAGGTTGGGCAGGAGTGGCGACGCGTAGAGCCCCCGCACCGCGTTGGTGGGAAGGCTCCGCTTGAACACCCGGTCCACCCGCCGCAGCTCGAACCCAGTCAATAGTTGCTTCAGCGTCGCGTCCCGCGACCCGTCGTTCACCACGATGATCTCGAATTCCGGGTAATTGAGCATCTGCAGCGACTTCACCGTGTCGACGATCGTCTTCTCCTCGTTGAACGCCGGCACGATCAGGGAGATCGGCAGGGTCATGTCGGACTTGAGGATCTGCTGGTAGTCCGAAAAGAACGTCCGCCGGAGAAACCGGATTACCTCCGCCAACGACACGAAGAACAACATGATGTACGAAGCGTTCAGCACGAGGAAATACACGAGGACAAAGGCGTTGAAGGCCTCGATGGCCCGCCCCAGCCACATCGGGATCAGCGCGGCCATCAGGCCACTCCCTCCCCGGATTGGGCCGCGGCGAGCAGGCGACCAACCTCGGCCCGAACCGCCGGGTCGCCGTGGCGTGAGGCGATGTCGTTCAACAGGTCGATACGCCGCAACGCCACGAGTTTGGCGAACATGGATTCGGCCTCCGCCCGCTCGGCCGGGCTGTCGCCCACCAGCCGCGCCAGGTAGGCGTCGAACACCCCCGCCTCCTGAAGCATCCACGCCGCCTTCTGCGCCGCGTAGGCATCGGCCCCATCGAGCAGCGAGATGAGCGCGCGATGACCGGGCGGACCCTTGGCCCGCAGCGCCTCGGCGGCATTGGAGCGGACCCACCATTCCCCGTCGCCCAGGGCGCGCTGGAGCGCCGGGATCCCCTCCGCGCCCGATACCAGGCCGAGCGCCTTGCACGCCATGGCCCGCACCGGCCACGCTTCGTCCTGGAGAGCCGTCACGAGATCATCAACCGCCCGGGGGTCACCGATCAGCCCGAGGGAGTGCGCGGCGCGGGCCCGCACGTTCGGCTCGGGGTCGTGAAGCAGCGTGCGCAGCAACGGAACCGCCAGATGAGAACGGAGCCGGCCGAGGATGTCGATCGCCGGTACGCGGGCGGGCGCCGGCAGATGGGGGAACTCCCGGAGCAACGGCTCCACTGCGGTCTGCCCCAGCCCGGAGAGAATGTCGGCGATCCGGAGGGCCGACCAGCGATTGGTCTCACGCAGCGCGCCGAGCAGCGTTTCCACGGCGTCGAGCCCCCCGATCGCTCCGAGCGCCTTGGCCGCGCGGATTCGCACCTCCGGAACATGGTCCTGCATCAGCGCCACCAGCTGCGGCACGGGGCGGCGGCTCATCATCCACCCCAGGTGCTCAGCCCCTTCGACGCGGCGCGACCACCGCCGATCTTTCAGCTTCGCCAGCTCGACTTCGACGAACCCCAGCTCTTCGAACGCCTCGCTGAGTCGCTGCCGCGCGCGTCCCTTGACCAGCCGGATCCGGTCGAACAGGATCCAGAGCACGACCCGTCGATCCCACCGGCCGATCGGCACCGCCACGAACTCCCGAAACGTGCCGTGATCGGCGTTCATGTAGTCCTGGATCCAGGGCAGGAACATCGCCCGCTGCCGCCGCTCGTACCCCGCCCGAATCTCGCCCACCAGTTTGTGCAGGAGAATGAACCCGAGCACCAGGATGAACAGCGCCCCGACAATGTCGATGACGCCCGAAACGAATTCGGCCATCCCGGCCGGCGTCACGGGGGAGGGGCGGTCGCGGAGGGGCCAAGCACCTTCCGGACGCGGGCCAGCAGCTCCCGCGCCCTGAACGGCTTGATGATGAAGTCGTCCGCACCGGCCTCGAGGGCGTGCACGATGTCCTCCTCGCGGCTGTTGGACGACAGGATGATGATGGGGATCCCGCTGGTCACCGGGGTGGACTTGAGCTCGCGGAGCACCTCGAACCCGCTCTTATAGGGCATCAGGAGGTCGAGGATGATCACATCGGGCCGCCGCGCGCGAACCGTATCCAGGCCTTCCTTGCCGTCGATGGCGAGGTCGACGGCGTATCCGTTGGCCGACAGGACGGCCTGGAGGAACTGTCCGATTGCGGAGTCGTCCTCGATCGAGAGAATCCGAGCTGGCCTGGCGGCGTGCGTCGGCATCGAGTCCGATCGATGAGTTAGCAAAATGCCCCAGGCACCCCGCAGCAACTTCCGACATCGCTTAGCGCTGCTCCCTGCGGGGGCCTGACGCGGTTCACGAGCGGAAGCCCGGCGGACCTGGGGCAGAGATAAGATAGCCACCCGCGCCGTCGCCGCCAAACGGCCCGTCTCGGCCGGGGCGGCTAGTGCTGCACCGTGGCGCTTACCTCCGCCCGCACCCCCGACCCGTGGAGGGTCAGGTTCGTGACGCCGTCCTTCCCCGGACGCAGCGTCACCCACCCCCCAGCCGAGTCCGTGGTCACGGCCGTGACGCGGACGATGTGGTCATCGCCCGCGACCGCCACGAGGCCCTCGAGCGGCACGGGGTTGTCGTAGCCGTCCCGGCAATACACCCGTAACAGGGCCGTCCCCTCCGAGGCGACGAGCAGCACACGATCCATTCGGGCGCCACCCCGCTCCACCACCAGGCGGGCCGGTGGTCCCGAATGCGCATACAGCGTGGCCCACTTGGAGATTTCCCCCGCCGCGACGGTCACCACGGTCGGCGCCGCACGCTCTCCGAATATCACCCCGGCCCGCGCCCGGCCCCCCGAATCGGTCGTGGGGGTCGCGTCGACCAATTGACCGTTCGTGATCGCCCACTCCACGGGAAACTTCGCGATCGCTCCTCCCTGTGAATCGCGCACCTCGAAGATCACCGACAGCGCGGCATGCTCACCGACCACCCCACGCTGCCCGGTTCCGGCAACGAAACCGGTCCGCGCGGCGGCCGGACGAACGGTGACCGCCGACGCGGCGAGTGGCACGGTCGCGAGCTCGATTTCGGCGATTGACGCCAGCGCCTCCCCCGATGCGGTGACGACCACGAGTCGATGCGTCCCCGGCTGAACGCCGGCGGGGAACCGGAACAGCGCGATCCCGCGCGCGTCGGTGACCGCCTCCGCGTCGCGGGCCCCGGCTTTGCCGCCCGTCAGCTCGGCCGATCCCCGCAGCACCAGTCGGGCGCCCGATACGACCTGGCCGCCCCGTTTGAGCGCCACGCCGATTTCCGCCGTCCCTCCCGCCGGTACGGAGACCCGCGACACGAGCGGCACGGCGAGCAGATTCCCCGTGGCCGCCGCGACCGGTGTTCGCGGAGCGGGTCGTGGCGAGGTGGCGGGGTGGGCGCGGAGGCAGGCATCGATGCCGGCGAGCAACGTGGAGTCCGCGCCGAGGGCGCTGAGGTTCTCCCGGTCCCGTGGCGTCGGCGTGAACGACACACAGTTGTGTTTCACGAGGTCCGCGATTTCGGCGCTGGACATCGTCCCGCCGCTCAGCAGGCGGATGAGATCGGTCTTGCGAAGCGGCTCGGGCTTCTGCTGGAGATGCCCCGCGAGCACCGCCACAGCGAGGCCGCGCCATAGCATCATGGCCGCTGGCATTGCGAGCGGTCGAAATGCCGCTCGACGCTGTCGACCGCGCTATAAAGCGTCTGATCTCGCGTGGTGCGGGTGGCGTCGAGGGGAGGGGCTTTCTTTTTTCCTTGCACGTTGTACGCGGTCCAGATGTCCTCGACGCTCGCCAGGCCGCGGGAAAGACCGGCGCAGTCGAGCTGACGGCCGGCAAAGAGCTTGGCCCGGTCATCATAGCCGCGAACCGCGACCGCGACGGACTCGGCGAGGCCGTCGAACCGCTGTAAAGCGGAGTCCGCCGCGGTTGGCACCGCCGGTGACGGCGCGGGTGTGGACACGGGGGGCGTCGCGGGAGGAGGGGCGGCGGCGCCGGGGGAAGTCGATGCCGCCGAAGGCGCCGGAGCAGATGGAGCAGCCGCGCCTCGGAGCGCGGCGAACTGCGCGCGGCCCGGCCCGAGGACGAAGTACCACCCGGCCGCCCCCAGCAGGGCCAGCACCACGATGGTGGCGACCATCGCCCCCCAATGCTTTTCCGGCTTCGGCACACTCGGAGCGGGCCGGGAAGTCGAGGGTCGCTCCGGGGGCGCCGGCATGATCTCCGCCACGGGGAGCTTCACGGCCGGGGGTGAGCCGGTGGTCTCCTTCGCGCGCCGCGGCGCGGGAGGGATCGGAAGGGCCGGCACGGCTTGCGGCGTCATGACCTGGGGATCGCTGGGACGGATATCGACCGGGCCGACGTCATATCCTCCCACCGACAAGAGCGGGAGGTTGGAGAGCGCGCCGGGCGGCGGCTTCAATGAAGCCCCGCGCTTCCCTGGCGGCGTCGGTTTCCCCGGCGGCGGAGCGGGTGCGCCGGACTTGGGTGGCGCGAGGGGGTTCGTTTCGACCGTCGCCGCCTGATCCTGGGGGACGGTAGGGGGCGACGCGTGGGCAGCCGATGCGCGCCGTGCGGGAGGCGGGGAGGGGGGGACCGCTGGCGGTGCCGGTGGCGCCGTCGGTTTCGAGGCGGCGGCCGGTCGCGGCTGCGTAACTGAGGCGCGACCCCCTCCCGTCGGCGCGGCCGGTGCGACGACTTCGAGGGTAGAGCGACCGGGCACCAGCCCCGGGACCACGGGGGCCTCCCCGGTGCCATGGCGTGAGACCGCCGGATCGTCCGTCGTGAAGTTCTGCCATGGGAGAATTGAGGTCTTGAACCCCCCGGCAAGGCGGTCGGCGTCGTCGATCAACTCGTAGAACGGCAATGACACCGTGGGCCAGGTGTCGCCCGGCCCCGGCCGGAACAAGCCGGCGACCTGCCCCTCCGGGGTGGTGCCGACCACCAGCGCGGTGTGCCACGGTCGAGTGAAGTACTGCATGTGGGTCTCGACGTCTCCCGGCGCGAGCTCGACGGCGATCGGCGGATGGCTGTGGTACCAGCCGATCAGATGCCCTTCCGAACGCCGGAGCTCTTCCTGCAAGCGGTCCCAAAGCCGGGAGATGATGACGAGCGTCTTGTCGCCGTACACGGCCTGATTGAGCCGCACGGTCGAGTCGATAATCACGTACTTCACCTGCGACGTCGGGCAGCGGCAGATGTCGCCCACCAGGAACCCCATCATTCCCTGCTTCCCCGCCGCCTGATGATGCGCCTGGATGGCCGTGATCGCCTGCTGCTCGAGAAATACCGGAAACGCGCCCCCGGGCCCGCGCCGCGGGACACTGGTGGACGTCGTGGGATTCCAGAGAATCGAATGTGTGGTCGGGAGCACGCGCTCGCGGTATCCGGCGCCCGATTCCGACGGGCGTCCCGCGCCGGCGCCTCCAGGCGGTGAGCCGGAGGTCATGCGAGCGTGCTCCGGATGATCGTCGCAGCGCGCTCGACGTCCTCCCGGCCGACGTCGCGGTGCAGCACGGCGCGCAGCCGGGTGGGGCCGAACTGCACGAGCAGGAGTCCCGCTTGGGCCAATCGGGGAAGCGCTCGGTCCGCCGTATCCCCCTCCCGGAGGAGGTCGATCAACACGATGTTCGTTTCCGGCTCGAGCGCCCGGGCCGACGAGCAATCCGCCAGCCGGCGGGCCAACAGTCGCGCGTGCGCGTGATCGTCCGGCAACGCGTCGAGATGGTGATCCAGCGCGTACAGGGCGGCGGCGGCGAGCACTCCCGATTGGCGCATGCCACCACCTAACCGCTTGCGGATTTCCCATGCCTCCGCCCGCCGATTGCCGGCGAAGGCCAGACACGAGCCCACCGGGCACCCGAGTCCCTTGGAGAAGGTCACCATCACCGTCGCCGCGCCGGTCGTCAGCGTCGCCAACGGCACTCCCAACGCCGCCGCGGCATTCCACAACCGGGCGCCGTCCAAATGCACCGGGAGGCTTCGCTCGGCCGCCGCCGCCACGATGTCCCGCATTCGCGCCGGCGGCAAGACTCGACCACCGGCCGCGTTATGCGTGTTCTCCACCGCGACCGCGGAGATCCGGGGGAGAAACGGCGACGCGAACCGGAACGCGCCTCGGACCAAGGTCCCCGAAAGCAGGCCGTCGGTCGTGGTGACGGGCCGGGCTTGCACGCCCCACAAGGCGGCCAGTCCCGCCATCTCGTAGTGGATGAGATGCGCGTCGGCCTCGAGGATGATCTCCGTGCCCCGTGGTGCCAGCAGCGCGACCCCCGTCTCATTCGCCTGGGTCCCGGACGGAAAGAACAGGGCGTCCGTCATCCCCAGCAGCTCCGCCACGCGCCGCTCCAGACGCCGGGTCGTCGGATCGCCATCGAGCAGATCGTCGCCCACCTCCGCCTCGGCCATCGCGCGGCGCATCCCCGGCGAGGGTCGGGTCACGGTGTCCGAGCGCAGATCGATCGGCGTCATCCGAGCCGCGCCCGTTGGGTCCGGCGCATCCGCACCAGGTCGTAGGCCTCGGCGACTTCCCCGCCCAGCAGAAACAGGTAGGCCGTGTAGTAGATCCAGATCAGAAAGAGAAAGAACGCTCCCACGTTCGCGTCGGAGGTCACGCGGTCGAGCGTCACGAAGGAGGTCACGTAGAGCGCGAACAGCCGCTTGGTCACCTCAAAGCCCACCGCGCAAAACGTGGCGGCCACGAACGCCGTCCGCCACACGATGCGGCGGGAAGGAAGAACTTTGAAGATGATCAGGAACAGCACGGTGGAGAACCCGAACGACACCACTTCGAGGCTGGTGCGATACAGCCATTCGACGAGAAAGCGGCCGCCCAAGTGCTCGTAGGTCCGCGCTTCCAAGGCCGGTAAGACAGCGCTGAGCAAGAGCAAGGTGACCGTCAACAACATCGTGGCGAGATCGATGAGTTTGGCGAGCGGCCAGGGCCGGACTTCGTCGGTGTCGAACACTTCGTTGAGGGCGGCGCGTAGTCCCCCGAACAGTCGGGTCGAGAAAAAGAGGAACAGCGGCCCGCCGACCAGCGTCAGCCGCCCGCGGTGCGCGACGATCTGTACGAGTGAGTCTTCCACCCGCCGCACTGCTTCCAGGTCCTCGCCCGACAGCGGCATGGGCATGAAGCGGCGCACGATCGTCTCCACGTCCAGCTGGTGAACGGTCAGCTGGTGCTGGACGAGGTATCCGACCACCGCCAGCAGGACCACGAAGAAGGGAATCGCCGTCAGAATAACGTCGAAGGAGATCGCACTGGCCAGAAAGGGAATGTTGTCCTCGAACGCCGCCTCGAGCGTCCGTCGCACCATCCCCCCCACCGACTCGTGCCATCCCCGGAGCGTCTGCCTCACGCGTCCGGCTCGTCCGCCTCCGCCACGATGCTCCCCTGGGCTCCGGCCCTGAGCTCCCGGCGCCGGCGCCGCTCCGCCGCGAGCTTGCGCTCGAGCTGTTCGCGCGCCGAGGGCGCGGGCTCCTCCGGCTCACGGTCGCGGTCCCCTCCCTCGAGCACCTCTCCCGCGAGATCCCGCAGCTCATCGACCTTGTCGGCGGCGGCGTCCTTGAGTCTCGACACCTGTCGGCCAAGGCGTCGGCGGGTGATGTCGCCGGCCTCGGGCGCGAAGAGGAAACCCAGCGCCACCCCCAGCCCGATACCAAGGAGGAATGGGCCAACTCCTGAACCGCCCCGCTCACTCATACCTAAACCTCCTGTCGAGCGGAATTTAGACCTCCGGTACCTCGATGACCAGACCGTCGTACCCAGGCTCGATGCCCTGAGGCAATCGAGCGGCGAGATCGGTGTGACGGGCGGCGTGCGTCAGATGGGTGAGCAGCGTCCGGCGCGCGCCGATCGCCTGCGCCGTCGCGACCGCTTCAGGAATCGAGAGGTGCAAGGGGTGCGGACGCTCCAACAGCGCGTTCAGTACCAGAACCTCGAGCCCCGCGAGCCGCTCGCGTACCGGTGCGGGCACCTCTTTGACATCGGTGAGGTAGGCCACGGGGCCGAAGCGGTACCCGAACACGTGCTGGCCCCCATGCGGGAGGGCGAGCGGGAGCACCGGAATCCCGGCGATGACCACCTCGCGGTCGGGCTCGAGCGGCCGCGGGTGCAGCTGCGGCTTGCTCGTGCCGGGCAACGGAATGAGCTCAGGGTCGAAGATGTAGGAGAACCGGTGGACGAGCTCCGCCAGAGCGTGGGCCGGCCCATACGCCGGCAGTCCACCGGCACCCCGCCCCGCGGCGGTGCCGTCCCCACCCTCACGACGTCCGGTCGGCATCGCCCGCAGATCGTCGATCCCGTGGACGTGATCGGCGTGCGCGTGGGTGAACAGGACCGCGTCGACCCGATCGATCCCAGCCGCCACCAGCTGCAGGCGCAGCTCGGGAGGCGTGTCGATCAGCAACCGCCGGTCTCCCCCCTGAATGACCGCCGCCGTCCGGGTGCGGCGATCGCGAGGGTCGGGGGAGGTGCAGACGGCGCAGCCGCATCCCACCTGCGGGACACCGAAGGAGGTCCCGGTGCCGAGGAGGGTGAGGCGCAACTCAGACCTCCTCGACCTTGATCAGATTGGTGCTTCCGGACACCTCCCAGGGAACACCCGCCGTCATCACGATCCGGTCCCCGGGTTTGGCGAGACCACGCTTCAGGATCTGGTCCCGCACCACCGCGAGCATCGCGTCGTAGGCGGGGACCCGGTCCACGATCAGCGGCATCACCCCCCAGACCAGCGCCAGCTGCCGGAAGGTCGTCGGGAGCGTGGTTACGCCCAGTATCGGTACGGGAGGACGGTGGGCCGCCACTTTGCGGGCTGTGAACCCCCCCGAGGTCAGGGTGACGATGCAGGGCGTATGGAGCATCCGGGCCACGGCGCTCGCCCCCAGCGCGATCGCATCTTCCACCGAGACTCCCTCACGACCAACGCGCCGCTCCTCACGGCCCTCCATGTGCTGTTCCATCTCTTGGATGATCCGATCCATCGCCCGCACGGCCTCGACCGGATAGGCGCCCGTCGCCGTTTCGGCGGATAGCATGACCGCGTCGGTCCCGTCGAGGATAGCGTTCGCCACGTCGGAGGCCTCGGCGCGGGTGGGCCGGGGGTTATGGATCATCGACTCCAGCATCTGGGTGGCGGTGATCACCGGCTTGCCGGTACGGTTCGCCTCCCGGATCAGCCGTTTCTGCACGAAGGGGACCTGCTCGAAGGGCAACTCGACCCCCAGGTCGCCCCGAGCGACCATCATGGCGTCGCACGCGGCGAGAATCCGATCGATGTTCTCCAGAGCGGTCGCCTTTTCGATCTTGGCGATGAGCTTTACCGACGCGGGAACCAACCCACGCAGCGTTTCCAGGTCTTCGGCACGGCGGACGAATGACAGGGCCATGTAATCCACGCCAAGGCGAACGCCGTGCGCGACGTCTTCCCGATCCTTCTCAGTCAGCGCTGGAGCGCTGACCTGGAGGTCAGGCAGGTTCATCCCTTTGTGGGACGTGAGCTCGCCACCGTTGCGGACCCTCGCGTAGACCCGCGGGGGCTCGATGCGGGTTACCTCGAGAGCAAACAGCCCGTCGTTCAGGAGGATCCGCGCCCCGACCTTCGCGTCGGCGGCCAGCGCCTCGTAGGTCGTGGGCAGATCGTCCCCGCGAGCGTCCTTCTCTGGGACGAGCACGACTTCGCTGCCAGGAACCAACGTGCGAGGACGGGGCAGCTCCCCGACCCGAATCCGCGGGCCCTGAAGGTCGAGCAGGGTGGCTACCGGGATCCGCCTGGCCTCGGCAACGCGCTGTACGATCCGGCACATCGACTCTCGAACCTCGGGAGTCCCGTGAGAGGCGTTGATCCGGATGACGTTGGCACCGGCATCCAGCAGAGCTGCAACCTGGTCCTCGGTGGCGGTGGCAGGACCCAAAGTGGCCACGATTTTGGTGCGGCGAAGCGGCAAGCTGCCCCCTTAACCTCGACTGGATGAAGTTATCCACACACGGTGTGCAAGGCCTATCTGTGGAAAACTTCGTCCTGGAAATCCTTTAGAGCCATCGTTTGAACCGGCTCGGACCGTCCGCGGTGGTGTCGTGTCAACTACCTGGGTAAGTTCGAGTTGCCAACCTTGCCTCAAGCGTAGCTTCAGCATCTCGGCGGGCCGCAGCCCCGCCCAGGTCCGATTGCATAAAAATTCCCACATCCGCAAGTGTACTAGCTCACGATTGAGATTTCTCTGCCTTCCAGCCGCCGTTTGAGCTCCTGGAGCAGGTGAATGGCTCGCTGGATCGAGGAGGCGGGTAGGCCGTCGATGGTCCGGGCGGCAAGGCGCCGTTCCAGCTGGCCGACCCGAAGCAGGGTTTCGAGGCCCACGCGGGTGAGAGTGGCCCGCACCCCCCGATCATCGTCAGGATCAGGCGTAGTCTCTACCAGCCCGCGCAATTCGAGACGCTGGATAAAGGTCGTCACCGCCGCCCGGGATATGCCCAGATGCTCGGCCAGGTCCTTGGGGCGGGCTCCATCAGGGCCCGCCTCGTCCACCGCGACGAGCGCCGCATAGGCGCGGTGGGAGAGCCGGTGGCCCCTAAACGCCCGGTCCCCGGCGCGCCGCGCCGCCGTGGCCACGCCCGTGGCCGCGTCCACCAACTGCAAGCCCAGCTCAGATCGATCGCTCATAGTGGGAAACACGTTAACATATTGACTGTTAATATGCTAATTTGATATCTCAATGGCAAGTGGGGTCAGGGGCCAGTGGTCTGGGAATAACAAAGCCCCGGCGTCGTACCGAGGCTGTGCTCTATCCGCGAACCTGCCTTCAGCAGACCTGGGTCCAGTCCACCTTCGCCTCGCGCCCGCACCGGGTGCAATGAAGCGTCTCCGGCTTCCCGGTAAACTCCTGGCGTTCCTGGCACGACGGGCATACGGCATAGGTGGTCGTGACGGCCGAGGGCTGGCCGCCCAGGGTCGGGCGGAGCACCCCCGTCCGAACCACGACGCTCCAGCGATCGGGGGCGTCGGCCCGCACCTGGACATCGGCGGTGGACAGGCGGACTCGTCTTTTGTAGCAATCGACGACGAGGTGCCCATCTCCCGTATCCTCGAGAATGGGATACCAGGCACCGCGGCGGAGGATGTCCGCCACGCTATCGTGGACCCGGACCCAGCCCTTCTTGTTCGCCATAGGCTACAACATCATAGCATCGTGAGGCAGATTTGACGATATGCGCGACATCGGCCCCATTGAGCGTCTACAGATCCAACGCGGCCCCCTGAAGACCGGGGAGAAGCCCGATCGGGCCTACTCCCCTGCCCCGCTGCTCCCCGTCTCCCGGCTCGCCCTCGGTCCCGACGGCGCGCTCGGCGCCGGCCCGGATGGGACGTGGATAGTGGACGTCCACCACCGCGCCCATCCCCTCTCCCGCCACGACGCAGGGCAGAACGGCGTCTCGGTGGGGTTCACCGGGCACTACACCGCCATGCGAGAACGCTTTGGCGATCGGATCGCGGTGGGATGCGCCGGCGAGAACATCATCGCGGCCGCCACCGGCGTGTTCCGTCTCCAGGACGTGCAGCACGGACTGGCGATCGTCGCCCCCGACGGGCGTGAGCGGGTGCGGCTCCGGGTCAACCAGGTGGCACATCCCTGCCGGCCGTTCACCGGCTGGGCCCTGGGCGCTCGCGTCGACCCGGAGGCCTTGAAGGGCCATCTGCAGTTCCTGGACGACGGGATGCGCGGGTACTACTGCTCAGCGGAAGGGGCGGGGGTGGTGGAGGTGGGGGATCTGCTGGTAGCGGTTTGAGTGCGAAGTGCGAGGTGCGAAGTGCGAAATGAAAGGGGAGGTCAGAGCCCATCGGCCGACCTCCCGATTACACTTCGCATTTCGCACTTCGTACTTCGCACTGGGTTCAGCTCAGCTCGTCCCACGCCAGCGCCGCTTGCCGGTGGCATTTGTCGCAGGTCAGTTCCTGGGTGCTGGCGTCGAATGCCTGGCGGTTGCGGCAGGACGGACACACGGCATAGGTGAGCGGGAACGTACGTCCGATGCGCTCCGCGAGACGCGGCGCACAGCGCACGATGGTCCACCGGCTGGGGACCTCGTAGCGGATCTCGAGCAGCCGCCGATCCACCGGAACGTTCTGCCGATTCACGTCCAGAACGACGATGTTGCTCGTCGAGATCCGGACGACGGGGTACCACGCGCCACGCCGGAGGGTATGGGCGCCGGCGGGCCCGACCCGCGCCCAGCCCATGGGCTGAAGGCGCGTGGGACCGAGGATTCGGGCGTCGGTGGGCATGACCATGGTTCCCTGAGTCCTATTTAGCAGGTGCCACGGTCGGCCGTGGTGACCGCTGTCACACCCCGCCTTGCCCGATGCGCTTCTAGCCGCACTCGCTGAACCCGCAGACGTGGCATTTGACGCAGCCCTCGACAAAGGCGAGCTGGGAGCTGCAATCCGGACAGGTCCCGATGAAGTCCTGGGTCCCGCTCTCTCTCAGGGCCGCCTCGCCATCGGGCATGATGACCTCCCGCGCCGGCACCGGCGCCCCGGCATTCGCCGGAGAAGCGAGCAGATCCTGTTGCACGCCCTGCTTCTCCTGCATCCACTTTTCGATCGCGATCCCGATGGCGTCGGGGACCGAGAGCACCTTGTTCGGACCCAGACCCACCACGCGGTCGGAGGAGATCCCGCGCAGCTGGCGGTAGACCTCCTTCATGGGAATGCCGGAGCGCAGCGAGAGGGAAATGAGCCTCCCGATCGCCTCGACATCGGCGTACAGGGCCCCTCCGGCCTTGCCGAGGGAGATGAAGACCTCGAACGGCTGCCCTTTGTCGTCTTCGGTGATGTTGACATACATCGTGCCGAGCGGGGTTTCCATGCGCCGGGTCGAGCCTTTGAGCAGATCAGGACGCGACCGCTTGGCGCGACGCTGCAGGTTCTCCGCTTCCGAATCGTGGAGCTGCGCGCGCGTGCGCCCGAGCTCCGCCTCGACCTCGGCGATGCGGCCCAGGGCCTCCGCGAGCGTCCGCTGGGCGTCGGCATCGGGGGCGGGAGCCGTCCCCGCCTGCTCCTGGACCTTCTTGGCCGTGGAGCCGGTGGAGAGCACCTGCATCTCCCGCGAGCCGTCACGATACACCGTCACACCCTTGCAGTTGAGCTGGAAGGCGAGCCGGTAGATCTGCTCGACATCTTCCTCGGTGGCGGCGTGTGGGAAGTTGCACGTCTTGGAGATCGCGGAATCGGTGAATTCCTGGAACGCCGCCTGCATCCGGATATGCCACTCCGGAGTCACGTCATGGGCGGTGACGAACACCCGCTGCCACTTGGCCGGAACCTCGTCGAAGTGGATGTGCCCCGACTCGGCGATCCGCTGCATCAAGGCCTCGGAGTACCAGCCCTCCTGCTTGGCGAGCATCACGAATTCGCCGTTGACGTCCGGCATCAGGACGCCCGCCTGATTCCGCATGAACGCCACCGCGAACAGCGGCTCGATCCCCGACGAACAGTCCGCGATGATCGAGATCGTGCCGGTGGGCGCGACGGTCGTGAGGTTGCAATTGCGGAGCCGGCGCATCGGTCGGATCCGGTTGCCCTGGACGTCCCGGGCGCAGGTGGCGTCGGGCCCCCAGATGGACCGCTCCCACTCGGGGAACGGGCCGCGGGTGGCGGCGAGCTTCTCCGAGGCGACCTTCGCTTCCTCGTCGACGAACTGCATCACCCGACGGCCGAGTGCCACGCCCGCGTCCGAGTTGTAGGGGATGCCGAGCCTGACCAACAGATCGGCCCACCCCATCACGCCGAGCCCGATGCGGCGGATCCGCTTGGCGAGGTCATCGATTTCCGCCAGGGGGTACCGGTTCGCGTCGATGACGTTGTCGAGGAAATGCGTGCAGAGGTGGACCGCGGTCCGCAGCCCCTGCCAATCCACCTCGCCGTCCTTCACGAACAGGCCGAGGTTGATCGAGCCCAGGTTGCAGACATCGTACGGCAGGAGGGGCTGCTCGCCGCAGGGGTTCGTGGCTTCGTAGCTGCCCAACTGGGGGACCGGATTGTACTGGTTGGCCCGGT
This sequence comes from Gemmatimonadales bacterium, assembly GCA_035500495.1. Lineage (GTDB taxonomy): Bacteria > Gemmatimonadota > Gemmatimonadetes > Gemmatimonadales > GWC2-71-9 > DASTHG01. Next base: position 25,195 of record DATJXC010000019.1, read on the forward strand.
CGATGAAGAACACCCCCGGCTCCCCCGTCTTCCAGGCGCCGTGCACGATCTTGCGGAACACCTCACGAGCGTCGAGCTGGCCCACCGGCTTTCCCGACCGCGGGTGGATCAGGTCGTAGGCGCTCCCCTGCTCCACCGCCTCCATGAAGGCGTCCGTGACGGCGACCGAGATGTTGAAGTTCGTCACCTGGGTGAGGTCGTCCTTGCAGGTGATGAACTCGAGGATGTCGGGGTGGTCCACCCGGAGAATCCCCATGTTGGCGCCCCGGCGGGTCCCTCCCTGTTTCACGACGTCGGTCGAGGCGTCGTACAGCTTCATGAAGGAGACCGGACCCGAGGCCACACCCATCGTGGAGCGGACCACATCGTTTTTGGGACGCAGCCGCGAGAACGAGAAGCCGGTCCCTCCGCCCGACTGGTGCACCAGCGCCATCGACCGCAGGGTGTCGTAGATGCCGCTCTTTCCATTGGACAAGGCGTCCTCGACCGGGAGCACGAAGCAAGCCGAGAGCTGGCCCAGCGGACGGCCGGCGTTCATGAGGGTCGGGGAGTTCGGCATCCACACGCGGGTGGCCATCAGGTCGAAAAACGTCTCCGCCACCGCTTCGACCGCCTTGGGGGAGGCACCGTAGGCCGCATCCGCGGCGGCGATGGTCCGGGCCACCCGCCAGAACAGGTCCGCGGCCCGCTCCGTCGGCTTTCCGGCGTCGTTCTTGACCAGGTACCGCCGCTCCAGCACGGTGAGAGCGTTCGCGCTGAGCCGGAGCCGGTCCCCGGCGTTGGAAGCAGTCATCCTCGCTCGTCCCTTTCGGTGAGCACTGTCTACGTCAGGCAGTGTGGTGTTGAAGGTGAATCTAAACGGCGCTGGGTCGGCACCAAAGCGCGGAGGGTCAAGGTAGGTACGCCCCTGCACCCGGGCAAGCTTCACCGACACGCCTGCCGCCGCGCGGGGTTTTTGATTTCAACATCACAAAGGTGCTCGATAGAGCGGGAACGCCCCGGAGCGGTGACGCTCCGCCTCCTTCACGTAATGCTCCCACGTCCCCCGGATCCGCGCGCGCAGGTCGTCGTCCACTGGGCGAACGACCCGCGCCGGCACCCCCATGACCAGCGAGCCGGGCGGGACGACCATCCCCTCGCGCACCACCGCCCCAGCGGCGATGACGCTGCCGGTCCCGATCACGACCCGGTTCAGCAGCACACTCCCCATGCCGATGAGGCAGTCGTCCTCGACCGTCGCGCCGTGAATGATGGCCCGATGTCCCACCCCCACCCGCGCGCCGATCGTGGCCGGGACTCCCGCGTCGACGTGGACGATCACCCCGTCCTGCAGGTTCGTGGCTTCCCCGACCGTGATCCGGTCCATATCGCCCCGCAGCACGGCGGCGTACCACACGCTGGCTCGTGCTCCAATGGTCACGTCCCCCATGACCAGGGCTCCCGGTGCGATGAAGGCTGTGGGATGAACTTGGCTCAATGGGGCTGGGGCCTGAACTGAGACTGGATCCAGGCGTCCACCGGCTCACCGTTCTTCTGGGCAGGATTCCACCCGATCGCCTTGGCGAGATCCATGGCCTGCTGATCGAACGCCATGGCACCTGACGTAGTCACCAGTCGGATCTCGAGCACTTTGCCTTCCTGGGAGACCTTGATCCAGAAGATGGCGGGACGGACGACCTGGGCGTCAGGCGGCACCGGGACGAAGGTCGCCACGAGAGGACTGGGTTTGGTGTCGAAGCAGACGTTGTCGCGGTTGTACTCGGGGCCCGGCTCGGAACAAGGATCCGGTGCCGCCGCGAGATCCACGCTCACGCTGCTGGTCGTTCCGCCCAATACCGTCACCTGGCGGTCGAAGGGCCGGAACCCGGCCGCTCGGACGATCAGCGCATGGGTGCCGATCGGGACCTCGATCTCGGAACCCTTGACCGGCTGGCCGTCGAGGGTGACCCGCGCTCCGGTGGGGAGCCCGTTCAGGACGATCGTCCCGGTCGTCGCCGACGCCGCGGCGCCCGAGTCCCCCTTCCCCGCTCGCGACGAGTCCCCGCTTCCGACGGCCGCGGTCGTCTCGTGGGCCGCGAGCGCCGTGTCCGGCCTGGTCGGCTGGGGTGAGGCGAGGATGTATCCCTTGCGCCAGGCATAGTATCCGCCTCCCACGACCCCGGCTACGATCAGTCCCCACAACAACAATGCGGTTCCGGCCGAGTGCTCTCGCGGGACCGCCGCCGTACTCGCTCGGGGGATCGGCGTGGTGGGGGAGGTGCTCGCCCGCGGGACGGACACGGATGGGATGGAGCGGGTTTGCGCGGTCGACAGCTTCACGGATTCGGCGCCGCCTCCCGATTCGAGCACCGCCACCAGCTCGTCGGCGTTCTGAAACCGATCGGCCGGCTGCTTGGCGAGCATCTTGCTCACGATCAGGAACAGGTCCTGCTGCTCCGCCGTGTCGAGGGCCGGCGTCGGCAGCGCTTCCATGATGTGCTTGTATCCGATGGAGAACGAATCCTCGCCGTCGAAGGGCACCTGTCCGGCGAGGCATTGATAGGCCACGACGCCCAGCGAGTAGAGGTCGCTGCGGCCGTCGAGCGACTGGGCCCGGGCCTGCTCGGGACTCATGTAATGCGGGGTTCCGATCGCCATCCCCGTGCCGGTCAGACGACCTCCGCTTGCGGCCTTGGCGATGCCGAAGTCCGTGACCACCGCCTGGCCGTGCTCGTCGAACATGATGTTGTCCGGCTTGATATCGCGATGGACGATCCCGGACCGGTGAGCATAGGCGAGGGCGCGGGCGACCTGGATCAGGATGTGCCGGATCTCCGCGGGGGGCAGCGCTCCCCGGTCGGCGAGCACCGCGGACAGCGGCTTGCCGCGCAGGAACTTCATCACGAAGTAGATGACGCGACCGGCTTTCCCGACCCGGTAGATCGGGATGATGTTGGGGTGCTCGAGCTTGGCGGCGGTGCGGGCTTCGCGCTGAAACCGCTGGACGAATTCCTTGTCGAAGGCGAGGGAGAACGGCAGCACCTTGATCGCCACTTCCCGGTCGAGCTGCTTCTCCCGGCAGCGGAACACGATGGCCATCCCGCCGCGTCCCAGCTCTTCGAGGATCTCGTATTCCTCGGCAAGCTCCTGCTTGACCAGATCGATTTCCGAGAGCTCGTGGACGGCAGGGGTTGCGGCACTCAGCGGAAGCGTCGCCCCGAGGTCGTTCCCGCAGGACTTGCAGAATCGGTATGACTCGTCGTTTTGGGCGCCGCAGCTCGGGCAGAACATCCTGGCTAACTTACCGGCGCGCCGCCGAGCTCGTCAACGCTGCGCGTGTGTCTCCTGGCGATCGACGACCTGCAAGACCGCCGTGCGCGACAGCGTCCGTCCCGTGGCGGGATCGGTCAGCGCCACCGTCAGTTGATACCGTCCGGGCGAGACGCTCCGCAGGTCGATGCCGCGATGCACATGGGTGACGGGACCGTCCGCCGCGGCGTCGAACTCGAGCATGACCGTCGGGCGCTTCCTCCCGAACAACCCGTGTTTCCCGGGCTTCTCGAGCCGCACGACGGTATGGTAGGGCGCGCCCGCCGAGAGCCCGTAGAGCTCGAGGTACAGCTCCGCGACGCTGCCTTGCGGCCAACGGCCCAGCGGGTTCAGGAGGACCGTATCACGGCTCCCCCCGGGCGTCCACTGCAGTCCCGACCCGGACAGCCCCACCACCAAGTCACTCGCCGCGAAGCGGGCGGCCGTCAGCGTGTCCACGTCGAGGGAGTCCCGCCGGACCAGCTCCCCGGTGGACCCGTCCGGCGCCATTATGAGCAGGCGGTAGCGAAACCGGCCCGGAGGCACGGGAAGCGCCAGCCGGCCCGTCAGGTGGCTGGGCGAGCGCACCGGTTGGGGCGCGCCGAACACGCGCAGGGTGTCCAGTCGCGCCACCATACTGTCGCGCTCGTCGGCCACCACGAGGCGGAACTGCAACGGATAGGCGACACCGCCGCCGTTGGGGATGGGGGAGAGCCGATCGCCAGGGATGGCGAATACGACATGTAACATCTGGTTCCCTGCACCGCCGCCCACTGTGCCCGCCTCGCCTTGCGCCTCCCCACCGACCACAAAATCCGTCACGATGGGTTCCAGCGATTCGCCGAACACACGGCGATAGCTGTCCGACTGCGTCCCGACTACGATCGCCTGACGCCCCTCTGAGCGCTCTTCCGCAAAGAGGGGTTGCGCCAGCCCCTGTCGATTGGCGATCCGGGCGTACACCTCCCCGAAATTCTCGCGGGATTGATACAACTCTTGGACCCGGTCGTCCCGGGCGCCACCCGACGCGATGACCGCGCTGCTGAATCCGACCGCGTCGGCCAGACTTTCGACGAGCTTGAAGTCCGAAGCGTCGCCCCGCGAGACGAAGTGGAAGGCGAGATCGACATCGGGAGGGGATCGGCGGTACAGCCAGCTCTCGTTTGGCTCGAGCCCGCTGGTGATATCGGATGGAAACATCGCGCGCAGATCGGGAGGCCCGTGCCGGATATACACGATGCCGCGGTCGTCGAATTCCGCCTGGTCGGAACGGTACCGCTCGGTGATGTCGTAGTGCCTGTGTGCGCTGACCAAGCGGAAGTTGTGACGCGCGAAGAACCAACGGCGATAGTGCTCCGCCAGGCGCTCCCCTTCGTCCCGCGCCTCCGCGACATCACGGCGCCGCCAGAAATGCTCCAGCCACTCCCCCCGCGCCACCGGGTCGCCGAGCCGGTCGAACTCCGCCAGCTCATCGGGGCTGCCGACGTACTCGGCGTCCTCCCGATACAGGCGAATCGCCGCAGGGCTCGTGGCGACCCGCGCGCCGCGAAAATACGACTGCCAACCCGCGCCGGGCCGCTCCGCGAAGTACTGGGCGCGGGCGAGCTCGAGGTAGCCGATCCCCGAGTCCCCGCCTTCCGCCAGATAGGTCTCGAACGCCACCGTCGCCGAATCGGCTTCCCCCGCCTCACGCTCGACGCGCCCCCGCGAGAGCTGGACTTCCGGGACCCGACCGGCCGCCGTCCGACAGGCGCTCCGCAGAGCCTGGAGCGCCGCCTCCAGCTGTGGGTGGATCCGTTGCGACAGGGCTGTGCTGGCGAGGTCCACCGCGGCCCGGCCAAAGGTCGGATCCGCGTCGATGGCTCGAGCGAATGCCTTCGCCGACTTGGAGAGGTAGTCGATGCCAAGCTGCTGGCGCACGTTCTCAACCGGGATGCTCGACCACATCCCTTTGGCGAACTCGGAGAGGCCAAGCCCATACCACGGGTAGGGCCAATCGGGATGCAGCTGGGTGGCCCACTCGAACTCGCCCGCCGCATCCTCGAAGTGATTTTTGGAGTCTCCGAGCTCGCCCAGCCGATAGGCCAGGAATCCCAGCCGGAGATGCAGCAGCGCGCTGTCGCGCTGCACCTTGGCCACCTCGATCGTCCGTGCCTCGAGCCGCAGCAGGGAGACCGAGTCGGTCACCTCGGACAGGGAGTCCCGCAACGTCTCGAGCGCCGCCCGGTCGGCGGGCGCTTGAGCAGACAAGGAGGCAACGGCTGTGAGGGCCGCCAGCGTGGGGACCGCGAACGCGAATCGCATCGGTCTTCTTCTTATACTCGCCCCTGCCAACGGGAGGTTCGTTACAATTCGATGACTGTGTCCCGCCCCGGGACACGCGTCGCATCCGGTCGAACGAGGGTCGAAAACGGCCCTCGACCACGGCGCCCTTTCGACCCTACAATTTGCGCAATAGATTGGCATATCGTAACTTCTGCGCCCAATGGAGATGCGACGGCAGTGACCACGTGTGCCTACTGCGGCCGCGCCAATGATGACGGTGCGCAGTTCTGCATGGATTGCGGCAAGCCGCTCACCAAGACGGCGGCCGCCGCCATGAAGGCTGCCGCCGGCTCCCCCAGCGGGGCGGCAGGGTCTCCCCCCTCCCCGCCACTCACCCCTAGACCCGACCCCTCCCCCGTTCCCATTGGGAACGCCCCCGCGCCGGGCGCCGCAACCGCCCTCTGCCCGTTCTGCGGACGCGAAACTGACGGCCCACTGCCGTACTGCCCGCATTGCGGACGCCGGCTCTCCGCACCGGGCTCGGGACCGGCGTGCATGCGGTGCGGCTCTCCGGTAGCGCTCGGGTCCCGGTTCTGCGCGACCTGCGGGGCCCCGCTCGCCGAAGGGCCCACCGGCCTGTCGCGACCCTCCTCCCGGCCGATGCCGCGAACCGATTTCACCGTCACGCTGGTGGTGCTCGACGAATCCGGGAACCCGGCGCAGACGTTTCAGAGCACCAAGCGCGAGACGGCGATCGGCCGCATGGAGGGTGACATCCGGTTTCCCGACGATCCGTTCCTGTCCCCGCTGCACGCCAAGCTCTCCTGGGAGCAGGATCGGCTGGTGGTGCGCGACCTGGGCAGCCGGAACGGGACGTGGGTGTTCCTCACGGAGCCGCATCGTCTTGTGGATGGTGATCTGGTGCTCATCGGCTCGCAGATCATCCGCTTCCGCCGGTTAGGGTATCCCGGCCCCTACGCCGCGGACGCCGACGCGACAAAACGCATCGGCAGTCTGACCCCCAACGCCGACATCGCGCAGCTCGCCCAGCTGCGCGCGGACCGCAGCGTCCGCGACGTGATCCAGCTTTCACCGGGCCGCGATGTGGAGATCGGGCGGGAACGCGGCGATTGGGTATTCCCCTACGACCCGTCGCTCTCCGCGCAGCACGCGTTGGTGCGGTCGGAGGATGCCGACTTCGTGCTCGTCGACGCTGGCAGCCGGAACGGCTGCGCGCTGGCGGTGCGGGGCGAGATGGTGCTCCACAACGGCTCGCGGCTGCTGGTGGGCGACAAATTGATGCGGATCGAGCTCGCCTCGTGAAACTCTGCCCCATTTGCGCCACCGAATATCCCGACGAGGTGAAGTTCTGCGCCAACGACGGGGCGACGCTCCGCGCCTCGGGCCCGGCGGCGAGCCTGATCGGACAGGTCCTCGCGGATCGGTATCACGTGGTGAAGAAGCTCGGCGAAGGCGGCATGGGCCAGGTCTACCTCGCGGAGCATGTCAAGATGGGGCGCCGCAGCGCCATCAAGGTGATGAACCCATCGATGACCCACGATGCCGACGCCGTGGCGCGGTTCAATCGCGAAGCCGCGAATGCCAGCCGGATCACCCATCCGCACGTGTGCGCCGTGTACGATTTCGGCGAGACGCCGGACGGCATGATCTACCTGGCGATGGAGTTCATCGAGGGGGAGCCGCTCACCGAGATCCTCGAGCGCGACGGCGCGCTCCCGGTCCCGCGCGCCGTGACGATCTTCCGCCAGACGGCCGACGCCCTGCAGGCCGCCCACGATCTCGGCATCGTCCACCGCGACCTGAAACCCGACAACATCATGATCACCCGCGGCCGTGATGGCGGGGATTTCGTGAAGGTGGTGGACTTCGGGATCGCCAAGGCCATAGGGGGGGACGAAACGGGACAAAAGGTCACGAAGACCGGTCTCGTCGTCGGCACCCCGGAGTTCATGAGTCCGGAGCAGCTGTCCGGAGACAAGCTGGACGGCCGCAGTGATCTCTATTCGCTCGCGCTCGTCTTCTTCCGGATGCTGACCGGCCGGCTCCCCTTCCAGGCCGATACGGTGCAGGAAACCATGATCAAGCGCCTGACCGACGAGCCGGCTCAGCTCGTCCAGGCGCGCCCCGATCTGAGCTTCCCGACCGGGTTGCAGGAGGTGCTCGACCAGGCCCTCGCGCGGACCCCGGCGCAGCGCTACCAGTCGGTCGCCAAGTTCGCGGCCGACGTCGTTTCGGTCGCAGGACCCGGGAGAGGCGGCAGTCCCACCGCGGCGACTCCCGCCACGCGGGCGGACCTGGAGGGCAAGACCCAGATCCTCGATTCGTCGCCCACCAAGGTCGCCGCGGCCCGCGCCGCGGCCCCCCCCACCCGGGCATCCACCGGGATGCCCCGGAAGCGTTCGCTGGTGCCGTTGCTGGTCGGTGCGGTAGTGCTCCTGGGAGGCGGGGGAGCCGGCGCCGCGGTGCTGCTGCGCCACGGGGGCGGAGCGCCGCCCGGACCCGCACCGCAGGGAGACAGTGGTCGAGTCGCTGCACCGACGACCCCGGTACGACCCGACTCCTCGAAGACGCAACAATCGGGAGGTCAGGTCAAGCATCAGCAGGTCACGACGAGCATGACACCTGGAAGGCCGGGCGGGCTTGATTCGACGGATGCAAGCCACCTGCTTGATCGTCTTCTTGAGGACTCCACACTCGCCGCCAGGTTCGTCGCCGATTCGGCGCAGCAAGTCTATGCGGTGACAGCGCTCGGCTCGGTAGACCGCGCCGTCGCCGCGTGCATGGTCGCGCAGGCTTATTGGCAGATGACCAATCGCCAGCCCGCGATCGATTGGGCCGGCAAAGGGTTGGCTCTCAATCCCGCAGCCTCGGCGTGCAACGACGTCATGTCGAAAGCCCGGCGCTGACGATGTTCGGACGCTCCAAGGCGATCAAGCTCCGCGTATTCGGCCGGACCGACCTCGGCAAGACGCGCGACCACAACGAGGACTGCTTCCTTGTGGCGGACCTGACCCGCAAGAGCGCCGAGAGCCCGGAGCGCCCGCGCGAAGTGGAGCTGGGCGAGCGCGGCTACCTGCTCGTCGTGGCGGATGGGATGGGCGGCGCCGCGGCGGGCGAGCTCGCGAGCGAAATGGCGACGCAGACGATCTTCAAGCAGATGACGACCGCCTGGGCGGGTGAGCCCGAGCCCACCGCCCAGCGCTTCGCGTACCGGCTCAAGGAAGCTGTCGAGATCGCCAATACCGCCATCCATGAGCACGCCAAGGCCCACCCCGAGGTCCGGGGGATGGGAACGACGACGACGGCGGCCGGCCTCCTCGCCGATCACGTCTACCTGACCCAGATCGGCGACAGCCGCTGCTATCTGATTCGGGACGGGGCGGCGACCCAGATCACCAAGGATCAGTCGCTGATGCAGCGCCTGGTCGAGGCCGGGGAGCTGACGGAAGAAGAAGCCGCCCACAGCGAACGGCGCAACATCATCCTCCAGGCCCTGGGCCCTGAGCCCAAGGTCAAGGTGGACCTGACCCACCAGGAGGTCCGGCAGGGTGACATCCTGGTGCTCTGCTCCGACGGGCTGTCCGGTCAAGTGAAGAAGGAGGAGATCGCGCGCATCGCGAGCGGCACGACCGACTTCTCAGCCGCCTGCGATCAGCTGATCGCGCTCGCCAACGAGCGCGGGGGGCCCGACAACATCACGGTGATCATGGCCCGGGTCGACGGCGACGGCCTGCGTTCGTCACGGGAAATGGAAGAAGTCGGCCATCAGGTGTTCCCCCTGATCGACACTGAAACCTCGACCGAGCCCGTCCCGGTATACAAAGGCTCCAAGCCCCCCGAGCCCAAGAAGACTGCCCCGCAGTCGCGCTGGAGAAAACTGCTCGCCGCCATCGGCTTAATCCTGGTCATCGCCCTCGGAGCCATGGTCTTCGCCCGGCTGACCCCGTGAAAGCGCAGTTCAAGTTTCTGTCCGGCGCCCGCGTCGGCCAGGTCGAGACGTTCGAGAAAGCCTACCTTGGGCTCGGCCGCCACCCGCTGTCCGACATCCGCTTCGACACCGAGCGAGACCTCGACGTTTCCGCCCGGCACGCCGCGGTCCTGAAACGGCCGGAAGGGTACGTGCTGCAGGATCTCGGGTCCAAGAACGGTACGTACGTGAACGGCGAAAAGCTCGCCGGCGACCGCGTGCTGCGGGACGGCGACGTCATCGGGTTCGGCGCCAAAGGCCCGGCACTCGAGTTCCACCTGGTGCACGATACGACGGTCGACAGCCCCTCGAGCGGCGCCGCGGCGCTGGCCAGCCGGATGTCCCAGCCACGGCAGGCGTTCACCGTGCCGCCACCACCCGTGGCGCCCGCGGCCCCTCCCGGCAAGTCACGCTCGAGCACGGCCGTCCGCATCGCGGCGGAAGTCGCGCGGCAGACGAGTCAGTTGCGCACCACGACGAAGATCCTCATGGGAACGCTGTTCGTGGTGGTGGGCCTGGCGGGGTTCGTCCTGTGGAAGGGCGCCCAGGACCGCCAGCATGAGCTACAGCGGATCCAGATGTGGGCCGACAGCGTGGCCACCGCCGCCCGCTCGCGCGAGCAGGCGTTCGAGAATCAGGTGGCAGGGCTGAAGAACGCCTACACGCAGTCGCTCGCCGAAGTGGAGCGCTTGCGCGGCGAGCTGAGCCAAACGAACGGTGACCCGGCCACGGTCACCCGGCTCCGCAACGAGTTGGAGGCCGCGAGGCAGCGGCAGCAGGGCATCCTGGGAGCGGCGGACGTCGATTACCGCACCATTTCCGCCCGCAATCAGAACGCCGTGGCGATCGTCGTGGTGGATCACGGCAACCGCGACATCGTGAGCGGCACCGCGTTTTCGGTCGATTCCCAGGGTACCCTCGTCACCAACAAGCATGTGTTGGTGGGTGAGGCGGGCGACAAGACCCCCGTCCGCATCGCCGTCAAGTTCTCCGGAAGCGGGCAGTGGTTTCCCGCCCACTTCGTCGGGGTGGCCGACACCGCCGATCTCGGTGTCCTCAAGGTCTACAACTTGAAGGGTGGGACACCGCGCGTCGTGGGCATCGAGCACGACCCGCACAACCTGCAGCGCGGGGACCCGGTCGCGATCATCGGCTACCCCCTGGGGATGGACCTGCCGATGCAAGGCGAGGGCAATGACGCGGTCGCGGAGCCGTCCCTCACCGTCGGCACGGCGAGCAAGGTGCTCAGCGGGGTGGTCCAGGTGGACGGCTACGGCGCTCCCGGATCATCGGGCAGCCCGATCTTCGATCGCAACGGGAACGTGGTCGCGGTGTTGTACGGCGGCGTGACCGAGTCGAACGGCAAGATCATCCTCGCCGTACCGGCCACGGCGGTGGTGCAATACCTCGGCAAGTTGGGAGTGGCGGCGAACTAGCGAGGCGTCACGCTTCCCAGCACCCGCGGCCCCCGCGCTCCGGTCGCCGTCGGGACATTGCCGGGCCTCCCCATCACCGTCAAGAACCCGAGGAAGGCGAACGCGACCGCCTCCTTGGCCTCGCCATCGAAGAACAACTGATCGAACGGCACCACGGGGCGCTGCACGCGGGCGGCGAGCATTTCCACGAGCGCCGGATTCCGGGCGCCGCCACCCGAGATCACCAGCTCGTCGTCCGGCCGCGCCGGGGTCCAGTTCGAGAGCGCCCGGGCGATCGATTCCGCCGTGAGCGCGGTCGCCGTCGCTACGGCATCGTTCCCGCCGCCCGCCGCGTCGCTCAGCCGATCCGCAAACGCCAACCCGAATCGCTCGCGGCCGGTGCTCTTGGGCGGAGGCCGTTCGAACCACGGATCCGCGAGCAGGCGATCCAGCACCTTCAGCTGGACCCGGCCTCGGCGCGCATGCGCGCCGTCCACATCGTAGAGCGCGTCCGGGTCGATCCGGCGGGTGACGGCATCGATCACCGCCACGCCGGGGCCGGTATCGAACGCCAGTACGCCGTCGACCTGGCCCAGCCGCGGCACCCAAGACACGTTCGCCATCCCACCGAGGTTCAGGAGCAGGCGTCCCCGCTCGGGGTGGCCGAAGAGCAGGCAGTCGGCGATCGGAACGAGCGGCGCCCCCTGCCCTCCGGCCGCGACATCACGGGAACGGAAATCCGACACCACCCGGACACCCAGGCGCTCCGCCAGCACCGCCGGATCGCCGAGCTGAAGACTGACCCGGCCCGGGTCGTGCCATACGGTTTGGCCGTGGGAAGCGACGAAGGCAAGATCCTTCGGTGACACCCGAGCGGTCGCGAGCAAGGCCAGCGTGGCGCCGGCGAAGCGCTCTCCCAGCGCCACGTGCAACAGGGCGAGATCCCGCGGCCCACCGCGTGCCAACGCCTCGATCAGCGCCTCTCGCTCGGGCGGAGTGTACGCCTCCTGCCGAAATGCGACGAGGCGGACCTCGAGCGGCTCCGGCGTGATCCGAACCAACGCCGCCGAGACCCCATCGAGTGAGGTCCCCGACATCAGCCCGACGGCGAGAAGTTCGGTCACCGGGGGGGGCGCACGGGCGGCGGGTCACCGACCACCCGGCGGACCAACCCACCTGCCGCGGCCAGGCGACGGACCGCCTCGCCGCGGTCAACGCCCGCCTTCACCATGACGATGGCCAGCTTGACGCTGCCATCGGCGGCCGCGATCGCCGCCCGCGCACCGTCGCGGTCCACCCCGCAGATCTCCATCACGATCCGCTCCCCGCGGTCCTCCAGCTTCTCACTCCACGCCATGAGGTCCACCATCAGGTTGCCGTAGGCGCGGCCCATGCGGACCATCGCGCCGGTCGTGATGGTGTTGAGGACGAGTTTGGTCGCGGTGCCCGCCTTCAACCTTGTCGAGCCGGTCAGCGCTTCCGGACCGACTTCGGTCACAATGACCACGTCACAGGTGTCGGCCAGGAGCTTGGGTGGCGCCGTGCACGAAACGAGCACCGTCTTGGCGCCGATCGTCTGGGCGCGCGATAGAGCCGCCCGGACGTAGGGGGTCGTCCCGCTCGCCGCGATCCCGACCACGACATCGCCCAGACCGACCTTAGCGGTGTCGATGGCCGCCATCCCGGCGTTCACATCGTCCTCGGCTCCCTCGACGCTCTTGACGAGCGCGGGGTAGCCGCCCGCGATGATGCCCACGACCATCTCGGGGGACGTCCCGAAGGTCGGGGGGCATTCCGTGGCGTCCAGCACGCCGAGGCGCCCGGAAGTCCCGGCCCCCACGTAGATCAGCCGACCACCGGCGGTAAACGCCCCGACGACCAGGTCGATCGCCCGGGCCAGGGCCTCACGCACCCGCGCGACAGCCGCCGGAACGGTGGCGTCCTCGGCGTTCAAGAGATCCACGACCTCGAGGCTTGAGGCGACGTCGATCCGTTCGGTGCGCGGATTCCGCTGCTCGGTCAGGCGTGGATCATGGAACGCCGGTGTCGTCACGGAGTCGCCGCAGGCTGTTTGGGTTCCAGCCCGTTCAGCACCCGGGCGGCCTCCACCACGTCGCCTGTCCCCGCAAAATCCACGGCGATCACGTTGGCGACCTGCCCGCGCTCCCGGGCGCAGCGACGCGCGCGCTGGAGCAGAAAGTCGAGCGAGTTGACGATCTCGGCGTTACTCGGCTTGGGCGCCGGGGTCGACTCAATCCAATGATTGATCAGCAGCATCGGATTGGTGGCCGCCCCACGATTCGGCCGACAGTTGAAGTCCTCAGGCTTGTGGAAGGTATACGGCGTCTCCTGCATGACGCTGTAGGCCAGGTGGTACCAGGGCACCTTCCCGACGTCGTTCTCCCCGAGCACCAGGACCCGACCGCCCGACGCGATGATCTCCCGCAGCGTCGGCAGCTTCTGGCCCAGCGGGCCCTGGTACACCAGATCGAGCAGGCCGCTCTCCTCGAAGCTCTTGGCGATGCTGTCGGGTGAGACGTAGTCCTCGATATCCAGAATCACCACCTCGTTCGGGTTCTCCGCCATGAACGTCGCGATGTTCTCCAACGCGGAGTCCAACGGCATGGCTCCGAGCTCGCAGAACCCGTGGCAGAGGTATAGCCCCAGCTTTCCAGCGGGTCCGGTCATGCGGTCGCGGATCCGCATCGCGGCCTGGAACCCTTCCTGACCGAGGACTTCGATGTACTTGCTGGCGGACGAATGCTCGGCATCAAAATCCGTCTTGACCCCGTCGCCGACTTTGCGCCCGTAATGCACGTCGATCATGAATGCCCGCACCCCCTGCTCGAGCAGGGCAGGAATACCCTTGTCTTGGTTCGGGAAGAGCCAGTGCGGATTGTCGGCCGACCCCATGGCGTTGTGCGCCCCGGCGAACGAGATCTGGTCGATCGACCGGTCGCACAGTTGCGCCGCCCCATTGCAGGTCCCCGACAGGGCCGTCGTTTCCGCTTGCGTGGGCCCTCGATGGAGGAGGAAACCGGAGGCACCAAGCAGGACCAGCAACGCGGCCGCAACGGCGAACGCGCGCCCCACCACCGGGCCGACGCGCAACTCACCGCCCTCTAGCAGGGCGCCGGGAAGTCGTGGCAGGGTCAATCGGAAGAAGCCCTGCAAACCAAGACCAAGCGTGACCACGCCAGCGGCCAAGGCGATGGCCCGTACAGCCTCCATCGGAAAGAGGATGATCAAGAGCGCGGCTATCGAGAGGCCGCCGACGCGCAGCGCCTCCGCCTTGACCGAAGCCTGCGGCCGCGCCACGGTGTGCCAGAGGGCCAGACCCAGCTGACTCGACTCGATTTCCTGAAGGGTCGAGGTGGCCGCCGCCAGCAGGACCAGTCCAACGCCGCCGACCAGACCGCCGAGTTGTCGCAGGCCACCGAGAAACGCCACCCAGACTCCGGTGACGGCGCCGCGGACGAGCGGATTGGCGAAGGCCTCCGCCGCGATCACACGACCCAGTGGTACCAGCATCGCCAGGAACAGTCCGGTCGCCGCGATCCCGGCCCCAGCGGTCAACACCGCCGCGCGCCGATCCGGCGCGGCGACGATCCAGGCGGCGATCAGCAGCAGCGCGGCTATCAGGGCACCCCGCGCGTAGCGGCGGACGTCCCGCAGGAGATGCATCCCCCGCAACAGTCCTTGCGCGACCGGATGGTTGGACGACTCCACCATCGCGGTCAGCCGTTGCGGGATCTTCGCGGCGGCGTTCGGGCTGAGGGTACCGAGCGCACCCTTCAACAGGACCGCGGCGTCGGGGACGGCCAGCAGCACCTGTTCGCTCGTCCCCGACAGCAAGGCGTCGTGGGCCTTGCGGGCGGCCGGTTTCAGCATGGCCCGGAAAGCCGCGGACGCGACGAGGTCGCGCGTGACGGTGATGATGATCGGCCGCAGCGCCGTGAGATCGCGGCGTTGCGTAATCACGATGTCCGTGATGCGTTGGGCGGCGAAGTCGGCCACCCGCTCGTCGCCGAGACTGTTGCTGAGTCTCGTCGCAAAGGCGTCTCCGTTCAGGACCGTGCGCGACAGATACAGCACGAGCAGGCTGCTCGGGCCGAGGAGGAGGGCGCCGATGGCGAACACCATCGCGAGGGCTCGCCGGAGCCGCTGGTCAAGCATGGGTATGTCTCCACGGGTCTCGCGACCCTTTGGAACGGGATAAGGGCGTCGGCCTCACAGCAGGTCGAGGAGATCCATCTGATTCATCAACTTCTTCGCCGCCTCCGGGAACCAGCGGCGCCGTCGTGCCGGCAGGGCATTGATGAACAGGCGCACTCGTTTCGCAATGAGCTGGTGATCGGTTTCACTCCACGCGCGCACCCGCGTGTGATGGCCATATCGCCAGTGCCCCAGCATCGCGTCCAGCGCCCGGCGCCGGCGTCGCTGGCGCGCGGTGAGCGCGCGGACGCGGCGGTGCCAGGCCGACGTGCCCCGGAAAAAGTGGGCCGCCACTACGGACGCAGGGTCGGTGTCCTTGGTAGGATGAAAGAACTCGAAAAACCGGTTGAGCTGCGAAGCCCAGGACTCGAGCAATGCCCGCTTCACTACCGGCTCCCCTCCGCCGGCCCCCAACCGGCGCAACCGGTCCGCCGTCTCGAGCAACATCGCCATCTCGCGGTCCAGGTAGCGCGCGGCACGTCGCAGAACCTTGCGGGAAGGCATGCCCAAAGCTGCCGCCCGCGGCCGCGGCTATCAAGATCCGGAGGGGGAGCGAATTATCCGAAGTCCTCCATGCTTGACCGGAGTCATCGCGTCATCTTCAACTCACCGCCACCCTGAGCAACCGCCAGGCCCAAACGCAGAGGGCCATCGCGAGAACCGTCATCGCGATGTACCAGGGGTCCGTCAACAGATGTGGCCCCTCCAGGATCAGCCGCCAGAGATGCGCCAAGGTGATGAGGCCGAACAGGACGCCGGTCGTCGTGACGTAGGCCTTCATGAGGTTCCGTCCGGTTGGAGACAACGGGTTAGGAGTTGCGAGACACCAAGGTGCAGGTGGAGGGCGGCGCCAGCAAGAGAGATCCGTGCCTCAGGTTGACCACCTCGCTTCCCCTCTGCACAATTCACCATGCCCAAGCGCATTCTCGGGTTCACGGTCCTCATCCTCGCTGGATGCGGCGGCCCCGCCTCCACCTCGAAACCAACCCCGACAGCTCCGGGCGTCTCCGCCAAGGCAGCCATCATCACCGGCACACCGAAGATCGGACCCCAGTGGCGTATGGCAGGCCGGGCGACCACCGTGGCCGGCCACGAGGCGATGGTCGTCACCGGGCACCCCCTGGCGAGCGAGGTCGGCACCGCGATCCTGAAGCAGGGGGGCAACGCCATCGATGCCGCCGTCGCCGTCGCCTTCGCCCTCACGGCCGTGCTCCCCGACGCGGGGAACATCGGCGGCGGCGGCTTCATCGTCTACCGTGACTCGGCCGGCCATGTCGCCACCCTCGACTATCGCGAGACGGCGCCTACCGGCGCATCGCGGAACATGTACTTGGACGCCCGCGGTGAGCCCGATGACCGCAGCGTCACCGGTCATCTCTCCGCCGGCGTGCCCGGGAGCGTGGCGGGGTTGTACGCGGCCTGGAAGCGATTCGGGCACCTCCCCTGGGCCACGCTCGTCGCACCGGGAGTGGCGCTCGCGCGCGAGCACCAGGTCGACCAGTCACGCAGCCACAGCATCGCCGGAGACTCGGACCGCCTGGTGCGGTTTCCGGCCTCGCGTCAGCAGTTTCTCCCGGGAGGCCGCCCGCCTCAGCCCGGTACCGCGTTCCGGCAACCGGACCTGGCCCGCACCCTGCAGCTCATCGCCGATTCCGGGCCCGGCGTCTTCTACAAGGGGCAGATCGCGGCACAGATCGTGGCGGAGATGCACCGGGGCGGCGGCCTCATCACCGCCAAGGACCTGGCCACCTACGAAGCGAAATGGCGCACCCCGATCGCCCTGCACTACCGTGGGTACACCATCTACTCGATGCCCCCCGCCAGCTCCGGCGGCGTGACGATGGGGGAGATGCTGAACATCATGGAGGGGTACGACACCCTGCCGGCATTCGGCTCCGCCGGGCTGCTACACCTCGAGGCGGAAGCGATGCGCCGGGCCTTCATGGATCGCAACCGCTATCTGGGCGACCCCGACTTCGTGGAGATGCCGCTCGAGCGCCTGCTCTCCAAGTCCTACGCCGCTCAGCTGCGCCGCGCGATCAACCCCAACAAAGCCACGCCGACGCCGACCTTCGAAGCGGGAGCGCCCGGCGGCGCCGCTCACACGACGCACTACTCGATCGTGGACGCGCACGGCAACGCCGCGTCGGTGACGACGACGCTGAACAACAGCTTCGGCAGCGCGGTCACGGTCACCGGCGCCGGTTTCCTGTTGAACGACGAAATGGACGACTTCGCCACCGCCCCCGGCAAGCCGAACATGTACGGCCTGGTCCAGGGCGAGGCGAACGCCATCGCGCCGGGGAAGCGGATGCTCTCGGCGATGACCCCGTGCATCGTGCTCGATCCGGCGGGCCGGCTCTTCCTCGTCCTGGGAGCACCGGGGGGCCCGCGCATCATCACGGCCGTCTACCATGTGATCGTCGACGTGATCGATCACGGGATGCCGCTCGCCGATGCCGTCGCCGCCCCCCGGCTGCACCACCAGGCCCTGCCCGACACGATCTTTCTCGAGCACGGGGGCGTTCTCCCCGCCGTCATCGATTCGTTGCGACAGATGGGCTACGGCATCCATGAGTGGGGCTACCACGCGCTGGTGGAAGCGATCGAGCGCGGACCCAACGGATGGATCGGGGTGGCCGACCCGCGCAGCGCAGGTGCGGCGCGCGGTTACTAAGAAGTCCGCCGGCCCTGTTCACCGGCGGAACTACATCTGCAGACCTACCTGGTCGGAACGGTCAGCGCGCTCGACAGGCTTGCGTTGATGTGCGCCCCCTTGGGCAGCACAATGTCCGCATCCTTGGTCGCCGCGGCGACCCCGGCACCGACGGCCCCACCCACCACGCCCCCGATCACCGTCCCGGCGGTGTTCTTCATCAGGATCCGGCCGAGGATCGCGCCGGCGGCCGCGCCCACGCCGGTTTTCGCCACGTCACCGCCCGTGATGTGCCGGCTCTGCTGCATGGTCTCGAGCGAATCGATCCGCGCCGCGATCGGATAGCTCTTTCCGTGCACCTCCACGCTGGTTAACGAGACCTTGAGCGTGCCGGGGGTGTTCTGGTTCGGCGAGGGTTTCACCTCGACCACTGAGCCGTGGATCTTCGATCCCGCCGGGATCACCACGGCGCCTTTGGCGTCCTTCACATCGTCCACGAGCGAACCCATGAACGCGTCGCCCGCTTTGGTGAACCGCGAAGACAGGGTGTCGTCCACCGCGATATCGAGGAATGAGCCGGCTGCCGCCGTATGGGTGAGCGGCGCGGGCGGCGGGGGGGGAGCCGCCGGCCGGGATGCCGTGGGTTGGGATTCCGGTGCACGGGGGACGTCGCTCCGGGCAGTGGAGGATTCGCTGGGGGCGAGCGTGAGGTTGCGGGCCGTGGAATCCGCCGGCGCCTTGCTCTCATCGCTCTTGGCGCACGCGGCCAGGGCGACCAGACTCAGAATGAGCACTCTGTTCATGACGGTAGTACCTCCTCGTAGCCACAATGTAACGGGCCCGCGCCCAAGACAGGGGCTGCTTACGCGGTCCGCAGCTCGGATGTGCAGTGCGGGCAGCGAGTCGCCGCGAGCGGAATGGCCGTCTTGCAGTAGGGGCAGTCTTTCGTCGTCGGCGGGGCGACCGGAGCCGGGGGTTGGAGTCGGGTCATGAGTTGTACGACGGCGAACACGCAAACGGCCACGATGAGGAACGTGACGACCTGATTGATGAACACCCCGTAATTCAGCGTGGCGGCCCCTGCGGCCTTCGCCTCGGCGAGCGACGCGTACGGCGCCGCGGCCTTCGCGCCTTCCTTTAGTACCACGAACTTATTGGAGAAATCAATGCCTCCAATGGCGAGCCCGAGCGGCGGCATCATGACATCGTCGACCAGCGACTTCACGATTCCTCCGAAGGCGGCGCCGATGATCACCGCGACCGCGAGGTCCACGACATTGCCGCGCAAGATAAACTTCTTGAATTCGTCTAACACAGAACGACCTCCTTGATCGAAGGGTCCGGGGCAAGAGGGATCAGAGGCGACTTTTCAGAAAATCCGGAGTCAGCCCCTGCAGGTACCCGGCCAGCAGGGTGAAGCGGTCGGTCAACAGCAGGATGCCGAGCCCGATCAGCAGCACACCGGCGGTCCGGTCCACCCACACGATGTACTTGCGAAACCGCTGGAACCAGGCGAGGAATCGCTCCAGGGCGAGGGCAGTGACGAGAAACGGCACCGCGAGCCCGAGCGCGTAGACGGCGAGCAGCACGCTGCCCTCTCTCACCGAGGACCGCGCGGCGGCGAGGGTGAGAATCCCCCCGAGGATCGGGCCGACACATGGCGTCCACGCGGCCGCGAACGTGATCCCGACCAGTGAGGACCCGAGGTAGCCGACCGGCTTGCGGGCGAAATGGATCTGCCGCTCCCGCATCAGGAACGCCGGCTGCAGAATGCCGAGCAGGTACAGGCCGAACAGGATCACCAACACGCCTCCGATCCGGCCGATCCACACCTGCGAATCCCCCAGCAGGGCGCCGAGCGCCGAGGCGGTCGCCCCCAGGGCCACGAAGACGAGAGTGAATCCGCCGACGAACCACAGGGCGTGCAGGAACGCCGTACCGCGTCGCGCCTGCATCTCTTCCGCCGTCAGCCCGGTGAGGAAGCCGATGTAGCTGGGGATCAGGGGTAACACGCACGGCGACAGGAAACTCAACAGGCCCGCGGCGAAGGCGCCCGCGACCGACACGGAATTGGCGGCGATGTCCCGACGCCTATCCGCAAAAGGCGACGGCGGCCACGACCGTCGTCCAGCGTCCGTCGTTGCCGCACTCGGCAGTCGACGTGACGTTCAAGGTCCGCACGATATCGCCCGAAAGCAGCCATTGCTCGCGCCGCTCGTCCCACGCTTTGTCGGGGTCGAATGGCACGCCCAGCACCGTCGCGAGCATGGAGGCAGCGAGATCTTCGGCATATTCGCCCGACACGACCTCATTCTGCCCGTAGCTGTGATGCTCGGAGATGTACCCGTGATGCGACGGGTCCGCGGGAAGCGCGAGCCCGATCGACGCCGCCACGAGGCGGGAGGGCTCGTTGGTCGCCGACTCCGCGAGCACGGTGAAGAGGATCTGGCCCGCCCGCAGGTTCGCCTCGCCTTCCTCGCGGTCCACCAGCTGGCACTGGGGCGGATAGATCGAGCTGACCCGTACCAGGTTGAAGCTGGCGAGGTGCGCGTCCCGCAACGCCATCTCGAAACTGGTGAGCTTTTCCTTGTGACGACCGACGCCCTTGGTGAGGAACGCCTTGGTCGGGATGAACATCCTTGGGTCGATCAACTCACTTCACCTCGTGCACGGGAGACAGGTTGGACTGCTGACACGTCACCCTTCATACCACACCGATGGGCCGGCTTCAACGGGCGGATCCGCTTCACCGGTCCGTTCGGCGGTCCGCTGCATGACCTGCGCGATGACTTCGGCCGGGGTCAGCGCGACTTCCTCCACCTCCACCTTGGACTGGCCGCGCTCCTTGCCTCGAACGACCAGCATGTACCGGGCCGTGTACACGAGGAGCCGGCCGCTCTCCTCGGGCTGGCGCCGGGTCACCACGGCGGTCCCCCACTCGCGGCCTTCCCGCTTGATCGGATGGAACAGGTAGACGGTCTCGATCTCCGCGGGCGGCACCTTGGCCGCGACCGCCGCCGCCAGCTTGGTCCATCCGGGGCCCTGGCCCGGTGTGGGGAGGGGCAGCGCCACTCAGCGGGCCGGCACGGGGGCGCGGCTCTGGGCCTGCTCCCATCGCTCCACGTAGAACCGCAGCACGTGCATGAAGTCCTGGGCGTTGGTCACGACGCCGTACGCCTGATGCGTGCCGCGATCGCGCAACTTGTTCACGACGAATTCGGTCTGGTCCACGCACACCGTCGTCAGGGGACGCACGCCGTCCGGGGTCGGCGCGTCGACGAAGGCCGGGAGCATGTTCCCGACCGCGATGGCGTGCAAGGCCGTCGCGACGAACACCGCGAACGTCGCGGTGGCGGTCACTTCCCGCATTGCGTCCTGCGCGGCCAGGGTATCCGCATACACCCCGGGGAGCGGGCCGTCGTCCCGAATCGAGCCCGCCAGCACATAGGGGATCTTCCGTGTGACGAGGCTGTGCATGATCCCCCCCTTCACCAGCCCGCTCGTCACGGCCGCTTCGATCGAGCCCGCGCGGCGCACGGCGTTGATCGCCCGCATGTGCAACGCATGGCCTCCCGTCACGCCCTCCCCCGACGAGCTCATCCCGAGCGTCGTCCCGAAGATCGCGGCTTCGAGGTCGTGCACCGCCACCGCGTTACCGCCCAGCAGGGCGCCGCAAAGCCCGCGTTCAATGAACCAGATCATGTCTTCGCGCGCCCGCGCGTGCACGAGGGCCGGCCCGATCACCCAGACGATCTTGCCACCCTGCGCCCGCTCTTCCCCGAGCAGCTCGGCCAGCACCGCGTAGTCGACCGGTCGCTCCCGGGAGACCTCCGTTTGCATGAACCGGAACTCGTTGGCGCTGTGTGCGCCGCCGAGGAACCCTTCGGCGTGAACGAAAATTCCCTCGCTCCCATCCTCGGCGGTCCCCAAAGCCACCGGCGTGCCGCGGGTGACTTTGCGTGGCTCGGTGGTGAGGAGGCCGGTCGCCGACCGCACCACGACACAGTCCATGCGCGGCAGCCGAGGCCGCTGCCAGGTGCCGTCGATCTTCAAGTACGTCGGCAGATTGCTCGTCGAGAAGAAGCCATCGGGGAGGACGCCATCGGCGGGCGCGGGTGCGAAGCGGACCTCCGTAGCGCCGGCGAAGGGCGCCGCGGAGAAATCCGGCATGCGGTACTGGAACACCGGGCGCTTCACTCCTCGGCCACTCCCAGCGGTTGGCAGGACGGCAAAGTTACGCGCCGCCAAACCTCCCCCGCAACGGCTCAGAGCAACGAAACCGGGTCCCGGTCGGCGACCACGCCCTCGCCGCCGCGCCCTACGCCACGCCAGGCCCGGAGCACCCGCCCCAGCACCGCCGCGTCGGCTGAGCGGGCCAGCACGTGCCAGCGCCAGCGGCCCTGAAGGCGTGAAATGGGGCATGGCGCGGGGCCCAGGACCGTGAGGGCCAGCCCGAGCTGCCGGGAATTGGCCCGGCGCAGCCAGTCCGCCAGGCGGGCCGCCCGCCGTGCCGCGGCGGCCTCGGTCTGCCCGAAGGCCACGAAGCGCACTAGGCCGACCGTCGGCGGGTAGGCGGGACCGGGGGGCGACCGCAACGGCAGCTCGGCTGCCGCAAACTGCTCGACCGAATGCGCGGCCGCCGCACGAATAGCGTGATGGTCCGGGGCGCGCGTCTGGACCACTACCCGGCCCCCCGCCGGTCCCCGTCCCGCCCGACCCGCGACCTGCGCGATCAGCTGAAAGGTGCGCTCCGCCGCGCGGAAGTCCGGGAGATGCAAGGCCGTGTCGGCGTCCACGACGCCCACCAGCGTCACCGCGGGGAAGTCGAGCCCCTTGGCGATCATCTGGGTGCCGAGCAGGACATCCACTTCGTGTCTCGCGACGCGGTCGAGGATGCGATGATGCCCCCACTTGGTGCTGGTCGTGTCGAGGTCCATCCGCGCGACGCGCGCTTCCGGGAAGCGACGCGACACGAACTGCTCCAGCTGTTGCGTCCCGAGACCGCGCATCCGCTGAATCTCGTGCCGACAGATCCGGCACACCTCCGGTACCGGCTCTTCGTGTCCACAGTAGTGGCAGCGCAGCCGCGGAGGCGCGGGCGTAGCGTGCACCGTGAGGGCGATGGCGCACCGCGGGCATTGGGGGACATCCCCGCACTTGGGACACTGCAGGAACGTGGCGAAGCCGCGGCGATTGAGCAGCAGGATCACCTGCTCCCCGCGTGCGAGCGCTTCCCGCATCGGCCGATCGAGCGCCTCAGTCCAGGGCACCGCGCCGTTGCCTGCCCCGCCCGCCGGCCCCGCGACCCGCGGAGCGCTGCGCAGATCCACGACTTCGACCGGCGGCAACGGACGCGCCCCGATCCGCTCGGGGAGAGCGTGGCGCCGGATCGTCCCCGCCGCCACATGATGCAGTGTTTCGAGCGACGGGGTGGCGCTGCCGAGCACCAGGCGGGCGCCCTCGAGGCGCGCCCGCACGGCCGCCGTGTCGCGTGCGTGGTAGCGCGGGGCGGAGTTCTGCTTGTAGCTCGGCTCATGTTCCTCATCCACGACGATGGCGCCGAGCCGCTGCACCGGCGCGAAAACTGCCGAGCGCGCTCCCACGGCCACGCGCTTGTCGCCGCGTCGCAGTGCCCGCCAGGCATCGGCCCGCTCCCCGTCGGAGAGCCCGGAGTGGAGCACGGCGACCAGGTCCCCGAACACGCCGCGCACGCGAGCCACGGTCTGGGGCGTCAAGGCGATTTCAGGAACGAGCAGGATCGCGCCCCGGCCCGCGTCCACCATGGTGCGCACCACCTCGAGGTAGACCAGCGTCTTCCCGGACCCGGTGACCCCCTGGATCAGCTCGGGTATCTCGGGCGCGCCGGCCAGAATCGCTGCGACTACGCGCTGCTGGTCCGCCGTGAGCCGGGGGGGTGGCGGCACGGCGAGATCCGCGAACGGGTCCCGCTCACGTTGTGCGCGCTCCATCCGGGCCAGTCCCTGGTGCACGAGGCCGGCGAGCACCGACTCGGAGATCTTGAGTTTGGCGACGAGGTGGCGGAGCGGCGCCGCTCCCCCCAGCGCTTCCAGCGCCTCGTAGGCGGCGCGGCGTTTGGGGGAGCGGGCGAAGGCGCGCTCGCGCTCCAGCAGCGATGGCAGGGCAGCGGTGAGCCGGACGACCCGCTCGGACGCGACGCTCCCACGACGTGGCGTGAGAGACCACAGTGCTCCTGGCAGCAGCGCCCTCAGCGCGAGTCCCTGCGGGACTCCGTAGTACCCGGACATCCAGCGTCCGAGCTGGAGGAGCGCCGGACCGAGCGCCGGCGCCTCGTCGGGCGCCGCCGAGATCGGTTGCGTGACGCCCGGGGGCGCCACGTCGGTCAGCCCGGTGACGATGCCGATCAGCCGGCGCCGTCGGACCGGTACGATCACCCGCGCTCCCGGTTGGGCGCGGGCCGCGAGAGCGTCAGGGACGAGGTAGCGGTAGGTCGTGGAGACCGGGACGGGGAGGAGCACCTCCGCGAACCGGCCGGGGGAGGTCATCGACGTCGGACGCCGAGGCCCGGCCCGGTCGGCAGGGTGATCCGCCCACCCGCGATGCTGGCGCCGACGTAGGGATCGTTGTCGCAGAGAGCCGCACCATCCAGATCGACGACGTCCACGAGCGGGGTGAAGTGCGCCGCCGCCGTGATCCCGATGGATGTCTCGATCATGCAGCCGACCATGACGAGCAACCCGTGGGCCCGTGCGGTCGCGATCATCCGCAGCGCTTCGCGCAGCGATCCACATTTGGCGAGCTTGATATTGATCCCATCCACCGCGCCGGCCACCTTGGGAATGTCGGTCGCGACGATGCAGCTCTCGTCCACCACGACCGGAATGCCGGGGGAGGCTTTCCGCACCGCCGCCATGTCCTCCAGCTGCTCGGGCGGGAGGGGCTGCTCCAGCAGCTCCACGCCGTATGCCTTGAGGACCGGGAGCATCGCGATCGCCTGCTTCCTGGTCCACCCGGCATTCGCATCCACCCGGATCGGCTTGTCGGTCGCTCCTCGGATGGTCCGCAGCAGGTCTTCGTCGTGGTCGGTCCCGAGCTTGACCTTGAGAATGGGATACTCGGCGGCCTCGAGGACTTTGGCCCGCATCTTCTCGGGAGTGTCGATCCCGATCGTGTACGACGATTGCGGGGCCCGCGCCGGATCGAGCCCCCAGATCTTCCAGAGGGGCTGGTCCAAGCGCTTCCCGACGAGGTCGTGTAGGGCGTCCGACAGCGCGGAGCGAGCAGCCCCATTCTTTGGCACCACCCGCTCGAAGGTCCGCTCGGCGGCTTCGAGGGCGAATGGATCGGCGGGCAGGTGCGGCGCGAGCGCCTTCAGCGTCGCGAGGACGGTGTCAACGTTCTCCCCGTAGTACGAGGAGGGCGAGGCTTCCCCCCATCCCTCCATGCCGTCTCCGTCGATCAGCCGGATGCAGACGACCTGGTACTCACTGCGCCCCCCGCGTGCGATAATGAACGGGTGGCGCGTATGCAGCGTCACCACCTCGGTTTCCAGCCTCAGAGCCATGCGTTCCTTTCCTGCTGGTTCACCGCACGAAGGTATCAGTCGGGAATCCCGGAGGCAGCAAGCGCGCGCACCGTCGCCACCACGCCGGCCGCAAGCCGTTCCAGCCGGTACCCGCCTTCCAGCACCGCGACGAGCGGCCGTCCATCCGCGCGCTGGCGGAAGGCCATCACCCATCCGGCCATATCCTCCGGCTCGAGGGTGAACCCGCCCAACGGGTCCCCCGCCAGGGAATCGAAGCCGGCCGAGATGAACCAGGCGTCCGGGGTCCACCCCGCGATCGCCTGGTCCACCGCCGCGAGCAGATCGCGCGCGTAGCTGGCTCGCGGCAATCCGGGAGGACGCGGCACGTTGAAGACGTTTCCCACCCCGCGCTCGTCGGCGGCTCCGGTGCCGGGATACCACGGGTACTGATGCATCGAAACGAATCGCACCGACGGATCCGCCTCGAAGATCGCCTGGGTCCCATTGCCGTGGTGAACGTCCCAATCCACGATCAACGCCCGCTGTATTCCCTTGGACTGCGCATGGCGTACCGCCAGAGACACATTGTTGAGGAAACAGAATCCCATGGCGCGGCCGGCCATGGCATGGTGGCCGGGGGGCCGAGTCACCGCAAACGCCGACCCGCCACGCATCGCCTCTTCGACCGCCGCCAGCGCTGCACCTGCCGAGGCGAGCGCGGCTTCCCAGGTCCTTACGCCGAGATAGGTATCGCCATCCAGGGCGGCGCCCCCCGAACGATCCAGGCGCTCCAGGAGATCCAGGTAGGCAGGCGGGTGCACGCGTTCGAGCACCCTGCGGTCAGCGGGCCGCGCCTCGACCCAGCGAATGGCATCCCCCAACGCGGGACCGTGCAACGAGTCGAGCACGGCGTCCACGCGCTCAGGGCATTCCGGGTGTCCGGGGCCCTGATCGTGGAGGCGAGTGGCGGGGTGGTAGGTGACGGTGGTTGTCAGAGTACCAGGACGCCAGAGTCAATTGCTCAAGTGGTGCTCGCGCAGCAGCCGGCGCAGCTCGTCGGCCTGTCGGCGCATCGCCTGACGCCCCTCGGCCAGATCCGCCAGGTCCCGGCGGTGGCGCTGCCAGAACACGACCACCAGACCCGCACCGGCCGCGCAGCCGACGCCCCACAGAATCAGCCCGAAACGATGCAGCTCGAAGCCGGCCCAGACCAGGAGGATGGCATCGAGTAACAGAAATCCCCCGGCAAAGGTCGTGAGGCCCCGATACGAGGTCGCGGAGGAGGCAGTCACCGCACGGGGCGCCGACGCGCCGCTAAGACGATCAGCGGGGCATTCGCTCCGACCCCGAGGCTCGCGAGGGTCGCGGCCTCGTCGGTCACGAGCGCGCCGCGGAATTTCACGATGTAATCATCGGAGGGGAGCGCCGGGCGCTGGCGCGCACGTTCGAGCGCCTGTCGTTTCACCTCGGCGATGGTCGTGGTCGGGGCGACCGCGAGGAACACCTGATCCCAGGCGTCGGGGACCATGACTCGGACGGCGAACCGCTCGGCGACCGTGGTCACGCGACCACCACCGGAGACTCGATCGGCAGGGTCGAGAGAAACCGCCCGATCGCCTGGTCGAACAGCAGCGTCGACGCGCGCACCTCGCTCCGGCCGGGTCGGTCGGGCACCGCGGCGGCGCGAACGACCACCTCTTCCCCACCCTGGCCGCGCAGCACCACGAAGGCCGGCCCCTCCTTTTCGGGGAAGGCGGCGGCCTGTGGCACCCGCTCGGCGAAAAACCGTTTGGCCCGGGCCAATACCTCGGCCGGCGCCAGCGCGACAGTCGTCGTATGGATCATGCCCAGAGCAGCCGATTGACCTCGAGAGGTAAGCAATTCTGACAGCGCGTTTGCCAAAATGATATTAACCACTTGCCAAGTCGGCATCTAGACGCGGCCGAGGAGCGGCACGGCGGTTGCCACCCGGTGCCGCTGAGACCGGGAGTCTCAAGGAATCGAACCAACCCACAAGCAGCTTAAAGGAAGGAGGCATCCCATGTTTTTGACGACACGCACGTATCCGACCCGCGACCTGTTCAGCGACGCGGTCAGCACGAGGATCAGTCGCCTGGTCAACGACGCCCTGGGTGGCATGGACTGGCAGTATCGGGACAGCGCCACGGCAGCGTGGGTCCCGCCGGTGGACGTGATGGAGGAAAAGGACGGTCTTCGCATCATGGCGGAGCTACCCGGGGTGAAGCCGGAAGACGTCAAGATCTCGCTCGAGGGCAACGTACTCACGATTCACGGTAGCAAGCAGCAGCTGGCCGAGGAGCACACCGAGCGAGTGCACCGCTACGAGCGGACCTACGGGGCGTTCGAGCGGACGTTTACTTTGCCGGCGACGGTCGATGCCAACGCGATCAAAGCCAGGTACGAACACGGCGTCCTGACAGTGACGCTACCCAAGGAGGAGAAGGCCAAGCCGCGGCAGATCCCACTCGAGGCGTCGAGGAGCTGAGCCCCGCGGCGCTCAGCCAGCAGGAAATCGATGCGACAGCGGCGGCCCTACGCTCGTAGGGCCGCTCGTTTTTCCCGCGCTTGCCGGAGAATCCGCTCCGCCAGCTGCTCGGCGGCGACATGCGGCGGGACATGGCCGCGCTCCGCCTCGGCGAAGAGGTCGAGGATCGTATCGTAGATGGCGCGGATGCGGGCCCAGGCAGTCTCCACCGGCCACCCGAGCTGGTCCGGCCCGGCCGACAACACGCCGCCCGCGTTGGCGACGAAATCCGGTGCGTACAGGATGCCACGGGCGGCGAGCGCGCCGCCGGCGCTGGCGTCGGCGAGCTGGTTGTTCGCCGCCCCCGTGACGACGGCCACGCGGAGGCGGGGAATGGTATCCCCGTTCAACGAGCCGCCGAGCGCACACGGGGCAAACACATCCGCATCGGCTTCTATGATCGCCTCGGGCGGCACCACGGTCGCACCGCACTCCGCCTCGAGGCGCTCGGCCCGCTCCCTCGCCAGGTCACTGACCACGAGCCGCGCACCGGCCCGATGCAGCTCACGAGCGAGCGCCGACCCCACGTTTCCGCAGCCCTGGAGGGCGATCGTCCGGCCAGCGAGGTCGTCCGAATCCCAGCGCCACCGGGCCGCCGCCTGCATCGCCCGGAACACGCCGTGGGCCGTAAACGGCGACGGGTCGGCCTCGCCCTCCACGCCGGCCACATGGCGCGTTTCGCGACGGACGATCGCCATGTCCGTCGTACTCGTACCAACGTCTTCTGCCGTGAGGTAGCGTCCGCCCAGCGACTCGACAAACCGGCCATGCGCGAGGAACAGCCGCTCGCGATCGAAGCCGGGGACGGGAGGGGCGATGATCACCGCCTTGGCCCCACCGAGCGGGAGACCGGCGACGGCGCTCTTGTAGGTCATGGCCCGCGCCAATCGCAATGCGTCGGCCAAGGCTTCCGCGTCCGATGTGTAGGGCCAGAGGCGTGCACCGCCGGCTCCCGGCCCCAGCGTGGTGTCGTGGATGGCGACAATCGCGCGGTAACCGGCGCTGGGGTCGCTGCCGAGCAGCACCAGCTCGTAGCCGGCCTGGGGCAGCTCGGTGACCGTCAGCGTCATGCGGAAGGGGGTTGGTCGCCGCGCAGCAGCGCCCGCAGACGGTTCTCCACCAGGGAATTCGGGACGGCCTCGGCACCCGCTTCGCGCGCTTCCCGCAGCAGATCGGCCCGCTCATGCTGGCCGAATGCCAGGACGCGCACGCCACGATGGGTGAGCTCACGAATGCGCTCGGGCGCGTGCACATCGTCCAGCTCCACGACCGCCACATCTCCGGCAGCCGCCTCTGAGGCGAGATCGGCTCCGAGTTGGGCCGCGACTTCGCGCAGCTTCGCTTTGAAGTACAGATCCTTGGTCGAGAGGTAGACCCGGTTAGGCATCAACGGCCTCCACTTGCGCGGTCGCCTGCACCGGCAATGCTGCAGACCGGAACAACGACCAGAGGGACGTCTTGCCAGGAAAGACGAGCAGGGCATCGCCGGGCGGTGGCTCGGCCAGCCCCTCGAGAGTCAGGAAGACCGTGGCGCGGCCTGGAGCCTCGGGGACGCGAACCCGATAGCGCCGTCCATGCCACACGAATTCCGTCGGTTCCCTCGTCCCCCGTTCCGCGTCCCGGAGCTCCAGAAAGACGTCATCCTCGACTTTGGTCACCCCGTCCGCCACGGCTTCGCCGTTGCGGTAGAACACCGGATCGAACGGCCGGCCGTCATGGCGGGCGAAATTCTGCTCGGTGGCCCAATCGTAGGCTTCCAGGTCGGCGAGGCTAGCGCGCCACTCGAGGTGATGGCGGAGCTCGTGGGTGAGCGTCTCCCAGGCCTCCCGGCGCCAGTCAAACGCCCCGTTCCCCACACGCGCAAGCGCGCGAAACGAGCCGTAATAGAGCACGACGCGGGATTGCAAGTCTGCTCCGGAGGTCCATTCCAGCGGGATGCACTCGCCCAAGGTGTACACCTCCCCGCGCAGCGGATCAGGGATGGTCTTGGGGCTCACGGCCACCTCCACCACCCCTTCGAGATACGATGGCGGCACCTCGTTGCGCAGCCGGTCGACCAGGGCCCGGAAATCAGGGAGCTCCATGGCCTCCATGGGCACTTCGCACTTCGCATTTCGCACTTCGCACTCTCGCTACCCTTTCAATCGCTCTTCCAGGTACGCCGCCACCTGGCTTGCCGCCACGCGCTCCTGTTGCAAGGTATCCCGGTCCCGAACCGTCACCGTCTGGTCCTGGATCGTCTGGCCATCCACGGTGATGCCGAAGGGCGTCCCCGCCTCGTCCTGCCGGCGGTAGCGCCGGCCGATCGAGCCACCGTCGTCATGGAACACGTTGAACCGCCCGCGCAGCTCGTCGTAGAGACGGCGCGCGAACTCGGGCATCCCTTCCTTGTTGACCAGGGGGAAGACGGCCGCTTTGACCGGCGCCAGAGCCGGGTGGAACCGCATCACCACCCGCTTCTCGCCTTCCACTTCTTCCTCGCGATAGGCATCCACCATGACCACCAGCGTGGTCCGGTCCGCCCCTGCGGAGGTCTCCACCACATAGGGAATGAATCGCTCGTTGGTTGCGGGATCCAGATACTCGAGCTTCTTGCCGGAAGCTTGCTGGTGCCGCGACAGGTCGAAGTCGGTCCGGTTGTGGATCCCCTCGAACTCGTTCCATCCGAAAGGGAACTCGTACTCGATGTCGAACGCATCCTTGGCGTAGTGCGCCAGCTCGCCCGGCCCGTGCTGGTGAAACCGCAGCTTTTCCGGCCGCACCCCAAGCCCCTGGACCCATTTCATCCGCTCGGCCTTCCAGAACTCGAACCACTCCAGATCGGCGCCCGGCTTCACGAAGTACTGCATCTCCATCTGCTCGAACTCGCGGGTCCGGAAGGTGAAGTTCCCGGGCGTGATCTCGTTGCGGAACGCTTTGCCGATTTGGGCGATCCCAAACGGGATCTTCTGCCGCGACGACTGCTGCACATTCAGGTAATTGACGTAGATCCCCTGCGCCGTTTCGGGACGCAGGTACACCACGGCCGCCGCCTCTTCCACCGGTCCGAAGAAGGTCTTGAACATGAGGTTGAACATCCGAGGCGCCGTGAGCGTGCCCTTGTTCCCGCAGACCGGACACTGGGCGTCCGGTTGACCCGGAGTCCCCTTGATCCGCGGGTCATCGGCACGAAACCGGTTCTTGCACTGCCGGCAGTCCACGAGGGGATCGGTGAAG
Source organism: Gemmatimonadales bacterium (assembly GCA_035500495.1). Lineage (GTDB taxonomy): Bacteria > Gemmatimonadota > Gemmatimonadetes > Gemmatimonadales > GWC2-71-9 > DASTHG01. The sequence continues at coordinate 56,287 of DATJXC010000019.1, forward strand.
CCCGCCACGTGCCCTGAGGCCTCCCAGATCTTGGGATGCATCAGGATGGCGGAGTCGAGTCCCTCGATGTCCTCGCGCTCGTGGACCATGGACCGCCACCAACGCTCCTTGATGTTCTTCTTGAGCTCGACGCCGAGCGGGCCGTAATCCCAGACGGAGCCGAGCCCGCCGTAGATCTCGGAAGACTGAAACACGAAGCCGCGGCGCTTGGCCAGCGACACGAGTTTGTCCATCGTCGGATCAGCAGGGGGCATAAGGAGTGCGTGGCTCGAGGTGCGAAGTGCGACGTGAAAGGTGAAGGGGCACTGGGACGCTGGAGGCTCGGAAGTATAGAAACCGGTCAGGCGGGCGGCAACCCGAACGCCTCCCGGGCGGCGCGCTCGCCCAGCGCGGCGATGCCGCCGGCATCGAGGGTGGCACCTTCTCCCGTCAGCATGTGGACACCGATCAAGGGCCCCGCGCGGCCGGCCACGATGGCCAGCTTCTTTCTCGCCGTCTGCGCCCGGCGGACGACCTCGCCCGGCGCCTTCCCGAGCAACGAGGTCTCGTCAAACACCCCCTCACCGGTAATCACGAGATCGGCCTTGGCCAGCGCCGCGTCGAATCCGATACGATCGAAAACCCAGGCCGCCCCGGGCACGAGATCGGCGGCCGCGAAATACGCGAGGCCGGCCCCGAGTCCCCCCGCGGCCCCGGACCCCGGCTGCGCTGCCAGATCGGCCCGCCCATAGCGGGCCATCAAGTCGGCCAGGCGCGTAAGACCGGCGGCCAGCTGAGTCACCTGCGCCTCGGTCGCTCCCTTTTGCGGTCCGAATACCGCCGCCGCCTCCGTGAGCCGCGTCCGGACATCGGCCAGCGCTACAACCCGCGCGGACAGCCCCCAGCCTCCGTCCGCGTGGGCCAACTCGGCGAGGGCGCCGCCACCGTCTGGCAGCTCCCGGCCACCCGCGTCGCGGAAGGTCCAGCCGACCCCCCGGGCCGCGCCGGTTCCGCCATCGACGGTCGCCGACCCGCCCAGGCCCACGACGATTGTCGTCGCCCCTCGATCCGCGGCCTCCACGAGTAGCTCTCCAACGCCTCGCGTCGTCGTCCGCAACGGATCCCGCCGATCTTCGGGTACGAGGGCCAAACCGCACGCCGACGCGCTGGCGAAGATCGCTGTCTCAGGATCGACCCATCCGAGCTCCGCATCGACCGGATTGCCCAGAGGGCCGGTCACGCGCACCCGCTCCCGGAGGCTTCCGGAACCGAGAACAGCCTCAAGCAAACCATCCCCTCCGTCGGCCACGGGGCACTCGAGGACCGTGGCTTGAGGGCAGGCGCGGCGCGCCCCCCGAGCTATGGCTTCAGCGACGGCGCGAGGTCCGAAACTGCCCTTGTACGCCGCCGGGGCGACGAGAATGGTGGTGCCCATGGGGAGGTGGTGAAAGCTGTGCTGGGTTGCGGAATGCCGGTATGACCGAGCTGGGCCACTACCGCAACATGATGAAGAACTTCGAGTTACAGAGATGGCACTCAGCTTGCTTTCTTGAGAGGCGCAGTCGGCGTGCTGACATCGATGCTGGGCGCGCGATGGCGGCGGGCTGCTCGTAAATGCGAAGTGCGGAGTGCGAAGCTCGAAGTGACTTCGCACTTCGCGTTCGCATTCGTGATCCCTAATTCCCTTCCAACACCAGCGTATCCACCGCGACCACCTTGCGTACGTCGACCGGAATCCGCCACAGCTGCCCGTTGAGCCAGCGTGCCGTCTGGTCGCGGTAGTGTGGTGAGGCGGGATTGCCGGACTCTCCGGTGGGCAGAATGAATCCGCCGCTGCCGTCCACGTCGGCGAAGTCCACCACGTGGCGCAGCGAAGGACCCCAGGTACAGTGATGCGGGGCACGCGGCTGCTCGATCATGCACACGTTAATCGTGTAGCTGTCGCCGCCGGTGGCGAGAGGCCCGATGGAGAGCCCGGCCAGCGTGTTCAACAGCCACACACTTCCCAGCGGATGATCCATGGTGTGGGTCGTCACGTCGCCCCACTTCCGGGGGCGCCCGCGAGCGAGGACGGTAATGAGGGCCCGCTGGGCGAGGGTGTCGATCGTCTCGTGCTGTGGCGTCCGGGGATCGTCGAACCAGGGGCCCTGGCCCGCCAGCAACCATTGCTGAAGCGGTCCGGGGGGCCGGATCTCAGGCGAACGGTTGGCGTAAACGAGCACCCGCATCTCTTCGTACCAGCTCCACATGAGGGTGGGCTCGGTGCGGTCGGGCGCCATCGTGCCATCCCATGCCCGCAACTGAGTGGCGATGTCCTCGCGCTGTAACGCCAGCGCTGCTCGCGCGACGACTTCGGCCATCTTTCGGAGAAAGACGTCGACCTGATCGGTCTGGATCGCCGCGGTCCCCTGCGCGGTCATGCCGCGATAGAGACGCGCCAGCTCCCAGATGCGCATAGCCCGGTACGGTGGCTCGTAGAATGCGTCGATGGCCGACGGAAAGCTGTCGTCCACAATCTTGTTGTTGGCCGTGACGATGATACCGCTCACCGGATCGAGGGAGTGCGGTAGCGCCGAGGTCGGCAGATAGCGATCCTCACCCCACCCCCCGGCTCCGGTCCAGCCGGGAAGCGGCAGCCTGCCGTCGCCCTGACGGCGCACTGGAACGTGCCCCGCCAGATCGTAGGCGATATGGCCGTCGGCGTCCGCATAGACCACGTTTTGCTCGGGGGAGCGGAACGTCTCGAGGGCCGCGGCGAAGCTGGCCCGATCTTCGGCCCGGCCCATCCGAATCAGCGCCGTCAACTCGTCCGAAGTGTCTTGTGCCACCCACCGCAGGGCCAGCGCGCGCCGGCTCCCCGCGGAGTCGGGCTGCCACCGCGTCGCGAGGAGCGGACCATCGCTAGTCCGTCGCTGAACGTAGACGACCGGCTGGCCGCCTTTCACGCGGATCGTCTCTGGAGCGGCTGCGACGCTGGCCCAACCCTTCGCCGTCAGGTAACGGCCGGAGTCCGGCGTGAGCTGCTCGACGACATAGTCCACGTCGTCGATCATGCCGTTGGTAAACCCCCAGCCGAGGCGAGCGTTGTGGCCGAGCACGATGGCGGGGAGGCCGGGAATGGTCGCGCCCACGACGTCGTAGCCGGGGGCGTGAGCGGCGACCAGGTACCAGACCGATGGCGTACGCAGGACGAGGTGGGGGTCGTTGGCGAGAATCGGTTTGTGCGATTTGGTGTGCTCGGGCCCAAGCGCCCAGGCATTGGAAGCTGCGGGTGGTCCATCGGCCTGCTGGTGCGCTCCCCCACCGGGGTGGCGTCTGCCCTGCGTCTTCCGCCATTCCTCCGCCGGGACGATCACAGGCCCCCAGGGTGGATAGCCCGGGTCGAGCTCTGCCGCCACGGCGGCGCCGAGGCTCGTGATGGCGCGCATCCGAGTGATCTCGCCACCATCGGTTTTCAAGTCCCACGCCTCCAGAATCCCGATCTCGAGGGAGTGCTGCGGCGTCCAGGGCTCGGGATGGTGGCCGAGCAGCTTGAACTCGGGGGCGAGGATCCCGTGCGCGATCCATTCATTCACGCCACGTGAATAGGCCTCCGCCGCCCGACGGGCGTCGGGGCCGACGGCGGCGATCCGGCGCCGACCGATCCGCTCGATCTCCCGGCTACGCAGGTCCCGATCGGCTGCCACTGTCTGCTTGCCGAACAGCTCCGAGAGCCGTCCCTCCGCGGCGTGGCGCATCAAGTCCATCTGGAACAGCCGGTCGCGGGCGTGGAGGTAACCCAGGGCCTCGAACAGGTCGCTATCGGTGCGCGCCACGATGTGCGGCACGGCGAGGGAGTCCCACAAGACCGTCACGGGGGCCGTCAGTCCGGCCACGCGCTCTCGGCCCCCGAGCGGGGGAACCGACGCCTTGAGCCAGAGCTTGAAGGCGATCACGGCGACCGCCGCCAGCACGACGAGTGCGGCGAGGGTCCAACCTACGACTCGTCTCACTGGACTTCGATGATCTGGTCGCGCCGCGTGCCGACGCTGACGTAGCGAATCGGCGCGTGGGCCAGGTCCTGCAGGCGATCGAGGTAGGCGCGTGCGGCCGGTGGCAGGTCGGCCAGGCGGCGCACGCCGCCCGTGGGCTTCTGCCACCCAGGCGCCGTCTCGTAGATCGGCATGACACGCTCCAGGCGCTCACCGTCGGCCGGCATGCTGTCGATCACCTCCCCCTCGAGGCGGTATCCCGTCGCGACGGGGATCTCGGCGAAGGTGTCGAGCACGTCGAGTTTGGTAACGGCCAGGCCGGTGAGGCCATTCACGCGGACGGCGTAACGCACCACCGCGGCGTCGAACCAGCCGCACCGGCGCGGGCGGCCCGTTACGGCACCGTACTCCCCCCCCAGCTCGCGGATGCGCTCCGCTACCGCCGGCTCGGCCTCCGTCGGCAGGGGCCCGTTCCCCACGCGTGTCGTGTAGGCCTTCACGACGCCGAGTACCGCATCGATCGCCGTGGGCCCGATCCCCGTTCCGACCGCAGCCCCTCCCGCCGTCGTATTGGACGAGGTGACGTAGGGATATGTGCCATGGTCCACGTCAAGCAGCGCCCCCTGCGCGCCCTCCAGCAGCACCGATTCACCACGCTGGAGCGCGTCGTGCACCACGCGGCCCGAATCCACCGTCAAGGGCAGAAGCCGCGGAGCCAGACGTGCGAGCAGCGCCTGGTGCTCACCGGCATCCGCGCGTTCCGGCCCCCCGAGGAGGCCCAGCACTTGGTTCACCGCGGCGACACGCTCCGACACATGTTCCTGGGCCCGCACGAGGTTGCGCAGGTCCCCTACCCGGATGCCACGGCGGCCGTATTTGTCCTCGTAGGTCGGCCCGATCCCCCGGCCGGTGGTGCCGATCTTGTCGCGACGCTCGCGGGCGCGGTCCAGCAGCTTGTGATAGGGAAGGACGAGATGCGCCCGGTCGGAGACGAACAGCTTCTGTTCGACCTTGACGCCCCGGGCGACCAGCTTGTCCAGCTCGGTGAAGAACGTTTCCGGATCGAGCACCACGCCATTGCCCACGATGCACACGGCGCCCTGGAGAATGCCGGAGGGAATCTGCTGGAGGATGAACTCCCCTTCCCCCGTGTCCACCGTGTGCCCGGCGTTGGCTCCACCCTGGTAGCGGACGACCATGTCGGCGCGCTCGGCAAGCACGTCGACGATCTTCCCTTTCCCCTCATCACCCCATTGGGCGCCGACCACCACGACGCAATGCGTCTTGGGTCCGAACATGCAGTTAAGCTATAGTGCGAAGTGCGAAACGCGAAGTGCGAAGTGACTCTCCCACCATCATTTCGCACTTCGCACTTCGAACTTCGCACTCAAGAGCCCGCTGGCGACTCCGGCGGCCACAATCTCCACTCCGGCCCGGGTCAGGCGAGCCGCATTATCACGTACCGTGTGCACAACACGCATGGTGCGCCAGTCGCCTCGCATGATGGTGATGCATTCCCGCCCGCTCGATTTGAGGGCGTTCCCGTCCACGATCACCGGGAGCCAGGTTCTGCTGGTGGCGCCGAGGGCGCGTACAAGGGCGGTGGTGGTGGGACCGCCCCGGTGCACGTATGCGACCGTCCTCCCCCCGTCATCGATCCCATCGAAGTTGATGACCACCGTCTCGGCCAGCAGGTTGGCCCGCTCCCGAGCCAGCGCCCGCGCCCCCACCAGACCCAGCTCCTCGGCATCGGGAAAGATCACCCCCACCGGTGCGTCCGGCGGAAGACGGTCGAGAACCGAGAGGACGGTGAGCAGACCGGTGGCGTTGTCGACGGCGCCCGGGGAGCGGTCATCGACCTGGTTGAGGAGTAGAGACAGCGGGAAGGTCGCGAGGCGCCCCAGCATGGAGAGCGGTTGACCTTTGGAATCGTAGTGCGCGACGAGCCAGACGGCGACGCGGGCCCGGGACCGCACCGCGATGAGATTCACTCCTTCGACGGAGGGGGAGCCGACGCCCCGCAGCCAGGGGCTGCACCGGCCCCGGAACGGCTGTTCCATCACCACCAACCCGCGGGCAATCAGCTCGCGCCGGAGCGCCTCCCGCACCCTCGCGTGAGCGAGCGTGCCGGTGCGCCGGGGAACCGCGATTTCAGCGAGCAGCGACCTGGAGTCGCTCACCGGCGAGCAGCGTCTCGATCCGCTCCCGGTCCGCGGGGGTAAGCGGAGCGAGCGGGGGACGCACCGGCCCGCCCTCGAGGCCCACCGCGTCCATCGCGGCCTTGATCCCGGCGGGCCCGAGCTTCCCGACGATCTCCTTGTCGAGTGGCTGAAGTCGCTGCTGCAGCGAGCCGGCGTGGGCCCGGTCGCCCGATCGGAACGCCGTGTAGAGCTCGACCGCCAAGCCGGCCGCGTAACAGGCGACCCCGACGATCCCGCCGTCGCAGCCCAACTCGAGCGCCGGATAAAGGAAGGAACCCGAGCCCACATACATGGCCCAGCGCGGAGCCGCCTCGCGGTAGGCGGCCAGGTTCTTGATGTCGCCCGAGGAGTCCTTGGCGCCGATCACGTTCTTATGAGCCGTGAGCTGTTGCAGCAGGCCGGGCGCGAGGTTGAGATGGGTGTACTTGGGGATGTTGTACACCAGCACGGGGACGGGAGACGCATCCGCCACGGCGCGGTAGTGGTCGGCGAGACTCGCGGGCGAATGCGCCGCCGCGAAGTACCCGGGCGGCCGGACGAGCACGGCGTCGGCGCCCTCGGCCGCCGCGGTCTTGGAGAGTGCGATCGTCTGCCGGGTGGATTCGGCGCCCGTCCCGGCCAGCAGCCAGCGCTCCACGGGGATCACCGCCCGCGCGGCCGCCACCAGGCGCCGCTGCTCGTCAGGGTCGAGGAGCGGGGCTTCGCCTGTCGACCCGGCGACGAGGATGCCGTTCAGCCCAGTCTCGAGGAGCCGCGCGATGTTGCGACCGAAGGCCGCGAGGTCCACGTCCCCCGACGGATCAAATGGCGTGGTGACGGGGGCGAGTACTCCTCCGGCCGACCGGGGGTGAGCCTCTGGAGTGCTCACGGCTCCGGCATCAGGTCGAGGCCATCGGTAAACCCGTCGGGACGGTCGGGCTCGGATGCCGGTTCGGCGGTGGCCACGACGGGTGCGACGGTCGCCATGGTGCGCCGGCGCAACGTCCGCATCTGCAGCTCGAAGTCGGCCGGGTTCGAGGATGCCGCCACGGCGGTTTCGTAGGTCACCGTGCCGTCGCCCACCAGATCCATGAGGTGCTGGTCGAAGGTCTGCATCCCGTACTGCTCGCGCGACTCCTTGATGTAGTCGTGCAGCTCGGGGGTGCGCTGTACGTCCCGGATCATGTCCCTGGCCGTGCCCGTACACAGGAGGATCTCGAGCGCCGCCGCCCGACCCTTGCCGTCCGCGCGCGGCAACAGGCGTTGCGACACGACGGCGTGCAGCGATTCGGCGAGGCGGAGGCGCGCGATCTCCTGCTCGTCGGGGGGGAACATCGAGACGATCCGGCTCACCGTGCTCACGGCGTCCGGAGTATGGAGCGTTGAGATCAGCAGGTGCCCCGTTTCCGAGGCCTTCATGGAGGTGTCGATGGTCTCCGCGTCGCGCATTTCGCCGATGAGGATCACGTCGGGATCCTGCCGCAGCGCCGCGCGCAGCCCCATTCGGAAGTCGTCGGTGTCGGTGCCGATCTCCCGCTGCGTGATGGAGCAGTTGATGTCGCGGTGCAGGAACTCGATCGGATTCTCCAGGGTGAGGACGTGCTTGTGCTGGGTCTGGTTGATGTGATTGACGATCGCCGCCATCGTCGAGCTCTTGCCCGAGCCGGTCACCCCGGTCACCAGAATCATCCCCCGCTCCGCCGCTGCTACCTGGGTCAGGGCGGTCGGGAGCTTGAGCGTTTCGAACGAAGGGACGTCGAACGGGATCACCCGCATCACGATCATGAACGACGACCGTTGCCGGAGGATGTTCACCCGGAAGCGGCCCACCCCCGGCATCCCCCAGGAGCAGTCGTAGTCCCGGACCCGGTCGATGCGGTTCTTGTCCTCTTCGATGGGGATCAACTGCTTCGCGATCGCCTTGGTCTGCTCGGGTGTGAGGCGCTGCTTGGTGAGCGGCACCAGCTTCCCGTGGATGCGGGCCCGGAAGACGTCCCCCGCCTTGATGTGGAGGTCGGACGCTCCGCGATCGACGGCTGCCTTGATGACCTTTTCCATTTCCATTCAGTACCCGGTTTCGAGATCCACCACGTTCCGGAGCGGCTCTCCCGCAAGATAGCGCCGGATGTTCTCCAAAATCAGTGTGCTTTCCCGCTCCCAGAACCGCGTCGTCACGGCGCTGACGTGCGGGCTCAAAAGCACCCGGGGATGCCCCCAGAACGGGTGCCCGGCGGGGAGCGGCTCGGTCGCGAAGACATCGAGTGCCGCTCCGCGGATCCGGCCCGCCGCCAATCCTTCCAACAACGCGGTGTCGTCGAGGATGGCGCCACGTGACACGTTGACCACGATGGCGCCGGCCGGCAACCGTTCCAGCACCCGACGACCAACCACGTGCTCCGTCTGGTCCGTCCGTGGGGTCGCAATGACCAGGGCATCGCTCTCCGACGCGAGACGGTCGAGCGCATCGAACCCGCCGATCCAGCGCAGCCCCCCCCCGTCCGGCCCTCCCCGTTCAGGCCGGCGCCGAATGCCTGCAACGCTCATGCCGAGACCCAGGGCGCGCCGGGCCACGGCCGTGCCGATACCCCCCAGCCCGAACAGCCCGACGCGCAGCCCGGACAGCTCCCGGACCGGGATTTCCAGGTTGCCGAACTCCTCCTTGATCCAGCGGCCTGCGCGCTGAGCCTCCACCAGGCGATCGAGTCCGCGGGCGAAGTACGCCACGGCCGCGATGACCCAGTCCGCCATCGGCTCGGCGTGCACGCCCGCGGAGTTGGTCAGGACGATCCCTTGGTGGCGCAGCGCGCTCAGGCTCTGCCCCACCCCGGCGGTCGCGGTATGAACCCAGCGGAGGGTGTCCAAGCCGGCCGTGATGACCCCGGGCGGGATCCCCCAGCCGAGGTACACCTCCGCACCGCGCGCGGCGACGACGGAAGCCGCCGAGCCCGAGCCCCCTTCGCCGTCCGACGCGGCGAAATCCTCGACCTCGATCATCTCCCAGCCGGCCCCCAATGCCGATTGCAAACGCGAAACGAGTCCGGCGGGGATACGCCACACGGGGCGCGGAGAGCGCAGGTCCACGACGAGGCGGCGGGAAGAGGTCAGGGGGTCACCTACTCTCCCGAGGAAACGCTCCGGACGGTGGGGTGGTGGAGCAGCGCGATCAGGGCCTGATCGTGCAGGCGCTTGGGACCGCGCAGGTCCAACTCGACCACCAGGTCGACGTTCTCGCGCCGCGTGTCGATCCGGGTCACGTCCACGCCGGAGCGGCGTACGACGGTTTCGAGTTCCTCGAGCGAGATCGCCTCGGGCTTGGCGTGGACGGTCAGATGGGACCGGGTCGCCTGACGGGCCAGGGCAACCTCCAGGTACCCCAGGCCCAGGAGAATCACCATCACCAACAGGGCGGCACCCAGGGCTTCCTCGTACTCACCTGTGCCGAGCGCCATCCCGATCGCGGCGACCACCCAGATGGTGGCGGCGCTCGTGAGGCCCGTCACCGAGCCGCGCGCGTGCAGGATGGTTCCAGCGCCGATGAACCCGACGCCGGGCAGAATCTGCGCGGCGACGCGGGCCGGATCGCCTCGGCCGAGCGACATTTTCACCGAGAGGGCGGTGAACAGGGTCGCACCCATGCAGATGAGAATGTTGGTGCGCAGACCGGCGGGCTTCCCCGACAGCTCTCGTTCCAGTCCGATCGCGCCACCCAGCAGCACCGCGAGGACCAGCTGCAACAGCACATCGAGGTGCAACACCTCCGACATCCGCTGCATGATCTCTTGCATTCAACCCTCCACTGCCGGGAGGAATCCCATCCGCCGTCGGACGTCGGCCAGGGTACGGCGGGCCAACGCCCGTGCCCGTTCCGCGCCCGCCCGCAGGCGCTCGAGCACCCCGCGCGGTTCCGCACGCAGCTCGGCCGCCCGCTCGCGGATGGGGGTCAGCGCGGCTATCATATGGTCGGCCAACACGCGCTTGCAGTCGAGGCAGCCCCATCCGGCGGTCCGGCACTTCTGGGCCACTTCCGCCTGGACCTCGGGCGGCGAAAACCCCTTGTGAATCGTGAAGATGTTGCAAATCTCGGGGTTACCGGGGTCCTTGCGGGTCTTCCGGGCTGGATCGGTCGCCGCCGGCCGGAGCTTCTCCCAGATCGTCTCGGGAGGGTCGAACAAGCCGATCGTGTTGCCGAGGCTTTTCGACATTTTGGCCTGACCGTCGAGGCCGAGGACGCGCTTGGCGGTCGAAAGCAGGGGCTGCGGCTCGGGGAACAACTCCCCAAAGCGATGGTTCCAGCGACGGGCGATCTCGCGCATCAGCTCGAGATGCTGCAGCTGGTCCTCGCCGACCGGCACGAGGGTCGCCTGGTAGAGCAGGACGTCCGCTGCCTGCAGAATGGGGTAGTTGAGCAGGCCGGCGGGGACGCTTTCTTGCCGCTGCGACTTGTCCTTGTACTGGGTCTGGCGCTCGAGCTCTCCTAGTGGCGTGACCGTGGTGAGTAGCCAGTTCAGCTCGCTGTGCTCGGCGACGTGGGATTGGACGAATACAATGGAACGGGCCGGATCGAGCCCGCAGGCGAAGAGCCCGACCGCCATTTCCTGAGTACGCTCGGCGAGCGACGCGGGCTCGTAGCTCTGTGTGATGGCGTGCAAGTCCACGATGCTGAAGAGACAATCGTGCTGGTCTTGCAGCCGCACCCAGCTCTGCACGGCGCCCAGGTAGTTGCCGATATGGAGCTCGCCCGAGGGCTGGATACCGCTGAACACGCGCGCCATTGGGGCTTGAACCTAGGGCGCCGGGAGAGTGGCCGCAAGGTGCTTCCCATCAATGACTTAGTCGATGTCGCCCAGCGCGCTGCCGAGCGCGCGGCGAACTACATCCGCGGCGCCCGTCCACCCGCGGCCAGTAGCTGGACGGAAAAAGCCCGCCACGATTTCGTCACCGAAGTCGACCGGGAAGCGGAAGAGATCATCGGTGAGACCCTGCTCCGCCACGTTCCCGGCTCGGAGGTGGTAGGAGAAGAGCTGTCGCCCGGCGCCGCCAGAAGCGGCGAGGTCGTGTGGATCGTGGACCCGCTCGACGGCACGACCAACTTCCTCCACGGCTATCCGCAGTACGCGGTGTCGATCGGCGCCCTGGTGCACGGCCAGCTCGCGCTTGGGGTCATCCACGACGTCGGGCGCGACATCGCGTATCGCGGGGCCACGGGACAGGGGGCCTGGTCGGGTGAGACCCGCCTCAAGGTATCGACCGTGACCGATCCGAGCCGCGCGCTCGTGGGGACGGGGTTCCCGTTCCGGCAGTTCGAGGGGTTCGAGCGGTACCTGAAACAGTTCTCCGCCGTGGCGCGCGCTGCCAGCGGGATCCGCCGAGCTGGCTCCGCCGCACTCGACCTCGCCGACCTGGCCGCTGGGCGCTTCGACGCGTTCTGGGAGCACACCCTGGCACCGTGGGACGTGGCCGCCGGTGTGGTGCTGGTACGGGAGGCGGGAGGCCTGGTCACAACGTTCGAAGGCTCAACCGACGTCCTCGAACACGGATCGATTGTGGCGGGGAATCCGCGGATGCACTCGTGGCTACGGGAACTCTTGGAGGACCAATGAAAGGGCGAAGTGCGAAGTGCGAGGTGCGAAATGACAATGGAGGCCGCAGGCGGTGGCGGAAGCGTCCACAGGCACTTCGCAGTTCGCACTTCGCACTTCGCACTGCCGAGCCGAGGGATCCATGGCCGCACCGTTAGTGGAGTGTGTCCCGAACTTTTCCGAGGGCCGTGACCCCGCCGTCCTCGATGCCCTGAGCACGGCGTTGACGGACGTCGCGGGGGTGCGACTGCTCGATGTCCAGTCCGATGCTTCGCATCACCGGTCGGTATTCACCTTCGTGGCCCCTCCCGAGGCGGCCCTGGAGGCGGCGTTCCGGGCCATGGAGGTCGCCACCGCGCGAATCGACCTGACCAAGCACGCCGGCGAGCATCCCCGGATGGGGGCGACCGACGTCGTGCCGTTCATTCCCGTGCGCGACGTCACGATGGACGAGTGCGTCTCGCTCGCCCGCCGGCTGGCCGAGCGCGTGGGACGCGACCTCGCGATCCCGGTGTACCTCTATGCCAAGGCCGCCCAGCGCCCCGAGCGGGAGCGGCTCCCGGACATCCGGAAGGGTGAGTTCGAGGGCTTGCGCGACCGCATCGGCACCGATCCCGCCGCCGATCCCGACTACGGTCCCAAGCGCATCCATCCCACCGCTGGGGCCACGGCGATCGGCGCGCGGCCGTTCCTCGTGGCCTTCAACATCTACCTCGACGCGAAGGACGTGGCCGTCGCCAAAGAAATCGCGAAAAAGATCCGCACCTCGAGCGGTGGGCTGGCGGCGGTTCAGGCGAGCGGGTTCGAGGTGGACGGGTTGGCGCAGGTGTCCATGAACCTGCTCGATATCGACGTCACGTCGCCGGCAGCGGTGTACGCCGCGGTCGAGCGTGAGGCCCTGGCACGTGGAGTGGGGATCGTCCGCAGCGAGCTGGTGGGGCTCATTCCGGAACGGGGAATCCTCGGCGCCGGAGCGATCCATCTGAAGGTCCCCGACGCCGCAGAGCACCTGCTCGAAACCAAGATCCGGGCCGCCGAGGGGCCCACCCTCGACGGCTGGATCGACGAGCTGGCCGGGCCGGTCCCGGTCCCGGGTGGCGGCAGCGCGGCGGCATTGGCGGGTGCTCTGTCCGGCGCGCTCGTGGCGATGGTGGCCCGGCTGACGGTGGGACGCAAAGCCTATGCGACCGTCGAGTCACGCGCCCGGGAGATCCTGGCGCGTGGGGAGACCCTCCGGGTCACGCTCCGGCGGCTCGTCGACCTGGACGCCGAGGCCTACAACCGGGTCAGCGACGCCTACAAGGTGCCGAAGGATGCTCCCGCCCGTTCCGCCAAGATCGACCGGGCCCTGCTGGCGGCGGCGGAACCGCCTCTCGCCGTCGCCCGGGCCGCGGCGGAGCTGATCCGGCTGGCCAAGGAGATGAGCGAGATCGGTAACAAGAACGCCCGGTCGGACGCCAAAGTCGCCGAAGGACTGGCGCGGGCCGCACTCGCGGGAGCGGTCGAGAATGTCCGGGTCAATATCGAATCGTTATCGGATCCCGCGGCGGGCCAGGTACTGCTGGAGGAGGCGGAGAACCTGAGCAAGGGGTGATCGTCGGGCCCCGTTGATGCGTGGTTGATGGAGCATCACGAAGCTGCTGGTTATGTTCTCAAATGTGGCATCCCACCCCCCAATGACCGCTGCTGAGGTTGCGCATCTCTCCCTGCCGGGAAAGGTGACCGAGCTCGTTCGTGGACGTCTCGTCGTGCGGGAGCCCCCGGGCACGCGCCACGGAATCATTGCCGCGTCTCTCGGCTACCATCTGAGCAGTTTTGTGCGGAGCCACGGCCTGGGCATAGTGGCCGCGCAGGACACGGGGTTCAAGATCGGGTCCGATCCCGACACTGTGCGCGCGCCGGACGTCGCATTCATCGGTCGCGAGCGGAGTGGACTGATCCGCGATCGAGGGTATGCAGAGCTGGCCCCGGATCTTCTAGCCGAGATCCTGTCACCTGACGACAGGCCCGCCGAGGTTCTCGCCAAGATTGCCGACTGGCTGGAGGCTGGAACGAAGCTTGTATGGGTGGTGGACCCGGACAGATCTGAAGTGCGCGTCTACCGTCGGGATGGAAGTCTGTCGGTCCTCCACGAGGACGACGCGCTCGACGGCGAGGACGTGTTGCCGGGGTTCGGCTGTCCCGTGCGGGAGGTCCTGTCGTAGCCCCCAGACCACATTGACCAATTTGGTCAAATTCTGTAGCTTCGCAGCAGACTCTTCACGGGACCATCCGATGCGTCGTCGCAAGCGCCCCTTCGGGGTGCGCGAACGCGTGAGCCTCTACGAGGCGAAAACGCACCTCTCCGAGCTGGTCGAGCAGGCTGCCCAGGGCCGCGAGATCATCGTAACGAAGTCGGGGAAGCCGAAGGCGCGTCTCGTGCCGCTCGCTCCCCAGGACACGAAGCACCTGCGAATCCCTGGGAGGGGGAAGGGACGAGTGTGGATTGCGCCCGACTTCGATGCGCCCCTTCCCCCGGAGATCCTGCGCCTGTTCACGGGTGAGTCAGAGTGAACCTGTTGTTGGATACGAACGCGTTCATCCGCTGGCACGCTGGTACCCTGAAGCCCACCGCACTTCGCGCGGTCAAGCAGGCCGGTGTGGTGGCGGTAAGCGCCATCACTGCCTGGGAAGTTGCCATCAAGCGGGCCCTCGGGAAGCTGCGAATGGAGGACGCCGTGGAGGATGTGGTGGAGCACAGCGCCTTCCTGCCCCTGGCCGTCACGGTACGCCACGGTGACCTCCTCCGCGATCTCCC
>DATJXC010000020.1:0-11687 GCA_035500495.1 Gemmatimonadales bacterium
CCGCGCATAGCGAGTAGCTGCATTCGCTCCACCAGCTCTTCGTCGGTCAAGAACCGCAACTCTCGTTCTTCCGTCGCCTCATCCGGTTCAACCTCCCAGGCTTTGCCGTAACCGCGGTCAGCTGCGAACGCTAGGACCTTCAGCTTGAGTTCGGCGAGCCGTATGGCTAGTTCCGGCTGCGCTCGGGCGATCTCAAGGGGGACCTCCGTTTGCAGCATACGCTCCATCCAACCGATGACTTCTTCGCTCGAAACCAGATCGCGCATGGCCTGGCGGAATTCGTCTCGCGGACGCCCGCTGCGGCCTTTCTTCCCGTGACCGCGGCGTGGGTCATAGCCGGCTACAAACCGCCCAGTATTACCGCCAGAATTCCCTGTACCATTGCGTCTTGCCATAGGGTCCAACCTATGAAATGCCTGAGCATTGGCGCAACTGGCACGGTGTCGGATGCCGTCCTACAGAGTGGCCGAGGCGGTCGGGCCCCCGGACTAGCGGGCGGCGTATTCTTGGGTGCTCTTAAGGAAGCCTGTCAGGCCACGCGGCGACCGGGAGTGGTGGTTGTGTGCCAACGCCCTTAGAGCGAGCGGCTTGGTCGGCGCGGTTCATGGTGGACTTGGCCTCCTGGTCATTAAGCCATGCCCACCACCGCTGGACGCGTCTAGTCAGTTCCGCGGCATTGGGTCGCGGCCCCCATGGAGGCAGGGCGAAGGCTTGGCCCGGGCGACGCTTGCGCCGCGTGTGGGCATCCCGAACCGTGGCTGCGGAGACCAGACCCCGTGCCCGATGCGCAATCATGCGGTCCGCAATGCCGGAAACGCTTCTATTCGATGGCGACCGGGCGTCCCGAATCTTCTTGAGCAAATCCGGCTCGATCTGCGGCAGATAGACCTGCCACGCGATGAGATCTGCACAAAGGTCTCTCTCTAGACTGCGGACGAGGGCTGCGAGCTGCATGGCCTGTCGGTGAAGTTCTGCTAACTCTTCGTTTGGCCAGAAAGCCGAGCGTCCGCGCTTCGTCGGGAGGATCAGCCCCAGTTTTTCCGCGACTCCTAGCCAGGCCGCCACGGCGAGCTCGTGCTTTCCACGCATGGTCAGAGCCTGCACCTCAGGGGCGGTAGTGAGAGCCGCCGACTCGATTCGGTGACGATCGAGGATCCAGGCTGCTCTCTGTCCTTGATCCTCTCTGAGGCCTGGTAACACGACATTCAGGAGTGCTGAGCGTTCGCGCTCCGATTCGTCAACGGGGGGAATGACGAGGAGGGCCAGTCTTCGGAGTTGTTCTCCCGATAGCCGCCAGCACAACCACCACGGCGCCTTCTCCTGCAGGTCTCGATACCACTGAGCGAGTTCTGCAAAAAAAGCGTTCTGCGCGTCTCCGGTCGAGGCCTGGAGGCGTTTCTTGCTGCGGAGTAATCGTCGTTTCCTCACACCATCGGCCCATGGGACAAGGCTGAACCCGTCACTAGGTTCGCGCTATGGCGGAGGATAACGACCCCCCTGACACGGCGCGAGCCAGGCGAGTGGGGTTTCTCGTCTCCTTGACGTCGCAGGAACGAGACACGCTCCACCGCGCCGCAGCCCTTTTGGGCGCGTCGGCCAACCTGTTTGTGCGAGAGGCGATTGCCGCCCGGGTCTCTGTCGTTCTGGAGGACTTTGAACGTGGACGCGAGTTTGACGAGGAGATCTGCCTCGTCATTGCCGCTGATGAGCTGGAGAGGCGGCTGGGCCGAATCCCAACGATGGATGAGGTCGCCGCCTGCGGGGCTGTTCACCTACACCACGTGCGGAACGACCGTCTGCAGCACGCCCTTCGTCGGCTTGCAGACCGGCTCGCGGCCAAACGCTCGACGGAGGAGTAAGTGCGAACCCCCGCCCTCGATACCTGGCGCCGTGAGCTAGTTCGCGGCGATAGGACAGTGACCACGTTCGATGCCCTCTGGCGCGCCGCCTGCGAAGAGCAGGCAGCGCTGGAGTGCGAGGAGAATGGCTTGTCGAGCATCGCCGCCTCACATCGGCACGAGGCCCGGCGACTCATTGCCGCGGCACGGAAGGGAACCGCGGCGTGACGGATTACAGCGCACTCGAGCGGGAGTACGACCACGAGGCTCTAGGTCACACCAAGCCGCAGATCATCGTCCGTGACGAGTTGGTAGCGGTGACGGACGAAGCGCTCGCCTTGTTAGAAGCGGCCCCGAATAACGGGCTCTACGTGCGGGGGCGGTTGCTGGTCCAGGTCGCCCGGAGCGAAAGTGCGGAGCGCCTCCCGTGGCTCCGACGACCTGAAGGTGGACCGGTCATCGTCCCGGTCGAAACAGACGCCTTGCTGGATGGTCTGGATCGCGTGGCGTGCTGGCTCAGGCCGCGCCGCGGTGAACTGGTTCCCGCTCGCCCCCCCGCCTGGGTCGCGCGTCAGGTCATGGCACGGCTCAACTGGCCATTCCCCCTCCTAGCTGGGGTCGTGGAGACGCCCACGCTCCGCCCGGACGGCACGGTGCTCGAGACGGCGGGCTACGATGCGAGCACCGGACTGCTCTACCTGCCGAACGCCGAGTACGAACCAGTACTCGCTCTGTCTCGGGCCGAAGTCGCCGATTGTGTGCAGGACCTGCTCGATCCGGTGTGCGATTTCCCGTTCGTCGGCGACAGTGACCGCGGCGCCTATGTGGCGGCGGTTCTCTCCTTGGTGGCCCGCTACGCCATCCCGGGTCCGGTGCCAGCATTCCCCATCGTGGCGCCCGTGCCGGGCGCCGGCAAGGGACTGCTCGCGCGGCTCATCGCGCTCATCGGGACCGGCCGGGAACCCGCGATAATGACCATGCCGGGCGACGAGATCGAGTTCCGCAAGCGGCTGTTGGTCCTGGCTATCGCCGGCACCGCCGTTGTGTTGCTCGATAACGTCTCCGGGGCGATCGGCTCCGACCAGCTGGCGGCTGCATTGACGACGACCGAATTCACCGATCGGCTCCTGGGGGTGTCGCGTCTCGTGACGGCCCCGTTGACCGCCACGTGGCTCCTGACGGGAAACAATCTACGGTTCGGCCGGACGCTCGGCCGCCGCATGGTGCCGATCGCCCTCGACCCACGCTGTGAACACCCAGAGGACCGCACGGATTTCCGGTATCCGGATGCGGTGGCCTACGTCAAGAGCCAGCGCCCCCGCCTCGTACTCGCCGCCCTGGCGCTGATCCGGGCCCACTTGCTGGCCAAGCAGCCGGCACACGGCGGGGCACGCATGGGGAGCTTCGAAGGATGGGATCGCTGGGTGCGAAGCGCTGTAGTCTGGGCTGGCCTGGCGGATCCCGCCGCCACCGACGACCCGACGAAGGCACGGGGGCGTGTCCGCGCCGAGGCCGACGAGGACCTGGAAGCGTTCGATGACCTCCTGCGTGCGCTCGAGGCCGCGTATGGAGCGAAGTCGTTCCGGGTGGCCGATGTGGTCTCCCAGGCGGCGGGGGACCCGCAGCTCGCGGCCGCGCTCCAAGTCAGCGCGAGCCCGACCAAGGGGGGAGCCCCCAACGCCAAGTCCATCGGCCTGACGTTCAGGAATATCCGGGATCGCATCATCCGCGGTCGCCTGCTGTCCAAAGTGGACCGAATTGGTCGTGCGGGGACCTGGTGGCACGTCAGTGCCCCCGACGGCGGGATGCGCGGGGAGGTGCCGGAGGGGACATGACCGGACATCGAGGTACATGGCTCCGGCTGGCCGCGAGCAAAAGTGGGGCAGCGCGGCGGGAACTCGATTCCGCCGACCCAAACCATGTCCCTTTATGTGGGGTGATATGGGGCTGAGCGCTTACCCGGGGTCGACACTTTCACAGCCCAGCCATGGCTGAACGCGAAGCCGGGGTGTTTGGGCCAGACTCCATCCTTACGCGGCAGGAGGTCGCGGCCTGGCTCAAGATCAAGCCGCGCCAGGTTGAGCGCCTCGGGGTGCCGTGCATCGATCTCGGGCGGAAGACGAAGCGATACCTCGCCAAGGATGTCCTGGCGTGGCTCGACGCCAGGCGCGGAAGGAGAACTAAGGACGGCGCCGTTCCCGCAGCCAGCAGTGCATGAGCAGAGCCACGGTTTCGGGGAGCTCGCTTTCGCCGGAGGCCCACCGGTAGACCGTGCGGACGTTCACCCGCAGCAGTTTGGCTAGCTGGCCTCGGGAGAGGCGAAGCCTCTTGAGTGCGGTGCGGAACTGGGCGGGCGTCATTGCTGGACAATCTAGGTCGCGCAGGGCATCTTGCCACGACTGGCATAATGCCAGTACATTCCCTCGCATGGACGTTCTAACCCGGGAGGGAGACCAATGAGAGGGCAAGGACGGGTCTTTCGACCTAGAGTGCGCGGTCGGGAGACCGCGGTTTGGTGGCTCGACTACTCGGTGCACGGCCAGCGGCACCGGGAGTCAAGCGCGATGACCAGTAGGGGCGATGCCCAGCGGTTGCTGCGACAGCGGCTCGCCGAGCGGGAGGATGGCAAAGTGGTCGGCCGGCCTGACCGCGTGACGTTTCGGGATGTGCGCCAGGGGCTTGAGCGTCACTATGCGCGTGAAGGGAACCGCTCGCTCCGCCGCGCGCAGCAGGCCCTCAATCACCTCGAGCGGTTCATGGGTGTCGAGCGGCGGGCGCTCGAGATCACGCGGCATCTCGTGAACGGGTATATCGAGCACCGCCTCGCCGAGGGCGCGGCGCGCAGCACGGCGACCTACGAGGTGCGCATCCTGGGCGCGGCTCTCTCCGTGGCGGTCGAGGAGGGGCTCCTCGCCATCCGTCCCACCTTCAAGCTGCCCGCCCTGCGCAACGCCCGGACCGGCTTCTTCGAGGACGGGGAGTTCGCCGCCCTGTTGCTGGAACTGCCTACTCACCTGCGGAGTCTGATTCGGTTTCTGCGGATGACCGGGTGGCGAGTGTCGGAAGCGCGCGGACTCACCTGGGATCAGGTGGACTGGGAGGGGCAGGTGATGCGGCTGCACGCGACCCAGACGAAGGGCGGGGACGCACGCGTGTTCCCATTTGGGCAGGCGGCGGAGTTGAAGCAGATCTTGGAGGAACAGCAGCGCCTGCGCGACGGGCTCTTCGTCTTCCACAGGCGAGGCAACCCAATAAGGAGCTTTCGCATGGTCTGGGCTCGCGCATGCCGGAAAGCCGGGCTCGAGGGAAGGCTGGTACACGACCTGCGGCGCACTGCGGCGCGTGACTTCCGGCGTCAGGGGGTATCCGAGGGCGAGATCATGCGCCTCTGTGGGTGGAAGACGCGCGCGATGTTCGACCGCTACAACATCATTGACGAGGCCGATCTCGCCCAGGCCGTAGCGAGGCGCTTTAATGGCAAACAAGCGGCAAACAACGGCACTCCCACGGCACCAACCAGTTCGCTAAGTTCTTCCCCTGCTTAATCCGGCCAGGTAGCTCAGTTGGTAGAGCAACGGACTGAAAATCCGTGTGTCGGCAGTTCGATTCTGCCCCTGGCCACTGCGCACGACCGGTAGCGGTGACGCCTGCCCTTGTACCCCCGCCTCGCTCCCGCCCGGCACCCCGAGAGCGCGGCTGCCCTCCGTAACGCCATTGTGTCCCGCATTCTCGCAGGGCGGTCCTACTCGATGGACATGTACCGCGTCGAGTCGACGAGACCGATGAGACCCAGTCTCCCGAGAGTACGGGCAGCGATCCTGGCGCTCGCGGCGCTCTCGCCCCTCCCACTCGCCGCCCAACAGCGGGATACGATCCCCAGGGACACCTCGGCACTCCGGCCTGTGGTCGTGACCGGCGTGCGGTTGCCGACGGTGCGGGAGCTCGCGAGCGGGCTCGCCGGCCGCACGGCGACACTCACCGCCCAGGAGCTCGACGCCCGCGGGGTGAAGACCCTGGCGGACGCGCTGGAGCAGCTCCCGGGCGTCACCACCGCGGACGAGTTCGGTGCACCAAGCCAGCTCGACGTAACCCTGCGGGGATTTCAGGTCTCTCCGGTGATCGGGCTCTCCCAGGGCCTCACCGTCTACATCGACGGGGTGCGCGCCAACGAGCCCGATGCCAACGAGGTGAACTTCGATCTGCTCCCACTCGAGGACGTGCAGCGCGTCGACGTGGTCTACGGGCCCTCCGTGCTGCTGGGGCGAAACTCGCTCGGCGCCGCCGTCAATCTCGTGACGACCCGCGGCAGCGCTCCGGGGGAGCGGGAGATCGAAGTCTCCGGCGGGAGCTTCGGGCGCTACGAGCTCAAGGCGCACGCGGGGGACCGTGTCGGCCAATGGGACTACTACCTCGGGGGCCGCTACGAGCACGAGGATGGTTGGCGGGAAGCCACCTCGAGCCGTCTGGGATCGGTGTTCGCGAAAGTCGGAGTGCTCAACGAAACCTGGGACGCCACGCTGAGCTACACGGGGGCGGACAACAGCATCCATCAGGCCGGGAGCCTGCCGGAGAGCCTCGCCGCCACCTCCCCCACCGCGAACTACACACCGGGCGATTATTTCGCCCCGCAAGCCCATCTCGTCACTTTGAACGCCCAGCGTCGGGTGGGCGGACTCCAGCTCGCCTTCAACATCTTCGGCCGAGTGCTGAACAGCGAGCAATTCAACGCCAACCTCCCGCCACCCGATTCGCGCCAGCTCAATCGGACGCGCGTGGCCGGCGCGGCGGCGCAGCTCACCGGCACCCTCGGCCTCCTGGGCCGCCCACTGCGGTGGCTGGCCGGCGCCGATGGCGACTACTCCCACACCGGCATCGACATCTCCCTCGCGCGGAGCGGGCAGCCGGATTCGCTCACCGAATCGGCCCGCGCCAACCAGGTGGATGCGGGGCTTTTTCTCGGGGCGAGCTGGCCGCTCACGTCGGCGCTCGCCCTCACCCTCGCCGGGCGCTACGACGGGATCCGGATTCCGTTCGAGGATCTGCTCGATCCGAGCCGCAACGGCGTCAACGAATTCCGGCAGCTGAGCCCTCGGGTCGGCCTCGCCTGGACGGACTCCGCCGGGCACACGGTTTCGGCGTCGCTGAGCCGGGGGTTCCGGGCTCCCGCCCTTCTGGAGATCGCATGCGGCGACTCCACCGCCGCCTGCGCGCTGCCCTTCTCCCTGGGACCAGACCCCGCCCTGAAACCGGTGGTCGCCACGACCTATGAGCTGGGATGGCGCTACCATCACGCGATCGCGAATGAGCAGGGGGGGGGCGGCGCGCTCGACCTCGGGGCCGACGTGTACCGTACGGATGTACAGGACGACATCTATTTCGTGGCCGCGACGCTCTCGGCGGGCTACTTCGACAACATCAGCGCCACGCGACGCGCCGGCGTCGAAGCCTCGGCGCAGTGGCTGGCGCCATCGGGAGTGCGGCTGTACGCGAACTACGGCTACACGGCCGCCACTTTCGAAACGAGCGCGGTCCTCGCGAGCGTGCGGGATACCTCCGGGCGCGAGATCGTGGCCGCCGGTGACCGTCTCCCGATGGTGCCGCGACATCGCGTCAACGCGGGGGTGTCAGTTCCCGCCGCCCGCGATCATCTGCGCGCCGGATTGGACGCGCGCTACGTCAGCCCCCAGGTGTTCCGGGGCGACGAGTCCAACGTCACCGAGCCGCTCCCCGATTACCTGGTGCTCGACGCCTCGCTGGAGCTGCGCTGGCATCGCTACGACCTGCGCCTCATGGTGCCGAACGTCTTGGACCGATCGTATGCGACCTACGGGACGTACGGTGGGGCGCCGGTACAGCGGTTCGTCACGCCGGGGCTGCCGCGACGGTTGCTGGCGAGCCTGAGTGCGGACTTCTAGCGCCGTCGCTGCCGCTGTCGGTTCCCGCCGCGTATTACATTAGTCCCACTCCTGAACCATCGAGCGTGCGCGCGTGCCCGACCGCGACTCCGAGGCTCTCCAGGTGCGGCGGCTGGGAGGTTTGCGACTCGGGCCCCTCGTGGCGGTGATGTTCTTCACCGTTTCGGGCGGGCCCTTTGGTTTGGAAGGGCTGGTCGGGGGGGTGGGGCCGGGTATCGCACTGCTCCTCCTCGTTGCGACGCCCCTCATCTATAGCATCCCCGAAGTCCTCCTGATCGGTGAGCTCGCGTCGATGCTGCCCGCGGAAGGCGGCTACTACCAGTGGGTGAAGCGGGCGTTCGGTCACTTCCCCGGCTTCCTCAACGGCTGGCTCTCCTGGATGTACTCCCTCGTCGACATGGCGCTCTACCCAGTGCTCTTCCTTCAGTATGCCCACTACGTGGTGCCCTGGCTCACGGCCCGCGAGGCCTGGGTAGCGGCACTGGCGCTGATCTGGGGAGCGACCTGGCTGAACCTGCGCGGGACACGGGTGGTCGGCACCGCCTCGGGGGTGTTCGTGGCCGCCGTTCTGGCCCCGTTCGCCATCCTCTCGGCCGTCGCCGCGGTACGGTGGGTCCTCGCCGCCCCGCTGCCTTTCCCGGTGATCCCGTTTCACGCGGGGGGAATGTCGTTCCTCGGGGCTTTGGGACTCGGGATCTCACAAAGTATCTGGAACTACTCCGGATGGGACAACGCCTCGACCATCGGCGAGGAGATCGAGCAGTCGGGGCGGACCTACCCGCGCGCGCTGGCGCGTGCGCTGCCGCTCGTCACCGCGGTCTACCTGCTGGCGATCGTTCCCAGCCTGGCGCTCACCGACTGGCGTCGCTGGACCGACGGCGCGTGGCCGGATCTGGCCCGCACGATCGCTGGGCCCTGGCTGGCCTGGTGGCTGGCCGCCGCGGGGATGGTCAGCGCCTTCGCGCTGTTCAACGCGCTGCTGCTCGCGTATTCGCGGATCCCGCTGGTGCTGGCGCGCGATCGCCTGCTCCCCGAGTGGTTCGCCGCCACGGACGCGCGGGGGACGCCGCGGCGCGCGGTCCTGCTCTCCGCGGTCGCGTACTCGGTGTTCGTCCTGCTGTCGTTCGGGGGGTTGCTGGCCGCCGACGTCCTGCTCTACACGGCGGCGCTGGCCATGGAGTTCGCGGCCCTCGTCCGTCTGCGCGGCGCGGAGCCGAATCTGCGCGGGAGTTTCCGCGTGCCGCTGGACCGGGCCGGCCTGGGCTTGCTCGCGACGCTCCCCGTGGTCCTGCTGCTCGTGGGTGTGGTGCTCGAGCTCCAGAGCCGCGAGATCGGCGTGCCCGGCCTTGCGGTGGCCGCCGTGTTGGCGTTGATCGGGCCGCTGGCCTACGGGATACGTCGGCTCCTTTAATCAGATCGTTCCGCTTCCCACTCCCCGCTCCCGCCTGCCGAGCTTCCCTAATGACGGCGGGACTTTCCGGTGGTCTTGCGAGACGACCGAATCGCGGGCAACGTAGCACCCCAATCAGGCAGGACACGCGCTACCACGCTATCACAGAGGAGGGACTGTGACACAGCGAACCTGGTGGAATGCCGTCATGCTATCCCTGCTGGCCGCGACGCCCGTTGCGCTCGCCGCTCAGCAACGTCCCATCAGTGGCAAGGTCACCAACTCGCTCAACGGCCAGCCGGTCTCGGGCGCGAGTGTCTCCGTACAGGGGAGCGTGGTGGTCGCGCAGACCAACGACAAAGGCGAGTACGCCCTGATCGCGCCGGACAAGGCGGTCACGTTGCTGGTGCGCGGGATCGGCTACAAGCGCAAAGCGGTGGTGGTCCCCGCGGGCCAGAATACTATGGACATCGCCCTCGAGCAGGACATCTTCAACCTCGAGGCGGTGGTCGTCACTGGCCAGGCGACGACGATCGAGCAGCGCAACCTGCCGAACGCGGTCACGACGATCGGGTCGCAGTCCGTGAACGCCGCCCCGACCGCCACGATCGAAAGTGCCCTCCAGGGCAAGGTCCCCGGCGCCCTGATTCAGTCTAACTCCGGCGCTCCCGGCGGCGGCGCGCAGATCCAGCTGCGCGGCGTGAGCACGATCAATGCGGGCTCCGACCCGATCATCGTCGTGGACGGCCTGATCATCTCGAACGACGCGATCGCGAGCAAC
This sequence comes from Gemmatimonadales bacterium, assembly GCA_035500495.1. Lineage (GTDB taxonomy): Bacteria > Gemmatimonadota > Gemmatimonadetes > Gemmatimonadales > GWC2-71-9 > DASTHG01. The sequence continues at coordinate 9,925 of DATJXC010000020.1, forward strand.
ATGAACTCCGTCACCAATGCGGCGGGGGGCGGCAATGCGTCGAACCAGGACAACGCCGTCAACCGGATGGCGGATCTCAATCCGGCGGACATCGAGAACGTCGAAATCATGAAGGGCTCATCGGCGGCCGCGATCTATGGTGCCGCCGCGGCGAACGGCGTCATCATCATCACCACCAAGCACGGCTCGGTCGGCGCGCCGGCGTTCCACCTCACGCAGCGCTTCGGCGCGTTCCAGGCGGCGCACCTCCTGGAGTCGCGCGTCTGGAAGGACTCGGTCGAGGCCGATGCCGTGTACGGTTCGATCGCGCAGAACTACTGCAAACCAAACTGCCCCAACTACAACAACATCGACAACCTGTACGGCGAGTCGCCGCTGTCGTTCGAGACCGACGCGCAGGTGAGCGGCGGCACCGCGTCGACCCGCTATTTCGTGTCGGGGCTCGTCAAGAATGACGGCGGCATCGCGATCAACACGGGTTACCAGAAGCAGGCGATTCGGGCCAACCTGGATCAGGTGCTGGGCGCCCACTGGAACCTGTCGGTGCAATCACAGCTGATTCACAGCACGTCGGAGCGCGGGATCTCCAACAACGACAACACCGGCACGAGTCCGTACCTGGTGTTCCCGTTCACCCCGAGCTTCTTCAATCTCTCGCCGACGGGTGGGCTCGCGATCAACGATTATCCCACGAACCCGTTCGAGCGCAGCAATCCGCTGCAGACCTTCGCGTTCCTGCAGAACAAGGAAGATGTGTGGCGGGCGCTCGCCACGGCGACCCTCAAGTTCGAGCCGATCGCGACCGCGGAGCACAGCCTGACCTTCACGGTGCAAGGCGGGATCGACAACTTCGGGCAGCGCAACGACATCTACTCGCCCCCCGAGTTGCAGTACGAGCCGAACGACGGGCAGCCGGGAACCGTGGTGCTCGGGAAGGCCTCGAACACCAACCTGAACCTGCTCAACAACCTCGTATACCGGTACACGCCGTCGTCGGGGTCCTATGTGTCCACGACCTCGCTCAGCATGGTGTGGTTGTCCAAGGACCTGAATACCACGAACCTGGTGGGGCGGACCCTGCCGCCGCTGCTGCAGGGAGTGGACAAGGCGACGAGCATCACGCCCAATCAGTTCCTGACGCCGGAACAGGACCTGGGGTGGTTCGGCCAGGAAGAACTGTTGCTGATGGATCAGCGGCTCAACGTCACCGCCGGCATTCGCGCTGACCGGTCCAGCGTGAACGGCGACGTCACCAAGTATTACTTCTACCCGAAGGCCGCGGCTTCCTACCGCCTCACGAACATGATGGGAAACGCGGGGGACGAGGTCAAACTCCGCCTGGCCTACGGGCAGACCGGTAACTCTCCGAACTTCCAGACCAAGTTCACGCCGAGCACGACGGGGACGATCGGCGGGATCTACGGGGCGTTTCCGGGGCTCGCCGTCGGTGACCCGAACATCCGCCCGGAGCGCAACGCCGAAGTGGAAGCGGGCGTGGACGGAACGCTCCTGCATGGCCGGCTGTCGGCGAACCTGACCTACTATCACCGCAACATCACCGACCTGTTGCTGGTCCAGACGCTGGCTCCCTCGACGGGCGGCGGGACCCGGATCTTCAACGGCGGCGAGATGGCCAAGCACGGGTTCGAGGTGACGCTCGGCTACGCCCCGATCCAAACGGCTTCGACGAATTGGGTGGTGCGGGCTAACTTCTATGCCGACCGCACCAAGGTGACCTCGCTGCCCGTTCCGGCCTTCGAGGT
>DATJXC010000021.1:0-9420 GCA_035500495.1 Gemmatimonadales bacterium
GGCGCCGTGAGCACCGCCGGCAACGAGGGAGGATGACGCAGCAGCGCGCGCTGCTCGATGACCCAGTGGTCGTCCTCGACGAAGCCGTTCCGGATTGACGGCGCCGAGACCAGCGCGGCGGCCAGGCCCGCGACGACGGCCGAGTGCCAAGGCAAGAGCCGTGCGGTGAAACGACCGGGAACGGTCAAGAGTACGCGATCCCGCCCCAGCACCGCGAGGGCAACTCGATGCCACCGGCGCGAGTGAAGGGAGCGAGCCGCTCACCGAGCGCGGCGCGGACGGACTCGCGCGCCGCGTCCGGAAGCGAGCGCACCAGCGGACCGAACGCGGTGAGGTCCACGAGGAAGGTCCAGTAGTCGGCCGTGTCGGCGAACCGCCAGGTCATGTTGATCCCCTCGAGGTGGGTCGACTCGAAGCCCGCATGCTCGAGCAGCGTTCGGAGGCGCGCGGGGTCCGCGAGGGCGAGGATTCCCGGCCGCCATCCCGAATCGGGCGACGGCAGGTAACCTGCCTCGGCCAGAATCCGCGCGGGGATCGCGGCGAACGGATTCTCGTCGGGGCCCGTAAACACGGCGAAGCTGAGGCGGCCGCCTGGGACGAGGACGCGCCGGCACTCGCGGAAGGCAGCGAGGGGATCGGGCATGAGCATGAATCCCCAGCGGCACAGCACACCGTCGAACGAGGCGTCATCCAAGTCCATTGCCTGCGCATCGAGGACCTGATAGTCGACATTCTTGACCCCGAGCTCGGCGCCGCGGCGGCGGGCCGCTTCGACCATGGCCGGCGCCAGGTCGGTCGAGACGAGGCGCCCGGTTCCGAGGCGTCCCGCCACCAGGAAGCCCGTGTCGCCGGGACCGGCGGCGACCTCCAACACGCGCTGGCCGTCCCTCGGCTCGAGGTGCTCCACCAGCCATTCATGGATCGGTCGCGTGGCCTCGAGCAGCCGTTCGCGCTGCTCGTACCAGCCGTTCGCCTGACTATCCCAGTCGCTGCGCACCCGGTCTGTGGCGTCGCCGGTCATCAATCCTCTCTGGTTCAGCGCGGTAATACTACAATCAGGGAGTGAGCTTCGGGGGCGCCGCTCGCAGCGGATGCTCACGAAAGAACGCCCACATCTGCCTCGTGGCGTCGATGCTGCGGCTCGTAGGCCCGGCGAACCACTCCGGCAGCGGCTTGCCACCAGGCCAGGTATGGCCTCCTCCTTCAATGGTGTAGAGCACCACCGCCGCATCGTCAGCGCAGTCCGTGTATTCGCGGCGCGTGACGTTCGGCGCGACCGCGGAATCGACCGGGTTCGTTCCGCACCGGTTTCTTCGGGCCCAACTCGCCGTAAAGGCACGCACGCCCTGAAATCGCTGGGGGGCCACCCACGAGAACCCTCCCGTGTACGGAGCAGCCGCATCTGCGGTCCCGTGAAACGCGATCATCGGCACCGGTCGCTGGTCCGTGCACCACCTGAACGGCACCAGGAGCGCAGCTCCCACCAACCCGACCGCGGCGATCCGGTCGGACAATGTGCAGGAGAGCGCGAACGACATGCCGCCGCCATTGGAAAGCCCGTTGGCATAGATCATCCGCGGATCGATGTTGTACCGCGCCTCCAGCGTGTCGATCAGCTCGGAGATGAATCGGACGTCACGCGACGGTTCGGCTCCGCCACCCTCGTGCCAGACCCGTGGTCCGCCACCGGCCTCTCCCGACGGGTACACGACGATGAAGCCGTACTCGTCCGCGACCCGGTCCCACTGGCTCGTTTCCCGCTGCGCGGCGCCCCACAGGCCAGCACCGTGCAGACTGATCACGAGCGCGGTCGGCTTCGCGGGATCGTAGCTCCTCGGCACGTAGAGGACGTAGTCGCGCTTCCGCCCGGAGGACAGGAACGCACCGTTGGGCCGGTTCGCTGCGTGGAACGACACCGCCTCAACCAGCACGAGCAGCACGGGCAGGCTCAGCAGCGCCAGCACCGCGCCGATGGTGCGCTTTCCCTTCCGCGTGATGGTTGGTGCGGTCACCGGTGCCGATTCCACGCGAGCGCCAGCGGCGCCGCCGACAGTCGCGCGAGGGGAACCGCCAGGATCGCGATGAGCGCAAGGACGTAGCGCGCGACGAAGGGCGTGGAAAAAAACCATACGAGCACACCGTAGAGACCGAGCACGGCGACACACCAGCAGGCCGCGCCGGCGACGAGCGCGCGATCGCCGAGCAGCCGGCGGCGATCGAGCCGTGTCGCGATCCAGGCGGCGGCGGACATCTTCAGACCCACCAGGCCGGCCAGGATCAGGGGCAGCGCGTTCCATAGCTCCCGCTGCACGCTTGGGCTGTCGATGATCCACTCGACGACCGGTCCAAGCAGGATGAGGAGCGTCAGCGTGAGCAACACGCTCCCTTTGACGATCCATGCACGGCCGGTCAGGCCGATGTGCAAGCTCTGCACCAGCTGCTTCCAGGTCGAGACGATGAACCCCGCCAGAATGAGCAGCACGATTGTCGCCGCGCGGGGCGTCCCGACGGCGTCATTCATGTGCCGCACCCGTTCTGTCACCACGGACCAGGTGCCCGACCAATCGAGCGCGAGCGGTATAGCGACGAGCACCAGCAGCCACGCGGCCAGCGTGCTCCACATCGCCATCTTCAGCTTGGCGGCGATCAGCTCGGCGCTGGTCAATGGCCGCGTCGCGATGAACGGCGGCACGCCGTAGGAATCGCGCACCTGGGGAGTCGGCTGGCTCACGGTCCACGCCGTGAAGGCGGCCATAAACGGCGGCGTGATCAGTACGAGAAACAGTATTTCGAAGACGAATGCCGGCGCGTCCTTGGCAAGCCAGAGCAACGCCAGCTCAAACGGCAGCAGGAGACCCACGAGCGCCGGCAGCGTCCGGCCATGCTGCCGCCACTCGAACCACGCTTGAGCCCGGGCGGGCGAAGGAAAGTGGTCTCGCCGGCGGGTCAGGACATCCGCGATGTCCCCAACCCTGAACCTTCCCCGCCAATCGGGCACGTCGCCGCGGCGAGCCCGTGCCACGGCGAAACGCGCGACGAGATACGCGAGGGGAAGCTGCGGCGCCAGGATGGCCACCATCGTGGGCTCGCCAGCCTTGAAGTGAATTGCCAGCAGGACGCCGGTATCCAGCGCGGCCAGGCCGAGCACGGCGACGATCAAGCGAATCCCGGGCAAGCCATACGGCATCCACATCAGCGCCTGCGTCCACGCGAGCAGGGCCGCGGCCAGTAACGCCGGCCAGATCAATGGGATTGCGATATCCGATGGCCACACGGCGAGAAGCCGCGCGGCCAGCCACAGGATCGCCATAACCGCCGTGCCATAGAGCATCGGCCAGCCGACCAGCGCGGCGTTCGTCACGGGCAGGGAGAACATTCGGGCGGGATACATCGAATGGCGCGCGGCCAGGTCACCGGCAAAACCGAAGCTGAAGACGGCCAGGAGATACACGAACGTCGTCGTCAACGGCACCGACACGATGGCTGCGAAACGCAGGCTACCCAGGAGAACGGGCGCTTGTGGCTCGAGGATCAGATACCTGATCGTCGCGACCACGAGCAGGTAGCCAACCACGGCGATCAGCCCCCAGCGATGCCTGCGGTGAAACTCCCAGGCGATCGCGAGCGCCGGAGAACGGGGAGATCGCATGCCTCAGGAGTCCGGCGCTTCCGCCGGCGCTCCCACCCGGGCGACGAAGATCTCTTCGAGCGTGGGGATGTGTTCGCCGACACGGTGCGCTTGCTTGATCTCGTCGAGCGGCGCGCTCAAGACGATCCTGCCGTGACTGATCAGCGTGACGTGATCGGCGACCTCCTCCACCTCCCCGAGCAGGTGCGAGGAGAACAGCACCGTCCGACCTTCCTCGCCAATGGTGCGGATGATGGCGCCGAGGATGTCGCGGCGCACGATGGGATCGAGGCCGGACGAGGGCTCGTCCAGCACCAGCAATTCGGGGCGATAGGCGAGCGCGACCAGGAGTCCCATCCGCGCCCGTTCTCCTTTGGAGAGGTGCTTGATCTTCGCCGAGGGGTCGAGGGCGAAGGCCCGGCGCAGCTCTGCGGCGTACGCATCGTCCCACGCGGGATAGAACGCGCGGGAGTAGCGCATCAGCTCGTCGACGCGCATCCAGCCGGGGAGGTCGTGCTCCTCGGACAGGTAGCCGATCCGGGAGAGCACGCCGACCGGATCGGCGACGGGATCGAGACCGAAGACGCGCACCGAGCCGCGTTGCGCCTGCAGCAGACCCAGGATGTGTTTGATGAGCGTCGTCTTGCCCGCTCCGTTGGCGCCGACGAGGCCGTACACCCCCCCGCGTGGCAGGGACAGGCTCACCGAGTCCAGGGCGGTCGTCGCACCGAAGCGGCGCGTCACCTGTGACACGGTGATGACTGGTTCAGGCACGCTCAAGCCTGTCTGTAGGAGTCCGCGCCATCGGAGGGAAAGTAGCCCTTGTGCCCGGGAGCCATGGCCCAGGCTTGACAAGAAAAGTTGTCAATGGTACCATCTCCGCATGCTCGATATCCAAGTCATCGATGATCCGGCGGCGGCCACGGTGGCCCTGGAGCCGACGCGCAGCCGACTCCTCTCCGAGCTGGCCACGCCCACCTCGGCGGCGACGTTGGCCACGCGGGTCGGCCTGGCTCGGCAGAAGGTCAACTACCACCTGCGCGCGCTGGAAGCCCACGGGTTGGTGCAGCTGGCCGAGAAACGAAGGTGGGGCGGGCTGACGGAACGGCTGCTCGTCGCGACGGCGGCGTCGTACGTCGTCAGCCCCAGCGCCTTGGGACCGGTCGCCCTCGATCCGCATCGGGAAGTCGATCGGCTGTCCGCGAGCTATCTCATCGCCCTGGGCGCTCGGGTCGTCCGCGAGGTGGGCGATCTCGTGCGCCGTGCGAACGTGGCGGGCAAACGCCTGGCGACGCTGGCGGTGGATACCGAGGTTCGCTTCCGGTCGGCGGCGGACCGGGCGGCTTTCAGCGCCGAACTCGCCGAGGCCATCACGAAGCTCGTTTCGAAGTACCACGATGCATCCGCCCCCGGCGGCCGCGCGCATCGCCTGGTGGTCGTGGCCCACCCTCTACCCCAGAAGTCCGATCCCAAGGAGCCATCATGAGCGTGAAGAAAGAAGCCTCCGGTCGTCGTTCGGTCCAGGTCGAACTCGAGGTCCCCGGCACGCCGGAGGAAGTCTGGCAGGCCATCGCCACCGGGCCGGGTATTTCGTCCTGGTTCGTGCCGTGCGAGTTCGAGGAGCAGGACGGGAAGCCCGTCGCCATAAAGTTGAAGTTCGGCCCGGGCATGGAGCCGCGTTCGGCGCTGACGGCGTGGGATCCGCCGCGGAGGTTTGTCGCGCAGGGCGAGGGTTGGGGTGGCGCACCGCCCATCGCGACCGAATGGAGTGTTGAAGTGCGCGGGGGCGGTATGTGCCGCATCCGCATTGTCCAAAGCCTGTTTGCCAGCACGGACGAATGGGACAATCAGCTGGAAGGAGCCAAAGGCGCGTTCTCCGGTTTCTTGCGTACCCTTCAGCTCTATCTCACGCACTTCCGCGGCCAACGCGCTGCGAACATGCAGCTCGTGGCTGCCGCCGCTGGTACTGAGGCGGCGGCTTGGGAAACGCTGACCGCGGCGTTGGGAGTGAAAGGTGTGAGCGTCGGGCAGCGTTTCACGGCACCCGCGGGTGTCGCGCCGCTCAGCGGCGTGATGGAGTACGTCACCGAGAGTCCGTACGACGCCCTGCTGAGGCTCGACAAGCCAGGGCCAGGCATAGCCGCCCTTGGCGCCTACACCTTCCCCGGCGGCGACCAGACCATGGTTGTGATGGGCTTCTACCTGTACGGCGAGCAGGCGGCCGGAACCGTCGCGCGCGTGACACCGCTGTGGCAGGCGTGGCTCCAGGAACGCTTTCCGATGCCGACCGCGCAGAGCAACAGCAAATGAGAACGCTCAAGATCATCGAACACATCTCGCTGGACGGAGTGATCCAGCACTCCGCCGATGGCGGCGACTTCCCCTACAGCGACTGGACCGCGCCCTACCGCAGCCCCGCTGGCCGAGACGCAGTCATGGTCGCGCACGGTGAGCGCTTTGATCTCCTGCTGGGCCGTCGCACCTACGATCTCTGGTCGGGCTTCTGGCCCAAGGCGCCGAGCAGTCCGCTGGGGGACCGCCTCAATGCGGCAACGAAGTATGTCGCGACTCACCGTCCGGAAAGCCTCGAGTGGGGCCCGTTCGAGGGCCTGGGACCGGACCTCGTCGCGGGCGTTCGCCGCATTAAATCGCAGGACGGCCCGGGCCTTATCCTCTCGGGGAGTTCCTCGCTGACGTCGACGCTGCTCGAACAGGGGCTTGCGGATGAAGTCGTGCTGATCGTCTATCCGGTTTTGTTGGGCACGGGGAAGCGCTTCTTTGCGGAGGGGACCCCGGCACGCGCATGCGAGCTCGTCAGCACGGCCGCCACGCCGTCCGGCGTCATCCTCAACACGTACACGGTCGCCGGGCCTTTGAAGGAGCGAGGGTCGGAGCCGCGAGCCGCCCGGGCATGCGAAGGGCCGCGACGACCGTCGCGGCCCTAGCAGGCCCGGCAGGAATCGAACCTGCAACCCCCGGTTTTGGAGACCGGTGCTCTACCAATTGAGCTACGGACCTAGGATCTACCGTTGCTCAAAGCTACTGCCCCCATCAAGCCCGCCGCACCTTCGCCGGACAAGCGCCATTGACGACCTTCAAGACGGCCTCCATAATCTCGACCTACCAAATGCCATTTTCGAGGCTGTTCTCCGGGACGCCGTCGCGCCTCACGGTCGCCCTCGTCCTTGGCGCAGGCCTCACCACCTGCAGCCGCGACACCACGGGCCCCGCGGGCAGCGCCCGCCTTGCAGTACTTCCCTACTTCCTCTCAACCGCCGCGGTCCCCGGGAACGCGCTGGCCATCGATCAGGTCCGCGTCCAGGTCACCCGGCCGGCGAGTGGGCAGGTCGTCATCGACAAGACTTATCCCTTCGCCACCGGCGCTTCGCTGTCGATCGATCTCGATATCCCCCTCCAACAGGTGCCGGACACCGTCCGGATTCAGATCGACTACGAGAGAGGCACCGAGGTGCTGTTCAGCGGGAGCCAGACCTCGAGCGTCTCGAGCGGCGCGGCCGGGCAGCCGATCACCATCCCCGTGGGCTACACCGGCCCCGGGCAGTCGGCGACGAGCCTCACGATCGGGCCCCGCGACACCGTCCTCACGTCGGGGGACCCGCTCCAGCTCCAGTTGACGGTGAAGTCTGGTGCGCTCACCGACTCGGTGTACGTGGGGTGGAGTACCAGCGATACCGCGCAGCCTATCGACCCGACCGGGCATCTCGTGGCGAGCCTCAGCCGCGCCGTGGTGACCGTGCGGGCCGTTTCGCCGACCCCGCCTGGGCTCAGGGACTCCACCACGGTCCGCATCGTCCCCAAGCCGGCCAGCCTGGTGAAGGTGAGCGGCGACGCGCAGAGCGGCGCGGCCGGCTCGCCCCTGCCCCTTCCCCTCGTCGTCCGCGTGATCGGCGCCGATGGGCTCGGCGTCCCAGGGGTCAAGGTCACTTTCGCCGCGACCGCCGGCGGTGGCAGCGTCGACAGCGCCACAGTCGTGACCGACACGCTGGGGCTTGCGGGCACCACCGTGGTGGTCGGTCCTTCCGGCGGCAGCCAGAGTTTCACGGCCACCGCCGCGGGGCTGACCGTGACCTTCGGCGCCTCGGGCGGCGCGGCGCCGCCCAAGACGTGGACCGGTGCCGTGTCCTCCGACTGGAACACCGCCGGGAACTGGAGCCCGAGCGGCGTGCCCACCGTAACCGACAGCGTGACGATCCCCGGCGGCACGCCGGCGGCGATCCTCCATACCGGGAGCTATACGGTGGCGGGGCTCGCGATTCTCTCCGGTGCCACCGTCACGCTGGACACGGCGGTGCTCGTGATTGAGGGCGGATTCGGCAACGCCGGCACCCTGACCGATCCCGACTCGAGCTCCACCGTGACGCTTACGGGCTCAGGGAAGACGTTCTCCGGCTCCATCCTGACGGGCCTGGTGGTCGTGACGGGGAGTTATGCCCTGAACGGCCCGCTCCAGACCAAGAACTTCGAGGTGCTTGGGAACCTGACGCTGAACGGGCACACGGCCACCGTCACCGGGACCTTCGTCACATCGGGCAATGGGGTGCTCACGATGACGCAGGCGACCGACACGATGAACGTCGTGGGCACCGCCGCGTTCGGCGGCGGCAGCACCAGCGGTCTCCTGACGGCGGGCACTCTGATCGTGAGCGGGGGGTTCTCGCAGACCAGCACCACCAGCGCGACGAGCTTCCAGGCGGGGCCGGGCCACACCACGATCCTCGACGGGACCGCGCTGCAGATCGTCTCCTTCGACAGTGCCTTCACGACCGGCTTCGGGAACCTGGTCGTCAGCAACACCTACGCGGCGGTGATTTTCGGCCGGGCCCTGGTGAACGGCAACCTCACCCTCCCCTCCGGGGGGATCCTCGTGGCCAGCGACACGACGTACAACGGGACCGGACTCAACGTCGCCGGATCGGTCACGACGGCGGCGGGCAGCTATCTGCAGCTCGGTCTCCTGGTGGTGAAAGGGGCGTTCACCTGCAACGGGGTCTTCAATACCACGTCGATCGCCTTCGACAGCTCCAACTGGACGATCCCGGGAGGGATCCCCTACAAGTTCCTCTACGTCGGCGTGGGGGCCCATGCGACCTTCGCGCCCGGCGTGACGATCGCGAACCAGCTCGCCGTGCAGGGGGCCACGCTGACCCTCTCGTCGAATTTCAGCTTCCCCGGGAATACCTATACCGAGTACGGCGGCACGCTGGATTTGAATGGCCATACCCTCTCGACGGGCGGCCTCTTCAGCGCCGACAACGGCGGGTTCCTGAAGATGACCGACCCGGCTGATACGCTCGTGATCTCGCAGGGGGGCTATTTCACGGGCGGGAGCGAGGCGGGATTGCTCACGGCCGGGGCGATCGAGATCGGCGGTCTCTTCACCCAAAGCGGGGACCCGCAATCCTTCGCGGCGTCGGGAACGAATGCGGTGATCTTCAACGGCGCGGGCGCGCAGTCGATCACCTTCGCCAACCCGGGCGCGACCGGGTCGTCACACTTCCAGGACGTCGGGATCGCCAATCCCGCGGGCGGGGTCTCACTCGCTTCCGACGTCTGGGCGCTGGGCCAGGGGAGCCACGTGGCGGGGGTGCCGAAGATCCTGTCCGGCTCCGGTCATGTGCTGCACGTGGCCAACCTGATCTTCCACGGCACGACATTCCAGAACGTCGCCCTCGCCTACGACGCCGCCCTGGGCGGTAGCGTGCAGATCAGCATGGACTCGATCACGTTCTCCGGCTACAACGCCAACAGCGCGACCCCGCTCATCACGATCG
>DATJXC010000022.1:0-16923 GCA_035500495.1 Gemmatimonadales bacterium
TCCCACGACTGCCAGCGCACGATCGTCCCGTCTCGGAACTCAATGACGTGACCGACCGGAATGTCTGTGTCGATGCCGCTCTGTCTGGCTCTCACATGGATCGTGCCCCACGCCAAGACCCGCTCGCCCAGGTCGAGAAACTCGTAGTGCGGCTCGAACTTCTCGAATGTCTGTTCGGTGTCGGCGACGAACCTCTCGATGCCAGCGATGCCGTGATACGTGCCCTCGGTCGCGGTTCGAAGCGGCAGAAACTCCACATCGGGATGAAAGAACGAGCGAGGATCCATCTCGCTCAGTTCGCCCCGATTCGTCCCGTCATTGAGCCGCCGCAACAGGTCCACGTTCTTCTCCGACACCGCCTACCCCCGTTCCTTGGCGAGGCGTTCGGCGGTGGCACGGGCCGCGTCGATGTCGTGGGACACCGTGGCGCGTTTGATCAAGCCGTCTTCGAAGACGTTGACCCAGCAGTCGCGCTGCTGCACGAAGCGGGAGGTGCCGACCGGTCGCCCGCGTTGATGAAAGACGGCGAACACCACTCCGTTACCGAGCTCGCGAGCCTCTGCAACCGTGAACTCCAGATCCTCGAATCCGGCGAGCCATTCCTCAACGAAGGCACCTATCGCCGTCCGGCCCTGAAGCGTGCGACCCTGCCGGGTCAGCTCCAGTACCGCGTCCGTTGCGTAGCCGTCGAGGAAGGTGTCCACGTCCATTTCGCCTCTGTTGAGCGCATGGCTCCGTTGGATCATCAGATCCACCAGATCGGGGGTCGTGGACTCCTCAGCCATCGCCCGCCCAGTATCCCGTCTAGAGCAGGACAGTGCGAGGGACGCGGACGCCCCGGCCCCCCTCGAACCTTGGGAGGCTTCTAGCCGACCCGCCCCGAGTCGGGCTTCCCCCCGAAAGGGTTCTGGATTATGGGGGAGGGGGGTTCTGATGGCTGCTGAGCGGCCCGGGAATAGGCGTCTCGCCGGCGTGAGCGATGGTCGGGAGATCCCAGAGGCTCCGGGGGATCTTGGGGCGGCTGGGCTCGCTGTGTGGGGATGGGTTTGGTCTGAGCAGCAGATTCGGGAGGCTGACCGCCTAAGCGTGGAAAGGCTGTGCCGGTTGGAGGATGAAGCGTCGAGCTTACGGGCGGTGCTGGCGGCGGATGGGCCGGTGTCGCGGCGTCCGATGCAGAACTCGCGGGGCGAGGTGATCGGACAGGACGTTGTGATGCATCCGGCGCTGACCCCGTTGCGGAAAATCGGGATGGAGGCGGCAACGCTGTGCAATGCGCTCGGCTTGACACCAGCGGGTCGGCAGGCGCTCGGCTTGGAGATCTTGGAGCCGGATCCTCCGGATTGGCTTGATGAACTGCGTGCCACGCGCGAGCTGAGGCGGATGCGTGCGTTCAACGGTGAGGGATCGTCCTCGTGAATAAAGAACCGGAAAACAGTTGGTCGCCGCAGCTGGTCCCAGGGCTAAAAGAAGTAGCCGCCGTATCGGAGGGCATGTACTTCAGCCTGGCTCGAACAGAAAATGGCGAACTCTATTCCTTCGGCGACAACTCGTCCGGCGAACTCGGGCGAGGCGTCACCTCCGGAACCTGCGACGGAGCCCCGTGCAGTTTCACACCCAGCGCCGTGTCTGCGCTGGGTACCAATGTCCGAGCCATCGCAGCAGGAGATGTCCAAGCCTACGCCTTGATGAACAGCGGACGAGTGGAGGCTTGGGGTTCGAATTACGAAGGCGAGCTCGGGATTGGCGTAAACCGGAAAGGCCCGGAACTATGTGGAGCCGGAGCGTCCGCCGTGTGCAGCCGCGTGCCGGTCGAAGTCAAGGAAATAAACCAGCAGCCAGCCGTGGGGATCGTCGCCGGCGGATATGACGGCTTTGCGATCGGGCCTCCCGGGCCGATCGTCTCCAAACTTGAACCGAACGCCGAGGTTGGCTTGGAAGGTGGCGCCACGGTAACGATCGAAGGCGCGAACTTCACGGAATCCTCAACGGTTACGTTTGCTGGGAACGTCGTCACAACCAAAGAAGTGATTGCGGGCGGGAAAAGGATCGTCGTCAAAGCGCCCGCAGGAAGCGGGACGGAGCAGGTGTGTGTAAGCACGGAAAGTGGGGCCATTGCAAAGAGCAATCCTTGTAAGGGCTTCACCTATACGGCGTCGCAGTCGGCACCCGAATTCGGGCGCTGCGAGCCGGTGAAAAAAGAAGAAGTGGGCTCGTACTCGAATCCGGGATGTACGACAGGTTCGGCAAAAGGCACTTATCAGTGGTATCCCGGGGTCGAACAAGGCCGGAACTTCACGCTCGGCGGCGAAAAAGAAACAGTGACCTTCGAAACACTCGGCGAAAAGGTGGAAAAAGGGCACTGGATCTATGTAACGACCATCACGTGCGAACTCGCAGGAGGATCGGGCGAATACGCCTCACCGAAATCGGTGGAGGACGTTCATTTGCGCCTCGCCGATTGCAAAGAGAGCTATGAAGGAGGAGCGAGCAAAAGCTGCAACACTGCGGGGCGCCCCGCGGGCGAAATCCTGTCAGAGCCGCTGAAAGGGGAACTGGGTTGGATAAGTAAAGCGAGCAAAACACCCGGACTCGAGTTCTTCAGCGAAGCTTATGTATGGCACTCCTCAGAAGAATGGCTGCAGGAAGTCGAATGTGCCGGAACCACGACTCCTGTAACGGGTGTCGTGATCGCACGGCTTCAGACCAACGAAATGTTGGAAAAGGCGAAACTGTCCTTCCAGGAGACCAACGGCACGCAGTCGCCGGGTAGGCTTGAGGAAGGCGGCGTCGTGGAACGCGCCAGCAAACACAAAGACAAGGAAGTGCTTGAAACGATCGCGCCGGGACCCCATGGCTCGGAATCCGAAATGCAGCTTGGCCTCAAATCATCGGTTCAGCAGACAAACGGGGTCGCGGAAGGGGTCACGACCCAGGGAGTCGAGATAAACACGAAAGTGTGACGCGAGTCGGCGCGAGTGTGCGCGTGGCCTCGGGCGCAGGCCACGCGCACCCGCACGTGCGCCGGCGCCGACAGTCGGACCGCCTACCCCTCCAGCCCCACCGCCCTGAGCGCATTCGAGGGCTCCTGGTAGATCTTGAAGCTCATGAGCTTCCCGTCGCGGAGCGTGCAGACGGCGGCGCCGTGGCTCTTGACGTCGATGCCACTCGTTCGGCCGCGCTCGTGCACTGTGCCGATCAGGACGACGGTGCCGTCGGAGGGCGTGAGCACCTCGGTGTACTCGACCCGGCGTTCCTCGAGCGCCTCGTCACGGGCCTCCATGAAGGCCTTCCAGGCGTCGTGCCCGACGTAGATGCCGCGATCCGGCGCGTTGGAGTCGGTCCAATCCAGCACCGCGTCGGCATGGATCTCGGCGAGCACGGCGTCGATCGGCCCCTCGGCGAAGCCTTTCATGACCCGACGTACGAGCTCGACGTTGTCCTGCGACACCGCTACTCCACCAGCCCCGCTGCCCTCATCGCCTCCGCGGGGTCGGCATACATTTCCATCCTCGTCTCGAGGCCGTCGCGCAACGTGAACACCTGCCCGATGGCCATGTTCACGGGCACGCCCGTGAGCTTCGACCGTCCGGTCTGCCGGCATATGGCCACGACCTGATCGCCGGCGTCATGGATCTCCTCGAGCTTGATCCTCCAGTCCTCGAACGCCGACATCCAGTCGGTCAGGAACTGCTGCGTGCCCTCCGGTCCCTCGTAGGTCTGTTTCTCCGGCCAGCCCCGGAAGGTCGACATGTCCCACACGAACTCCGGCGCCAGGATCTCGGGTAGCGGCCCACCGGTGGCGCGGAAGTGCTCGAACCCCCTCCGCACGACCTCGACGTTCTCCTGCGACACGCGCTTGTCCTCCGGTTCCGCAGCCTCGACGGCCCTCTCCAGGTCCGTGAAGGTATGTACCTCGACGATCAGATCGCCTCGCACCTCTACGAGCAGGTTCGTGGAGAGACGGGCGGCCACGCCGGTCTCCCTGGCCACCCCGGTTATATCCGCCATCACCAGCACGCGGTCGCCGAGCTCGCGGATCTCGTGCACGTCCCAGCCGAAGTCCTCGAAACCCGAGACCCATACGTCGTACGCGGCGCGTAGGCCGTCCCGGCCGCGATATGCGAGGTCGTCCACCAGCTCGTCGGCGTCGAAGTACCACGCGACGCCCGGCGCGAAGAGCGGCATCACCACCTCTATCCCGCCGTCCTCGTACGCCGCGAACGCTCGCCTGACCACCTCGACCGTCTCCTGCGACACGCGCTCGCTACCCCTCGGGTTCGACGTCCGCCGACACCCGCTCGTCCTCGGACGTGCCCGCCGGCGCCTCTCGGCCCGGGATCTGCTCCTCCAGGCCCGCCGCGCGAACGGCGTCCGCCCGTGTCTGGAACAGGGTGATCCGCGTGAGCACCCCCTCGACGATCTCTACGATGCCTGCCCCCAATGCTTCTGTCTCGAGCCCGCTGGCCCGGCCCTGACCCTGGAGGTCTGCGAGCATCAAGACGCGGTCGGGCGGCACGTCGACCAACTCTCGCACCGCAAAACGCGCACCGACGAGTCCCTCCCACCGGCCCATCATCCATCGCGCCCACGCATCCCGCCCGCGGTGGATGCCCCCGTCCGGGGCTTCCGACCTGGTCCAATCCAGCACGCCGTCCGGATCGACGTACTCGAGGGCGGCGTCCATCTCGTTGTCGTTCACGTGGGCGATGAAGCGCGCCACGAGCTCGGCGTTGTTCTGGGGCATCGGCGGGATCCTGGCGTCGCGTGGGTTTCGGCGGGGCCGCACCCGGCCACCGGCGGGCGGGTCTTCGGCTTCGAAGACACCCGAGATTACCGGCAGCGGCGTGTCGCCCCAGGTGGCCGCTGCCGTTGCCGGTGAGAGCCGCTCCAACTCCCAGGGGCGCCGGCTCGCGAGGCATCCTTGCCACAGTCCACGATGGCGGTGCCCCCGCGCACCAGGAAATGTGGCCGCAGTTTGCGCGAAAGTCAAGTCCTGCGGCGCGAAAGTCAAGTCCTGCGGCGCGAGAACCGCCGGCGCCGGACGTTGCTCTGACGTAGGCGGAGCGCGATCAGCCTCGTCTTCCATGAGTTGGATGACGCGCTCCTCGAGGTTCATCGGCGGCAAGCGTCCGAGTCATGAGCGCCGGTGTTGCCGGCCGCACCCGACCGCCACACCGGCGCTCAACCGCGATCGGCGAGCCCCACCGCGACGAGCGCCTCCTGCTGGTTCAGGTACCCGCGGATCCGGGTGATCAGCCCGTCGCGCAGGTCGAACGCCATTCCCAGCTCCGACTCGACCCTCGCCCCGCTGTTGCGGCCGCAGCCCTCGAGGTGGCCGATCAGGAGCACCAACCCGTCCCCCTCGACGAAGCGTTCGGCGACCACGCGGAAGTAGTCCCAGGCGCTCTCCAGCGTCTCGAAGTAGCGGGCCACGCCGTCGGAGCCGCGGAAGCCCTCTCCCTCGACGGCGATCATCGACGGGAACCACTCGAAGTCGCTCGAGGTCATCGAGGCGAACAACTCCACGTCGCGCGCGTTGAAGGCATCCACTGCGTGCTCGGCGATGCTCACGTTGCTCTGGTCCACGCCTCCATCCCGTCTCGCCCGGCGGCCCATCGGCAGCCCTTCGGTGGCCCATTCTGCCGTTTCGCCGCACGCTGGCCCTCGTTCGCCGAGCGTCCCGCGAACTCCGTTCGGGCCGCTTCCAACCTTCGCTCCACGGCCGCGTTCTTACATTTGAGGACGGGGGAACCGCCGGTCTCTGCAGCGCGCTACCCGGTCGCGGGGAGGTTTGGCCGCGCCCCCCTAAGGGCCTCGCATTTCCCGCTCCCCCGTCCTCAAGCAAGAAAGGGCTCGAGCGGAGGCGCGCCTCACCTCCGCTCTTGCCCGGCACGACGGTGGTGTCGTGCGAGGGGCACCCCTCACTGCCCCATCCATCAAACCGCGTACCGCCCATCTGGGCTCGGGCCGGCGACGGATATGCCGCAACGGTGCTAGGTCACCCGCGGGGGATCGCGAGCTTGTGCGACTTTTCGTTGCTGCCGACGGAGTTCGTGGCCTGGACCCTGGCCCGCACGGCCCAGCTGCCTTCTTTCAGCTGCCCGCTGGCGTGGATCTGGCGGTAGGTGGAGCCGGCGGGAAGGTTCCCGGCGAGGATAGTTTCCACCGCCGTCGGCGCGCAGCATTCCTTCGTTCCGGGGATGCAGCACCCCGTCGCCGGGCGGTACACGAGTTCCACCTGATAGGAGGACTGTAGGTTCGACGGGTTGATTTCCACCGACACCGACGCCCGCCTGCTCGACACCGACCCCTTCAGGTGCGCGATCCTGGGGGCTCTCGGTTTCGGGCTCTTCGCGACCGCCCCGGCACTCACCGCTGCCACCGCCAGCGCCGTCACCACCGCTCCGATCGCGATGTGCCTCTGTCTCTGTCCCATCCCCGGCCACCCCCGTGTTGCTCGCTCCTTGGGCCCGCAAGTCTAACGCCTCAGATCGGGAGTAGGATCGCTTCGATGGTCCTGTACACGTGCTCGTTCGAAAAGGTCGGCGGCGGGGCTCCCGGCCCGCTTGCCCACCCCTGCGGACGGGCCGCGAAGGCCCTCGACGACGCCGGCTACGGCTACGAGCTGAAGGTCGTCAAGGGGGGCAGCCTGCGTCCGTGGACGTGGCGGTCACGGGCCAAGGACCGGGCCGAGGTCGAGCAGCTCAGCGGACAGCGAGCGGTGCCGATCCTCGTGCTGGACGACGGCGACGTCATCTCCGGCAGCGGCGACATCGTCAGCTGGGCCCAGGCCAACCCGGTCGCTGCCTCCGCCCCCGCCTGAGCCGGGCCGCCTCGCGACCTGCCCCGCTGACTCCCGCCCAAACCCTCATGCGAGGTTCGCGGCTGTGGAATCATGGCCGCGGTGCCCGCGCGCAAGCGCCTCTTGATTCTCGGCTCGACCGGCTCGATCGGCACCCAGGCGCTCGACGTCACCGCCGGCAGCGACGAGCTCGAGCTCGTGGGGCTGTCCGCCGAGAGCTCGTGGGAGACGCTCGTGCAGCAGGCCGGGGCGTTCGGCGTCGACCGGATCGCGCTCGCCGACGTGGACGCCGCCGCCCGTGCTTCGGAGGCGTGGACCGAGGGTCAGGTCCTCGGCGGACCGGAGGGGCTCGTGCGGCTCGTGGTCGAGTCCGAAGCGGACCTCGTCCTGAACGCCCTCGTCGGGTCGGCGGGCCTCGGGCCCACCGTGGCGGCGCTGGGGGAGGGCATCGATCTCGCCCTCGCCAACAAGGAGTCGCTGGTCGTGGGGGGCGAGCTCGTGACGGCGCTGGCCGAAGCGACCAACGCACGCATCATCCCCGTCGACTCCGAGCACACCGCCCTGCACCAGCTGGTCTCGGGCCAGCCCCCGGGGGCGGTGCAGCGGCTCACGATCACCGCCAGCGGGGGCCCCTTCCGCGGGCGCACCCGCGCCGAGCTCGAGGACGTCACCGTCAAGCAGGCACTGGCCCACCCCACGTGGGCGATGGGGGGAAAGATCACGATCGACTCCGCCACGCTGATGAACAAGGGCTTGGAGCTGATGGAGGCCCACCACCTGTTCGGGGTCCCCTACGAGCGGATCGGCGTGCTCGTCCATCCCCAGTCGCTGATCCACGGGATCGCCCACCTCGCCGACGGCGCGATGCTGGCCCACCTCGGCCCGCCGGACATGCGCATCGCCATCTCCTACGCGCTCCACGGCGGGGAGAGCGTCGAGCTGCCCGTCACCCCCCTCGACCTCGTGCAGGTGGGGCGCCTGACGTTCGAGTCGGTGGACCTCGACGCCTTCCCGTGCCTGCGCCTGGCCGAGGACGCCGCCCGCCGGGGCGGGACCGCGCCCTGCATCCTCAACGCCGCCAACGAGGTCGCCGTGCACGCCTTCCTCGACGGCCGCCTGCGCTTCCTCGAGATCCCCGACGTGATCGAGCAGACGCTCGAGCTCCTGGAGAGCGAACCGATCCGCTCGTTCGACTCCCTGTACGAGGCCGACAGGCGCGCCCGCGAGCTCGCCGGTGACGCGGTCTCGCGCCACCTGACGCGCTGACCCGTCGCACGGTTACCCCCGGGAGCCGGGGGTGGGGCCTGCCACACTGGGCCGGTGAGCTGGGTCCTCACCCTCGCCGGAATCTGCGCGCTGATCGTCCTGCACGAGCTCGGCCACTTCACCGTTGCCAAGGCCGTGGGCATGCGCGTGGAGCGCTTCTCGCTGTTCTTCCCGCCGACGCTGTTCCGCGTCCGCCGCGGCGAGACCGAGTACGCGATCGGCGCCATCCCCGCGGGCGGCTACGTGAAGATCACGGGCATGAACCCGGAGGAGCTGGGGGACATGGACCCCGAGCTCACCCGCCGGGCCTACTACGCCCAGCCCCCCTGGAAGCGGATCGCGGTGATCCTCGCGGGGCCGGCGGTGAACCTCCTGATCGCGTTCCTGATCTTCTGGGTGGTCCTGATGTCCGGCGACCTCTCCGGCGTGGGCAGCATCGAACGCGCCAACCCGTCGATCCAGACCCAGGTCGTCGCGGCCTCGGTCGCGCAGGTGAAAGCAGGCACGCCGGCCACGGGCGTGCTGAGGCGCGGCGACAAGCTCGTCAGCGTCGACGGAAAACACGCCGGCGTGGCCTCGACCGAGAGGGCGATCGGCTCGCACACGTGCGCCGGGCGGCCGACGGACGGATGCCGCGCGGCCACCCCCGTGCACCTGGTGGTGGTGCGCGACGGCCACAGGCTCGCGCTGTCGGTGTACCCCCGTTACAACAAGGAATACAAGCGCATGCTGGTGGGCTTCAACTTCGGCAGCGCCGCCAAACACTACGGTCCGCTCGCCGCTGCCGGACTCGCCGTGCGGGAGATGTGGGGCATGACCACCGGCATGGTCTCCAGCCTCGGTCATGCGTTCACCAGCGAAAAGGTCCGCCACGAACTGCACAGCATCGTCGGCATCACCGAAGTCGCCCACGAAACGGTGCTGGCGGGCGCCGGTTATGCGCTCGTGTTCCTCGGCTTCATCTCGCTGATCCTGGCCGTCATCAACCTGTTCCCGTTCCTGCCCCTCGACGGCGGCCACATCCTGTGGGCGCTCGCCGAGAAGGTCCGGGGCCGCCGGGTCTCGCTGGCGGCGATGTACCGCTTCAGCTCCGTCGGCATCGTGCTGCTGGTGTTCCTCGTGATCAACGGGCTCAGCAACGACATCAGCCGCCTGGCGGGCTGACGCACACCCAGCTCTTCACGAGGCCCGCGAAGCGCTCCGCGAGGGCGGGGCCGAAAAGGGCTTCGAGCTCGCCGCGTCGCAGCAGCGAGATCTCCTCCCAGCCGCGGGCGGCGCCAAGGCGCCAGTAGCGGCGGCGCAGGCCCACCGGCAGCCACTGGGCGCCGGGCAGCAGCGAGTGGGGCTCGATCGGGAACGAGAAGGCCGGCGTCTGCACGTACCAGCCCCGGCCCACCCTGCGCAGCTCGCGCGCGAACGCCTCGCGGCGGACGGGGGGGACGTGCTCGATCACGCTCGAGCAGTACACGAGGTCGAACTCCCCGTCGGCCAGTGCCAGCCCCTCGGCGGGGTCGCCGAGCAGGAACGGGCCGGGATAGCCGGGCGGCTCGGCCAGGTCCAGGCCCGTGATGTCGAGCTGGGGCTCGAGCGCCCGCAGCCCGAGGCTGCCGCAACCCACGTCCAGCACCCGCGCCCCCGGCGGCAGCGTCGCGAGCGGGAAGAAGCGCTCGTGACGGCGGCGACGGGCCCGTGAGGCGAACGGATCGGCGAGGCGCGCGAGCGGCCGACGCGCGGTGGCGTAGACCTTCGGCATCATAGAATCAGCCTATGGCCTCCAAGCGCCAGATCCAGGTGGGGGGCGTCGCCATCGGCGGGGGCGCACCGGTCGCGGTCCAGACGATGACCAAGACCGAGACGGCGAACCTGCCCGCCACGATGGCCCAGATCCGCACCGTGGCCGAGGCGGGGGCGGACATCGTGCGGGTGGCAGTGCCCCGCGAGCAGGACGTCCAGGCGCTCAGGACGATCGTCGCCGAATCGCCGATCCCGGTGATCGCCGACATCCACTTCAACCACACCCTCGCCCTGAAGGCGATCGAGGCGGGGGCCCACTGCGTGCGCCTGAACCCGGGCAACATCGGCGGCCCCGAGAAGGTCGCCGAGGTGATCGCCCTGGCCAGGCAGCGCGGCACCCCCCTGCGCGTGGGGGTGAACTCGGGCTCGCTGCCCAAGCACCTGCGCCAGCTCGAGTACGACAACCCCGTGGAGGCGCTCGTCACGGCCGCGGTCGAGACGGTGGAGCTGATGGAGAGCCTCGACTTCGACAACTTCAAGGTGTCGATGAAGTCGACCTCCGTGCCCAACACGATCGCCTCCAACCGGCTGCTGGCCGAGCGCATCCCCTACCCGCTGCACCTCGGCGTGACCGAGGCGGGGACGAAGTGGTCGGGTTCGCTGAAGTCCGCGGTGGGACTCGGCACGCTGCTCGCCGACGGGGTCGGCGACACGATCCGCATCTCGCTGTCGACCTTCCACGCCGAGGAAGAGGTGAAGGTCGCCTGGGAGATCCTCAAGGCGCTGAAGCTGCGCGAGCGGGGCCCGGACCTGATCGCCTGTCCCACCTGCGGGCGCCTGCAGTTCGACATGGACACGGTCGTGGCCGAAGTGGAGCGGCGCCTGGAAGCGTACGAGGACCCGATCGAGGTGTCGGTGCTCGGGTGCGCGGTCAACGGCATCGGCGAGGCCCGCCATGCCGACTTCGGGATCACCGGGGCCAAGGACATGGGGATGATCTACTCCAAGGGGGAGCCGCTGAAGAAGGTCCCCACCGACCAGCTCGTGGACGAGCTGTTCAAGGAGATCGACCGCTACTACGCCGCCGGCAAGAACGTCCAGCGCGACGAGCGCGAGGCGGCGGAGGCACGGGCGTGGCTGGCCGAGAACGAGGACCTGACGGCGATGACCCCCGAGCGGATCGCGGCCCTCGAGGCGGCGGCCGCGCAGGACGATGCCCTCGCCGAGGAGGTGCTCGACTCGATGCTGACCCCGGCCGCCGGCGCCGCGAGCGCTTCCACGGCGACGCCGGCAGCCCTCGACGAGGAGCTTTCCCCGGTCGCGGGCAGGCGTTTCAGCCGCTAGCCGAGAAGCGCTCCGCCACGAAGTCCCAGTTGACGACGTTCCACCACGCGTCGATGTAGTCGGGGCGGCGGTTCTGGTACTTCAGGTAGTAGGCGTGCTCCCACACGTCCACCCCCAGCAGCGGGGTCTGGCCGCTGGAGATCGGACTGTCCTGGTTCGGGGTTCCGCAGATCGCCAGCCCTGAGCCCGTGCTCACGAGCCACGACCAGCCCGAGCCGAACTGGTTGACGCCGGTTTCCTTCATCTTGGCCTTGAAGTCGTCGAACGAGCCGAACGTCGAGTTGATCGCGCTCGCCAGCTCGCCCTGCGGCTCCCCGCCGCAGTTGGGCCCCATCATCTGCCAGAAGAGGGTGTGGTTGTAGTGCCCCCCGCCGTTGTTTTTGACGGCCCCCCGCTTGTCCTCGGGAACCTGACTGAGGTCCCGCAGCACGTCCTCGATCGGGGTGTCGGCGAGCGGAGTGCCCTCGAGCGCGGCGTTGACTTTGTCGACGTAGGCCTGGTGGTGCTTGTCGTGGTGGAATTCCATCGTCGCCTTGTCGATGGACGGTTCGAGCGCGTCGTATGGGTAGGGGAGCGGTGGAACGGAGTAGGCCATCGCAGAAGGCTCCTTGTCGGGTTTCCGTCGGACTTCGACGAGGGCTGTTCTATCAGTCCGCGTCCGGCGGCCGTTTTTGATCGCAGGTAGGCTCAGGCACCCCCTACCCGGCCCCGACGATGACACGCCTCTCCCAATTCCTGCTGCCCACCGAGAAGCAGCCTCCCAGCGACGCGGAGGCGATCTCCCACAAGCTGATGGTGCGGGCCGGGCTGGTGCGCCAGATGGGTGCCGGCATGTGGACGTGGCTGCCCGCCGGGTGGCGGGTGCACCGGCGGGTGGAGGACATCATCCGCAGCGAGATGGACGCGATCGGCGGCCAGGAGATGCTGATGCCCGTCCTGCAGCCGGCGGACCTGTGGCGCCGCACCGGCCGCCTCGGGATCGAGGAGCTGTTCAAGCTCAACGACCGCAAGGGCTCCGAGTTGGTGCTCGCGATGACCCACGAGGAGGCGGTGACCTTCCACGTGGCCCAGATCGTGCGCTCCTACCGCGACCTGCCGCTGATCCTCTACCACTTCCAGGTCAAGGAGCGCGACGAGCCTCGTCCCCGCGCCGGCGTCCTGAGGACGCGGGAGTTCATCATGAAGGACGCCTACAGCTTCGACCGCGACCAGGAGGCGCTCGAGCGCAGCTACGCGCTGCACGTGGGCGCCTACGACCGCATCATGGAGCGGACCGGCCTCGTCTTCTACCGCGTCGAGGGCGACGTCGGGATGATGGGGGGGACGGGTGCCCACGAGTACATGGCCCCCTGCGCCGCCGGCGAGGACCAGGTCGTGCTCGGGGAGGGCTTCGCCGCCAACGCCGAGGTGGCCGAGCAGCTGGGCGTGGAGCGCGACGGCGACGTCTTCACCTACAAGGGCGAACGCCTGACCGTCGAGCCCGCGATCGAGGTGGGGAACATCTTCAAGCTCGGCACCCGCTACTCGGAGGCGCTCGGCGCCCACTACCTCGACGAGAGCGGCACCGAGCGTCCGATCTGGATGGCCTCCTACGGCATCGGGCCGGCGCGGCTGGTGGCGGCCGCCGTGGAGCAGTACGCCGACGAGCACGGCATCTCCTGGCCCCGGGCGCTGGCCCCGTTCCAGGTCCACCTGGTGTCGCTCGGCGCCGCCGGCACACCGGAGCGGGAGGCGTGCGACCGCATCTACGAGACCCTGCTCGAGGGCGGCATCGAGGTCCTCTACGACGACCGTGAAGCGGGTCCGGGGGAGAAGTTCGCCGACGCGGAGCTGCTCGGGTGCCCGCTGCGGCTGACCGTGGGGCGCCGTTCGCTGGACTCGGGGGAGATCGAGGTGCAGGTCCGCCGCGGCCGCCAGGAGCGCCCGCCCCTGTCGCTCACGGAGGAGCCCGCCCAGCTCATCCGCGCGGTGGACGAGCTTTGGCAGAGCACCCCTTAGGCGCCCGCCGGCTGCTCGGCCTGGACCGCTCCGGGCCGCCCCCCGCCGAGACGCTCTCGGGACAGCCGTTGCGGATCTGGACGATCCCCAACGCCGTCGGCTTCGTACGCCTGGGCCTGATCCCGGTGTTCCTGGTGGTGGCGCTGTCGAGCTCCGCCGGCACCGGGGCGCCGGCGGCGATCCTGTTCGCGGTGATCGCCGGCGGCGACTACCTCGACGGGATCCTCGCCCGCGTCACCGGCCAGTACAGCCGCCTGGGCACGCTGCTGGACCCGATCACCGACCGCCTGCTGATCGTGGCGGGGGTCGTCGTGTGCTGGCACTTCCAGCTGCTGCCGCGGTGGGCCCTGGCGGTGCTCGTGGCGCGCGAGGTGCTGATGCTCGTGATCGGCCGCTACGGGCAGCGCCACGGGGTGGAGCTGCGCATCAACTGGCCGGGGCGGGTGGCCGTGTTCCCGGTGATGGCGTCCCTGTTCTTCGCCATGACGGGCCTCGAACGGCTGGGGGAGATCCTGCTGTACATCGGGCTCGTGCTGGTGATCGTGGCCACCGTGATGTACATCCGCTACGGCCTCTCCGAGCTGCGCCGCCAGCGCCGCCCATAGCCTCAAGCTCAACCTTACATTCGGGCTATACTCGGTGGACCCGGGGCTCGGGGGAGCGCTCCTCCCCCAGGACTTCCTCCCGGGGTCAAGTGCCCGCGAGAGAGAAGAGGCGACGATGGACGAGACGTTCCCGGACCTTGGCTCGCTGACCGACGCAGAACTCAAAGACGTCATCCGTCAGCTGACCGAGGAGGAGACCGAGATCTCCTACCGCCGGCGGATCCTGCACGGCAAGATCGACATCCTGAGGGCGGAGCTGGTGAACCGCCTTCGCCACAAGCACGAGGGGGGCGAAGCGCTGATCACCGGCGAGGACGTCCAGCGGCTCACGGACATCCTCTCCCAGGGCACCCCGGAGACCTAGAGCCACCGCCGCCATGGCCATGCACTGCACGGAGTGCGGCTTCGTCAACAACGAGGGAGCCAACTACTGCCAGCGTTGCGGCGCGCTGCTGCCGCGCGCGGAGGGGGACGGGGATCCCGCCACGGCCACCTACCGCATCGGCGAGACCGGCGAACTGGTGCCCGTCGAGATCGGCGACGTCACCGAGCGGGGCCCGGCCTTCGTGATCCGTGCCGGCGGCGGGCGCGTGGGGGAGAGCTTCCCCGTGGACGGCGAGCGCATGAGCATCGGCCGGCGCCCCGACTCCGAGGTGTTCCTCGACGACATCACCGTGTCCCGTGACCACGCCCTGCTGATCAACCGCGGCGACGACTGGTACCTGGACGACTGCGGCTCGTTGAACGGCACCTACGTCAACCGCGAGCGCATCGAGTCGCACCGTCTGCAGGAGGGTGACGAGGTGCAGATCGGCAAGTACAAGCTCACCTTCCACGTGCGCTGATGGCCGTGTCCTCGACATCCGCCGACTCCGACGCCGTGCCCGCCGGCGCCACTCCCGAGGGGACACCGGCGCCCGGCGCGGGCGAGGCCGCCAAGCGCCCGAAGTCGCTGACGATCGGGGCCGTGTGCAAGGCGCTCGCCCAGGAGTTCCCCGACATCTCGATCTCGAAGATCCGCTACCTCGAGGACCAGAAACTGCTCGCGCCGCGGCGCACCCCCGGCGGCTACCGCCTCTACACCCAGGCCGACGTCGCCCGCCTGCGCACGATCCTGAGGATGCAGCGCGACGAGTTCCTGCCGCTGCGGGTGATCCGCCAGGAGCTGGCCGCCGGCCGCGCCGAGGAAACCGACGTCCCCTCGCGCCGCGAGGGCGGGCGCACGTGGCGGGCGAGCATGAGCGTGCGCCAGGGAACGGGCGCGCTGCACTCGCTGGAAGAAGTGCTCGAGGAGACCACGGCCGACGCCAAGCTCGTACGCGAGCTCGAAGAGTACGGCGTGGTCAAAGGCGAGATGCGCGGGGGCATCCGCTACTTCGACGACACCGAGCGGGAGATTATCGCGGCGGTCGCCGAGCTGGCCCGCTACGGCGTCGGCGGGCGCAACCTGCGCGTGTTCCGCTCCTCGGCGGACCGCGAGGCCAACCTGCTGCAGCAGATCCTCGCCCCCGCCCTGCGCTCGCGCAACCCCGCGCGGCGCAAGGAGGCGGTGGAGGCGCTCGAGAACCTGGCCGTGGTGGCCACCCACCTCAAGCACCTGCTGCTGATCCGCGACCTGCGCAAGATCGTCCGCTGATGGGCGCGCAGTCGCTGCGCTCGCTGATCCGCGACATACCGGACTTCCCCAAGGCCGGGGTCAACTTCAAGGACATCACCCCGCTGATCGAAGACGCAGGGGCGCTGCGGGAGGCCGTGGAGCTGCTCGCCGGCCACGCCCGGCCGCTGTCGGTGGACTTCGTGGTGGCGGCGGAGGCGCGGGGGTTCCTGCTGGGGCCGGCGCTGGCGCTGGCGATCGGCGCGGGCTTCGTGCTGGCGCGCAAGCCGGGCAAGCTCCCCTACGAGACGGTCAGCGCCGAGTACCTGCTCGAGTACGGCTCCGGCCAGCTCGAGCTGCACACCGATGCGCTGGCACCAGGGGGCCGGGTGCTCGTGCACGACGACCTGCTCGCGACGGGCGGCACGGCCGCCACGCTGTGTGAGCTGACCGAGAGCCTGGGAGGCGAGGTCGTGGCCTGCAACTTCCTCGTGGAGCTGGCTTTCCTCGACGGCCGCGAGCGCCTCGCCGGGCGCGAGGTGCACTCGGTGCTGAGGTACGAGTCATGAGCTTTCACACCCGCGCAGTTGCCAGACCGATAGGAGCAGTTTCGGCACCCCTCGCCGACCTGCTGTCACCACATCTGGACTCACCAGGGTGAATCTGTCCAGAACTGGGCGGAACGGGCTTCGGCCACCCGTCTAGGGTTCCGCCCGTAATTCCAAACGCGGAACGGCTCGCATACGTGAGGTGATGTGGAGTTCTCGCCGGCTATCACAACCTCGCGAGCGGTGAAGACAGCTCCGTCACCGGAGGAAACCACAACACCGCCAGCGGTGCGGAAGCGTCGTCGGTGGCCGGCGGAGCGGGGGGCACGGCGAGCGGGCCTGTCTCATTTGTGAGCGGCGGCCTGGAAAACAAAGCCACGGGCTCGTGGGCAACAGCCGTAGGCGGGGAAAAGAACCTCGCGGGTGGCCCCGGGTTCTCCGAATACCTGACGTCGGTGTTCGGCGGCTACAAAAACAAGTCCGTCGGCCACCACTCGTCGGTGGCGGGCGGCAAAGAAAAAGAAGCGAAAGGCGGATTCGAACCGCTGCTGTAGGCATGTGGTGAGCAGCACCGGCGGCCCGGCCCTCGCGGTCGGGCCGCCGTTGTTACATCCTCTGGCCTCCGCTGTCCCACCCTGACGGGATGGCGTCCGTGACGAACGGCCCGTAAGCTGGCGGTGGTGCCCACAGCCCGTCGCAGCCGCACGATCTCGGCCTCCCCGGATGAGCTCTGGGAGCTGATCGGCGACCCCCACCACCTGCCACGCTGGTGGCCGCGGGTGACCCGCGTGGAGGACGTCGAGGGGAGCGCCTTCACGGAGGTGTTCGCCACCAGCAAGGGCAAACTCGTGCGGGCCGACTTCGACCTCGTGCACCGCGACGAGCACGAGCACACGCTGCGCTGGGCCCAGCGCCTGGAGGGGACTCCGTTCGGCCGCGTACTGCGCTCGGCCGAGACCGAAGTGCGCCTGACGCCGGCGACGGGCGGAGCAGGCCCGGATGGGCGGGAACGGGAGGCGGCGCTCGAGGAGC
>DATJXC010000023.1:0-34459 GCA_035500495.1 Gemmatimonadales bacterium
CACCGCGACCCCCTGGGGCGGGGGCGATGACCCGACGTCGAGGGTCGTGAGGAGCGCGCCGGTGGCCCCGTCCACGACCGCGAGCGATGCCCCGCCGGAGTCCGTCGTCACGTACAGCTTGTTCAGCCCCTCGTCGATCGCGATGTAGTTCGGATTGGGGCCGACGTGGATCGGCGAGCCGACGGCATCGGTCGCCCCGTCGATCACGGAGAGATCGGTGCCGGCGATGTTGGCCACGTAGACCCGGTTGCTCACCGAATTGGCCGCGATGCCGATGGGATTCGAGCCGACACCGAGGCGCCGCGCCACCGGGTTCACGACGTTCCCCAGCCCGAATACGGTGTCGCCGGGGCCGCGCACCACGAACGCCGTGACGGCGGCCTGACCGAGCGGTGTGCTGTCGAGGCGAACGGTCACCTGACGGACCACCGAGGTATCGGTGATGGTCAGGTGCGGAATACCGTCGATGCGCCAGTGGATCGCGGCGTTCGACACGGTGTCGCTGCCCTGATCGAGGGCGTGCCCGACGAACGTCGTCGCGCCGCCGACCAGCCCCGAGACGGTGTCGGGCACCACGACGATCTGCGAGGTCAACTGGTTCACCGTGATCGCGAGCGTGTCCTCGCCCAGCGCGAGCCCGCTCGAATCATGCGCGATGAGCTCGATCGGACCGTTCTGGTGGGCCGAGATGGTGGCGATCCCGCGATCGGTGCCGGTCACGGCGTCGATCGTGACGGTCGTGTCGCCGGCCGGCTGGAGCCGCCACTGGAATCCGACGCCGGTACCGGGGATGATGGTCCCGCCCGAGTCCACGGCCGCCGCGGTGAAGGTGCGCTGGCAATAGGTGTTGAACGGGCCCGAGGTGCGGCACAGCGAGTTGAACTGCGCCGTGTCCTGATTGATCTGGATGCGGGACGGCACCGTGACCAAGGAAAGCGTCACCACCCCGCCGCCGCCCTGACCGCTCTCGAACAGGCCGGAGAGCTGGTACGCCGCCGGCTGCAACACCGTGGGATGGAAGTAGATGGTGTCGCCCTTCAGCGAGTCTACGCCGTTCGGAATGGAGAGGTCGCAGCCGCCGCCGACGTCGGCGAAGCACAGCTGGTTGGGCTGCGTGGCGTTGCCATGGCCGTCCCGGGCGTGGGTGATGACCCGGGCACGCCGGTTCGTGCTCGTAAAGGTGACGTTCTGCGAGTCGGGGCTGACCGCGCCCAAGGTGTAGCCCGGGTCGAGCCGCCAGCGGACGGTGGTCGGGAGCGTATTCCCGGGGAGCAGGCTCAGCGGGAACACGACCGGTGCCCCGATGGAGGTCGCCGTCACCGTGTGGTTCCCCGACGCGCTGCCGGTCAACCAGACCGTCCCGGAGCGGCCGCCCTGGTCCGGCGACCCGCTTCCCGTGACGGTCCCCGACGTCGCGACCCAGGATGGCGTGGGACCGGACGGCGTGCCCCGCCCGTTCGCATCCACCAGGCGCACGCGCAGCGAGTCCGTCTGGCCCACCGCACTGAGCACGGAGTCCGGCCCGAGGAGGATCGTGTCGCGCGCCGCCCGGAGCGCCACCCCCGGGCCGACCGGGAAGAACGGCGCCGCGGCGAACGGGACGAACCGCACGGCCGTTTGCGCCGTGCCGCCGCGCCCCAGGCTGTCGTTGAACGCGTTGATGTTCAGGCCGGATACGTCCCCCCACCAGTTGTTGGTGGCGTCGATCGAGTCGAGTCCGGCAAAGGTCCCCGTTACCGCCGTGCCGCGGTAGGCGTAGATGTCGGAGCCCGTGATCGACAGCTGGTTGCCTCGGCCCGTGTTCATCCGGATGACCGGGCTGGGGTCCAAGTAGAACTGGCTGTTGCTGATGGCGAGCGTCCCTGATCCCTGCCGTGTGAAGTCGAGGCTGATCGAACCGGAGCGCTGCACGATCATGTGGTCGAGCGTCAGGTTGACGCTCGTCGTGTCGCCGAACCGCAGCGCCGCGAAGGGGATGTTGTTGCAGTCGGTGCCGCACGGTACGACGAACCCGGCCCGGTCGACGGTGACGAACGCCATGGCGTTGTTGGAGCTGGGGCGGTTCCACTGGATGCCGAACCAGCCGCGCACCCCCGGACCGCCTCGGGTCAGCAGGATCTCGTTCCCCGCGGCGCCGACGGCGCGCAGCCCGGCCGGGGCGTTACTGCCGACGAAGATGCCGGCGAGGGTGTCGAAGGCTACCGTGTCCCCCGCGGCGATCGTGAACGTGGCGTTCGAGTCCACCGTCGTCATGCCGGTCGCGTGCCACACGAATCCCGGCACATGAGGCAGCCGGGCGTCCGCCGTCAGCTGGCCGCCCGAGAGCAACAGCGTGTCGGTGTTGTTGCCGCCGAGGACGGTGTCGTACAGCGCGCGCAGCACGCCCGAGGACAGCGACAACGCGTACTTGCTCCCGGTGTAGACGTTGCTGACCAGCGAGTCCCCCGCCCCGAGCTGCGACCCGCCCTGCGTGAATGCGCCGACGCCGATGACGTTCGCGTTGAACGTGTTCCCGTGGACGTAGAAGCCGCGATCGGGCAGGACGAGGCCGTATCCTTGATTGGTCGAGATGTCGCTCAGCCGGACCTCGAGCCCGCCGCCGCTGGCCGTGACGCCGATGCCAACGGAGTTCGTCGGGTCGCCCGCGAGGCCGTTCCCATTGACCTGGAGATGGTCGAGCACCAACGGCACCGCGACAGGGTTTCGGATCCAAAGCCCCGCCCGATGCCGGGTATAGCCCGGGATCGAGTCGCCGGCGCTCTGGAGGTGCACGTAGCGAAGCGTGTCGGTGGCGGCGAGGCGCCCGATCTCCACGCCGACCCAGGACCCCGGGACCGACGCCGAGAACCCGTCCAAGAGCCCCGCGTTGGCGGTGGTCGTCCCGAGCGAGCGCAGCGTGCCGCTGCGCGTTCCGGTACTGTCGCCGATCACGATCCCGGTACCGGGGTCGAACCCGATCGCCACGCTCGAATCGATGACCAGCTCCTGGCCGCCGGCCCGGCCGACATTGAGCTGGCCCGCGCCGCTCACGACGTGATAGTCGAAGCCCGAGGGCCGCGGGCGCGGCTGGCGGAACAAGGTCGCGGACGCGACCGCGGGATCCAGAAGCCCTGCCGTAAGGGCGATCACGTTGCTCGTGTTGTTGTCGATCGTGTCCTGCACCAGCAGGCCGGCCAGCTGGAACGCGGTGAGTTGCAGCGGCGCCCCGTCGCCCAGGAAGCGGTTGAACGACGACGGCCCGAAGTGTGCCACGGCGTTCGGGAACTGGATTCCAGTCCCGACGCCGCGGAAGGTCGTGGAATCGACCTCCAGCGTGCCGTTGGTCGCGGCCGCGCCAGTCGCACCGGTGCTGTCCACGATGCTCCGGTGCAGGTGATCGGTGCCGTCGGTCACGAGCAGGCCGCCGCCGGCGCATTGCCGCAGGTGCAGGCTGTCGAGGTCGAGCGCCGCGCCCAGGCGGTCCGCGATGTGGATGCAGGGCTCGCCGCTCCCGCCCGCCCACTCGAGCAGCACCTTGCGCCACGGCAGGACGGCGAGGCTGCGCTGCACCTCCAGCCCGCGCCAGAACCCCGCCGTGGGCGACGCCGAGTTGGCCGTCAGGGTGATCCCCGACGTGGTCCCGTCCAGGACCAGCCCGCCCGTCTGGCCGAGCCCCGTGTCGCCCACCTGGAGCCCGGAGGCGGCGTCGAACTTGACCGTGACGCCGGGCTGGATGGTGAGCGTCGCACCGTTTCGGATCCGCAGGAACCCCGTCACCCGGTGCGGGCTCTGCGCCAGGGTCCAGGTCTGATCCGACGTGATGTCGGCGGCGTGGACGGTGGACGAGACCGTCAACGTGGCCCGTCCGATGACGGCGCTGGAGGTCGCGGTGATGGTATCCACGCCCGTGCCGACGGCGGTCGCGACACCCGTGCCCGCATTGATCGTCGCCACCGCGGTATTGGTGCTCGCCCAGACGAAGGTCGCGGCGGACACGACGTTGGCGTTGGAGTCTTTGGCGACGGCCGTGAAGGTCGGCGTCGCTCCCACGGTGACCGTAATCGTGTCAGGCGAGACGGTGACCGTCGCGACCTTCTGGGCGACGACGAAACTCGCCGTCCCCGAGACCGAGCCGTCGGTGGCCGTGATCGTGACCGTCCCGTTAGTCACCGCATGAGCCCGACCCGTGGCGGCGTTGACCGTGGCGACGGCGGGGTTGGAGGACGTCCAGGCGAAGGTCTGGCCGGTCGCGACGCTGTCGCTCGAATCCTTGGCGACGGCGGTGAAGAGCACACTGTCGCCGAACGCGCGGGCGGTGTCGACGGCCGGGGCCACGACGACCGTCTTCACCACCTGGGCGATCGTGAGCGAGGCGTTCCCGGTCTTCGAGTTCGACGCCGCCGTCGCCGTGATCGTGGCCGTCCCCGGTCCGGTCGCGGTGGCGAGCCCGGTCGCGGCGTTGACGGTAGCGATGCCGACGTTCGAGGTGCTCCAGCTGAACGTCTCGCCGGCGACCGTGTTGCCGGCCGCATCCTTAGCGCTGGCCGAGAACGCCTGCGTGCGGCCCAGGGCCACGAGCGTCACCGTCGCCGGTGCGACAGCCACAGTCGCCGTAGCCCCCGGCGTCACGGTGATGAGCGGCAACGTCGTGGTCACCGCTGCGCTGTTGATCGTGGCCCCGATCGTGGTCGCGGACCCCGCGACGACGCCGGTAAACGTCGCCGAATACGTGCCGTTCCCGTTGTCGGTCGTGGATCCGATGGTACCGGTGCTCGTCCCGCCGGAGTTCGAGAAGACGACCGTGGCGCCACCCACGCCGAGGTTGTTCCCGGCCGCGTCCTTGGCCTGCAAGGTGAGTGTGCTGGTCCCCCCTGACAGGATGCTGCCCAGGCTCACACCGACCACCGAGGTCGCGGCCGAGATCGCGCCGGGGGTCACGGTGATCGTGGGCAGCGTCGAGGTCACCGGGCTGGTGTTGATCGTCGCGCCGATCGTCGTCGGGGTGCCGGCCAGCGTGCCCACAAACGAAGCGGTATAGGTGCCGTTCCCGTTGTCGGTCGTGACGCCGATGGTCCCCGAGCTGGTGCCACCCGAGTGATTGAAGACGACGGTGAGCCCACCGCTCGTCAGATTGTTCCCGACCGAGTCCTTGGCCTGGAGGGTGAGGGTGACCAACCCGCCCGAGGCCACCGTGCCCGTTGAGACGGACACCACCGATTGGGCCGTGACCGCGTTCCCCGGCACCACCGTCACCGCGGGGAGCGTCGAGGTCACCGGACTCGCGCCGATCGTCGCCCCGATCGTCGTCGCCGTCCCGGCCACGAGTCCCGTAAACGTCGCGGTGTAGGTGCCGTTCGCATGATCGGTGGTGGCCGAGATCGTCCCGGTGCTGGTGCCGCCGGCGTTCGTGAAGGCGACAGTCAGCCCGCCCGTCGTGATCGCGTTCCCGGCGGCATCCTTCGCCTGCAAGGTGATCGTCGTCTGCGCCCCGGACGCCACCGTGCCGCTCGTGACCGTGACCACCGACTGGCTGAGCGATGCGGCCCCCGGCGCCACCGTGACCGTCGGCAGCGCGTTCGTCACCGCGGTACCGTTGAAGGTGGCGTGGATCGTCGTGGCCGTCCCCGCCAAGACACCCGTGAACGTCGCGGTATACGTACCGTTGCCGTTGTCCGTGGTGGTGGCGCCGACCGTCCCGGTGCTGGTGCCCCCCGAGTCACTGAATACGACCGTGGCCCCACCGGTAGTCAGGCTGTTCCCGGCGGCATCCTTGGCTTGCAGGCGCAACGTCGTGACATGCCCGGACGCGAGCACACCCGAGTCCACCGTCACGAGCGCGGCCGCTGCGGACGCCACGCCGGGCACGACCACGACGGTGGGACGGGGGGTGCTGACGGTCGTGCCGTTGAGTGTCGCTTTAATCGACGTGGCGGCCCCCGCGACCACCCCCGTGAAGGTCGCGCTGTAGGTGCCGTTCGCATTGTCGGTCGTGGAGCCGATCGTGCCGGTGCTGGTGCCTCCCGAGTCGCTGAACACGACCGTGGCGCCGCCCGCCGTCAGATTGTTCCCCGCCGCGTCCTTGGCCTGCAGGTGCAAGGTGGTGACGTGCCCCGAGGCCAGGGTCGTGGAGTCTACCGTCACGAGCGACGTGACCGCGGACGCCGCCCCGGGGAGCACCGTCACGGTAGGCCGGCTGGTCGCGACGGTCACGCCGTTGAGGGTCGCCTTGATCGACGTCGCCGTCCCCGCGAGGACGCCGGTAAACGTGGCCGTGTAGGCGCCGTTGGCGTTGTCGGTGGTGGATCCGATCGTGCCGGTGCTGGTGCCGCCGGAATCGCTGAACACCACCGTCGCGCCGCCCGTGGCGAGGCTGTTCCCCGCCGCATCCTTCGCCTGCAACCGGACAAGGGCGGCATGCCCAGACGCGAGGGTCGCCGAGTCCACCGTCACGATCGAGGTCACCGCCGAGGCGGCTCCCGGAGTCACGGTAATCGTCGGCAACACCGTCGACACCGCAACGCCGTTGATCGTCCCGCCGATCGTCGTGGCCGTGCCGGCCGTGACGCCGGTGAAGGTCGCCGTGTAGGTGCCGTTGCCGTTGTCCGTGACCGCGCTGAACGTCCCGGTGCTGGTACCGCCGGTCGCGGAGAAAAGCACGGTGGCGCCCCCGATGGTGATCGCGTTGCCGCCGGCGTCCCTCCCCTGCAACGTCACCGTCGCCCCGACACCCGAGGCGAGCGCGCCGGTCGAGACGGTGATGGTGGATTTGGCGGGCGTGATCGGCCCGGCCGTGGCTGTGGCGGCGAACGAGACCGGGGCGAGTGCGGTGACGCTGGCCTGGAACGTTTGCGGCACCGTGAGGGGCCCCAAGGTCGCCGAGTCCGAGGCGTTGCCCAGGCTGTCGGTGACCACCACGGAATCGCGGACCGATCCGCCACCCGCCGTGGCGCTGAAGTGAACCCCGACGCCCTTGATGCCGAGCGAGTCGGAACCCTTGACCTGCACCCGCAACGGCTGCGGCAGCGTCGTGCTCACCACCCCCGACTGCCCGCTGCCGCTGATGAGATTGAGAGCGGCCGGGACGGGAACAAACGTGACCCGGGTCGAATCCCGGACCCCGTTCGGGGTGACGACCCGCAGGTAGACGGCGCCGCGGGCATTCGGCGCCTGCAGCAGGCCAAACGCGTTCACCTTGGCGACCGCGGTGTCGCTGGTGGACCAGCTCACGTAGAACGAGTCCACGGCAACGCCCAGCGACTCGGCGGTGACCCGGAATTTCTGGGTGCCGGTCAGCGTGACCACCGAATCGCGGGGCGCGATCGTCACCTTGGTGATCCCAGAGCCCGGCCCGACGTACTTCAAAGGAATGGTGGCGGTGGTCGCCGTGTCCGGAATCCCGAGCTTCACCACGGCGGAGTCGCTGCCGGTGAACAGCACCTGGGAGCCGGCCTTCAGCTGGAAGTGGACCAGCAGCGTTTCGACGGGAGCCTGCAGCAGCACCGGGATGGCCAGCCCGAGGGAGTTCTGGTTGGGCGGGAAGTAGGCGCTGGTATCGGCGACCGTGTCGGTGGCCGGTCGGATCACGATCACGCGCAGGGTGTCGATCGTCAGGTCGAACGACGCCAGGCTGACCGGGGCGACGAGAATGGGACGGAGGGCGAGGTAGCCACGCCCGAAGACGCCGTGCGCCGGCCCTGAGGGATTATCGGTACAGGTCGCGACCAGGGCGATGAGACCAAGGGCCACCACGCCGCGTAGCCGGCGAAGTGGTAAATGCTGGCCTGCCTGAGAGTTGGCAGGCGAGTAACGGCGGTCGGAGGGCACCCGACGGCTCAGGCGAAGGGCGTCATCGGCGGCCAGAATGTGGCACGATTCGGGCCACCCGGCTAGGAGGTACTAGCCAGGTCTCGCGTGATCCCAGTCACACAACTAGAAGACTTTGTCCTTGAGAATGACGCGCAGCTGCAGCACGCTCACCTGAACACGGCCATTCATCGTCGACCCGGCGCCACTCGCGTCCACCGAGGCACGGAGACCGACCCACACCTTGCTGAGCGTGAATGTGGAGTCACCCGACGTCGCGATCGTCTGAGTCGTGGGGCCGAGGGTGGCTACCTGTGCGCCGTTGACGGTGACCGAATCGGCTCCCGAGTGCGAGCTCGTGAACACGGTGGCGGAGTCGTCCCCGAAGAACGCCTGGAACTTGATCTGGCCCGGTCCCCCGCTGTAGTTGTGCACGTCCACACCGATGGTGAGCTGCACACTGTCCACCGTGGAATTGGCGAGTCCTTCGATGAGCGGGGTCGCGAACGGCGGCCGATCGACCGAGTCCTTGACGCCAGTCGGGATCGTGTATGGAATCGTGTCCCCGAGGGCCTGTTGCCGAATGAAGCTCAGGACGTCGACGACGATGACCGCCCGGCCGCTCCCGCAGCTTCCCGCGGCGATCGTCGATCCGAGCAGGAGGGTGAGCGTGCTGATTCGGTTGATTCGCATCGTCCGTCCCCCGCTCAGTAGACCGAGAACGACGACGCCAGAATCCAGCCTCGCGAGGTCGCCAGGGAATTGCTGTTGCTCGCCACCGCCAGATCGAGACTGAACGGACCGAACCGGATCCCCGTCCCCGCGGCAAACTGGAGGATTTTGCGCAGGTCCCGGGTCAGGCCGCCCCGCAGTGCCAGCGGTCCGATGCGATGCTCGACCCCGATCCGGGTGATCGTGCCGAACCCGGCGTTGCGGATCTCCGCGCCCGCCGTCGTATTCGTCCCGACTTCGAACGCCGCGTTCAGCAAATACGTGGTCGGCACCTTGGTCGTCCGTTGTACGTCGACCAGCGA
Organism: Gemmatimonadales bacterium; assembly: GCA_035500495.1. GTDB lineage: Bacteria > Gemmatimonadota > Gemmatimonadetes > Gemmatimonadales > GWC2-71-9 > DASTHG01. Next base: position 8,817 of record DATJXC010000023.1, read on the forward strand.
ATCGCGGGTCGTGAAGTCGTTCTTCGTCGTATCGTACGCGAATATGCTCAACCGATTCTTGGGCCAGGTGAGGGTCGTGCTGACGTCGTTGATCCCGAATCCGATTTCAACCTTGTCCGTCACCCAGGCCAACCCGGCGTCAACCCCGATCCCGTGGCCCAAGCCGGAGCCGAACTTGTTGTATTCGGTCACGAAATTGACCCGGGGCCGCACCGGATTGCCGCCCGAAAAGATCGTATCGCCGGTCTGGATGCCACCGAACCCGACGGCGACCCCGTGGATGAAGCCGAGGTAGTAGTTGACGCCGGCGCCGGCGTACAGGCCACCCGATCCCACTTTGGCGAGCCGCTGCGAGTAGGACACACCCGGGGCGACCCCCATTTGGGCGATCTCGTCGCCGTTCATCGCATACAAGGTGTTGTGCTGTGCCGGCTGGCCGAACAGGAAGTTCTGGAGATTCGTGTTGAGGGTCGTGCCCAGCTTGTGATGCTCCCACAGCATCACGCCTACGTAGAAGCCGCTGAAGCCTCCCCCGAGATTGAGCAGCCGGTTGACACCCGCGACCTTGACCTCATCGGTGGGGATCACCTCTTTGGTTTGACCGAGGTCGACAAAGAGGGAGTCCTTGCCGATAAAGAGGAAGACGTCGTTGTTGGGGACCGGGGGCTGCTTGAGCTGGTAAAACACCGGCGGGTTGAGGATATAGTTGGCAAGCGCGATCGGGTTGAAGTAGGAGGAGTCGAAATTGAACGCCACACTGTCCTTGAGGGCCTGCACGATCCCGAGCGGGATCGGCAAGGTCAGCTTGGCACCATGGGCCCCCGGGCGCCGTGGCACGGCGCGATACGCGACGTTGAACCCCTCCAGGCCGCCGTTCCTGTGCAGGACGATCCCCGCCATGCCGGTCGACCGGGCATCCCAGCCGAACCACTGCGCCGACGCCGGGCCGGCGAGCGCCACGAGCAGTGCCACTGTCCACCCACCGACGAGTGTCCGGCGCACGGTCACCTCAACAGGGAAAGCGGTTTACCCTAGCCTCCGGGACGCCCCTAATGTTGTGATCCAGGTCATCTCGCACCAGCCCCGTCGGCCGGTTTGAGGGCGATGGTGACGGTGGTCCCCCGGTCCGGGACGCTGGCGAGCGAGATTCTCCCGCCCCAACCCTCGACCAGCCGCTTCACAATGGCCAGTCCCAACCCTGCTCCGCTCGTGGTCGTGGTGAACGCCGGCTCGAAGACGCGACCTACCGCATCGTCTGGAATCCCTCGCCCATCATCCAGCACGGTCAGCGTCAGACCATCAGTCGCAATCCGGACCGCGACTCGGCGCGCTCCGGCGTTGCGGGCGTTCTCGATCAAATTGATCAACACCTCCTTCACCTCGTCCCGGCGAGCCCGCGCCGGCGTCCCGGCCCCACCCTCCAGGACGACGTGGGCGCCGCCCGCATCGGCGCCCAGGGCATACAGGTGGGTCACCTCGGTCGCCACCTGGTGAAGGTCGACCGCCTCGAGGGGCGCCTGGTCCGCGACGGACGTGGGAGCGCCGAACCGGGAGAAGGCCCGGGCGATGGCATCGAGGCGGTCGATCTCCGCCAGAATGCGCTCACTGGTTTCGCGGAGGATCTGGTCGAATTCTCCCCCTCGCCCTTTTCGACGTCCGCTCGCGGCCCGAGCGCGTTGCAGGTGCTGGATGCCGAGCCGGATCGGCGTGAGGGGATTCTTGATTTCGTGGGCGACCTGGCGGGCCATCTCCCCCCATGCCAGCACCCGCGCCGCCCGAGCGAAGGCTGTCGTATCGTCCAGTGCTACCACGCATCCCGCCGGCGCGGGCCCCAGCGGGGCAAGCTGAACGCGGATCTGGCGCCTCCCCCCGGTCACGACGAACTCCCGTTCGACGATCGTCACACCACGTTCCGCCACGAACGACCGCACGGCCTCCCAAACCGGGCGCCATTCCTCGCCGCCCACATCCATGAGCGAAGCTCCGGCCGGCAGCGGCATACCACACAACTCCGCCGCTCTCGAATTCGCCATCGTAATCCGCAGCACTTCATCCACGGCGATGACGCCGGTGGCGACGTTCGCGAGGACCTGCGCCGTGCGGCGGCGGGCATCTTCGAGCGCCGCCTGGCTGGCCTGAACGTCCAGAGCCATACGCTGGAAGGCGCTCATGACCGGCTGGAACTCGCGTGGCGCCCCCTCCGGGAAGGGCACCGGCGCAGCGCCCTGACCGACCGCCAGAGCGGCATCGCGCAGGGCGGCGACCGGTCGGGTCAGCGGCCGCGCCGCGAGACCCGCCAGGACGCCGGCGGCGACCAGCCCGAGAGCGGTCGCCAGGAGAGCGGTGAGGGCGAGGTCCTGACGTTGTCCCCGCAGGCCCTCATCATCGAGCAGCTGTGGGGCGGCAAGCACCGCCTGCTCGGTCGGCGACCCGGCACCGACCACGCGGTACCCCAAGCGGATCGCGCGGCCCGCGATCACGCCGTTGCCTCCTACCGCCAGCTCGTCTTCGAGGGCAAGGCGTCGATACACTGACGGAGCAAGGAATGCGTCGACGAGCCCCAGCTCGGTAAGAATCGGGGCGCTGGTCCCCTGGAGCGCTCCTCCACGGTACAACCACAGCTCAGCGTCAATTCGCTCACCAAGGTCGACGACGGCGGCCGCCATCCCTCCCCCGTTCCCCGTCCGGAGCCTGCTCCCTCCGGTGGCGGTCGCCGCCGCATCCCGAAGCGTCTGGCCGATCAGGAGGTCGCTCGATTCCCTGGCACCTTCAGCCAGACGGGCCACGGCCCCAACGGCGAACACGAGCACCGGAACGATGAAGAACGCAGCGAGCACCGAGGTGAGCCGGGCGTGGTAGCTGGCTCGAACCTGATCGGCTACTGAACGCCAGCGCGGCCACCATCCCTCCCCCACCATCCGGGAAACACCCCAGCACAGAAACACCAGCGCGAAATCCACGAGGACGACGAGCGCGCCGCGCAATAGCAGCCCCCACGGCCCCTGAAGGTCGACGCTGACGTGCACGTGACGGGTCCCACCCGGCAGATCGACGCGCCACTCGCCACGGGCGCTCCACCCTTCCCGTGTCCAGAAGGGCTCCACGCCGGTCGAAGGCGCGTCTTTGGTGGGCAACGAGAGCGACACCGTATAGGGTGGCTCCACGGCTCCTTCACCGCGGAGGAACCGAGCCACGCGAGAGAGCGCGATGACCCGCGAGCGCGGGCCCACGCCGACCGTCAGACGGGACCCACCCGCCAGCGGCACGACCAGAACGGTGATGGTGCCGGGAATCCGATCGAGTCGTTCGAAGCGAGCACCACCTCCTGGGAGGGAATCCTCGCGTGCCAGCGCGGCGAGCAACCCGGGCGGCAGGTCCAGAGCAGCGAGCGGGAGGTCAGCCGTGCGCTCGTTCCTCGGCGGAGGAGACCAGACCGACAAATCAGCCGGGTATTGCTCCGCGGCGAGCGGAGTGGCCTGCCAGAGCGCGTACAACTCGCCGGGCGACTGGGGCGCGGGCGTATTGGTGAGGGCCGCGCCGAGCCGATCAAGCTCGGCCTGTGTCACCGCGTCGGCTCTCCGCCCCAATCTCTGCGCGTCCCGCGCGGCCAGCGCCAGCCGGCCCTCTACAGCCGCTCCCCAGGTCACGAGCGCAGCCGCCGTTCCCGCCACCATCGCCATCCCGACCAGGGCCCAGCGGCGCGGCGCCGGCACGATCACCCCCGCCAACGACGGCAGCCAGAGGAAGGTGTACCACTCAGGCCAGGCATCAACCGGCGCCCAAAGCCAGAGCCCAGCGACGCCGACGACCACCGCCCAAAGGCAGGCGAACGGCAGCGCCCAAGGCATCCGGGACGGCTCCGATTCCCCCCTGACCAGCGCCGCGGCACCCAACACCACCGCCATGGCGGCGGCGGCGATGGTGATTTCCCAGGACAACCAGAGTCCGAAGCTCACTCCTCCTGCCGGCGGCGCGATCCCCTGGCCGAAGTACCGCACGAGATACGGCGCGTAGATGATGAGAGCGCCCGCGAGCGCGACCTGCCAGCCGCGACGGGGTACGCCGCGGCGCCATAGGACGGCGGCACCCAGCAGCACCGCGACCGACAACGCGCCGAACGATCCGATCGAGTCACTGAAACCGCCGAGGGCCGAACGATAAAACGTGGCGGGTGAGAAGACCGAGCTGGCCCCCAGAGCCGGCCCTAACGAGGCACGCGCGAATGACCAGACGCCCGCCGAGATCACCAGCCAGCGCCAGCGGCCTGGCGGTGCGGCCACCAGGAGGCCCGCGAGCAACACGACCAGAGCCAGACCGGACCGCCGAGCGGCGTGCCCCAGGGCATCGAGCATGGCATCGCCCTGACTCGGCGTCACCACCTGAACGATGGCCAGGGTATCGCCCGAGCGGCACACGCCGTCGCAGAAGGCAAGGTGGTCCGGCTCGTTCCCGGCGGCGGCCGGCGACCGGAACGCCAGCCGCACCCCGTGAGCCTGCCCGAAACGAGCCGCCAGGGTCCCGTTGGCCTCTGCGATCGCGGGAGCGGCGTCGAGCAGGACGGTCCCGATGGCCCACTGCCGGTTCGGCGTCTGGCGCCGAGCCTCGAGCGTTACGTAGAATGCTGAAATGGAAACACGCAGCTCCGCCGTGTCGATCGCCGGCAGGATGCGGTGGCGGCCGGCCCAGGCGTATGGCCGGCCATCCGCGCCGAGCACGGCCACGCCCCGCTCGAGTTCCGCGGGGCCGGTGGCGATCGCCTCCGCCAGTCGATCGAAGGCATCCGCCTGGGGGCGCAGCGCGGCAACCGCCCCCCGTTCGGCCAGACGCCGGGCCTCGGCCACCGCCTGGTCCAGGGTCGTGGCGAGTGCGCGCGCAGCCACGGTCGCACGGGCCTCGCGTTCCGCGGACCAGCAGCAGCGGAGCCGGCTGACCGTCAGGGCGCTGGTCGTCAGCACCGCGCCGACGAGCAGCGCGGACAGTCCCGCCGCGACGGTCGCGGTCCGTGCCGGTCGCGGAATGAACGCCGCAACGGCAGCCACCAGCGCCGCCGCACCGGCAGCCCACGCCCACCCAGGTGCCTGCGCGCGCAACCATTCGGCAGCCGTGAACGCGGCCGCCGCTCCCGCGGCGATCACGACATGAACCGGCCGCTGCACCTGAAGGATCTCCTTCCGGAGGATGTCCGCGACCATCTCGCCCGCGACCCGCGCCTGCTCGTCCCCGTGGGGACCTGCGAACAACACGGCCCTCACCTGCCCTTGGGCTGCGACACGATCATCGTCGAGCACCTGGCCGACGACCTATCGGCGGAGTTCGGTATCCTCCGCGCCCCAACGGTCGAATACGGCGTCAATACCGCCACGAAACACAAGTTCCCCGGCAACGCCGCCGTACGCCGCAAGACCCTGCACCGCTGGATGAACGACCTGCTCGGGTCGTGGGAGCAGGCCGGCGTCGATCAGTTCGTCATTCTCACCGCGCACGGTCACGACCCGCATCAGGAAGCCTTGTCGACGCTGCGCACGCGTAGCGCCCGGGTCGTCACCGTAGACATCTTCGGACTCGATTTCACGGGACTGCTCGACTCCCCCGACGGGCCGAGCCACGGTGGCGAGCTCGACACGTCGCTGCTCTTGTACCTGGCTCCCGACCTCGTTCACATGGAACGAGCGCTGGACTTTGTCTCCCCGCGGATCAGCCGGGCGTTGCCGCGGAAATCGCCGGGCTCGCTGGGACGACCGACCCTGGCCAGCCGGGAGAAGGGCGAACGCCTCTATAAGATGATCCGTGAGCGCATCGCCACGCGAGTTCTGACCTGATGCTCGTTCCGCTGTTGTGGGTCCTGGCCTTGCAGAGCCCCGGGGATGAAGGCACGCTCGTGCTCCGGGAGGATACCTCGGTCGTGGGTCAGGAGTCGTTCGCGGTCACCGGACTGACGGCCAACGGCGTCCCCAACGGCTGGCGGGTGGGGACACGGGCCCGCTACGGGATGGGGAGCCGGAGCGTGCTCCTGGCTCCGGTCGTCGAGATCGGCCCCGACACCGAGCCGGTCAGTCTCCAGTATGAGGTCTCCGATCCGGCCAACCCCGTTCGCATCCTCGGAGCCTCGGCTCGCGGGCGCTTCACCCTCCGCTACCTCTCCCCCGATCGTGAGCGAACGCGCGAGATCTCCGCGGGTCCCGGCACCGTCGTGCTCGATGACTCGGCGTTCGCCCTGTACTTACTCGCGGCTTGGCGAGCCCGGGCGAGCACGGCCACCGTGTCAGGCTTGTTCGCCCGCGCAATGCGCAAGGAATCGCTGACCGTAACAGACCTCGGCACTGGGAGCACCACCGTGAACCGCCAACCCGTGGCTCTCCGGCACATCACCGTGACGGGTGGCACGGCGAGGCTGGTCCACGTCTGGCTCGACGCCGCTGGCCGGCTCATGAAGGTGGAAGTGCCGAGCCGCAGGATGGTTGGCGAGCGAGCCGCGGGGCCGTAGACCCTCCCTGCATTTAACCGATTGACCCAATTAGTTTTACCACAACGCGCCAAGCACCGTTTGGACGAAACTCTTGGGGGGTGAGGCGCGTACGGGCCCCGACCGTCGCAACGATCCACCAGGCTCTGAAGGAACCTCGATGAAATCGCTGCTTTCAATCGCCGCCTGGCTCTCCGTGTCCACCACCGCGGTGGCCCAGTCGAGCGGCGCCCCCAACTCCTCCGCGCCCCCTCCCACCGCGGCCGCGCTGTCCCTGGCGGACGCGATCGGTATCGCACGGGAGCATAATCCGGCCTACCGGCAGATTCTCAATAACCGGGCGCCGGCGGTCTGGGGCGCGCGCAACGCCTGGGCCAGCCTGATCGCCCCGCAGGCCCTGCTGTCGGGCGGGTTGGGGTACTCGGGAACCGGGTCGCAACGGTTCCTCACTTCGAATTTCAATCAGAACGTATCAACCCTGAACTCGAACTACTCGTTCGGGCTGCAGTGGGACTGGTCGGTGTCATCGTTTTCCCAGCCGGGACTGCGTGGGGCGCAACTCTCGGCGGCCGATGCGGACGTGCGCGGCGGGGCGAATGCCCTCGTCGCGGGCGTGACGCAGCAATACCTGACCGTGCTGCAGGCCAGCGCGAACGCGGACGTCGCCGCCAAGCTGCTGGCGCGACAGGAAGAGACGCTGAAGCTGGCCCAGGCGCGCTTCCAGGTCGGACAGGTGACGCTGGTCGACGTCCGCAGTGCGCAGGTCAACCGCGGCCAATCGAAGGTCGCCTTGCTGCGGGCCCGCACGCTGGTGAGCGTCGAGAAGCTGCGACTGTTCGAGCAGATGGGCGTCACCCCGCCGGTGGCGATCGACTCGGTCCAGCTCACCGACACCTTCCCCGTGGTCGCACCGCCATGGAAGCTCGACGAGCTGCTCACCATGGCCGAAGCGCAGAATCCGGCGCTCTTGGCCCTCCGGGAGCGCGAGCGCGCCGCGAGCTGGAGCGTCAAGGCGGCTTCCGGAAGCTACGTCCCGAGCGTGTCCCTGTCCCTCGGCTGGTCGGGATTCACCCAGGCGTTCGCCAACAAGAGCGATCTCGACCAGTTCATCGTGGGTCAACAGGTCTCATCCGGGGCGCAGGTGCAATCCTGCCAGGAGAACAACATCATCCGCGGCAGCTCGGGGCTCGCCCCGCAGGATTGCTCGGTGTACGCGTGGACCGCCCAGAGCGAGCAGTTCATCCGGGACCAGCAGAACACCTACCCGTTCAACTTCATCGGACAGCCATTCCAGGCGCGCCTGTCGGTGTCGTTGCCGATCTGGCTCAATTTCCAGCGGCCGTTGCAGGTGTCGGAGAGCAAGGCTCAAGAGAAGAACCTGGAGGAATCGGTCCGGGCCCGGGCCCTCGGTGTCCAAACCGAGGTCAGCCAGGCATTCCTGGCGCTCGATGCCGCCTATCAGTCGATCGCCATCCAGGACACGAACCGCATCGCCGCCCGGGAGCGGCTCCAGCTCGCCACCGAGCGGTACAAAGTCGGCTCGGGCACGTTCCTGGAGGTGACTGACGCCGAGTACGCCGCGCTGCAGGCGGAGACCGATTACATCGCCGCGGTGTTCGACTATCACAGGTCGTTGGCGCTGTTGGAGCAGGCCGTCGGCCGTTCATTGCGCTAATCGACGAGAGGAAGACGGGACATGTCCAAGCGAAACAAGATCCTGGTCGGCACCGGCGTCGTCGCTCTGTTCGCCGGTCTGATCGCGGTATCGGTCGGGGCCAAGCGGGAGCGGGGCACCGAAGTGCGGTTCGAGAAGGTCGGCCGGCGTGACCTCGTGGCCGCCGTCACGGCCAGCGGGAAGGTGCAGCCCAAGAAAAAGGTGGACGTGAGTCCGGACATCACGGGGCGCATCACCCAGCTGGCGGTGAAGGAAGGCGACTACGTGCAGAAGGGCCAATTCCTCCTGCAGATCGACCCCACGGTGTACGAGGCCAATCTCCAGCGCGCCGACGCGACGCTCGCCTCGTCGCAGGCAGGCCTGGTCCAGGCCGTGGCGAACCGCGATCAGGCGAAGCGCGGTCTCGACCGGACCAAGGAGCTGCACACCCAGAACCCCAATCTGATTTCGCCGGAGGCGCTGGAGCAGGCGCAGACCGCCTTCGATGTCGCCGAAGCGCTGGTGAACTCGTCGCAGCACCAGGTGGACCAGGCCCGCGCCGGCGTCCGGGAGGCGCGCGATCAGCTCGCCAAGACGAAGATCATGGCCCCGATGACCGGACGCGTGACCCGCCTCGCGGTCGAGGAGGGGGAGGTGGCGGTACCCGGGACGTTTTCCAAGGACGTGGGCCTGCTCCTCACCGTGTCGGATCTCTCGGTGATCCAGGTCAAGGTCCAGGTCGATGAAACGGACGTGGTCCGCCTCCACATGGGGGACTCGGTCGAGGTATCGATCGACGCGTTCCCCGACACGACCTTCGTCGGACGGGTCACCAAGGTCGCCAACAGCGCGGTGCTCACCGCCGCGTCGAACCTCACGGGGACCAACGACCGGGCCGTGGACTACGAGGTGGAAGTCACCCTGGTCAATCCCCCGGCGGACGTCCGTCCCGATCTTTCGGCCACGGCGCGGATCGTCACCGACACGCGCAAGCAGGCGCTGTCGATCCCGATCATCTCGCTGACCGTGCGAGAGAACACCCCCGTCCCCAATGAGAGCCGTCGCGTCGACACCGCCGGGACCGGGAAGAAGAAGGAGACCGAGGGCGTGTTCGTGGTCACGAACGGCAAGGCCACCTTCCGGCCGGTGAAGGTGGGCGTCGCGGGGGACGAGTACTTCGAGGTGCTGGATGGGGTCAAGGAAGGTGAGACCATCGTCGCCGGCCCCTATCAGGCGATCCGCGACCTGAAGGACGGCTCCCCGGTCCGGGCCGCCAAAGCGCCGGCGGACAGCTCCAAGGCGCGGAAGACCACATGACGCGCGTGCAGGAGTTCCGCACGGGCGACACGCCCCTGCCCGACATCGTCATTCTCACGCACAAGCTGGCGCGCGAATACGACATGGGCGGCGAAGTCGTGCGCGCGCTGCGCGGGGTGGACCTGCAGATTCGCCGCAACGAATACGTGGCGATCATGGGCCCGTCGGGCTCCGGCAAGTCCACGCTGATGAACCTGATCGGGTGTCTCGACACGCCCACCTCGGGGGAGTACTGGTTGAACGGCCAGCAGGTGTCGGATCTCGCGGACGACGCGCTGGCGCGGATCCGCAACAAGGAAATCGGATTCGTGTTTCAGACCTTCAACCTCCTCCCCCGGGCCAGCGCCCTGCACAACGTGGAGCTGCCCCTGATTTACGCGGGGCAGAACGCGCGGCAGCGGCGCGCGCTGGCCGCCGAGGCTCTGCGGCGCGTCGGTCTCGGCGACCGCATGGAGCACCGGCCCAACGAGCTGTCGGGCGGGCAGCGACAGCGCGTGGCGATCGCCCGCGCCCTCGTCAACGCCCCCTCGATCCTCCTCGCCGACGAGCCGACGGGAAACCTCGACTCCGCCACGAGCCAGGAGATCATGCAGGTGTTCGCGGACCTGCACCGGCAGGGGCAGACGGTCGTGATGGTGACGCACGAGGCCGACATCGCCGCGCACGCCGCCCGCGTCGTCACCTTGCGCGACGGCCTCGTGGCCGCCGACCACCTCAAGGCTGCCTAGCGTGTCGCTGTTCGAAGCGATCCGGTTGGGGCTCGGTCAGCTCCGGGTGCAGAAACTGAAGAGCGCCTTCTCGCTCATCGGTGTGTTCATCGCGGTCACGTTCCTGATCGGCGCCTGGTCGATCGTCAACGGGATGAACTCCTACATGACCGAGAAGTTCGCCGGAACGCTGGTGGGGGTGAACACCTTTCACCTGCGTAAACGGCCCAACTTCACGCCCAATGTGACCGACTCGACCTGGCGGTCCTGGGCGCGGCGTCCCCGGATCACCTTCGCCGATGCCGACGCGGTGGTCCATGGGATCACGCTGCCGGTACTGACGGCGTGGGCGTCGGAGGACCGGGGAGACGTCGAGGCGGGAACCAAGAAGGTGGCCCAGGTCTCCCTCAACGGGGCCACCACGGATTACTTCGCGATCCGCAACATCAAGATCGACGAAGGGCGCCCCTTCAGCCCGCAGGAGGACAAGGCCGGCGCGGCCGTCGTCGTGCTGGGGTACGATCTGGCCGACCGCCTGTTCGAGAAGCGCGATCCGCTCGACAAGTACGTGCGGATTCACGGCATCCCCTACCGCGTGGTCGGCGTGGCGGCCTCACGGGGTAACCTGTTCGGCATCTCACTCGACAAATTCGTGGTCGCCCCGGCGCTGTCACCGATTCAGCGGGAAGTGAACCCTCCGGGCGTCATCGACGCGTTGATGGTCAAGGCGAACTCGGAGCCCGAGATGCGGCTCGCCATGGACCAGGCGGAGGCGATCATGCGCAGCCGCCGCCACCTGCGCCCGCGCCAGGACGACAACTTCGCGCTCGAGACCTCCGAGGGCGTGTTGAACTTCTGGGCCAAGATCAACCGCATTCTCATGGCCGTCGGGCCTGGGCTCGTGCTCATCTCCCTGGTGGTCGGGGGGATCGTCATCATGAACATCATGCTGATGGCGGTGGCGGAGCGCACGCGCGAGATCGGACTCCGGAAATCGCTGGGCGCTCGGCGACGCGACATCCTACGACAGTTCCTCGCCGAGGCGACCACGATCGCCACCGTCGGCGCGGTGCTGGGCATCGGCGCCGGGATCTTCCTGTCGATCCTTCTGAACGTGGCGACCCCCCTCCCCGCCACCGTCGCCCCCGGCTCGATCCTGCTCGGGGTGGTCCTGGGCGGCGGCGTCGGGATCGTCGCCGGGGTCTACCCGGCCACCCGCGCGGCTCGCCTCGATCCGATCACCGCGCTGCGCCAAGAGTAGCCGATGACACCCCTCCTGGAAGGCGTCGGCATCGCGCTCGACTCGCTGCGGTCGAACAAGGTGCGGGCCGCGCTCACGATCTTGGGCGTCGCCATCGGCGTGATGGTCGTGATGGTGATCGGGGCCCTGATCTCGGGCTTCGACAAGGGGCTCTCCGATCAGCTGAACCAGCTCGGTCCCAAGACCTTCTGGGTCGGCCGGTTCTACTCCGCCGGCGTAAACATCTGCGACGGCAGCGACGAGAATTGCCCCTGGCGCCACAATCCGCCGATGACCATGGCCGAGGCCAGGCTGATTCGCCAGCTCCCGAGTGTCCGCTTTGTGGCCCTGGACGAGGGCACGGGAGGGATCGAAGTGTCGTTCGGGGACCGCCGCACCTCGAACGTCAGCGTCCATGGACGGAGCTCGGATTGGGTGGACGTCGCCGGGGGCGACGTCTTCCCCGGGCGTTCGTTCACCAACATCGAAGACCAGGCCGGGGACCGCGTGGTGGTGATCAACCAGAAGCTGGCCGACTGGTTGTTCGGGCGGCTCGACCCGATCGATCGCACCATCAAGATCGGCGGCATGCCCTACCAGGTGATCGGCGTGTTCAACCCGCCGCCCAGCCTGTTCGGGGAGGACAATCAGTTCGAGGTGTCCATGCCGCACGGGGCGCTGCTCAAGTACGTCAATTTCTGGAAAGGGTGGATGGATTTCCTGGTCGGGCCGACGGAGACCGCGACCACCCCCCAGGCGATGGAGGACGTGACGACGGCGCTCCGGATCTCTCGCGGCCTGCGCCCGCGCCAGCCCAACAACTTTTCCGTCGTCTCGCAGGAGCAGTATCTGACCGACATCGCATCCACCACGATGATCATGCGAGTCGTCATGGTCGTGCTGTCGATGGTCGGCCTGATGGTCGGCGGGATCGGCGTGATCGCCATCATGATGATCTCGGTCACCGAGCGCACGCGCGAGATCGGCGTGCGGAAGGCCCTCGGCGCGACTCGGCGCGAGATCCTGTGGCAATTCCTGGTCGAGGCGACCACCCTCACCCTCGCGGGTGGCATGTGCGGGATGATCCTGGGCGGGCTCGTCGCGCTCCTGATCAGTGTCGCCACCCCCGTCCCGGCCCATGTACCGATCGGCTCAATTGTGGTCGCGCTATTCGCCGCGGTGTTCACGGGCGTCCTGTTCGGCATCTACCCCGCGAGTCGGGCGGCGCGTCTCGATCCGGTGGAGGCGTTACGTTACGAATAGGATGAGACGGCGCCTCATCTAGTAGAGTCGTCTCTCGCAGTTAGCTTCTCCTCATGCCGTTCCTCGAAGCGGTTTACCTTGCCCTTCAAACGCTGCGCGCCCAAAAACTGAAGAGCGCCTTTTCGGTCATCGGGGTGTTCATCGGCGTGATGTTTCTGATCGCGGTGGTGTCGGTGGTCGAGGGGATGAACCGCTACATGACCGACAAGTTCGCCGGGACGGTCCTCGGCGTGAACACCTTCCGCCTCCGCCAGTTTCCGGACATGCAGCTCGGGAACGTGCCGGCGGACACCTGGCGGGCATGGGCGCGCCGGCCGCGGATCACCGTGGACGACGCCCGGGCGGTGCTCGCGAGAATGCGTGAGCCGGTGACGGCCGCGTGGGAATCTTCAACGGGCACGACCCTGACCGCGGGGAAGAAGACCGCCCCTGGAGTCGAGGTCACGGCGGCGACCGAGCTCTACTTCGACATCCGGTCCTATACTCTTTCCCAGGGACGGGCCTTCACCGCGCAGGAAGTCTCGGCGGCGGTGCCGGTAGTCGTCCTCGGAAACGAGCTCGCGACCAAGCTGTTCGAGGGCGCCGACCCGCTCGGCCGGTCGGTGCGCATCTTCGGGATTCCTTACCGCGTGATCGGCGTCGTGGAGAAGCAGGGAAACCTGTTCGGCATGTCGCTCGACAAGTTCGCCGTCGTGCCCGCCACGGCGCCGCTGAAACGCTATATCAACCCACCGCGGGACATCGACGCCCTGGCTGTGAAGGCCGCGACCCCACAGGCCATGCGGGCGGCGATGGAGGAGACCGAAGCGATCATGCGCAGCCGGCGCCACCTGCGTCCGCGCGAGGCCGACAACTTCGCGCTGGAGACGGCGGCCGAAGTGCTGGACTTCTGGTCCAAGATCAGCCGTGTGCTCTTTGTCGCCCTGCCGGGGCTGGTGGCCGTCTCGCTGGTGGTGGGTGGCATCGTGATCATGAACATCATGCTCATGGCGGTGGCGGAGCGCACGCGCGAAATCGGAATTCGCAAAGCGCTGGGGGCGCGCCGCCGCGATATTCTGCGGCAGTTCCTGGTGGAGGCGGTCACTCTGGCGACCGCCGGGGCGGCCGTCGGCGTGGGCACCGGTATCGGCCTCGCCGCGCTGGTCTCGGCGGTCTCCCCTCTCCCGGCCGCCGTCGCGCCCTGGTCCATCGCCGTGGGCGTGCTGCTCGGCGCCGGCGTCGGCGTGGTGGCGGGGGTGTATCCAGCCACGCGGGCGGCCCGGCTCGACCCGATCGCCGCCCTGCGCTTCGAGACGTAGCGGAGAGCCATGACGCCGCTCACCGAGGGCGTGGTCATCGCGCTCAGCTCGCTCCGGGCCAACAAGGCGCGGGCGGCGCTCACCATTCTGGGCGTCGCCATCGGTGTCATGGTCGTGATGGTGATGGCGGCGCTGATCTCGGGGATCAACCGCAGCGTCTCGAACATCTTCGAGTCCATCGCGCCGCGGACGTTCATCGTGTTCCGCCATTTCCAGGCGGGAATCACGGTTTCGCAGGGGGACGAGACCCCCGCGTGGTTGCATAACCCCCCACTCACCGACCTCGAGGCCGAGCGCCTGGCCCACCTCCCCGGCGTGCGATTCCTGAGCCGCCGCGAGGACACCCAGGCCGCTGTCGCGTTCGGGGACCAGCGTCTCGAGTCGGTCTTCATCGTGGGCGTCAACGCCTCGTGGGTGGAGGTGGACGGCGGCGACGTGTTCCCGGGCCGCTCCTTCACCCGGATCGAGGACCTCGCCAATACGCCCGTGGCGGTGATCAACACCAAGCTCGCGTCTCAACTGTTCCCCGGGCGGGACCCCTTGGGCCAGATGATCCGGATCGCCGGAGTCCCGTTTGAGGTCATCGGCCTCTACACGCCGCCGCCGAGTTTCTTCAACAGCGCCGCCCCGCCGGTCGCCATCGTCCCACACGGCGCGTTCGTCAAGCATGTTCCGTACGTGCGCGGCTGGATGCGCTTCGCCGTGGTCCCCGACACCGGCATGGCGCAGCAGGACGTCATGGATGAGGTCACGGCCGCGTTGCGGTCGGCCCGCGGGCTGCGGCCAGGGCAGCCCGACACGTTTGCCCTCGTCACCCAGGACAAGCTGCTCGACATCTGGAACCAGATCACGGGCGTGTTCTTCCTCGTGATGCTGGTACTCTCCTCGATCGGGCTTCTGGTCGGCGGCGTGGGGGTGGTCGCGATCATGATGATCTCGGTCACCGAGCGCACGCGGGAGATCGGCGTCCGCAAGGCGCTGGGGGCCACGCGGCGCGAGATTCTGTGGCAGTTTCTCGTGGAAGCATCGACTCTCACGTTGGTCGGGGGAGCGATCGGCATGGCCGCGGGCGGCATCGCGGCGTTCGCCGTATCGGCCCTGACGCCGATCCCGGCGTATGTCCCCCTGTGGGCGATTCTCGCGGCCCTCCTCGTCTCCGCGCTCACCGGCGTGGGATTCGGGCTCTATCCCGCGAGCCGGGCGGCTCGGCTGGATCCCGTTGAGGCGTTGAGATACGAATAGGGTGAGGCGACGTTAGGATGTGGCGTCGTTAGGATAGAGCGACGTTAGGATGAGGCGACTCCAACGCTCCTCCCTAACGTCGCATCTTTCTTGCGCCGCCTCACCCTAGCGTCGGTGCTTCCGGTTAGTTTCTCCCCCCATGCAAATCGGTGAAGCCATCCTCCAGGCGCTTCAGGAGGCCTGGAGCCACAAGCTGCGCTCGTTTTTTACGCTGGTGGGGATCATTGTGTCCGTCGCGTTCCTGGTCGCGGTGGTCGCGGTGATTCAGGGGATGAACGCGTACGTCCGCGATCGCATCGGGGGCGCCATCGTGGGAGTGAACGCGTTCCAGGTGCGCCGCACCCCCATCGCGATCGGTCTGATCGACGACGAGGAGTGGCGCGCGATCCAGCGCCGGCCCATCATCGCGCCAGAAGACCTTCCCTACGTCGAACGGGCCCTCCCCGACGCGAGGGCGGTCGCCCTGCAATCCGGCTGGCCCACGCCGATGGCCGACGTCGTGTGGCACGACCGGACCGTCGGCGACGTGCTGATCTTCGGCGTCACCGCGCCGTTTCAGGTCGTCCAGGACTACCAGTTCGCGGCCGGCGACGCGATGAGCGACATCGACGTCCGCGAGCGGCGCCCCATCGCGATGCTCGGCTACGACATCGCCGACAAGCTGTTCGACGGGAACGCGCAATTGGCCGTCGGCCAGAAGATCCGAATCCGCGGGGAGCAGTTCACCGTCAAAGGGGTGATCGCCAAGAAAGGGACCGTGCTGGGAAATTCCTGGGACGGCTTCGTGATGCTGCCGCTCACGACCTTTGAGGGGATGTACGGCCGCCGCCAGACGACGGTCATCTCGGTCAAGATGCCCGATCCCGCCTCGGTCACCCCCGGGATGCAGCGTGCCGAGGAGGCGATGCGGATCGCCCACCGGCTGCGCCCCTCCCAGGCCGACGATTTCTCGATCGACACGGCCGACGCGCTCGTGTCCTTCTGGAAGAATCTGACCCGGATCCTGTTCACCGTGATCCCCGCCGTGGTCGCGATCGGGATCGTCGTGGGCGGGATCGTGATCATGAACATCATGCTGATGAGCGTGAACGAGCGCACCCGCGAAATCGGGATCCGCAAGTCCATGGGCGCGCGGCGCCGCGACATCCTCAATCAGTTCCTCGCCGAGTCGGTCACGCTGTCGCTGCTGGGCGGAGCCCTCGGCTTGATCGTCGGCGCCGGCCTCGCGGCCGCGATCGACGCCGCCACGCCGCTGCCCGCCCGCGTCACGCTCTGGTCCGTGGCCGTCGCCCTGTCGCTCGGCGCCGGCGTCGGGGTGCTGTTCGGCGTGTATCCCGCCGCCCGCGCGGCGCGGCTCGACCCCATCACCGCCTTGCGGGCGGAGTAGATGAAGTTCCACTCCTTCGCCGAGGGGCTCGGGATCGCCCTGGATCAGCTGCGCACCAACAAGCTCCGTTCGGCGCTCACCATTCTGGGCGTCGTGATCGGGGTCGCCACCGTCATGGGGATGGCGTCGATCGTGCAGGGGATCCGCGATCAGATCATCAACACCATCGAGGTGGCGGGCCCCACCACCTTCTACGTGATGCGGATTTTCTCGCAGACCCCGCTCAACCCCGATAACCTCCCCAAGGAGGTCCGCATCCGCCCGGTGTTGAAGCCGGTCGAGGCGGAGCTGATCGCGCGACTTCCCGAGGTGCACTACGCCGGCATCTGGGTCCAGCTGTTCCAGAAGATGGAGTTCGAGGGCTCGCGCACGCAGATCATGACCGAGTTCGGCGCCGACGACCACTACATGGAGATCCAGGGGGGGACGCTGGCCGCCGGCCGGTTCTTCACCCAGTCCGAAGAGAACAGCGGTGCCCCGGTGATCGTGCTGGAGGGTCGGCCCGCGGAAAAGCTGTTCGGCCGACTCAACCCGATCGGACACTACGTCCGCATGGCCGGCAAGTCGCTGCGCGTCATCGGACTGTACCAGAATCCGGAGAACATCTTCCAGCCACCGTCCCAGGAGATCGGGGCGATTCTGCCGTTCGAGACGGCCCGCCGCTTCTTCCGCTACGACGAAACCAACGCGCTCTGGATCGTGGTGAAGCCCCGCGCGGGCGTCACCGTGGCAAGCGCGATGGACGCCGTGACGGTGCAGCTGCGCCGTCACCGGAGCCTGCGCCCGGGCGATCGCAACACCTTCGATATCATCACCCAGGACCAGATCCTCGACGTCTTCAATCAACTCACCGGCGTGTTCTTTCTGGTGATGCTCGCCCTCTCCTCGGTAGCCCTCATGGTAGGGGGGATCGGGGTGATGGCGATCATGATGGTCTCGGTCACCGACCGGACTCGCGAGATCGGGGTACGGAAGGCGCTGGGCGCGACGCGGCGGGAGATCCTCTGGCAGTTTCTCGTGGAAGCGGCGACGCTGACCCTGCTGGGTGGCCTGATCGGGGTGGTCATGGGGCTCGGCCTGGGGGAAGCCCTCAAGGTGCTGCTGGGAACGAGCTCCAGCGTTCCTCTATGGAGCGCCCTTCTCGCCTGCCTCGTATCGGTGCTGATCGGGCTGGTCTTCGGCGTGCTCCCGGCCAGCCGCGCGGCCAAGCTGGATCCCGTGGAAGCGTTGAGGTACGAGTGAATCAAATTCGAAGTGCGAAGTGCGAAGCGCGAAATGGCAACGGTAGGTCGACGCGCGATCGACCTGCCACTAACACTTCGCGTTTCGCACTTCGCACTTCGCACCCTCCGGAGCCGCGCCCATGACGACCCACGTGGATCTCCTCGCCATCGCCGCCCACCGTGACGACGCCGAGCTGACCTGCGGCGGCACTCTGGCCAAAGCGGTGCGCGCCGGTCACCGGGTCGGCATCCTCGATCTGACCCAAGGGGAAGCGGGAACCCAGGGCAGCGCGGAACTGCGCGCGGCCGAAGCGGCGCGGGCGGCCCAGGTGCTCGGCGTGCAGGTGCGACGCAACGCCGGGCTCGCCGACGCGCACCTGCATAACGACGACGCCTCCCGCGAGCGCCTGGTCGGGGTGTTGCGCGAGCTGCGGCCCCGCACCGTGATTCTCCCGTTCCCCGTGGGGCGGCACCCGGATCACCGCATCGCCGCGGAGCTGGGGCGCGACGCCTGCTATCTGGCCGGCCTGGCCCGCTACGCCCCGGCGGACGGCGCCGCGCCGCACCGGCCCAGCAAGATCCTGTACGCCCTCGCCTACCGCGAAGACCCGGTGAAGCCCTCGTTCGTGGTCGACATCAGCGACACCTTCGAGATCAAGATGGAGGCGATTCGCTGCTACCCGTCGCAGTTCGAGGGCGCCACCGCCGCCGGCGAGATCTTCCCCACCGGCCAGGACCTCTACGAGCTGATCCGCGTGCAATCGGCGCACTACGGGTCGCTGATCCGCCGGCCCTACGGTGAGCCGTACTTCACCCCGGAGACGATCGAAGTCCAAGACGTGCTGTCGCTTGGCGTGCAATCCCTGTAGTCGGTAGATTCCCGAGCATGGCGGCGGTGATTCCATGACCAAGCGAGCGGTCTACCTGGACCATGCGGCGACGACTCCCGTCCGCCCGGAGGTGCTGGAGACCATGCTCCCCTACCTCCGGGAGGAGGCGTTCGGGAATCCGTCGTCGGCGCACCGGTTCGGCCGCGCCGCCCGCGCCGGGATCGAGGAGGCGAAGCGAGCCATCGCGGAGGTATTGGCGGTCGAGCCGAATCAGGTGGTGTTCACCTCCGGAGGGACGGAGGCCGACAATCTGGCCGTGATCGGCTGCGCGCTCGCCGCGCGGGCGGCCGGGAAGGCGTTCCGGGTCGCCGTCTGCGCCACCGAGCACAAGGCGGTGCTCGCCGCCGCGCACGCGGTGCAGCATCTGGGAGGAGAAGAGATCATCCTCCCCGTGCACCGCTCGGGACTCGTGGACTTGGCCGCCGTCGACGAGGCGTTGGCCCGCGGGGTCGCGGTCGTGTCGGTCATGTGGGTGAACAACGAGGTCGGCACGACGCAGCCGGTGGCCGACCTGGCCGAGCGATGTCGCGCGGCCGGCGCCTGCTTCCATTCCGACGCCGTCCAGGCGTTCGGGAAAGTCCCCGTTCAGCTGCGAGATCTCCCGATCACCTTTCTCACGCTCTCCGGTCACAAGATCGGCGCGCCCAAGGGGATCGGCGCCCTGATCGTGCGGGATCGCCGCGCCGTCGAGGCCCTGATCCACGGCGGCGGCCAGCAATTCGGGATCCGGCCGGGCACCGAGAACGTTCCGGGAATCGTCGCGCTGGGCCGGGCCGTGACGCTCGCCGCCGCCGAGCAGGCGGAGTTCGCAAGGCGGACCGCGGCGTTGCGCGATGACCTGGAGCGGCGGCTGGGCACGCTGTTCCCTGACCTGAGCGTCAACGGCCGGGCGGCACCACGCGCGCCGCACGTCCTCAACGCCTCGTTCCCCGGCACTGACAGCGAAGCCCTGCTGATGCACCTCGATCTGGCCGGGGTCGCGTGCTCGGCCGGCTCCGCCTGCACCACCGGTTCCGTCGAGCCGTCGCACGTGCTCACCGCCATGGGTGTCCCCCACGAGCTGGGCGTCGCGGCACTGCGCTTTTCGTTCGGCCGGACCAGTGTACCAGAGGACCTGGACGTCGTCGTCGGCGCGCTGCCGAAGATCGTGGACAAGGTAAGGGCGTTGAGCGCGGTGTTGCACCGGTGAGCCAATTGCCAATTGCGGATTGCGGATTGCGGATTGTCACTGGAAGGTCGAACGCGTCTCGACTTCCCCTTGAAATTCCGCAATCCGCAATCGGCAATCGGCAATCAGAGCGGTGGGGACGATGAGAGGCAAGGTTCTCGTCGCCATGTCGGGCGGCGTCGATTCTTCTGTCGCCGCCGCGCTCCTGGTGGAGGCCGGGTACGAGGTCATCGGCGCCACGCTGAAGCTCTTCTGTTATGGCGACGCGGTGGCCGACCGGCCCTGCTGCTCCCTCGATTCGATCACCGACGCGAAGCTAGTCGCGCACAAGCTCGGCATTCCGCACTACGTCGTGAACCTCGAGGATCGCTTCGGCCACGACGTGATCGACGACTTCGTGCGGGAGTACGCACGAGGCCGGACGCCGATCCCCTGCGTCCGCTGTAACTCGTTCACCAAGTTCCGCGACCTCCTGGCCCATGCCGACGCATTGGATTGCCCCTACTTGGCCACCGGGCACTACGCGGTCGCGCGGGACGGGGCACTGTATCGCGGGCGGGACCGGACCAAGGACCAGACGTACTTCCTCTGGGGAGTCGACCGCTCGGTGGTGGCGCGGATGCTCACCCCGGTGGGCGCGCTCACGAAGCCGGAAACGCGCGCGGTGGCCCGCCGCCTCGGCCTCGTGACCGCCGACAAGGCGGAATCGGTCGAGATCTGTTTCGTTCCCGACGGCGACTACGTGACCGTGCTGGAGCAACGCCTGCCGGAAGACTCCCCCGCCCTGGCTCCCGGACCGCTCGTGACGGTGTCGGGCGACGTCGTCGGAGAGCACGCGGGGTACGCGCGCTACACCGTGGGGCAACGGCGGGGGCTCCCCGGCGGTGCGGTCGAGCCCTGGTACGTCGTGGGGATCCGGCCCGAGTCGCGGGAGGTCGTCATCGGGCACGCCGGCGACCTGTTCGGCCACAGCGTCTCGCTCGATCAGGTCAACTGGCTCACCCGGCCGCTGGAGGTGGGCGACCCGGTCCGGGTCCAGTGCCGCTATCGCGCTCCGGCGGTCCCGGGCACGGTTGCAGCGCTGATGTCCGACCGGCTCACCCTGCACTTGAGCGAGCCGGTTCGAGCGATTACGCCGGGGCAATCCGGCGTACTGTATGATGGGGATGATCGTCTGCTGGGTGGTGGACTGATCGCCTGAGCTCTGCCCGCCGGCCCTCTGGCCGGGCGGAGGTTTTATTGATATCTCCCTCCTAACGTCACCCGGAGCGCATCGTGACCTCTCGTCGCGCCTTCTTGAACTCCCTCTTTGCATCGTCGGCCACGATCCCCGCCCTCAAGAACGACGGTCTCGACCGGATCCGGTCGGCCGTGGCGGCGATCGCCAGACGGTCACCCGCTGAAACGGCGGACGACGAGGACTTCTGGCGCGAGATCCAGAACGCCTTCACGCTCGATCGCACGCTGATCAACCTGAACAACGGCGGCGTGTCGCCCTCGCCCCGGGTGGTGCAGGAGGCGATGGCGCGCTACCTCGCGATCTCCAACACCGCGCCGGTGGTGACGATGTGGCAGTGGCTGGAGCCCGAGATCGAAAGCGTGCGGCGGCGTCTGGCGGCGGATTTCGGGTGCGACCCCGAGGAAATGGCCATCACCCGCAACGCCTCCGAGGCGCTCGAGATCGTCCAGCTGGGCATCCCGCTGGAGCGTGGCGACGAGGTCGTGACCACCACGCAGGACTACCCGCGCATGATCACCACCTGGAGGCAGCGGGAGCGGCGCGAGGGCATCGTCCTGAAGCAGATCACTTTCGCCGTGCCACCGCCGTCGCCGGAAGACCTGCTGCACCGCTTCGAGGCCGCGATCACGCCGCGGACCAAGGTGATCCACGTCTGCCACATCACCAACCTCACCGGGCAGATCTTCCCCGTTAAGTCCATCGTCCAGATGGCGCGGGCCCGCGGGATCGAGACGATCGTGGACGGGGCCCACGCCTACGCCCACTTCCCCTTCACGCGCGACGAGCTGGACTGCGACTACTACGGCACGAGCCTGCACAAATGGCTCCTCGCCCCGCACGGCACCGGGTTCCTGTACGTGCGCAAGGAGAAGATCCCGACGATCTGGCCGCTCATGGCGGCGCCCCCGGAAATGAACGGCAACATCCGCAAGTTCGAGGAGATCGGCACGCATCCCGCGGCGAACCACAACGCGATCGCCGAAGCGCTGACCTTCCACCAGGGCATCGGCGCCGAGCGCAAAGCGGCGCGGCTGCGCTACCTGCGCGATCGCTGGGCGAAGCGTCTGGAGCAGATACCGGGGGTGAAGATCCTGACGTCCTACGATCCCAAGCAGGCGTGCGGCCTCGCCTCGTTCACACCCGGCCCGCTCGATATCGGCAAACTCGGCGCGTATTTGTGGGACAAGTACCGCATCATCGTGACGCCGATCGATCACCCGGAGTTCAAGTGCATCCGGGTGACGCCGAACGTCTACACCCTGGCCGCCGAGGTCGACCGGTTCGCCGATGTCGTGGAGGAAACGCTGCAGAAGGGAATCCCGGTCGCCACCGGTTAGGGCGACGCCCCGGCCTCCGAGCGTCCCACCCAGGCCACCATCCGGAGCGGTCCCCCGCTCCCTCCCGCGATCTTCATGGGGAGCGCCACGACGAACGCCCCCCGGGCTGGCAGCTGCTCCAGGTGAGCCACATTCTCGAACGCGGGAATGTCGGCGCCGAGTAGGATCTGATGCGTCTCGAAGGTCTGCGACTGCCCGTAGTCGATGCTCGGCGTATCGATCCCGACCGCTCTCACGTGGCGGTCGCGCAGCCAGCGCGCGGCATTGGGGTGAATGCCGGGAAAATGCAGCTCGGGAACCGCCGCCTGCCCCGTCTTGGTGGTCCCGAGGTAGCGGAGCCGGTCGGGCCAGCGGCTGCCCCAGCCGGTGCGGAACAGCACGATCATTCCGGCCGCCGAATCGAGACCGGCCGCCTCCAGCGCCGCAGGCGTGATCAGGTAATCAGCGCCCTCCCGTGCCACCTGGGCCGTGAGGTCCACGACCACCGCCGGACCGATCAGCTGCTCCAGGGGAACCTGATCCGTGGTATGCCGCCCCTCGGCGAAATGGACCGGGGCATCCAAATGCGTTCCGCCGTGCTCCGCGGCGGCAAAATTATTGGCGGCGTAGTACCAGCCGCCCGGAGTGCGCTGTGCCGAAACCACCTGGAGGTGGAACGGCTGGGCCGTCGGCCAGTAGATCGTGCTGGAATCGAACGAATAGGATAGATCCACCCAGCTCCCTGAAGCGAGGGCGACCGCGAGGGATCGCGAGCCCGGGGCCGACGCCCGGCAGCCGACCGCCACCAGCGCGACCGTGAGCAGGTGGTGCAGCTTCATTTTTTCAACTCCCTTCTCCAAACCACCAAGATGGGCTAGAGGAAAGCGCCGAGGTCCGTCTGGAAGTAGCGTGTGATGATCGCTTCGAGGTCGCCCGGCGCACGATCGTCACTGTGGGAGTAGGCATCATGCAGCGGTTTGGCGATTTCCAGGAAGCGATCCAGAATCACCGGGTCAAAGTGGGTGCCCCGGCCTTCACGCAGAATCGACACGACCCGGTCATAGGGCATCGGGTCCTTGTAGGGACGCTTTGAAGAGAGGGCGTCGAATACATCGGCGACGGTGAAGATCCGGGCCAGACTCGGGATGGTATTCCCGGGGACGTGGTAGTCGTAGCCCGAGCCGTCGAACTTCTCGTGATGGCCGCCGACCACCGCTTCCGCTTCCCGCAACCAGGTGGACCGGCGCACGATATCCAGCCCGTGGCGGACGTGCTGCTGCATTTCGCGGTACTCCTCCTCGCTCAAACGACCGGGCTTCAGCAGCACCGCGTCCCGAATCCCGATCTTGCCCACGTCGTGCAGGAATGCGCCCTTGATGAGGATCCGGATCGCCGGCTCATCGAGCCCCAGGGCTTCGGCCAGCCGCACCGCGTAGATGGTGACCCGATAGTTGTGGATATCGGTGTCGCTGTCGCGTTTGGCGATGGCGCTCCCGATCACCCGGAGGGTCTCGAGGTTGGCGTCCAGCAAGTCGCGGGACAGGCGCTCGAGACGCCGCAGCAGACTGAGGATGACAGGATAGAGGATGAGCGCGATGATGAGGACGGTCGCCACGGCCAACCCCGCCGCGCGGACCATGTTCCACCGCGCCGCCGAGAGCGCCGGGCCGGACATCGCGAAGCCGCCTTCCACGAACCCGTCGCTCAGCGGGACAAAGACGTTGAGGAGCGGCGTGCCGTCGACGCGGAGCACCGTCGGTGCGGGAGCCGCGCCGGTAATCGCGAGCGGGGGCCGAACAGCCGCGACGGCGGCAAGGATGTCGTCGCTGTGGGGGACACCGCCATCGGTGCAATGCGCGATCTCCACCCCGGCCGTGTCGAGGAGGCGGATGACCACGAAGCGCCCCATGGTCAGGGTGGGCCCCACGCTCGCGCGCCGCGCACAGAGGGTGCTAAGGCGCTTGGCCTCCAGCGTCCGATCCACCTCCCCCTCGGCACCGGGAGCGGCGATGGCGGCCCGCAGCTCGGCGGCACCGAGCACGGCCCGGTCGGAAACAGCCGCGGCGATGTGGTTGCGCTCGGCAATGTCCGCTAAGACCCCCGCGGCGGCACCGATCAAGAGGGCCGCGATGGCCAGCCGGGTGATCAGCATGCCGTGGAGGGAACGGGGGCGGCGAGGGCTCATGGGGACTTCAAGGTGACCGTTGCCAGAAAAGTCGCAAGACGGCAAGTTGCAGCATGGTCTCGAGACGAAAGGTGCCGGTGAAGACGATTGGGCTGGCGGGATTGTGCCTTTGCGCGGCGGTGGCGTGCGGCAAGGGCGGGAGCGGGGATCAGCGAGCCAAGCGCGATTCCCTCACGGAACGGCAGCGGGACACGGCGATTTCCAAGTCGGCGATCCCCGGGGCCTCAGCGGTGGGCAAGGCGATGCGGGTGGCGGATTCGACCAGTGCCCAGGTGCAGGCTAGCGACACGGTGCGGTAAGCGCTGAGCCATGCGCTGGACTTGCCGGCCAATCGCCTGCCTTGCGCTCGCGGCGTGTGCGCCCCGTAGTCCCTGTCGAACGGAAGATTTTCACCGAATTGCGCGGTATTCCGGCTCCTACGCCGGCCACTGGACGGTCGTCCGCGGCGACTCGCTCACCCTCCCCGATCCGACCCTCGGGGATCGTTTCAAGTTGACCCGCATCGCCCTCGACACTGACACCGTGGTCATCGCGCGCCAATGCCTGTACCGCGGCGCGCTTGTGTTCAGCGTGCCGAAAGCGGAGACCCTGGCGGTGAGCTGGTTCGGGGTTCCCGAACACGCGACGATCTACGGCTGGCCGGCCGACCTCGGCCCCTTTGCGGGAATCAACGTGTCGCTCTACGGTCCGGACTCCCTCCGGGGAGCGATTCTGTTCGACGAGCGCCTGGGGCTCCGCGTCGCCCCGGGCACGACTGCGCGGTTCGTCGCGGGTCGCGCCCGCTGAGCTATCTTTTCTGCTCTGGCCGTCCCCTTGCCACGTCGCCGCCAGGAGCCGCCCTGATGCCTCTCACCCCCGCCGATCGCACTGCTCTGATCGATCGTTACGCCAACGGGTACGCCGTGTTGACCGCTGCCCTCGCCAAGGTCCCCAAGGAGGCGATGCAGTGGCGCCCCGGCCCGCACAAGTGGTCAGCGCACGAAGTGATCGTCCACTGCGCCGACTCCGAGAGCTACGCCCACGTGCGGCTCCGCATTCTGCTCGCCAGTG
>DATJXC010000024.1:0-25730 GCA_035500495.1 Gemmatimonadales bacterium
GTAGCGCGAGAAGAACATCGCCCCCTGCCCCGCCGAATTCGCCCCACCGACCACGAGGACGTCCTGACCGCGATAGGTGGCGGCTTCGGACAGGGCGGCACCGTAGTACACGCCGGTGCCGACCAGCGGGTCGAGACCGGGAACCTCGAGCCGGCGCACCTCCATGCCCGCGGCGATCAGAATCGCGTAGCCGTTCAGGACTGATCCGTCGGCGAGGATCGCCTGGCGATAGGGATCCTCGCGCTTCACCTCGACCACCTCCTGCGTCGTCAGGATTTCGGCGCCGAAGCGCCGGGCCTGGGTCGCCGCGCGGCGCGCGAGATCGGCGCCGCTCACCCCGCCCGGGAAGCCGAGGTAGTTCTCGATCTTGGAGCTCGAGCCGGCCTGGCCGCCGGGGGCGCTGTGCTCGACCAGGACGGTGCGGAGGCCCTCCGAGGCGCCGTAAACGGCCGCAGCGAGCCCTGCCGGGCCGCCGCCAATGACGATGAGATCGTAGAACGGCTGCTGTGCGCGCGTCTGCATGCCGAGCTTGTCGGCCAGCTGGCGGGCGGTGGGCTGCGCGAGGGTCGTGCCGTCGGGAAAGAACACCACCGGCAGTTTCGTCGCGAAGCCCGCCGCGCCGGAGAGCAGTTCGCGCACGGTGGCGTCGTGTTCCATGTCGAGCCACTGGTAGGGGACCTGGTTCGCGGCCAGGAAATCCTTGATCGCATAGCTCGCGGGCGACAGGGCGCTGCCCGCCACGCGGATGCCGTCGAACGGCGGCCGAGCGCGGGCGAACCAGTCGGACAGGAGATCGTCGAGGACCGGGTAGAGCCGCTCGCTCGGCGGCTCCCAGGGCTTGAGGAGGTAGTGGTCGAGCCCCACCTGATTGATGGCGGTGATCGCCGTCTCGGTGTCGGCGTACGCGGTGAGCAAGACGCGGCGGGCGTCGGGATAGAGCTTGATCGCTTCGAGGAGGAACTGCGTGCCGGTCATGTGCGGCATGCGCTCGTCCACGAGGAACAGCGCCAGCTGGGCGCCGCGCTGGCTCAGCTGCTGGACCGCCAGGAGCGCCTCGGCGCCGGACGCCGCCTTGACCACCCGGTAGTCGTTGCGGTAGTGGTGGCGCAGGTCGCGCTCGACGGCGTTCAGGACTTCCGGGTCGTCGTCGACGGTGAGGATGATCGGTTTGGGCATCGGCCGGCTGGTCGCGGGTTACGTCAAGAGCCACCGGTCGGATTTGAACCGACGACCGCTCGATTACGAATCGAGAGCTCTACCACTGAGCTACGGTGGCGACGGCTTCTAAGCTAGCCGCGCCACGGTTGATCCGGTACTCCGTCGCGCGAGGGCGGCGAACTGCAGGAAGTACGCGCTGAGTGTGACGGCCGCCACCTCCGGCACCGTCGGGTCGAAGAACAGCCGGCAGAACTCCTCTCGCGACCGCAGGATTTCCCGACGACGGGGCCCCCGCCACCGATCGTCGCCAGCGGTCAAGTCGAACAACTCGAGGGCACGCGCCAACGCGCGATCGAACCGCTCCGGCCGATGCGCCGTCCACGCGGCGATCGCGCGATCGACCTCGCTCCCCACATTGGCGAGCTGCCCGGCCAGCGAGAGCGTCGCCCACCGGCCAGCAGCGAGTTCCGTATGGGTCGTCATCTCCTCAACCCTCCACCAGCCCCGTGACGATCTGCCGAATGCGATCCCGAAGCGCGCCGTCCTCGATATTGCGAGACCGGTTCCCCTGCGACGGACGGACGTTGATCATCGAATCGAACTCGATCCACGCGTCCTCCCCCTCGGCGGGATAGAGATTGATGCCCCAGAGATTGTCCTGAGCCGATCCGTCCTCGATCAACGCCGCCTCCTCGTCGGCATGCAGCTCACCGCCGATCGCCATGACGCGCCGCTCCACGTCGACCACGGCCTTCACCATATCTCCAAACTGTGCCTGGGCAAGTGACGAAAGACGCACGCGAGGGATCGGATGGCGAATAATCTCGATCGTCATCGTTCCAAACCTCCCTCGCGGCCTGCGAAACGGCAACTGTCCGATCTCATGCCGGGGTGCCAAGGGTGGTGACACAAGATTCGTCGCTGCCCGGCGCAGGCAGTCGTTAGCGCGAGCCGGTTCCGCTCAAGCACAACGGCCAGCGCTGGTGTGCACTGGCCGTGCAGGATTACGAATCGAGAGCTCTACCACTGAGCTACGGTGGCGTACGGGCTCCTAACTTAGCGGCCTGCAGCGCGATCCGGTACTCCCCGGGCCCTGATTCTGCCGGCTACTCCGGGGGACTCGGCCCTGTTACGATTTGCTCGAAGCGAGCGCGAAGGAGGCCTCGATGGCAAAGCCGTGGACTGGATGGAAAAGGTCTCGGACGAGCCATACCAGGCTCGGTGACGCGCGAGCACGGAGAATGTCAGGAGGTCCAATGCAGAAGCGCACACTCGGCAAGACCAACCTCGAAGTCTCGGCGCTCGGCCTCGGCTGCATGGGCATGAGCTATGGCTACGGTCCGGCGGCGGACAAGCTGGAGATGATCGCGCTGATCCGGTCCGCCGTCGAGCGCGGCGTCACCTTCTTCGACACCGCGGAAGCGTATGGCCCGTTCACCAACGAGGAGTTGGTGGGCGAAGCGCTCGCGCCGTTCCGCGGCCAGGTGGTCATCGCCACCAAGTTCGGCTTCACGTTCGGCCCCAAGGGGGACCAAGTCGGCATGGACAGCCGGCCGGAGCATGTCAAGCAGGTCGCTGAAGCCTCACTGAAACGCCTCAAGATCGATGCGATCGATCTGTTCTATCAGCATCGCGTGGATACCACGGTGCCGATCGAGGACGTAGCCGGAACGGTGAAGCAGCTGATCCAGCAAGGGAAGGTGAAGCATTTCGGCCTGTCGGAGGCGGGGGTGCAAACCATCCGGCGCGCGCACGCCGTTCAGCCCGTTACGGCGCTTCAGAGCGAATACTCGCTGTGGTGGAGACGCCCCGAAGCGGAGACGTTGCCGACCCTCAAGGAGCTGGGCATCGGCTTCGTGCCATTCAGTCCGCTGGGGAAAGGTTTTCTCACGGGGAAGATCGACGCGACCACGACCTTCGATAAGTCCGACTTCCGCAACGTCGTTCCGCGCTTTACACCGGAGAATCGCAAAGCGAATCAGGTCCTGGTGGACCTGCTGGGCCGGATCGGCAAGAAAAAGCAGGCGACGCCGGCGCAGATCGCGCTCGCCTGGCTCCTGGCGCAGCAGCCGTGGATTGTCCCGATCCCGGGAACCACGAAGCGCCACCGGCTCGAGGAGAACATCGGCGCGGTAGCCGTGGAGCTCACCGCCGCCGATCTCCGTGAAATCGACGGCGCCGCCTCACAGATCCCGATCCAGGGCGCGCGCTACCCCGAGCAGCTCGAAAAAAGGACCGGTCTCTAAGCCATGCGCATCGGCATCCTCGGTTCGGGATTGATGGGCGGCAAGCTCGGCACGCTGTTCGCGCGCGCCGGCCATGAAGTGGTCTTCAGCTATGCACAGAGCGAGGGAAAGCTGAAGCGGCTCGCCCGTGAGGCGCAGGGGAACGCGCGGGCCGGGACGCCAAAGGACGCCGCCCAGGATGCGGACGCCCTCCTGCTGGCCGTGCACTGGCTGCGGGTGGACGACGTGCTGCAACAGGCGGGGGACCTGTCCGGCAAGGTGATCGTCAGCTGCTCGCTTCCGATGAATGCCGACAACACCGACCTGGTGATCGCTCACACCAGTTCGGGCGCGGAGGCCCTCGCCAAGAAGGTGCCGAAGGCCCGGGTGGTCTCCGCGTTCAACACCATCCCGAGCGAAGTGCTCTTCGGCGTCTTCGAGACCCGCCGCAAGGCGACGAGACCGAGCCTCCTGTACTGCGGGGACGATTCGAGGAGTAAAGGAGTTGCCGCCGGGCTGATCCGCGACGTGGGATTCGAGCCGGTGGACGCCGGGCCGCTCCGGATCGCCCGTTACACCGAGCCGTTCGCGCTGCTCGTGGCCGAGCTTGCCTACGAGGGTACCGGGGGTCCGGAGCTCGCCTACCGTTTCGAGCGGTTCGCGACGCAGGGATAGCGGTGACCGCGCGGCGGTGACCTACGCAGGCGTCGCGCCCCGCTCGTACCATCCCCGAGTGCGCGTGACCAGCCGAACCACCGACAGCATCACCGGCACCTCGATGAGCACGCCCACCACGGTCGCCAGGGCCGCCCCGGATTGGAGCCCGAACAGGCTGATCGCCGTCGCCACGGCCAGCTCGAAGAAGTTGCTCGCCCCGATGAGCGCCGACGGCGCGGCCACCCGATGCGACTCCCCAACGGCCCGGTTCAGCAGGTAGGCCAGCCCGCTGTTGAAGTACACCTGCACGAGGATCGGGACGGCCAGGAGCGCGATGACCAGCGGCTGCGCGACGATCTGCGGCCCCTGGAACCCGAACAGCAGCACGAGCGTCGCCAGCAACGCCCCCAACGAGACGGGATGGAGGTTCGCCAGCGTACGGCTCAGGGCCGCCTCACCGCCGCGGGCGAGCACCCCACGCCGCCACAGCTGCGCCCCGATCACCGGAATGACGATGTAGAGTGCCACGGAGAGCAGGAGCGTGCGCCAGGGCACGGTGATCGCGGATAGACCCAGCAACAGACTCACGATCGGCGCAAAGGCGGCGATCATGATCGTGTCGTTCAGCGCCACCTGGGTGAGAGTGAAATTGGGATCGCCGTCCGAGAGGTTGCTCCAGACGAATACCATCGCGGTGCACGGCGCCGCGGCGAGCAGGACGAGTCCCGCCACGTAGGAATCGAGCTGGGCGGCAGGGAGCAACGGGCCAAACAGGCCGCGGATGAACACCCAGGCCAGGAACGCCATCGAGAACGGCTTCACGGCCCAGTTGACGAACAGCGTCACGCCCATCCCCCTGACGTGTGCCCGCAGATGACTCAATGCCCCGAAGTCCACCTTCAGCAGCATCGGGACGATCATGAGCCAGATCAGCGTGGCCACCACGAGATTCACGTGGGCCACCTCCGCCGCCCCGAGGGCCGCGAATCCACCTGGCAGGAGCTGCCCCAGCCCGATTCCCACCGCGATGGCCAGGAATACCCATACCGTCAAATAGCGCTCGAACGCCCCTAGCCGACCGCCCTGGGCCCGAGTCACTGTCACCTCGCACTGCGCCCCCATGTCTGCCTTTAGGTCCTCCGTCCAGCTATCCGCTCATCTGCCTCTACGCCTCACTTCAGGGCTTGCTCGTTGGTCGTCGGGAACGCGGGCGCAGGATAGGTACCGATCTGGTCGATCGTGTAGGCGCTTGCCCAGAAATCCGGGGGCCCCTCGCTGTCCGCGACCTTGTTGACGACCGGCTTCAGCGCCCGGTGCAGATAGGCGGCGATCGCCCAGAGATCCGTGTCGGGCATGTGCCGCCACGCCGGCCAGGGCATCGGCGGAGCGAGGTAGTGCGGGTGCAGCGGGAAGTTGCCCTGGCCGGGCGTGCTCGAGGTGATCTCGACGTCCGGCGTGTCCTCCATGCGCAGACCGTACTTCAGGGCGTTGAAGGTCTGGCGCTCGGAGTAGCGCCCCAGCCCCGTGGTGTTGTCCGGGGTCAGGTTCCGGGGCCGAGTCACGAAGCATGGCTTGGCATCCGGCTGAAAGTAGTTGCAGGCACCTATCTTGAACTCCTGAAACGGGGACATCACGCCGGCGAGCCACCCCGTGGAAGTCGGATCGACCCCGCCATGGCAGCCCCCACAGTCGTGGGAGATCACGAGGTAGCGTCCCCGTAACACCTTGTCCATCTGCGAGTCGGCCGGGGCCACCCGCGGCCGCTCCACCGCGCTGTCTCCCCGCCGAGTCACGAAGCCCGCCACCGCGAGGACTCCCGCGACGGCTCCGGCAGACCACAGCACACGCTTCCCCCAGGCAGTCATGGCGTCCCCCTCAATAGGTTTCCAGCACTCCCATCATGCCCTCATCCTCGTGGTCGAGAATGTGGCAATGGAACATCCACTTCCCGGCAAAGTCGTCGAAATTCACGATGAGACGCACCGTCTCGTGCCGGGGCACGTTGACCGAGTCCTTCCAGCGCCGCACCCGCTCCGGCACGCCGTTGCGATCGAGGACCTGAAACCGGAACCCGTGCAGGTGAAACGGGTGATCCATCCCCACCAGGTTGTCGATCTCCCAGATCTCGGTCGTCCCGAGCCGCGACCGCAGGTCGATCCGGTTCATGTCCATCGCCTTGCCGTTGATCAGACCCTGGGTGAACGTGACCACTTTGGTGGCCGCCACCTGGGTGGTATCGAGCGCCGGTATGGGACGGAGCACGTCGGGGATCGCGACCGGTGTCACCGGGGGTGTCGGGGCGTACACGAGCCGGACCAGATCATGGGACTGGTTCCAGTCCGCCGGCCGGGTATGCGTGTCGTAGCGGTCGTAGGGGAGCGTCACCAACGCGGCCTCTGAGCCGGGCGCCCCCGTACCACGCACCAGCAGCTCGACGCGCTCCGAATTCGCGAGGACGATGTCCTGGACCGCTTCGGGCTTCTCGAACAGTCCGCCGTCCGAGCCCACCCAGAGCAGCGTCTGCCCCGGCACCGCCAGCCGGTAGACCCGGGCCGCCGACGCGTTGATCACCCGCCAGCGCTGTACCTCCCCGCTCTTGATCACGATGGTGGGACCCACTTGGCCGTTGACGAACATGACCGGGCCCTCCCGGCCGTTCTCCATATCGACCTGCCCCGCCGGCGAGTTGGGGTCGGGGAAATCGGGGGAGCCGTCCGGCCCGAACCGATTGTCGGAGAGGATCAGCAACTTCTCGGGAATGGCGGCGGGAAGCGGGCTCTTGGCGGCACGGACGATGAGCGCTCCGTACAGCCCTTTCGCCACCTGGTAGCCGGTGCGCTTGTCCACGTGCGGGTGGTACCAGTAGGTGCCGGCCTTCCCTTCGCCCACCTTGAACACGTAATCCGTGCGTGCCCCCGGGGCAATCGGGTACAGCGGGCTACCGTCCATGTTGGCGGCGAGATGCATGCCGTGCCAGTGGATGGTCGTCGATTCGGGGAGCTGGTTCTGGAAGTGCACGATCACGCTATCGCCTTCCTGCACATCCAGCGTGGGGCCGGGAACCCGGCCATTGTAGGCGAATACATCGGTGACCTTCCCCGGGAGCAGCGCGAGCCGAGCAGGGGCGGCCGTGAGCGTTACTTCGACGATGTGTGGAGCGGTGGAGAGATTCTTGAGGACCGGTGGAGCGGCGAGAGTGTCAGCCTGAGCGGAGACGGAAAGCACCCCCAGCAGAGCTGCAAATATCACCTCGCCTCCCCTCGCGCATGGCTCACGGAACGGGGCCGCTCTACCGGCCTCCGCTGTTGTTCGGGAGGCAAAGATGGAGCACGGAGTGCCGGGCGGCTAGGCGCCTTCACTACTTGACGGTGAACGTTACGGTGTCGGCGACGAGCGGGTTCAAGGGAATGTGTCGCCAGTCCGCGATCAGGGCGATCACGCGGTGCTTCCCCGGCTTGAGGGAGTCCAGGACGAACTCGCTCTGGCCCTTGGACAGATGGATGATCCCGGGGCTGCCGCTCGGAATCGTGTCGGTGAGCCAGTTGAGGTCGTGATCCACGAACAGGTGGTGGTGTCCTGTGCCCGGCTGCTCCACGGTTGCCGGCGTGATCCGGACACCCGTCGCCGTCAGCTTGATGGTCACCGGGGAGGTGACCGTGTCCCCGTTCTTCGGCCACGTGATCTTCACCGTCACCTGGTGCGGCGGTGCCTGCTGAGCCTGCACGGCCGGCGGCAGTAGCGCCGCGACCCACAGCGCTGCTACGACGGGAATCGACACCCTCATGTTAGACCCCTCCTTGGTTGCGCGTCTCCCATCTTCACGCAGGCGCAGACACTGCGTGACCGCCAAGCTACCGGCACTCGAGGGCAACGAGCAAGAGCGACGCGTACCAGCCTCAGCGCGCGCCTCGGCATTGACATGCCGTTGACGAGGCCGCTGAGTTTCCCTTGTCATGCCCCAGGGCCCCACGTACGTTCCGCCCATGATCTCGCCGGCTTTGATCACCGCGGACGAGCTGCCCCGGATTCAGCCGTCCGACAAGCGCGTCGAGCTGGTACGAGGCGTGATGATCGTGCGGGAGCCGGCGGGCTATCGCCACGGAGCCGTGGCCGCCAAACTCGCGGCGGTGCTCCTCAATTATTCGGAAGCTGGGAACCACGGCCAGGTGCTGGCGGCCGAAACCGGGTTCCAGCTCGCCACGAACCCCGATACCGTACGTGCGCCGGACGTGGCGTTCATCAGCCGGGATCGGCTCCCCGAGCCTGCACCACAGGCGTTCGCCGCGCTCGCTCCGGACCTCGTAGTGGAAGTGCTCTCCCCTGACGATCGTCCCGGGGAAGTCCTCGCCAAGGTAGCGGACTGGCTCGCAGCGGGCACTCGGCTGATCTGGGTAGTGGACCCGGAGCGGCGAATCGCCCGCGTCTACCGTCAAGACGGGACCGAGACACTCCTGTCCGAGGGTGATGCCCTGCACGGGGAGGATGTGGTCCCCGGCTTCTCCTGCCCGCTGTCTTCGACGATCCCACGCTGACCTCCGGACAGCGGTGGTCCTCGCGCCGATCCTGACGGACCACCAAATTGCAGCGTGACCCTGACGACCCTCGGCGACCTTCAGGCCGCCCGGCAGCGCATCGCCAACGCCGTACACCGCACGCCCCTGTTCTCCGCCTCGAGCCTCGGCGCTCCGCTCGGGATCTCGCTGTATCTCAAGGCCGAGCTGTTCCAGAAGACGGGCTCGTTCAAGGTCCGCGGCGTGCTCAACAAGGTGCGCCAGCTTCCGGCAGCGGAGATCGCTCGCGGGTTCATCACCCTCTCCGCCGGCAATCACGGCGCGGCGCTGTCGTGGGCCGCTCACCAGGCGGGGAGCCGGGCGACGGTCGTGATGCCCGCGCACGCCGTGCCGGCGAAGGTGGAGGCGGTCCGCAATTATGGCGGCGAGCCGGTCCTGACCACCGCCCCCCTGAAGGACGAAATGCAGCGGATTCAAGCCGAGCGCGGACTTACCCTGGTCCACCCCTTCGATGACCCCGAGATCATCGCGGGGCACGGCAGCGCGGGGCTCGAGATCCTGGAGGACCTCCCGGAGGTCGATGCCGTGATCGTCCCGGTGGGTGGCGGCGGATTGATCAGCGGCATCGCCTCGGCCATCAAGCTGAGCCGGCCCGCGACGCAGGTGATCGGTGTGGAGCCGGTCGGGGCCGACGTGATGAGCCGCAGCCTCGCCGCGGGGCGCCCCGAGAAGATGGACAAGATGACGACCGTCGCCGACGGCCTGGCGGCTCCGTTCGCGGGCGAGCACACCTTCGCGCATGTACAGCGGTTCGTGGATCGCATCGTCCTGGTGGATGACGACGCGATTCTTCGGGCCCTGCGGGCCCAGATCGTGCGGGCCAAGCTCGCGGCGGAGCCGGCCGGCGCCGCGAGTCTCGCGGCACTGATGAGCGGCGCCATCACCTTCCCCGCGAAGACCCGTGTCGTGTGCTTCGTCAGCGGCGGGAACGCCGACCCGGCGGTGCTGCAGCGAGCGCTCGGGGTCACCTGACGGAGCCGATGACACCCCTGACCCAGGATCCGCGCCGCCACGCGCACGATCTCTCCCGGCGCGCCATCATGGCCCTGGCGGCGCTGTTCCTGCGGGAACGGTTGACGCCCGGCCTGCTCCTGGGCGGCGCGGTGGCAAGGTTCTCGCCGTGCTCGGCGGCGTGCCGTGCCTCGCCGGGGTCGTGCTCGCCCGCCGGCACCGCTAATTGAGACCGCGGCAGGCCGTCCTGTAGGCCCCTTCCGGTGTATGACAAGCGATGGTTTCCAAAGCGAAGACACGATTCGCCAGACCGCCGCACGCCATCGCATCGGGGCGCGCCGCGGGAGCGTCACTCCACCACCGGTGCAACCGAGGGAACGCATGGACCTTGATCGTCAGGTGCTTTCGCCGTCCATCGTCAAGCGATTCGACACTCCGGAACGGGTCCTGGTGTTCGACCACGGCCGGCTCGAGATCATTACGGTCGGAGGGAAGACTCTAGGGCGCGGGAGCTACGGGCCGGGCTGGCGCTGGTCGAAGGCCGTGACGCCGGGTGTGCACAAGCCGCCGGAGCATGTGGGGGTGGTGCTGTCGGGACGGGCCAAGCTCGTCATCGACGACGCTGAAATGGACCTCACTCCCGGCGATTTTTTCCACGTCGCGACCGAGTTCGAGAGCTGGGTGCTCGGGTACCGCCCGGTCGAAGTGCTGTATGTGAGCGGCGTGGAAGCGCTGGTCAACCGGCTGCACCGAGAGTAACCGAGGGCGTCGCAGAGAGTCGCAGCCCCCGCCGGCACGCGCCGCACGTGACCGGCTGGGGCGTGCGCCACTGCGCCGCCAAAACCAGGGGTTGCTGCGCCCCGCAATCCGGACAGACGCCCTGTGCCGCGGTCACGAGCTCGGTCGTGCGCAGCCGGGTCCCGAACTGCCACAGCCCGTACCCCAAGAACGACGGCACCAGGACGAAATGGGCCACGGGGATGAAGACCGATAGCAGCGCCGCCCCCCACCACTTCCCCAGTCCGCGCAACGCGCGCCCCCACCGCTCCCGCGAGCCGAACTGCTGAATCGTCGCGGTTCCGACCGTCGGCCGGCCGTGATACCCCGACAGCGCGAAGGTCTCCTGCCGCGTCGTCACCGGTCCCGGTCCTCCTCGATCGCCTCACGCAGCGCCCGCAGGGAACGGGTCAGCCACCCCGACTCCCGCACGCGATCCTCGTCCGCGGCATGACGCCAGGCGGCCAGCACCTCGGTCCGGCCGAGAAACCCCACGAGCCGTGACGGGTCGTCGCGATTCACCACCGGCAGGCGACCGATGTCGTGCGCCAGCATCTGCTCCATCGCCTGATCGAGCAGCTCGTCGGGATAGGTGACGATCGGTCGCCGGGTTCCGGCGTCGAGCACGGTCGCGTTCCCGTCCGCCTCGGCGGCCTCGAGTCGTCGCACCAGATCCCCGCGGGTGAGCAGGCCCACCAGGCGGTCGGCGTCGTCCACGATGGGCCAGGCCTGCTGCCGCGCGAGCTGGGGATCCAGGTCGGCGAGCTGCTGGAACAGCGTATCGACCGGCAAATTGGCGGGTACCTTCGGGACGGTCGTTTCCATGACGTCCTCCACCCGCAGCCGGTGCAGCGGGCTCACGCTGTACTCCCGCATCACGTGGTGCCCCCGTCGGGCCACCTTCTCCGTCAGGATCGACCGCTTCATGAGCAGCACGGTGACGGCGTGGGCGGCCACGCAGGCGACGAGCAACGCGGGCAGGACGTTCACATCGTGGGTCAGCTCCAGCATGAACAGCAGCGCGGTGAACGGGGAGCGCATGGTGCCGCCCATCATCGCCCCCATGGAGAGTGCCGCCCAGAGTCCCGGTTCGCCGCCGGCCCATCCCGCCTCCAGGGCTCCGAGCGAACCGCCCATGATCAGGAGCGGCGCCAGGACGCCGCCGGAGGTCCCCGAGCCGAGCGCCACCGCCCAGATGACCGCCTTCGTGATCAGCAACCCCAGGAGCATCCCGCCGAGGAGCTGGCCGGCGAGGAGATCGTGAATCGTTTCGTAGCCGACGCCGAGGGCTCTGGGGTAGAGGAGCCCCCCCACTCCGATGACCACCCCGCCCAGGGCCGGCCACCACATCCAGTGAATCGGCACCTTTCGGAACAGGTCCTCGCAGGCGTACACGAGCCAGGTGAGCAAGCCGGAGCCGAAGCCGGCCACGAGCCCGATTGCGAGTGCCGTGACCAACGTGGACCACGGCAACGCGGGGTGCGCGGCGACGGGGAAGATCGGCCCCACCCCGAGGAGCGGGATCCGCAGCGCCCCTGCGACCGCCGCCGCGCTGGCGACGGGAATGAAGCTGCGCGGCTTCCACTCGAACAGCAGCAGCTCGACCGACAGCAGCACGGCGGCGATCGGCGTCGCGAATACGGCGGACATCCCGGCCGCCGCCCCCGCGACCAGCAGGGTCTTGCGCTCGGCGGCGGTGAGATGGAACGCCTGCGCGAAGAGCGACCCGCAGGCGCCTCCGGTCATGATGATGGGTCCTTCGGCGCCGAAGGGGCCTCCGGTCCCGATCGCGATCGCCGAGGACAGCGGCTTCAGCACCGCGACCTTCGCCGACATCCGGCTCTGCCCGATGAGAATCGCCTCGAGCGCCTCGGGAATCCCGTGGCCGCGAATGCGCTCCGACCCGTAGCGGGCCATCACACCCACGATCAGACCCCCGGCGACGGGCACGAGGATCGCGAACCAGCCGAGGTGATGACCCGCCGGGGAGACGAGGCTCCCGTCCAGCGTCCCGAAATAGAAGAGGTGCGTAAACAAGCCGATGAGGCGCACCAGCGCCAGCGCGACGCAGGCGCCGACCACGCCGATGACACCCGCCATCAGCGTGAGCGTCACGACGCGGGTGTCGGTCGTGAAATCGCCGAGGGCGGGCCGAGGGTCACTCATCGGAGAAAAAGAACCGGGCTTCGGTATCTCCCGCCTCCATGGCCACGACCAGCCGTTCGACCGATCGCCGGATCTGGCGAACGTCGCGGGTCGCCATGGCTCGAAGCCCGTGCAGCAGCCGGCCCTGCGCCGGCTCCGGGGCCACGGCGGCCAGGGCGGCCCCTCGGCGGGTCAGCTCGATGCGCACGACGCGACGGTCGCGGGAGGCGCGCCTGCGCCGGACCAGGCCCCGCTGCTCCAGCCGGTCGAGCAGGATGGACACGCTGCTCTGATGGACCGCGAGCGCCACCGCCAGATCCCCCGTCGAGAGCGGCCCCGCGCGCCGCAGGGTCTTCAGAGCCCAGAGCTGCGGGCCGGTCAACCCGTAGTTCTTGTAGACGTCCTGGGAGTAGGCATGCAGGGCTTTGACGATACGGCGCAGTCCCTGAACGATCTGGGCGACGTCGTCCGGGGAGGGACGCGGGGAGCGGGGTCGAGCAGCGGGGAGGGGTCGCAATTGCATTGATATCAATGTTTCGCGCCAAGCTAACGCGCCTCGCGTCGGCCGACAAGGTTGGCCCGGCCCCACCGCCGGTCTTGACAGGCTCCGGGGCGTCGCTATACTGGTAACCATATGGTTACCAGTACGGGGCGCCTCGACGCCGTCTATGCCGCGCTCGGCGACACGACCCGCCGCGCCATCCTGAGCCGGCTCGCCGGAGGGGATTCGACGGTCGGGGCTCTAGCCAAACCCTTCGCCGTCTCCCGCCCCGCCATTTCCAAGCATTTGCGGGTCCTCGAGCGCGCCGGGTTGGTACGCCGCACCAAGGCCGGCCGCGTGTCCCGCTGCCGGCTCGACGCCAAACCGCTCGCCGCCGCCGCCCAATGGCTCGAGCACTACCGCCGCTTCTGGGAAGCGAGCTTCGATCGGTTGGACGCCTACCTACGCGAACTTCAGGAGAAGGAGAAGCCCCATGGCCGCAAGGACTAAGTCCGCCCAGACAGCCACGCGGCGGGACGAGCTGGTCATCACTCGGGTGTTCGACGCGCCGCCGGAGCTCGTCTGGAAAGCCTGGACGGACCCGGAGCATTTCCAGCGGTGGTGGGGGCCGAGAGACTTCACCGCACCGGTCTGCAGGATCGACCTGCGGGTGGGCGGCCGCTATCACTGGTGCATGCGCGGGCCCGATGGCAAAGACTTCTGGACCACCGGCGTGTATCGAGAAATCGTCCCGCTCCAGCGACTCGTCTACACCGATTCGTTCGCCGACGCCGCCGGGAACGCTTTACCCCCCAGCGCCTATGGATTCACCGCGGATTGGCCGGCGGAGCAGCTCGTCACGGTCACCCTGGCCCCCGAAGGCAGCGGCACGCGGATGACACTACGGCATGCGGGCCTTCCGGGCGGAATGCACCGCGAGATGGCGGGCGCGGGGTGGAGCCAGTCGTTCGACAAGCTCGCCGCGAGCCTGGCCCCCGCTTCACAGTCGCCGGAGCGCGGGAGCAACCTGACCGTCACCCTGCCCTCGGACACCGAAATCGTGATGACGCGCTGGTTCAACGCGCCGCGGCGGCTCGTGTTCGAAGCGCACTCGTCCTGCGAACACCTGAAGCACTGGTGGGGTCCGCGGCGCTACGCGATCGTCTCCTGCGAGATGGACTTCCGTCCCGGTGGTGCGTGGCGCGTCGTCCACCGCGGGAAGGATGGCCGGGAATTTGGTTTCCGGGGCCACCTTAAGGAGATCGTGGCTCCCGAACGGATCGTGCGCACCTTCGAGTTTGAAGGGGCACCTGGCCACATCTCCCAGGAAACGCTGACGCTGGCCGAATACGGCGGCGGAACGACGCTCGTCGTCCGGTCGGTCTTCACGAACAAGGCCGATCGGGACGCCATGCTGAAATCCGGGATGGAGGACGGCGCCAAGGAGACCCTGGATCGGCTCGGGGAGTACCTGGAAACGCGGCGTGGCCTGGCGGGAGCCCCACCCGGAACGGCGTGACCCCGTGATGGAAGTCGTTTAGGAGAGCATGGATGGCCGCCCGACCCCCGTCGCACCTCCGACGGGGGTCGGATGGCATTGGTGAGGCATCAGTTGATCCAGGTCGTTGGCGTTCCGATCTCCGTCCTGGCACGTTAGTATCGTAGGCTCACGATGCGCCTGCACCGATCCTTCTACCATATCATGACGGCGACTCTCCCCCTCGCCCTCGCGGGGGCCCCCGCGGCCAGCGCGCAGGCCGCCGTTTCGCCCGCGGACGTGCACTTCATGTCGGGGATGATCTACCACCACGCGCAGGCGGTGGTCATGGCCGGGTGGGCGCCGACCCACGGCGCGAGCCAAACGATCCAGACGCTGTGCGCGCGGATCCTCGTGTCGCAGAACGACGAGATCGCGATGATGCAGCAATGGCTCCGGGACCGGCACCAGGAGGTCCCCGATCCCGCGTCGCACCCGATGGCGATGATGATGCCGGGGATGCTCTCGCCTGAGCAGCTCGCGCAGCTCGACAGCGCGCGCGGGCCCGAGTTCGACCGCTGGTTCCTCACGTTCATGATTCAGCACCACCAGGGTGCGATCACCATGGTGAACGAGCTGCTCGCCACGCCGGGCGCGGCTCAGGACGGCCAGGTGTTCCGGTTTTCCGCCGATGTGAGCGCGGATCAGACCGCGGAGATCGGCCGCATGCAGAAGATCCTCAATTCGCTACCAACCGGAGGGAAGAACCCGTGATCCGTGCATCGGTGTTTCATCTGGCGCTCGTCGCCGGCTGCATCGCGTCGCCGCTCGCCGCGCAGGCCCCCACCCCCGATCCCCGCGTGGGGTTGAAGGCCGGGTGGTGGGACGCCGCACAGGCCGCCTGGAACATGCGGCTAGTGTCGACCTCCCCACCCAGCGCGGATTTCGTGAACAAGGCCGACCCCGGCAACTTCAGCTACATGAACTCGGACATGGCCTTTGACGGCAAGTACGTCATCCAGGGCAGCTTCCGGGGCTTCCAGATCTGGGATGTGTCGAATCCGGCCCACCCCGCCCTGACCCGGGCATATCTCTGCCCCGTGATGCAGAGCGACGTGTCCGTGTACCGTAATCTCCTGTTCGTCTCGGCCGAGTCCAACGACGGGCGCACGGACTGCGGCACGCAGGGAATCCCCGACACGGTGAGCGCGTTGCGCGTACGCGGGATCCGCATCTTCGACATCACGGACATCGCGAACCCCAAGTACATCGCAAACGTGCAGACCTGTCGCGGCTCGCACACCCATACCGTCGTGACGGACCCCAAGGACACCGGGGCCGTGTACATCTACGTGTCCGGCCAGGCGGGGGTGCGCTCCCCCAACGAGCTGGCCGGGTGCTCGCATGCGATGCCGGAGCAGGATACGAGCTCGGCCTATTTCCGCATCGAAGTGATCCGCGTGCCGCTGGCGCACCCGGAGCAGGCGCAGATCGTGAACCGGCCGCGGATTTTTGAAGCCCTGGCCAAGCCTCCCACCCACGGCGCCGCGGCGGAAGACTCGATCGCGGCCTCGCACCTCGCCGCCGCCGCTCGCGAAAAGGGGGCCTTCACGGTCCGGATCGAAGGCATCGAACAGGTGGTACCGAACGGCTTCGCCGACCGGATGCTCGACAGCCTGGTGCACGCGCGTGGGGGCACCGGGGCGCCCACCGCGGCCGACAGCGCGAAGCTCCGCGAAGGCCTCCAGCCGATGATCGACAAGATGATGCAGGGCCCGGGCTACGGCACGCGCTCCGGACCGGATCAGTGCCACGACATCACCGTGTACCCGGCGATCGGCCTCGCCGGCGGCGCCTGCGCCGGCTACGGCCTGCTGATCGACATCCGCGACGCCGCCCATCCTACCCGGGTGGCCTTCGCGGGAGACTCGAATTTCGCCTACTGGCACTCGGCGACGTTCAACAACGACGGCACCAAGGTGCTGTTCACCGACGAGTGGGGCGGCGGCATCGCGCCCAAGTGCCGCGCCACGGACCGCAAGGAGTGGGGCGCCGACGCGCTCTTCACGATCGCCGACAACAAACTGATCTTCCAAGGCTACTACAAGCTCCCGGCCGCGCAGACGGCGCAGGAGAATTGCGTCGCGCACAACGGGTCGCTCGTCCCGGTGCCCGGCCGTGACATCATGGTCCAGGGCTGGTACCAGGGCGGCGTGTCGATGTTCGATTTCACCGACCCGAAGCACCCGACGGAGATCGCGTTCTTCGACCGCGGTCCGATGGACTCGACCAAGCTCGAGCCGGCGGGGTCGTGGTCGGCCTACTGGTACAACGGCTACATCTACAGCTCCGAGATCGCCCGCGGGCTCGACGTGCTCGAGCTCACGCCGAACGCGTGGCTGACGCAGAACGAGCTCGACGCGGCGAAGTCGGTCCACGTCGACTTCGAGAACGTGCAGGACCAGCAGAAGATCGTCTGGCCCACGAGTTTCGTCGTGGCGCGGGCCTACCTGGATCAGCTGGAGCGCTCCAAGGGGCTCGCGGCCGATCGCGTGACCGCCGTGCGCAGTGCACTGGCCGACGCCGAAAAGAAGACCGGCAAGGGACGCGCCGACGCGCTGACCAAGCTGGCCGGTCAGCTCGACGGCGATGCGGCCAAGTCGAGTGACGCTGGTAAGGTGACAACCCTGGCCGGAGCCGTGCGGGCCCTGGCCGGCGCCAAGTAACGCTCGGGATTCCGCCCCTGACGACACGAACGGACAGCGCGTCATGCGCTGGCCGTTTGTGTCATGCGGGCAGTGGCCTCATGGCCCGTTGGACTCATCCGAGTGGACCACGACCCGCTCCAGCCAGGCGGAGTCCGACCGCACCACGAGCTCGGCGGTCAGCCGATCTCCCGGCCGGATCCTCGCAAGATCCACCGCGTCGCCGACCGGATACGGCATCGTCATGGCCCCCATGTAGCCGGGAATCGCGTCGTGCGCGATCACCAGGACGTGCCGGCTCGGGTCGGTTGCGACGACCCGTCCCGCGAACGCATACCGAGTAGTGACCCGTCCCTGGACCTCATGCGTGGGCGGCCGCTTCTCCGGCTGGCGCTCGCTGGTGCATCCCGCCAGCAGGATCCCCGCGAGCGCGACCGCCCGGCGGGGCGCGCTCATGCCTCACGCGCCATGCGGAAGAAGGCGACGCTGAACGCCGCGAGCAGTACGAGCATCGAGCCGAAATTCATCACCGCCCCAGCGATCTGCTGATCCGTGGCGGCATCGATTCCCGCGATCCTCGGCGCCAGCTCGAAGACGCGATATAGTGGGTAGTCTGAAAACAGGAGGAAGGCCGCGGGAATGGCGTGGGGCACGGCCGCGGCCGCGAGGTAGCCCACCCGCGCGTTCACCGGCAGCGCGAGCGGCGAGGCCGCCAGGACGGGGAGCCACAACAGCAGGCCCGCCGCCAGCCACGACATGTCGACCGCGAACGAACCCCCGGGCGAGGTCATCATCCAATCGAGCAAGGCCGGCACGTGCGTGATCACCAGGATGACGGTGAAGCCGAGCAGCCCCACCCCCGGCCGCGCGAGTCCGGTCAGCAGCGCCCGACCACGAGACGTCGCCAGCCACCGATTCCACACCTCCCCCGGAACGCCGAGTAACAGGAGTGCGGGAGCGATGAGACCAAGCACGAGGTATTGAAGCGTGTGGATCGACAACAGGTATCCCGCCCCGAGAGCGGCGACCGGCCAGTCGGTGGCGGCCCACACGCTGACTACGGCCAGCAGGAACCACGCGAGGGCCCCCCGCGCCTGGCCCGGACCCGATCGCCATTCCCACGCGGCGCGCAGCCCCAGCAGCACGACCGCAATGGCCCACGCGCCGGCGTACGGTCTCCACTGCCACGACCAGGGCGCATCGGAGGCCACACACCACCAGGTCGCGTTCATCGCCCCGAGTCGGCGAGCAGCAGGGGGAGGTCGTGTGCCCAATCCTCCTGGCGGGTGCCGAAGGGGTACTGAACGCGCTCGCGGTTGTCGGGAGTATACGCGATCACCGTTGCAGCGTGACCGACGGCGACGGAGCCGTCCGGCAGCCGTTGTCGCAGGGACACGGGCACGCCGGCGGCGCGCTCGGCCCCGCCGATCGCCACCGTGTCGCCCGTGAGCCCGATGAACGCCGGGTCGAACCCCGCCAGCCAGGCGCGAAGGCGCCCCGGGGAATCGCGCTCCGGGTCGGTCGTGACGAACACGACCTTGACATGGGCGGACAGGCTCGGCTGCATCTTGTGGAGGACCGCGCTGATGTTTGCCATGTGGAGAGGGCAGACATCGGGACAATGCGTGTAACCGAAAAACAGCAGTGTGAGAAACCCGTCCGTCTCGCGTCGGAACGGAAATGGCCGGCCGGCGGTCGTGTAGAGGGTGAAGTCGGGCTTCGGAACCGGCGGATCGATTACAGCGCCACGGTAGGCAGCAGGACTGGGCGCCCGGTCCAGGCAGGCGGCCGTCGCGAGGCCGAGCACGACGGCGACCCCCCGAGCCCGGCGGATCATGGGCGCGCCGGAGGCGGCGTGGCCACGAGCAACGCGGTGACGCCAAGGAGGACGAAAGCCAGGGTCACTTCCCACGAGCCGCTGCGG
Source organism: Gemmatimonadales bacterium (assembly GCA_035500495.1). Lineage (GTDB taxonomy): Bacteria > Gemmatimonadota > Gemmatimonadetes > Gemmatimonadales > GWC2-71-9 > DASTHG01. The sequence goes on from DATJXC010000024.1 coordinate 19,072, forward strand.
ACGAGGGTCCGCCAAGCGGCGCGGTCCGGAAGCCGTGGCAGGACGCGCCGCCAGTGGAACGCCCCCAACCCGACCACTCCTCCCAGCAGGGCGAGCTTCAGCAGCAGGATCCGGCCGTAGGCGCTGCCGAAGAGCCTCGACCAGCCGCCTACATCGACCCACGCGAGGACCAGACCCAATGCCATGGCGAACGACCCAGCGACGAGCGCCACAGCGGAGAAGCGCCGCCAGGTCGCGACGGCCTCCGCAGCACTGGCCTCGACCGGGACCCGCCGGAGCGAGGCGAGCAGGACCGCCAGGGATCCCAACCAGATTCCCCCCGCGAGCAGGTGCGCCCCATGGGCGAGCGTTCCCCAGCGAGGGCCGGCCGGGAACTCCAGCGCGTGACCGGTGAGCGGAAGGGTGAAGGCCACCGCTCCGGCGGCGAGTGCCGCCGTCCAGCGAGCGATTCGGACCGGTTGCGGAACGCCGACGGCCATCACCGCGAGGAGGACCGCGAGCCCTTGCCGCTCCCAGCGGACCCCCCAGCGGCTCGCCAGGGCCTCGCCGACGACGGCGAGCAGGACGGGCTGGCCGGGTTCGAGGAGCGTCGCCACCTGACCGGCGAGCCGCCCGCAGAGACTCAGAAGGGCGAGTCCCGCCGCGCCGATCCCCATCCCGCGGGCGAAGAGGCGCTCTTCATGCGGCGCGATGAAAGCGGCGGTCGCAAGACCCGTCAGCCCGAATGCCGCCACGTAGCCCAGCCATCGCGCGACCGCATATCCCAATCCCCCCACCGACAGATCCATGCCTACGGCAGCCGCAGGGTGAAGCGGTACTGACCTCGGACGACGTGGCCATCGTCCCCCGCCGTGCGATAGGCGACGAGGTAGGATCCGCCGGGAAGTGGCCCGGTGAGCGCCACGGCAATGGCGTTGGAGTCGGGCCCGGGGGCGACCTTGCCGGTCGGCATCTCCCGGGTCGTATCCTGGGCGGGGCGCAGACGGATGGCGCTGAGCGCGACGTCGGGGCGCTCTGAGAACCAGAGCACGATCGCGGTGGGAGCTGCAGTGACGGTGGCATCGACGCCGGGCGCGGCCCGCACGAGACGGTTGTGCAGGCGCGCCGCAGGCGGGCGCATTGGCGTGAGCAGCACCAGCAGCGCCATCCAGCATGCCGACCAGCGCATTCCGACCTCCTTGCGTTTGGGGGATAGCACGACCACTCCCGCGCCGTTCACGGCCGATCTCATGCGGCCGCCGCGAGGAGCGGCTCGAACTGCGGCGTGATCTTCGTGTCCGCGTGCAGGAAGAGGAAGTGATCGAAGTAGTAATGAATCAGCAGGAATGACAGAATCACCGCGTAGAAAGCGAAGTAGTGCTGCTCCGAATAGATCGTGCCGAGCAGGAAGTTGTGCATCGGCGCGCCGGTGGCGAAGGCCCCGAGGCGGACCACGAGGGTGAGGATCGTCAGAAAGGTAAGACCCGCGCCGAGGGTGAACGCGAGACACAACGCATACAGGCGCACGCCCCGCCGCGACACGGTGCGTACCAGCGAGGAGCCGATGAAGCCCCGTTCCCCGCGCAGCCGGTTCAGGTAGAGCACGATGGCCAAGTACTGAAACGAATGCCACACGTTGAGGCCGTTGAACGCCACGTCGAGGTTGCCGAGCGTGGGCGTCCACGCGAACAACGCCGTCGCGATGACCATGTGCAGGGTCTTGGGTCCGTGGAGACGGCCGTGGCGGATCTCCCACGCCGTCTTGCCCAGAAACGCCAAGAGGAACGCGAGGAACGCCACCCACACCAGCGGCGGCAGGAAGTCCACGCGGAGGAAGCCCGGCAGCAGGAGCGTCCGGCCGCCTGTGTGAAAGTCGGCGTGGATCAGCTTGCGGGTCGCAATGGGATACATGGACGTAAAGAGCAGGCCGGTATCGATCACCCGGGCGGTCCAGGTCCAGCCGCGCGGATCCTTCATCCGGTAGGCGTCGGCCACGAACGCCGCCTGATGAATCACGTGCACCGACGCCCAGAGGAAGAACACAGTCACCAGAGCCGTCAGATTGACGATGGCGAGGCTCACGATGAGCAGTGGCAGCAGCAGCGCCCCGCGCGCGTAGCGGGGGTAGCGGGCGCGGAAGTCCGGTTCCATCACCGTCATGGTGTAGGTGGCGAACAGATGCGGCCCGCCGATGAGCATGGTGACGGCGAGATCCACGAACACCGTGCTGTCGGTCAGCGCCCGGGCGACATGGGGGGTCACGGCCAGCGCCGCCGACAGGATGATGAAGGTGAGGTCGTAGAAAGGGCTGACCAGCCAGAGGCCGGTCGTCGTGGTGCGCGCGGGGGATGTCATCGTCCAGTCCTCGGACAAGGCGTTGTGATGGGGGGTGTCATCGGGGGTTGGACCGGACCGACGCCAGACGGACGCGGATCGCTCCCGCGTCCTGCCAGGCGACGGCCAACGTGCGGTCACCGGCGGCGATCGCCGGATAGCTCCCCACCCCGAGTCGCTGCGTGGACCCTCCCGGGCGCCCGAGCACGAGACGCGTGGGCTTGCGGCGCAGGTCCTCCCACACGGCCCACGGCTCGCCGGCGACGACGGCGAGCTTCACATGCGAGCTCGGGACGTAGCGATCGGTGAGCAGCGGGATCGGTGCGTCAAAACGCCCACCCCCATCGCGGGAGACGGCGTACCAGAGGCCGAGGCGGCCCTCGGCCCCGGTGTACCACGCCACGTGCACTTGTCCGCGATCATCCACGGCCACGTCCGGCCCGATGTCGGGACACCCGTTCAGGACCCAGTGATCCTCATGCACGCGCGCCGGCGGGGCGAAGCTGGTGGCGGCGTCATCCGATCGACTGGCGACGAAATCCCGCACGCTCCCGGCGAACACGTGCCGCCACACTACGTGGACGCGATGATCCGTCGCGCCTCCGGCCGCGATGGCGGTACGACAACAGATGCAGGCCGAGGTGTCGAGTGCCGGGGCCGCGACGAATGAGCGTCCCCCGTCCCTCGAGCGGGCGACGCGGACGTCCACGCGGTTCTCCGGCGCTGCCTCCGGGTCGGGGGCGTGGCGGGCTTCGCGGGCCGCGACGCTGTCGGCGTAGTAATGGAGGTCGAGCCAGCTCACGTACAGCGCGCCGTCGGCGGCCGCCGCGAGATCGTAGTAGAGGTCGGTCCGTGACCGCGGCCCGCCGGGGGACAGCGGATCGACGGTCCGGGAGGCGGAAAACGTCCTCCCGCTATCGCGCGACATGGCCAGCCGGATCCCCGCGTCCGAATGACGCGCCCCCTGCGGGGATCGGTCGCTGACCCAGGCGACGAACACCGTGCCGTCGGGCCCGACTCTCACCTGCGGCGGATTCTCCTGGGCCGTGGTCACTTCGCCGGGGCGGTCGTTGACCCGGACCGGCGGCGTCGTCCCCCCACCGACGTCGAGGCGGGCGAGCATCACGTCGTGGCCGCTGTCGGGCCGCGCCTGTGCCCACACCACGTAGACGGTCGTCCCGTGGCGGTCGACAGCGATCGTGGGGTTCTCACCTCCGGTCGCCGTCAGCGTCCGGGGCGAGGCAAAGCGCGGCCCGGGTCCGCAGGCCGTGACGAGCGCGGCGCCCAGCAGGACGGGTCGGAGTCGCATGGTCCTCAGAACCGTGCCGTGATCTGGCCGGTGAGCGTTCGCGGAGGCCGCGGCGCGATGGCCAGGTTGAACGCCGTCACGGCGTCGTAGTACTTCTCATCCGTGGCGTTATCGAGGTTCAGCTGGACCCGCCACTGGCTCCACGCATACGCCGCCATGAGGTCGAGGCGATGCCAGCCGGGCAGCTGGATGGAGTTCGGGAACGTGGCCTCGCTGGCGGTCGCGAAGTACAGTCCGACTCCGGCTTCCAGCCCGCGCCACGGCGACACCGTGGTCCAGAGACTCCCAGCCTGGCGGGGGACGCCGGCCAGCGGCTGGTTCGGCGCGATTGTGCTGTCGACCGTGTGGACCTGACGGGCGTCGGTATAGGCGTAGCTCGCGATCAGGTTCCATCCGGCCGACGGCGTCCCCTGCAGGTCCAACTCGACGCCGCGGCTCCGCTGCTTCGCGCTGAGGAAGCTGCGCCCCAGAGTGTCGCCCGGTACGGGTTCGAGCACGTTGCGCTTCTGCAGTTGGTACGTGGCCAGGTTGGCGGTGAAGCGGCCCCCGGCCAGTTCATAGCGCACCCCTCCCTCGATCTGCTCCCCAAGCTCCGGGGGGAAGTAGGGTGGGTCACCGCAGGCGGGACAACTCAAATTGGGGAAGTAGGACTGGCTCCATCCCGCGTACACCGACACGGCGGCGCTCGGCTGATAGACAAGACCCGCCCGCGGAGAGACGTGGGCCGTCGATTGACTGGCCTGCGCCCCGCTCACCCCGAACGCCGACGCGTCGACGTATTGCGTCGTCGTATTGGCGTCGTAGCGAGCCCCGGCCATGGCTTTGACGTGGGCCCCCAGGTCCACGAGATCCTGGACGTAGACCCCCACTTGACCTTCGGGATGTCGTCCATCGATCAGCGGTCCAGGCGTGGGCACCGCCCCGTAGACGGGGTGATTGAGGTTGATCGGATCGAGACCACCCAGGGTGAACGAAACGGCGTAGGTCTCCCGGGACAGCTCCAGGCCGACGAGCGCTCGATGGCGCAGGCCCAGCGCGCGTCCCGCCATGAGCAGTTCGGTCTGGCTGGCCAGGTCCGTGGAGCGTTCCTGAGCGACGCTCGACGAGCGGAGGACCGTGTCCGGCGGCACCACCCCGTCCAGCGAGACGCTCGTGTCGTTGACGCCACCGCCGATCGCGCTGAGGCCTTCGCGCAGCCACAGGCCGGGCGAGAACCGGTGCTCCAAGATGAGCTGCGCACGGTAGCCCGTCGCCCGGCCGAGCGGCAACGCCGGCTCCCCGTAGTAGAGCGTCGTTGGCAGGGTGAACGCCGTTGCGTCGAGCGGCAGGTAGGGATCGAGCCGGTACACGCGCTTCGTGTACTCGCCCGACAGGAGGACCGTCGTGTTGGCCCCGGGGCGCACTTCCACCGAGGGCGCGAGTGAGAAGGCATAACTGCCGTCGTTGAACGGCCGCCAGCTCCGGCTCCGTTCCACGGCGCCAGCGAAGCGGTAGCGTACCGTGGAATCGTTGTTGAGGGGGCCACCGGCATCCAGAGTGGCGCGCCCCTCGCCATACCCCCCGACGATCAGGGATAGCTCGCCAAAGGAGTCGGCGGTCGGGCGCTTCGAGACGGTGTTGGGCACTCCTCCCAGCGCCCCGGTCGCGCCGTACAGGACCGAGGAGGGTCCCTTGAGGAATTCCACCCGCTCGACGCCGACCATGTCCCGGGGGGTGACGCCGGCGAAGTCCCGGAACCCGTCCCGGAGCGCCGTCTGCGTATACGAGGTCGCCAACCCCCGGATGATGAAACCCTGCTCGTTGAGCCCATAGCCCGTGTAGCCTGGCAGGGCGACGACGCTGCTGACGTTGTCCGCCAAATCGCGCATGGTCGTGAGGTCGCGGCTCCGGATCACCGCTTGCGAGACGACGGTAACGGTCTGGGGCAGGTCGCGCAGGGGCAGTGGCATCTTGCTTCCCGCGGTCGCGCTATCCGCGGTGAACGCCCGCCGGTTCGAGGCGCTCACGACGATCCGGCCGAGTTCGATCGGCGGACCCAGCCGCAGCGTAACCCGGGTGGTATCCCCGGCCCGCAGGGTGACGCCGAGAGTGGCGGTGTTCCGTCCTTCGAGCGCAGCCACAATGACCTGGTGGCCCGCGGTGAGCCCTGTGAGCAGGAACCTCCCGCTGGAATCGGTGATCGCGTACCGGTCGGGCGCGGTGAGCGGGGACACTCGGGCCCCGATGGCCGGTGTATCGGCCGCCACCATCACCGTACCGCGCACGGCTGCGGAAGGCGCTTGGGCCGCAAGCGTGGAGCGCGCGCTCAGTACCAGTGCGGTGAGGACCGGCCAGAGGAGCGCGGCGCTTCCATGGCCTCGAGGGATTCTCCGGGCGGGTGTGCGCGGGCCCACCTTCCCAGGCAAGCAAACGGACATAGCCCCTCCGTGGGGCGGAATCGGGTGTCGAAATCGCGACGCGTGAAACGGGAGCTACGCGATCAGAACCGTCGGAGGGGGAGTCGCAAAGGGGAGGTAGTGGTCGACACCCAGGCGCCTGGGGTGAGCCACCACCGTTACCGGGTGGGGGGCCGGGGCCGAGATGACGACGAGGACATGCCGGTCCTGGGCCACGAAGGCCGGGGCGCAACAGGCGTTACACGCCCCGGGGCAAGTGCAGTGTTGACCGGAATGCCCCGAGTGTTGCGGGACGGCATGGTGCTCAGCAGCGTGGTGATGGAGTCCGATGGGCGCGGCCGCGGCGCGGGGGAGCATCCCGTCGTGCACCGGGCAGGGATGCACGAGCTCCGGCCGTACCATGAGAAGGCCGAACCAGAGCGCCAAGGAACTGCGGCACGCACGCGCCAGTCGAGAATTCACGGGGCGCAATAATAATTCACGGGGCGTAATAATAGAGAAGCTGCCGCAAATGGCAAGGACCGGTTCCCCGCGGCCGTCCAGACTTGCGATGCCCTGGCCCGGATTCGAACCGGGACGCCTTGCGGCACTGCCCCCTCAAGACAGCGTGTCTACCAGTTTCACCACCAGGGCGGGCCGAG
>DATJXC010000025.1:0-119193 GCA_035500495.1 Gemmatimonadales bacterium
CCTCCTCCTGGTCGGCGATCTCCAACTCGCGGCCGGACGGCCGCGCGACGCCGAGGCGGCCTACCGGCTGGCCGCGCGCGATTCCCTGACCATGGCCTTGGCGATTTATCGCCGGGCACGGGTGCTGACCCGGCTCGGCGATCCCGGGGCCGTCACGGCGCTGGCGGGATTCGCCGAGACCTATCCGGCGGATAGTGCCGCGCCGACGGCGCTCTATCTGGCCGGCGACGTCCTGGCCGAGCGCGGTGACTTGGCGGGGGCGGCCGCGAAGTTCGGGGATCTGGCGACACGCTATCCCGTGGATCCGCGCACGTCCACCGCGCGGTTCCGCCTGGCCGCATGGGCCGAGCAACGCGGGCTGATCGACAGCGCCGCCGGGTGGTATCGCGCGGAAATCAGTGCGAACGGACTCCAGCGGACCGCGGCGCGGTACTGGCTGGGCCGACTGGCGCGCGACCGCGGCGACTCCACTGGCGCCGATACGGTGTGGCGAGGGTTGGCGCGCGAGGACTCGCTCGGGTACTACGGCCTGCGCGCGCGGCGCGAGCTTCACCTGGCCCCACCGGTGTTCTCGCATGACACGCTCCCGGTGGTCCCTGCGGTGGTGGTCGCCCTCGCTCGGCTCGACACGCTCTTGCTCGCCGGCCTGGACTCCGAAGCGCTGCGGGAGACGCATGCGGTGGTTGCGCATCCGCCGGGGGATGCGGAGGAGCTGCTGAGCTGGAGTGCCGGCCTGAGCGCGCGGGGGTGGGGCTCGGCCGGTGTGCGGCTGGCTTGGCAGGCGGCCGCGCGCGTCGCCGCCGACTCCCGCGTGTGGCGCGCCGTGTACCCGTTTCCGCAGCGGGCGGCGCTCGAAGCCGAAGCCGGGGAGTTTGGGCTCGATCCGTTCCTCCTGGCGGGGCTGGTGCGTCAGGAAAGCACGTTCGAGTTCGAGGCGTTGTCACGCGCCGGCGCCCGAGGATTGGCTCAGCTGTTGCCGGGAACCGCGGCGATGACCGCGCGGGGACTGGACATCGCGTTCTATCCGGAATGGATCACCGTCCCGGATCTGAATCTGCATCTCGGGGCGGCCCACCTGGCCGAGCTGTTGCAGCGGTATGGCGGGCGCGTCGAGGCGGCCGTGGCCGCGTACAACGCGGGGACCGGTCCGGTGGAGCGCTGGCTGGCCCGGGCCGGCGCCGCCGATCCGGATCGCTTCATCGAGCGGATTCCTTACCCGGAAACCCGGGGCTACGTCCGTGGGGTCCTGCGCAATCGGGAGCTGTATCGCGCCTTGTACGCCGCGCCCTGATTCCGCTGCAGCCTCTATCTTCCAGCCCGATGTCCGCCGCACGCGAACGCCTGTTCCTGATCGACGGGTACGCGGTGATCTACCGCGCCTTCTTCGCGATGATCGCGCGTCCTCTCACGACCGCTCGGGGCGAGAATACGTCCGCCGCCTGGGGCGTCACCAACTTCTTGCTGCGTCTTCGCGAGCGGCATCACCCGGAGTATCTCGGCTGGGTGGTGGACGTGGGGGAATCGTTCCGACACCGGACCTATCCAGAGTACAAGGCGACCCGGGAGAAGCTGGATCAGGAGCTGCAGCAGGACTTCGACCGCTCGGTGGAGCGCATCCGGGAGATCCTCGATGCGTTCGGGATCCCCGTGATCGGCGTCGAAGGCTATGAGGCCGATGACGTGATCGGCACGCTCGCCGCCGCGGCGGCCGCCCACGGTCTTCAGGCCGTGATCGTTTCGGGCGACAAGGATTTCTATCAGCTCATCGGTCCGAATACCGTGCTCCTGAATCCCGGCCGCGGCGGACCCGCGGCCGTCGAGGAGCATTGGGTCGATGAAACGAACGCGGCGGAGCGCTTCGGAATCCCCCCGAGCCAGGTGATCGACTATCTCGCCCTCGTCGGTGACAGCTCGGACAACGTCCCGGGGGTGAAAGGGATCGGGGAGAAGACGGCGGTCGAGCTGCTGCGCACCTACGGCAGCCTCGACGCGATCCTGGCACGCGCGCCGGACATTCCCGGCAAGCGGGCGCGGGAGGCCCTTCTGGCGCACGAGGACCTGGCGCGCCTGTCACGGGATCTCGTCACCATCCGTCGCGACGTGCCGGTCCCCCTGGATCTGACCGCGTTGCGCGAAGCCCCCCCGGACGTGGAGCGCCTCCAGACCATCTTCTTGGAGCTCGAGTTCCGCTCTCTGGTTTCGAGGCTCGAGCCGATGCGGGCCGAGGCGTCGCCACCGGTGGACGTCGCGCTCGCCGTGCCGGTATCCGCTCCGGCCGGACCGCCGGCTCTGCTGCTGGACGACCCCGCGGCGCTCGCCGACGTGATCGAGGCGTGCCGGCGCGCCCCACTCGTGGCGCTCGACACCGAGACCACCTCGCTCGATCCGATGCGCGCCACGCTGGTCGGCCTCTCGCTCGCGGTCGCGCCGGGGACCTCCTGGTACCTGCCGTTCGCGCACGTCGCACCCGATGGGGAGCTGGCCGGGGGTGTTCCTCCACGCAACCTGCCTCCGCTGGACAGCGCCGTCCTCGCGCCGCTCCGGGCTCTCCTGGCGGATCCGCTCGTGCCGAAGGCGGGGCACAACATCAAGTACGATTGGCTCGTACTGCGACGCGCGGGCGTCGAGCTCTCCGGGGTGCGGTACGATTCGATGCTCGCGAGCTTTGTCCTCGATCCCGGGCGCCGCTCTCACGGCCTGGACGAGTTGGCGCGTGAAGTCCTCACCCTCAAGCTGCGGACCTACGCCGAACTGACCGGCACCAGGAGCCCCAGACCCTTCGCCGAAGTGCCGGTGGCCGATGCCGCGCGATACTGTTGTGACGACAGCGAAACGGTGTTACGCCTGCACGCCGCGTTTCAACCGGAGCTGGAAGCACACCGGGTTCAAGCGTTGTTGGAAGCGATCGAGATTCCGCTCATCCCCGTCCTGGTGGATATGGAGTGGGCCGGGGTGCTCATCGATCGGGCCCTGCTCGCGGAAATCGGCCGGGCCTATGCGTCGGAGCTGGCCGAGCTGGAACGACGCATCGCGGTCGCCGCGGGGACCTCCTTCAACATCAACTCGACGCCCCAGCTGCGCGCGGTGCTGTTCCAGAAGCTCATGCTGCCGGTGATCAAACGCACCAAGACGGGGCCGTCGACCGACGTGGATGTGCTGGAGCAGCTCGCGCACATGGGGCATGAGGTGCCCCGGCTGCTGATGGAATACCGGGAGTTGTCCAAGCTCAAGTCCACCTACGTGGACGCGCTCCCGGCCCACGTCGATCCGGAGACCGGGCGCATCCACACGAGCTTCAACCAGGTGGGCGCGGCCACGGGCCGGCTGTCGTCGGCCGAGCCCAACTTGCAGAACATCCCGGTTCGGACTCCGCGCGGGGAATCGATCCGGCGGGCGTTCGTGGCCCCCCCGGGCAGCCAGCTCCTGACGGCCGATTACTCACAGATCGAGCTGCGTCTGCTCGCGCATCTCTCGGCCGACCCGGGGTTCGTGGAGGCGTTCGAGCGCGGCGGCGACATTCACCGCCAGACCGCGGCGCTGATTTTCGGGGTGGACCAGGACCGAGTCACCCCCGAGATGCGGGCACGGGCCAAGACGATCAACTTCGCCACGATCTACGGGCAGGGCCCGAATGCGCTCGCGCGCCAGCTCGGGATCGCCGTGGAGGAGGCCAAGGCGTTCATCAAGCAATATTTCGAGCGGTTCGCCGGGGTGCGCGCCTGGCTCGACCGGACCGTGGCCGAGGCCCGAACCCAGGGGTACGTGGAAACGCTGTTCGGCCGCCGCCGCTACATCCCGGAGCTCAAGGACCGGAACTTCAATATCCGCTCGTTCGGCGAGCGGACCGCGACCAACTCCCCGCTCCAGGGCTCGGCCGCCGACTTGATCAAGGTGGCCATGATCCGGATTCACCAGGGCCTGCGAGCCGATGGCTTGGCCAGCCGTCTCCTGCTGCAGGTACACGACGAGCTGGTGCTGGAGGTCCCGGAGGGAGAGGAAAGTCGCACGACGGGCTTGGTAAAACGCCATATGGAGTCGGCCGCCTCGTTGCGGGTCCCCTTGGTTGTAAGTGTCGGTCTGGGAAGCAATTGGGTCGATGCAAAGGGGTGAGCATAGGTCTTGCACAACCGCCAGCCCAGGGCCAGTATTGCAGCGCCGGCCGATAGTGCGGCGCCCGTCGGCCCCAGGGGGGATTTGTGCGGTCCATGCGTGGTTTCACATTGATCGAGCTGCTCATCGTGGTCGTGATCATCGGCATTCTCGTGTCGATCGCGATCCCGAAGTTCGCCAATACGAAAGAGAAGGCGTACCTCACGCAGATGAAGTCGGACCTGCGCAACCTCGAAACTGCTGAGGAAGCGTTCTTGTTCGACAGCCTGAAATACACGAGCAGTCTGGCCGCTATGAACAACTTCAAAACGTCCAGCGACGTGACCATCACTATCAACACCGCGACCGCCGGCGGTTGGTCGGCCACGGCGGTCCACTCGCAAACGCCGATCAAGTGTTACGTCATCAATGGCAACGCGGCCCCGCTCGGACCTGCCAATCAGGAGGGCAAGATCGCCTGCCAGTAACGCCGACCTGGCGCACCTTTTCACGCCGCCGCGAGGGAATGTGTTTCGCTCTCGATGGCGGCGTTTGGTTTCACCGCTACCGCCTGCGGGGCGATCCCATGGCGCACCTGGTCTCGGCGGATCGCGATGCGTTGCTCGCGGTCGGTCGGATTTTAGGACTGCACCCCGCGTGGCTGCAGTTCAAGCCGCTCAAGGATCCCCGGAGCGGGGTCCGGGTCCGGGCCTGGCATTGGGACGTGTGGGGAACGCGACTGGAACGGCTGGAAGGGCTGACGGGGGAGGCGGGGGAAGAGAGCGCCTAGTCGTCGTCCGCCGGGGGGCGGAGTTTGACGCCCGGCCACCAGTTGAACCGGCCGGCGATGTGCATGATGGCGGGCACGAGCACCATCCGGATGATCGTGGCGTCGAACAGGACGGCCAACGCCAGCGCGAAGCCGATGAGCTGCACCGCCAGCACCCGCGCGAACGCGAACACCACGAATACCGCGATCATGATCGCCGCGGCGAAGGAAATGGTGGACGCCGTGGCGGACAATCCTTCCATGGTGGCGAAGTCGTTGCGCCCCGTCTTGTCGAAGACCTCTTTGATCCGCGTCAGCAGAAAGACCTCATAGTCCATGGAGAGACCGAATACCGTCGCGAACACGAGCACCGGCACCACCACGAAGATCGCTTCGGTCGGACCCTCGAGGCCGAACACGCTGCCGCCATAGCCGTGTTGAAACACCAGGACGGTCACGCCGAACGCCGCTCCCACCGACAGGCAGTTCAGCAGTACGGCCTTGAGCGGAACCAGGAGAGAGCGAAAGGCGATGAATAACATGATGGCGGTCGTGCCCAGGATCAGCAGGACCACGGTCGGAAACCGGTCGAGCAGATCGGCCTGCAGGTCCACGCTCGATGCCGCGAAGCCGCCCACCAGGATCTGGGATCCCTCGAGCCCGCGGATGCCGTGGGCGATGACCGTCCGCGCCCGGTTCACGAGTCCCATCATGCCGGTGAGTGAGACGCTGTCGGCGGGAATCACATCGACCAGCGTCGTGCGGGAGTCGGTGGAGAGATACGCGGTGAAAAAATCCGGGTAGCGCGCCCGCACGCCGTCCGGATCACTATAGAACATGGCGAGCTGGAACCCGGACATCCGCGCTTTGATCGACGCCACGCCGCGGACGTCCTTCACCCGGGGATCCCGGCGCAGTGAATCCCCCAGGGCCTTGAGGCCCAGCAGTGCCGGGCTCCGCAACGCGGATTGACCGGGAGACAGGACCACTACCAAACGAGTGGGGAGAATCAGGCCGTTCGCCCCCATCTCGCGGAGCAGGGCCAGGCCCTGGCCCGACTCCGAGCGCGGCGGGAACCAGTTGCGGGCCGGGACACCGATGCGGATCTGGCTGAGCGGGAGGGTCAGGACGGCGATGATGCTGCCGCCGATGGCGATGGCCCGCCACGGCCGGTGCGCCAGCCAGCGCGCCCAGCGCTCCCAGCCCGTGGGGGCGTGGATCCTGGCGAGCGGCCGCGCGAGCCAGCGGGGACGGTCGATGTTGCGCCCCAGGATCGCCAGCATGGCGGGGAGAAAGGTGACGGCGAGGAGCACCGCCACGGTCACGACGAAAAGCCCGCCCATTCCCACGGAGCGAGTCTCGACGAGGGGCGTGGTCAACAAGGCAGCGAACCCCAGCACGACCGTCATCCCCGACGTGATCACCGCCTCGCCCGCGGTATCGATCGTCCGCACGGCCGCGTCGGTGGGGGACAGACCGCGGTTCAGCTCTTCACGGAACCGGGTGACGACCAGCAGCGAATAGTCGATGCCGACGCCAAGCCCCACCATGGTGGCGATGTTCAGCACGAACACCGACATGGGTTGGAACTGAGCCGCCACCGTGACCAGGCCGAGCGCGATGGTGATGGCGAGCACGCCGACCGCGATCGGCAGGAGGGCGGCCACCAGGGCGCCGAACGCGAGGACGAGCACCGCGAGGGTGAGCGGCAGCACCCGTCGCTCGCCTTCCTCGGTGTCCTCACCGGAGATCGCCCGGACATCATGGTCGAGTGCGGGGGTGCCGGTCACTTTCACGTCGAAGCCGGTGCCGCCGGGGACGCGCGCCAGGGCGTCCCGGACCGCCGCACGGATGCTCGGCACGACGTCGTGGGTGAGGTCGCCCGTGGTGTCTTTCGCCAGGGCCGCCAGGATGAAGGTCGTGCGTTTGTCGCCGCTGACGAACGCCGACTCCGCGACGGCGCCGGCCGCGCCGGTCAGGGTGCGCAGCGAGACCACGCGATGGATGTAGGGTTCGCGGGCGGCGGCGGCGTCGAGCGTGTCGAGCACCTCGCGAAACCGATGCTGGGTGACCCGCACCGGCCCGCGGACCACGATGGCGAAATAGTCCCCGAGGGGGCTCGGGAACTGGAGATCGATCAGATCGTTCGCCCGCTTCGACTCGGTTTCGCGCTCGGGACCGCCGCGGAGGGCCAGCACTCGTTGGACGCGCGAGGCGCGAGGCACGAAGAGCAGAGCCAGCGCTCCCCATGCCGCGATGACCCCCCAGCGAAAGCGGACCAGGAAGCGGGAGGGGAGCTTGATCACCTAGCGGCCAACCATAAGAAGGCCAGTATCATAGAGGCTGCCAGAGTCCAAAGCTAGCGGCCCGGACGCGCGCTTCGGCATATTCCTCGCGTGGACGATCGCACCCGCACCCGCTTGGTCGGCGGGGCCGCCTCGCTGCTGATACTCGCCGTCGCCTGGAATCTGGTCGCCAAGCTCGCGCCTTCCACGCCGACGCGGGCGAAGCCGGCGACGCCGCCACCCAGCGTGACGCGGTCCGAGACCGCGAGGCCGACCCCAGCCCCCGCGCCGCGCTCCGGGGCAGCGACGCAGGGCAGTGACGCCGCCGCCTCAGGTCCGGGCTACTATGACCTCCTCGCGCGCGCGGAAACGCGTCGCCGCATCCGGCAGAGCGCCGGGGTGACATACCTCAACGAGATCGTCGCCGCGTCCCAGGACTCGTCACTGCACCGGTGGGACAACCGAGTGAGCGAGCCGGTCCGCGTGTACCTGGGGCCGGACACCGTCGCCAACTTCCAGCCCGCCTTTCTGGACGCGGTACGAACCGCGTTTCAGCGCTGGGGGGGCACCGGCGTCCCCGTGCGGTTCACGTTCGTTTCCGATTCGCTCGACAATGCCGAGGTCCGCTTCCGCTGGCTGAAGAAGTTCGCGACCGAGCGCACGGGGCAGACCGACGTAACGTGGGATGCGGACGGGCACCTGCAGAGCGGCATCATCACGATCGCCACGTTCGACCCGAAGGGACAGCCGCTGGGCCCTGACGATGTCCGGGTCGTGGCGCTCCACGAGATCGGGCATCTCCTGGGGCTCAACCACAGCTCGGATTCCACCGACATCATGTATGCGACCGGGGGCGCCCGCGACCTCTCCCGACGTGACGTGCAGACCGCGCTGCTCCTCTACCAGCTCGTGCCCGGCAGCTTGAAGTGACTGACCTCCGCCCACCGATGTAGATTCCCGGCAGGCAGGTTCAATACATGGTTCGCCGCGTCATCGCCTCCGCGCTCACCCATTCCCCCGACCGGGATACCTCGCCGCTCGTACAGCTCCTCGACGCGCGGGTGCGTCCCGCGGAGCTCACCGAGGCGCTTCCCGACCAAGCGGTCCGCTGCTTCGCCTGCGGGCATCGCTGTCTCGTGAAGCCCGGTCGCCGCGGGATCTGCAAGGTGCGGTTCAACCGGGAGGGGACGATGTACGTCCCGGCGGGCTACGTCGCCGCGTTGCAGTGCGATCCGACGGAGAAGAAGCCGTTCTTCCACGTCCTCCCGGGGAGCGACACGCTCACCTTCGGGATGCTGGGCTGCGATTTTCACTGCGGGTACTGCCAGAACTGGCTGACCTCCCAGGCGCTGCGCGACGGCACCGCCGGGGTGATGCCGACCGACGTGACGCCGGAGCAACTGGTCGGGCTCGCCCGCCGGGAAGGCGCCCGGGTCGTCGGGTCCTCGTACAACGAGCCGCTCATCACCGCCGAATGGGCGATGGACGTATTTCGGGTGGCGCACCCGCAGGGCTATCGCACGGCGTTCATCTCCAACGGCAACGCCACGCCGGAGGTGCTGGATTACATCCGGCCCTGGACCGACTGCTACAAGATCGATCTCAAGGCGATGGACGACCGGCGCTATCGCGAGTTGGGGGGTGTGTTGGAGCACGTCCTGGATGCCATTCGCATGGTGTACGAGCGCGGGTTCTGGCTCGAGGTGGTGACGCTGGTCGTACCGGGATTCAACGACGACGAGCGGCAGCTGCGGGCGGCGGCCGAGTACCTGGCCGGCGTCTCCCCCGACATTCCGTGGCACGTGACGGCGTTCCATCAGGACTACCGGATGACCGACTCGGCCAACACCACGGTGGAAGACCTCATGCGCGCCTGCGAGATCGGCGCCCAGGCCGGCCTGCGCTACATCTACGCCGGCAACCTCCCGGGCCGCGTGGGGCGTTGGGAGCACACCTGGTGCCCCGATTGCGGCAACCTCCTGGTCGAGCGCTCCGGCTACCGCATCCTCCAGCGGCACATCGGGCCGGATGGCCGCTGCCCAAGCTGCGATCGGCGGATTCCGGGAATCTGGTGCTAGCGGTTTCTCTTCTGGTGTTCCAGGCGGCCGCCGGCACAGTCACCACGCCCCCCGCTCCGCCCCCGACCGCGCACTTCGATGCCGCCACCTTCGATCGACTGGTGGAAGACGGTATCCGGCGCGGCGCCTACCCCGGCGGGGCACTAGTGGTGGGGCGGCGCGACACGGTGCGGTTTGCCAGCGGCTATGGCGCACTGACCTGGTCGCCGCAGGGATCGAGGGCGAGTGCCGAGCGGACCCTGTACGACATCGCGTCGATGACCAAAGTGGTGGCGACGACGACGGCGCTCATGATCCTCCTGGATCGCGGCCGGGTCCGCTTGGACGAGCCCGTGCGGACGTACATCCCCGAGTTTGATGGAAGCGGAACTTCGGGAATCACCGTGCGCATGCTGCTCAACCACACCTCCGGTCTGGCCTCCGGGGACACGTCCCTGCCGCATGCCAGCGACTCGGCAGCGGCGTGGCGCAAGGTGTTCGCCGCCACGCCGCGCGTGCCGCCCGGTACCCGCGTCGTCTACTCCGATCTGAACGCCATTCTGGCCGGCGAGGTCGTGCGGCGCGCGAGCGGAGAGCCGCTGGACCGTTTCTGCACCCGCGAGGTCTTCGTGCCGATCGGTATGGCCGACACACGATACCGGCCGCCCCCCTCCGAGGTGGCGCGGACGGCCCCCACGAACCTCTGGCACGGCCATCCGATCGCGGGCCAGGTCAACGATCCGAGCGCGGCGAAGCTGGGGGGGGTGTCCGGCAACGCCGGCCTCTTCTCGACGGCGCGGGACCTGGGGCGATTCGCGCAGTTCATCCTGCGCGGCGGCGTGACCGCCGACGGGCGACGCCTGGTGCGCGCGGAGACGGTTCGGGAGTTCACCACCCGTTCGGCATGGTTCGGCGGGAAGAGCGAGGCGCGCGGGCTGGGGTGGCAGATGACCCCCACCGGAGAGACGACGAGCAGCGCGGGGCAGCGGTTCGGGGCCCACAGCTTCGGGCACACGGGATACACCGGGACGTCCCTCTGGATCGATCCCGACCGCGACCTGTTCGTCATCCTGCTCACCAATCGCGCGTTCGCTCCCCGGGCGCGACGCCCGTTCACCATCCTCAAGCAGGTGCGAGGCGCGCTGGCGGACGCAGCGGCTCAGGCGAGTGATGCGGAGTCTGCCGGGTCGCGATAGCCCCACCCTCATCTACGACGGCGCGTGCGGTCTCTGCCGCGCCGCCGTGGCGCGCGTGGCGGCCTGGGACCGGGAACACCGGGTGACGCTCGTGCCGTTTCAGGACGAAGACGCGGTCGCGCCTTTCGGGATCGAGCTACCGGCGCTGGCCGCGGCGATGCACCTCGTGTTTCCCGATGGCCGGGTGTTCGCCGGCGCCGACGCGATCCCCGAGCTGCTGCGCCTGCTCCCCGGGAGAGGGTGGCTGGCGCCCTGGTTTGATCTGCCGGGAGTACGTCCTCTGGCCCGGCGGGTGTATCGACATGTGGCGGAACGGCGCCATTGCGCCGTCCGGGGACTCCCCTCCCATGAAGGCAGGGGATAGGTTGGCCCCGTGGAGGTCAAAGGCATGACGACGACGGCCCCGACGACGGAGGCGGTGCATGAAGCGCTCCGCGCCGTCAAGGACCCTGAGCTCAATCTGAACATCATCGACCTCGGCCTGGTGTACGATGTCGAGGTGGATGAGGGCAACGTGTCGATCCGGATGACGCTCACGTCGCCCGGATGTCCGGCGGGACCGATGATCATGAACGACATCCACAAGACCATCCGCCCGATGGAAGGCGTGAAGGACGTGGATATCGAAATCGTGTGGGAACCCTATTGGACGCCCGAGCGGATCGACCCGAAGATCCGCGCGATGATGGGATTCTAGATCGCCGTCAGCAGCACGTCCCCCAATACCGTCACCTGCCAGCGTCGCAGCTCCGGGATCCGCTCGAGCCCGGCGCGGTCGCTCGGGCGCGCGCGGGCGACGGCTTCGAGGATCGACTTTCCGCACAACACGCCCGGATCGAGCGCCAGCTCCTGGGCCACGCGATTCCGCGCCGCTTTGAGGCGCTCCATGCGGGCGTCCCAATCCGGGTCCTTGGCCAGTCGCGGCGCCCGCGCGAGGCGTGGCAGTTCCGATTCCGGCAGGGCGATCGCCTCCGCGACGGCTCCCAGGAGTGGGGCTCCATGGCGGCGTGCCAGCACCGGCGGCAATTCCCGCACTTGGGCGAGCCCCGCCGCGTCCGCCGGGAGCGCGCGCGCCAGGCCCAGCAGGGCGTCGTTCCCCACAATGCGGAAGGTGGCCTTGTCCTGCGCCACCGCGACGCTCTCCCGCCAGACCCACAACGCGCGCAGCGCGGCGAGTTGTCGGGGCTGCAACGCCTTCGCGCCTTTGATGCGCAGGTAGGCCTCGGCACCGTCGGGACCGGGGCCGGACCAGCGCAGGTCCTCCAAACGCTGGAATTCCTCCTCGGCCCACGCGAGGCGCCCCAACGTCGTGAGGCGATCGCGCAGTGCGTCACGCAGCGCCGGAAGATGCCGGGTGTCGTCGGCCGCGTACGCGAGCATTTCCGGCGAGAGCGGCCGTAACGACCAGTCCGCCTTCTGGTAGTCTTTGGGGAGCCGGACGCCCAGGTGCTTCTCCAGCAGCGCGCTCAGCCCGATCGCCGGCTCGGCGGTAAGCTGAGCCGCGATGCGCGTGTCCCACAGCGCGCGTGCGCGGAAGCCGTAGTCGCGATCGAGAGTTCGCAGGTCGTAGTCCGCGTCGTGAAAGATCTTTTCCACGGCGGGATCGGCGAGCAGAACGCCCAGGGGGGCCAGGTCGACGGCCAGTGGGTCGATGATCGCGGTCTCGCGCCGCGTCGACAGCTGGACCAGGTAGACGCGATCGACGTAGCGATGAAAGCTCGCGGCCTCGGTATCGACCGCCACCAGCGACTCCGCGCCCCACCCCGCAAGGAGCTGCGCGAGGGCGGGCCCGGCGTCTACGTAGCGATAATCGGTCACTCCACTTTGCCGAGCTGCTCGAGTCCTGTGGCGATTTCCTCGAACGCCTTCGCCAAAGTCTTGTAGAACTCCGGGTCGGGGGGCTGCGGAGGGCCGCCGAACGGGTCTCCCGCGCACTTGCGCGCGGCGCGGGCGGCGTGACGGATGTAGTCGGTTGGCACCAGCATGGTGGGGCTCGGGGTCTAGAGGGTCAGATGCAAAGATACGACCGGCACGATACGTTTGCCGCGTGAACGCTTTCCCCACGGTCGAGCTGACCGTCTACCCCTTCGAATGCGACGCGTTCGGTCACCTGAATGAGGCGTCGTTCCTGGCCCTGTACGAGCGGGCGCGCTGGGACGCGCTCGCCAAGGGTCCCGGGATGGATTTGTTCCGACGGAGCGGCGTTTGGCCCGCCGTCCGAAAGGCGAGTATCGAGTATCACGCCGGAGTCTATCCCGCCGACGTGCTGCGGATCGAAACCATAGTCACGCGGCGTGGCACCACCAGTTTTTCGCTGCGTCACACCGCGACCCGTCTCAAAGACGGCGCGCAGGTCAGCGAAGCGGAGCTCGTGTTCGTGTGTGTCGACCCGCTCGGCCGGCCGGCGCCGATCCCCGAGGAGGTGGGGAATTTCCTCGGGCCCCGCGTCGCGAAGGGCACGGAGCTGCTCCGCGTGGAGACCGGGAAGGGAGGCGCGACGCTGCCGGTGGAAGTCCGCGGCGAGGGCGACATCATCCTCTTCGTCCACGGATTTCCCCTGGATCACACGATGTGGCGGCACCAGATGGCGGGGCTCACCAAGTGGAAACGGGTCGCGCCGGACCTGCGCGGCTTCGGGGGCGCTACCGCTCCGCCCCATCCCGAGGCCTACTCGATGGGCCGTTATGCGGATGATCTGATCGCGGTGCTCGACGCGGTCGGGGGGGCCAGCCGCGCGGTGGTGTGCGGGCTCTCGATGGGCGGGTACATCGTGTTCGAGCTGCTGCGGCGTCATCCGGAGCGGATCCGGGCACTGGTGTTGTGCGATACGAAGGCCGAGCCCGATACCGCCGAGGGCCGAAAGGTCCGCGACGAGCAGGCGGGCTTGGCCGAGCGAGAGGGGGTTGCGGCGGTTGTCGATCGCCTGCTGCCGAAGCTGCTCGGCAAAGCGACCCACAGGGCTCAGCCCGAGCTTGTCGCGGAAGTGCGGGAAGTGATGCTGCGCTCCTCGGTGCCGGGCTTCGCGGGGGCCTTGCGGGCGATGCGGGACCGGCCGGATTCGACTCCTGACCTGGCGCAGATCCGGATGCCGACACTGGTGCTGGGAGGAGCGGAGGATGAGCTGATTGCGCCTGCCGTGATGCACCAGATGGCCACCCAGATCCCGGGCGCCCGCTTCGACTCGATCAAGTCCGCCGGGCACATGGCGCCGTTAGAGCAGCCGCTCGCCGTGGGGCGAGTATTGGGCGAATTCCTGGAGTCCCTGCCGAAGTAGCGGATCGTCGAGGTGGGACTACGCTCCCTTGCGCTGCGGCTTTCCTGGCGGGTTCGGTCCCTGAAACGCGTCGCGGTTCTTGGCGATGAAGGACTTCCACTGCGGCGGCGTGTCTTCCTCCGGGAAGATGGCGGTCACCGGGCACTCGGGCTCACAGGCGCCGCAGTCGATGCATTCGTCGGGATGGATGTACAGCATGTCCTCGCCCTCGTAGATGCAATCCACGGGGCAGACATCCACGCAGGACCGGTCTTTCACGCCGATGCAGGGTTCGGCAATGATGTACGGCATATGCTAGGACTCCTGGAGAAACGCGCGGCGCCACGAGACGCGCGGGAAACCTAGAGCGGGCGGAAACCGAGTCAAGGGTCCGGGCCTGCGCAGAGTGGCGATTCGCATCGGTATCAAAGATACGCATCGGTATCCGCAATCTGGCCGAGCGACTCGACGGAAATCCCGCCCTGGGTGCTCGGGGATCACTGCAGGCGGAGTCGCATCCGAAGTCTGATACCGACCGGTATCTGAACCTGCAGTGAGAACCGCCTCTGGTTGCCATTTGCGATACCGGTTGGTATCATAGATACCGATGGGTATCGCCAGGCAACAGCGCAAGGCGGAGACCCGGGCCCTGGTACTCGAGGCAGGGCTCCGCGTCGTGGCCGAACACGGCATTGAGTTGGCCACCCTGGATGAGATCGGTGAGGCGGCGGGGTTCACGAAAGGCGCGATCTACCGCCAATTCCCGTCGAAGGCCGCGTTTCTGCTGGGACTGTTCGAGCAGTATGCGGCGGTGGCGCGGGTGGGGGCCGGGGCGCGTCGCGCGGCGTGGTTCGTGCCGCTGACGCTGCAGTTCGCGGCACAGGCCGTTCGGGATCCCCTGCTGCGCCGCCGGTTCGCAGGCGTCCTGGCGGAGGCGCCGGACGGTGGGTCGCCCGACGGGCAACTGCTCAAGGCCCTCGCCCGGATATTCCCCGCGCCGGCATGACCGACGCTGGCGCCTCACGGTCAACCCTCCGCCGGCTCTCTCATCGCGCGCAGGTACTCACGGTCCCAGGCTGCCGGGATGCTCTCCCGCGGCGAATACGGGCCGGGACGGTAGGCGCGCGAACCCATGCCGATCTGGCTCTCCTCGCAGATATGCCAGTCCTGCCGGTTGGTGCGATCCCAGAACTCTTCGGCGTCGGCGATGTTGTAGCCGGGAGACCCCGGGGAGGCCGGGTGCACCAGCCACTCGCACACGACCCGGCTTTCCCGCTCGCTCACCGGGCGCACCATGTAATAGACGGCGTAGTCGGGGTGCAGTGACAGCATCATCGACGGGAAGATCGTGTAGTAATAAGCCCGTTGCCGGTCGTCGGCCGGCAGCTCGCCGAGCGGCAGCCCGCAGCTCTGACCACTCAGAGTCGCGCTCGCATGCGGAGCGGCGATCTGCATGTACCCCCCCAGCACCCGTCCTTCGACCAGGTCGTTGGCGCCGCTCAAATACGGGAGCTTGCGGGTCAGCTCGGGGTGGATCGTGGGACAGTGCAGGCATTCGGAGTAGTTCTGGAGGATCAATTTCCAATTGGCCCGCACGTCGTACTCGATACGCCGCACGGTGACCAGCTCGGGAAGATTGAACCGCGCGAGCCTCCCTATGAGGGGGGCGAACGCCTCCGCGAACGGCTCCGGACCGGGGTCCAGGTTCACGAAGAGGAACCCTTCCCATTCAGCGAGTGCCACGGCGTGCAAGGGGAAATCCCGCTTGTCGAACCCCTCCACCTCATTCATGTGCGGGGCCCCGATGAGACGCCCGTCCAGGGCATAGGTCCAGGCGTGGTAGGGACACTGGATCGTCTCCGACCGGCGTCCCTGCGGCTCGGTACAGAGCCTCGTGCCACGGTGGCGGCAGACGTTGTAGAACGCGCGGAGGGTGTCACTCTGATCGCGCACCAGGATGAGGGACTCGCCCTCGACGTGGACCTGGCGGACGTCCCCGGCGTGCGGGATGTCCATGGCTCGGCCGACCGCGATCCACTGCCGCGCAAAGATCCGGTCCTGCTCCAGCCTGAGGACCTCCGCGGCCGTGTAGTAGCGACCCGGCAGCGTGCGGGCCCCCTGGCGGTAGGAGTCCGCGGTGCTCAGGAACGCGGTCATGTGCGCTTCTCCCTGAGGATCTCCCGGGCGGCGTTGCGGCCGCTCGCTCCGGCGATGCCGCCGCCGGGATGGGTCCCGGCGCCGCAGAGAAACAGGCCGCGGATCGGCAGCCGATATTGGGCCCAACCCGGCACCGGCCGCATGAAGAAGATCTGATCCAGCGTCAGCTCGCCGTGGTAGGCGCTGCCTTCACTCAGCCCGTAGCGGTCCTCGAGGTCCTTCGGCGTGACGACGTGGCGGTGCAGCACGGCTTTCTTGAAGTTGGGGGCCACGGTCGCGAGGGTATCCGTCACGAGGTCCGCCAGACGGGCCTTGGCCGCATCGTCCCAGGCTCCCTGCTTCAGGTGATACGGCGCGTATTGCACCTGCACCGTCATCACGTGGCGGCCGGCCGGCGCCACTCCCGGATCGAGGAGCGAAGGAATCCTGGCCTCGAGATAAGGCTGCCGCGAGACGCCCCCGTGCTTGGCGTCATCGTAGGCGCGCTCGAGGTAGTCGAGGCTCGGCGCCATGGAGATGGCCCCACGCAGGTGGGTCGCATCGCCGGACCGCGATGGGAAGTTCGGGAGCTCGGCCAGGCCGAACGAGACCGTCGCCGCGGCGCCGCGGAACTTGATGTTGCGCACGGCGCGGAGGAACTCGGGCTCGAATTCGCCGGGATCCACCAGGTCGAACACGGTATGACGTGGGTCGGCGCTGGAGACCACCAGCGACGCGGCGATCTCCTCGCCCGACTCGAGCACCACCCCCGACACCCGCCCGTTGCGCACCTGCACTCGACGGACCGGCGACGTTGTGCGGATCTCGGCACCAAGGCCGCGGGCCGCCGCCGCGAGGGCGCGGCCCAGGGCGCCCACGCCGCCCGTCACCAGATGGCTCGCGCGGACCGCTCCCGCCGGACGCCCCACGTGATGGTGGAGCAACACAAACGCGGTGCCTGCCGAGCGAGGGCCCTGAAGGATCCGGGTGATCCCGCTCGCCCCGACGGTTCCCTTCAGGAGGTCGTCCGTGAAGGTGTCGTCCAACCACTCGGCCACGGACATCGGGAGGATACGCAGCAGCTCCATCATCGCCGCGCCGCCAAGTCCGCGTAGCCGGCGTCCTAGCCCGAGCAGAGTGAAGAGATCGCGGGTGCCCGGGTCCGGGACCCGCGGCGGCGTCACGGCGTATAGGCCCTCGAGGAATCCCGCCAGCCGGGCCACCCGGTCGGTGAACCCCGGCCATGCCGCGGCGTCCGTTCCGGAATTCCGGGCGATCTCCGCGGCCGTCCGCGCCGGGTCGGTCCACAGCACCAGAGAGCGGCCATCACCTACCGGCGCGAACACGCTCGCTTCGGGAACGACGAGGCGCAGCCCGTGGCTCGCGAGATCCAGATCTCGGGCGATGCCCGGGGGGACCCATCCGGCATCGTGCCCCAGGGTGTCGAGCTGGAATCCGGGGGCGGCCGCCTCCGTGACGGCAAGCCCGCCGGTGACTTCCCGACGCTCGAGCACGAGCACCTTGCGCCCGGCCTTGGCCAGGTAGCCCGCGGTGACGAGCCCATTCACGCCACCGCCGATCACGATCACGTCGTGGGAGCGAGCGGGGCTCATCGCCAGTCCTTGAGGATGCGTTTGGCGGCGAGCAGTCCGGAGGCGCCCATAATGCCGCCGCCGGGATGGGTACCCGATCCGCACTGGTAGTACTGTGCCACCGGGGTCCGATACTTGGCCCAGCCCGGAACCGGACGGAGGAAGAAGAGCTGATGTAGGGCCAGCTCGCCCTGGAAGATGTTGCCCTCGGTGAGGCCGGTGATGCGCTCGATGTCCCAGGGCGTAATCACCTGCCGGTGGAGGATGGCGCGCTTCAGGTTGGGGGCGAACTGCGAGAGTGTGTCGACCACCGCGTCCCCGAACGCTTCGCGCTTCGTCTCGTTCCATCCCCCCGTCAGGTTGTGCGGGGCGTACTGGACGAAGATGGACATCACATGACGCCCGGGGGGCGCCATGTGCGGATCGATCATCGAGGGGAAGATGATGTCCATATAGGGGCGGCGAGAGAACGCCCCGTACTTCGCGTCATCGTACGCGCGCTCGAGGTAGTCCACCGACGGGGAAATCGAAATGGCTCCGCGGTGATGCGGCCCGATCCCCGGGAGACAGGTGAAGTCCGGGAGCTCGGCCAGGGCCAGGTTCACTTTCCCGGACGACCCGCGGAACTTGAAGCGCCGGATCCCGGCCACGAAGTCTTCGGGCAACGTCTTCTCGTCGAGCAGCTTCAGGAAGCTGCGATGCGGGTCGAGCGACGACACCACGACCTTGGCGTGGAGCTCGTCCCCGTTGTCGAGGGCGACCCCGGTGGCCTGACCCTCCTTCACGATCACCTGTCTGACGCCGACTCCCGTCCGCACCTCGGCGCCGAGCCGCCGCGCGGCGCCGGCGATCGCTTCGCTGATGGCGCCGGTACCGCCTTTGGCGAATCCCCAGGCCCGGAACGATCCGTCGATCTCCCCCATGTAATGGTGGAGGAGCACATACGCCGTTCCCGGAGACCGGGGTCCGAGGAAGGTGCCGATGATGCCGCTCGCCGACTTGGTGGCCTTCAGGACGTCGGTCTCGAACCACTCGTCCAGGTAGTCGGCGGAGCTCATCGTCATCAGCTTGAAGAGCGCGTGGAAGCGCTCCTGCCCGATGTCCCGGAAGTGCTTACCGAGCTTGAGCAGCCCCCACAGCTCTTTGGGCGAGAGCGAGGTCGGGTCCGGCGGCACCATGCTGAGAATCGGCTTGACCGCGTGGGCCATGTGATGCATCAGCCGGCCGAACTCGATCATCGCCTCCGCGTCCCGCGGGGAGTGCCGCGCCAGCTCCCGCCGGCTGCGGTCGGCGTCCCCCCAAGCCGCGAGGTAGTCGCCGTTTTCCATCGGCGTGACGGTGCTCTCCAGGGGCAGGATCTCGAGGCCGTGACGTGGGAGATCCAGGTCGCGGATGATTTCGGGCCGCAACAAGCTCACGACGTACGAGAAGACCGAATAGGTGAAGCCCGGGAACACCTGCTCGGAGACCGCGGCACCGCCGACCAGGTCGCGGCGCTCCAGAACGACCACACGCTTCCCGGCGCGGGCCAGGTAGGCGGCCGTGATGAGCCCGTTGTGGCCACCGCCGATGACGATCGCGTCGTAGGTCTGGGCCACGTCAGGCTCGCTTCCGCGCGGGATTGAAGAAGGGGAGCGCCCGGACCGTGGCCTCGGCGCGCCGGCGGCGGTGCTCGACGGTCACTTCCATCTGGACCTGCGTCCCCGGTGCCGCGTAGGGGGCTTCGAGGTGCGCGAGCGCGATGTACCGCTTGAGCAGCGGACTCCAGCAGCCGCTCGTGGCGTAGCCCACCTGCCACCCCGCCCTATAGATCGGCACGCTCGCCCGCCACGCCTGCGCGGGCAGGCGCGGAGGCAGGCCCACCTCAGCATAGAGGGCCTCGAGCGACTCCCAGTCCACTTCGAGGCCCACGAAGCGCCAGGCGGCCCCGCGCGCGTGCTCGGCCGCGAGGGCCTCCTGGCCGTTGCAGTGCGCTGCCTTGTCGAGCGCGACGGTCCAATCGAGCGACAGCTCGAACGGAGACGACTTCTGCGCTTCGATGAGGGCGTGATGCGCGGATACATAGTCCACTTCGATCAGGAGCAGCCCCGCTTCATTGCGGGCGATGTCGAGGGCCAGCATTCCCGCGGGGGTGAGCCCGTAGGGCGTGCCCGCTTCGACCAGGGTGTCCCACATCGAGACCGCGTGCGCGGCGTCGAACCAGATCTCGAACCCCAGGTCCCCCGTGTACCCGGTGCGCGAGATGGTGACGGGGGTGCCGCGAATCGCGGCTTCGGTCAGCCGGAAGTACTTCAAGGCCTTCAGGTCTCGCTCGGCGGCCTGCTCCAGGATGACCCGCGCGTTGGGGCCCTGGAGGGAGAGGGCCGCGGTGCGCTCGGACACGTCCGTCAGCGTCACGTCGAGCCCAGCGGCGTTGAGCGAGAGCCATCGCAGGTTCGGGTCCGCCGCGGTCATCCGGAACGTCGTGTCGTCGAGGCGGGACACCGTACCGTCGTCGATGACCTTCCCCGCCGGGTCGCACCAGGGGGTGTACAGCACCTGGCCCGTTTTGCACTTCGACACGTCGCGCGTGACGACGCGATCGAGCAGCGCCGCGGCGTCCCGTCCGGTCACCAGGTACTTGTAGAGCGGGGAGACGTCGAACAGCGCGGCGGCGCTCCGAACGGCGTGATACTCCCGCTCGTGCGACAGCTCGTAGGAGCTCGCGACGACGTACCCGGCCCAGCGCCGCCACGCCTGGCCTTCCATCAAGGCGGCGGTCCGGGAATGGAACGGGGTCTCCTTCAGCAACATCATCCGGCCCCCTCCGCTGTTTCAGCGGGAGCAAAGAACACGAGCACCTGCAGCTCCTCGGTCACCGAGTGAAAGCGATGTGGCGTAGTGGCCGGGACGAAGGCGATCGCCCCGGTCGTGACGGGATAATCGTCGGCCCCGATGCGGAGCGTCCCGCGACCGTGCAGCACCAGGTAGACCTCGTCCTGCGCGTGCGGCCGTTGCAGGTCCTCGGCGCCCGCCGGGAGCACGTACACCCCAGCCGACAGCCCCGGGATCCGCAGGAATTCGTGATAGGCCGTCCCGACCAGATTCCGCGCGGCGAGGACTTCGTCCAGGTTGGTGACGTGGCCGGCGTTCATGAGGCCTCCCGAAACCCGAGCTGAGCCGAAACGCGGTTCGCCGCCGACCGCACGCGCGCGCCCAGGTCGGGGAGCCGGGCCGCGGCGAACCGCAGCGCCGGTCCGCCCACGCAGAGCGCCGCGATCGGATGACCATGCTGATCGCGAATCGCCGCGCCGACCGCGACGTACCCGCGCTCCAGCTCCTCCGCCGCGACGGCGTAGCCCTGGCGGCGGACCCGCGCGAGCTCGCGGGCGAGCACCACGGGCGAGGTGATGGTCCGGTCGGTGTGCCGGGTGAGCCGCCCGCGCAGCATCGCGCGCCGCTCGGCATCGCCCAGGCAGGCGAGCAGCGCTCGGCCCGTGGAAGTCGCGTGCGCCGGCCAGCGGGTTCCGATCTCAGGGCTGGCGCCGACCAGCGCGCCGCCCTGCACTTCGTCCAGGATCAGCATGTCGCCCTCGACCGGCACATCGAGGGTGGCGGTCTCCCCGGTGGCGGCGCTCAACCCTTCGAGGCTGGGGCGGGCGAGGGCGCGCAGATCGCTCGCCCGGGCGGCCCGCGCGCCCAGGGCGATCGCCTCGGGTCCGAGCCGATAGAGGTCTCCGGCCGGATCCCGGGTCACCATCCCTTCGCGCTCGAGGGCGGCGAGCAGCCGGTGGGCGGTCGCCTTGTGCAGCCGCGCCGTCTTGGCGAGGTCGGTGAGGCGCCAGGCCGGCCGCGCGTCCGAGAACGCCTTGAGCAGCCCGACGGCGCGGGCGACGGCTTGGGTACCCGGACGGGTGCGGGGGGCAATCACAATGTGATATTCTGTCTCAACATGTGAGACAAAAAAGCACGCCCCCGCGGGGCTGTCAAGCGGTGCGAGGTCAGTGCTTTGGATTAGGGCGGTGGTTGGCGATGTACGCGGCCATCTGCCGAATCATCGCGGCATTGGAGATCGGCTGCCACCCATGCGGCTTCATCGGGCGACCGAATTCGAAGTGCGCGTCGGCGGGCGGCGACGCGCGATTGAGGAACTCCTCCAGGCGGTAAACCGCGTAGTTCAAGTAAAACGTATCCATGTCGCCCACCCACACGGTGATCTTGCCCCGCAGCTTCGGACCGAGCGTCGCCCAGTTCCGCTCCAGGTAGTCGCGCAGGTCGTAGTCATGCGCCTTGAAGTAGTCGCTTACTTCGTGATCGACCTTCCCGGTGCGCAGGTCCCACAGCTCCGCCGTATAGCCGTCCTTCCCCACCGGACCAAAGGTCGCCTCCCAGATGGCGAACTGCTCCCCCGAGCGGCCGTGGCTGCCGAGCACCGCCTCGAACTGGCTCTCCTGGCGAACGGTGATCCGGGGCTGTCCGGTCACCTCCTGCTCCGCCGGCACATCGTAGCTGAACCATTCGGAGACCGGCCAGACGAAGGCGTTGCTATCCGAGTAAATGTTGACCAGCTCGTAGCTCCGGAAATCCACGGGATCGGGATACAGCACCCAGGTCCCGCCGAAGAAGTCGGGGTGGTAGACCTGCAGCGCCATTGCCTCCCACCCGCCCGTCGAGCCGCCGGTGAGCAAGCGGGCCCACGGTGCGCGGATCATCCGGAAGTGCGACTCGAGATAGGGAATCAGCTCGGTGAGAATGGCGTCGCCGTAGGGGCCGTTGTTGACCGAATTGACGGCATACGAATCGTCGAAGTAGGGCGTGGGATGCTGGAACGTCACCGCGATCATCCGTGGGAACTTGTCGCTGCGCCAGGACTGAAAGAACTCGAACCCCGGCTCCCGAGCGCTGCGCGCCAGCCGCTCGGTCCGTTGGGCCGGCGTCTCGGTCATGCTGTCGGTGGAGAACCCGAACGGCGGTTGCAGGCTGAAGTGCCCCTGCTCGTACACCGTCGGGTACTGCTGCGTCGTGTCGCGATCGTAGTCCCGCGGCAAGAGGACGGTGGCCCCGAGGTAGATCGGCCGGCCCCAGAACTTGGTGAGCATCGGACTCTGGATCTTCACCCGCTTGACCCATTTGGTGTCTGGGGGCGGGGTGATCGGCGCAATCGCCCGGGCAAGCGCGATCCGGATCGTGTCGGCCGCGGCGGGATCGATGTGCACTTTGCGGGCGTCACTCACCAGGTTGCCGGGGGAGGTGAGGAAGTCCTGCCCCTCCCACTGGTCGTCATGCATCCACAGGGTGTGTCCGTCGGCTCGCTTGAACTCGCTGTACACGCTGAGGAGCGCCTGCACGAAGTAGTCGCCGGGGGGCAGCTGCGCCAGGCTCTCGATCGGGTATCCGAGCGTGGTCCCGTCGATCGTGGCGGGCGAGTCGGCCGTCAGGTTCGTGACGTCCACGCCGAAGAACGGCGGCACGTTGCTCTCGCCGTGCATCTGGAGCCGCGGCTCCACCTCGTTGCGCCGTGTGATGAACACGTACACCCGCCCTGTCGCCGGTTCGGCACGGAGTGACGCCGGAATCGTGACTTCGAAGCGAACGGCCGCCCGCTGTGCTGCGAGAGTCGGCGGAACCAGGGACGCGGCGAGCAGAACCGTTACGAGGGGCAGACGCATGGAAGCGACCTGTTGGAGGGAGACAAGGAGAAACTTGCGCGTGCCGTCGGTTGTCCGCTACCGGCCGGGGACTGTCGCGACCGGTGTAAGGGGAACACATTGATCGGCATGCGCCGTCGCTGGCTGCTGCTCGCCGCCACCCTCGCTTGCCAGGCCAAACCCCACTCCGCCCCAGACCAGGTGGCTCAAGCGGCGGCGCGCCGCATGCCTTCTGATTCCATGATCACGCTCTCGCCCTCCGACACGGGCGACCGATGCGGCTTCATTCCGACCCAGGCCAATCCCGACCCGCTCGCGCTGGTTCGAGAGCTGATGGCTCGGGATGGGCACGGGGACTTCCTCGAGACACAGGCCTGGCTGGACAGCGCCTATCTGTGCCCGCTCCACCTGCCGGGATCCGATGCCTATCAGCTCACCACGGCCAGCGCCGTGAGGCCGCTCATCATTGAAGGAGCCTTTGCGCGGGTCCCGGTGCAGTACGTGGTGATCGGCGCTTCTTCATATGAAGTGCCGGATAGTGTGACGCGGGCGCACGGGGTGATGGAAGGGTTCCGGCCGCTGCTGGCGGAAGTGGAAACGGACACGGTGCTGCTGGTCCGCACCATATACGGGTGGCGCATTGTGCAGCCCAGTCCGCCGGAGCGGTTGGATGCCCGCACGGCGCTCGGGACGCGGAATTACTGGGCTGGGGCTCGTGCGGCGATCGAACAGGCGATTGCGCGGGCGCCGGCGTTACGACCCTGACTGATCGATCTCAGCCGGCGGCAGCGGGCTCCCGCGCCTCCGCCGCCGCTTCCTTCCCGAACTTCCGCTCGATCTCCCGCGTCACGTGCATGGAGCAGAACTTGGGCCCGCACATGGCACAGAACTCGGCGCTCTTGAAGTAGTCGGCGGGGAGCGCTTCATCATGTAGCTCGCGGGCGCGCTCAGGGTCGAGGCTCAACCGGAACTGCTCGTTCCAATCGAAGGCGAACCGCGCCCGGGACAGGGCATCGTCCCGCTCACGCGCGCCGGCCCGGCCGCGGGCGATGTCGGCCGCATGGGCCGCGATCTTGTAAGCGATCACGCCTTCGCGGACCTCCTCGGCGTTGGGAAGACCGAGGTGCTCCTTGCGCGTGACGTAGCAGAGCATATCCGCCCCGTACCAGCCGATCATTGCGGCCCCGATCGCCGAGGTGATGTGGTCGTAACCCGGGGCGACGTCGGTCACGAGAGGGCCGAGGGTGTAGAACGGCGCCTCGTGACAGATTGCCTTCTCCTTCCTGACGTTGACCTCGATCAGGTGCATCGGGATGTGGCCCGGTCCCTCGATCATGACCTGCACGTCCTGCGCCCAGGCTTTCTCGGTCAACTCACCCAATACAGTGAGCTCGGCGAACTGCGCCTGGTCGTTGGCGTCGGCGAGTGACCCCGGCCGCAGGCCGTCGCCCAAGGACAGGGTGACGTCGTAGCGACGCGCGATCTCCAGCACGCGGTCGAAGTGCGTGTAAAACGGGTTCTGGGCGTTGTGCGCGGCCATCCAGTAGGCGTGCAGCGAGCCTCCGCGCGACACGATCCCCGTCACCCGACCCAGCGCCAGGCCCACGTGCTCGCGCAGCACCCCGGCGTGAATCGTCATGTAGTCCACGCCCTGCTGCGCCTGGTGCTCCACCATGTCGAGCAGGTCGTCGGCCGTCAGGTCCTCGACCTTTCCCACGCCCTGGATCGCCTGGTAGATCGGCACCGTGCCGATCGGCACCGGGGACGCGTCGAGGATCGCCTGCCGGATCGCGTCGATGTCTCCGCCGGTCGAGAGATCCATGACGGTATCCGCGCCGTAGTGCACCGCGTGGTGCAGCTTGTCGAGCTCCCCCTGGATGTCCGAGGTGACGGCGGAGTTTCCGATGTTGGCGTTGATCTTCACCCGGGCCACTTTCCCGATCGCCATCGGGTCGAGGCGCTTGGCGAGGTGGTGCACGTTGGCGGGTATGATCAGCCGCCCGCGGGCGACTTCGTCGCGCACCAGCTCGGGGGCCAGCGCTTCGCGCTCGGCGACCCGGCGCATGGCGGGCGTGATGGTGCCCTGGCGGGCGTGATGCAGCTGGGTGACGCAGGACATGGTCGGCTCCCTTCGCCGGAATTACCCGGATCAGGTTCAAAGGGTCTGATCTCAGCCCACCGGAACTCGGGCGGGCACCCCTGTCTCGAACAATCTATGCGGTAAGCGGGAGGGTGACTACGCGGCGCCGCGTTGGCTGTTACTGGCTGGGAGGCCCGATCTCGATATCGGGGCCCTCGCGCGGCCGCGCCGGACCCCACCGCTCGGACTTCTCGTGGTGCTTCTCCCACTCGGTGCGAAACGCGAACGGGTCGAGGCCCGCGGCCCGGTCCAGCGCGAGAATCCCATCGAGATGGTCGATCTCGTGCTGGATCAGCTCCGCCATCGGACCTTCGAGCTGCAGCGTGTGCGGCTTTCCCTTCAGGTCCTGATAGCCGACCGTGATCTGGTAGGCGCGATTCACCCGGACCAGGAGGTTCGGGAAGCAGAAGCAATCGTCCCACACCTGAAAGTCGTCCGACCCCACGTCGGTGATTTCAGGGTTCACCATGGTCATGCGCTGCTTCGTCCCCGGGACGTCGACGACCACGACCCGCACCGGGGCGCCGATCTGCGGCGCTGCCAGGGCGCGGCCCATCTTGTACTTCTCCCGCGCGGCCCGCAGGGTATCACGGAGGTCGTCCGCGACGAGGCGCACGGCGGCGGACCCGGTTTGAGCGACGCGTTGGCAACGCGTCCGCAGCACGGGATCACCCAGTTGACGGATACGGCGAACAGCCATAGGGGGGCCTAATGTGGCGAATCCGCGGGACCGGCACAACACTGGGGCTTCTACGGGTTTGCCTGCCTCGCGGAAAGGTGCTATATGGGGCCTCCCCAGTGAGTTACGCGGTGACGACCGAATGAGTGTTGCCGGGGTCATTCTCTCCGGCGGAAGTTCGAGCCGGATGGGCACGCCCAAAGCGCTGCTCGACTATCGTGGTGCGCCGTTCATCGTGCGGATCCTCGAGGCCTTCGAAGCACTGGACCTAAAGACGAGGGTTGTCGTCGTCGGGGGGGGAGCCCAGGCCGCCCCGATTCGCGCCGCGCTCACCGGTCACGACTGCATCATCGTGGAGAACCCCGATCCCGCCAGCGGCCAGATCGGCTCCCTGCGCCGGGCCCTGGAGGCGCTTGCCCCGATCCGTCCCGCGGCGGCATTGGTCTGGCCGGTCGACCTGCCGCACGTCCACCTCTCGACGGTGGAGCAGCTGCTCGAGAACTACCGCCGCGAACGCGCGGCCGTGACCGTCCCGACATTCGCCGGGCGGCGTGGCCACCCGGTCATCTGGGACGCGCGCCTCTTTGCCGAGCTGCAGACGAACACGGCGGCGGACCAAGAGGGCGCGCGAGCCGTGCTGCGCGCTCACGAGGCGGAGCTGCACGCGGTGTCTGTGGACGATCCGGCGATCGTGGACGCGATCGATACGCCGGAGGATTACGAGCGGCTGATCCGGGTGATCAATCGGGATGCGTATTGACAGTTAGGCGACATCAAGCTGACAGCTGAGATCTGAGAGCTGACAGCTCCAACCGCTGAATGCTGACGGCTAATCCCGGGCCTCCGCGTCGGAAATCTACCATCTGGTAGAAAATTTAATATCTGTTAAATTATAACCCAGGCCGATTACCTCGGGAGCGGGAATGCCTGGGACCACCGCCAAGCCACGACCGACCGCCCACGTTCGCGCCAAGCGCGAGCGTCGCCGCACCGAAATCCTGCATGCGGCCCTCAATGCCTTCCGCACCAAGGGCTACCACGCCACGACGCTGGACGACATCGCCGAGTTGCTGGGCGTGCGCAAAACCGCCCTGTATCACTATTTCCCCGA
Source organism: Gemmatimonadales bacterium (assembly GCA_035500495.1). Taxonomy (GTDB): domain Bacteria; phylum Gemmatimonadota; class Gemmatimonadetes; order Gemmatimonadales; family GWC2-71-9; genus DASTHG01. Next base: position 26,935 of record DATJXC010000025.1, read on the forward strand.
CAAGGAAGCGATCCTCTACGCCTGCCACCAGGAAGGGCTGGAGGAGGTCGCGGGGATCATCGCCGCCGCGCGCCAACGCCCCACTCACGCGGAGCAGCTGGCCTACGCGATCCGCGAGCACGTGCGGGTGATGACCGATACCCTGGAAGGCTCCTCCCTTGCCTTCGAAACCTCCGCGCTCTCCCCGCGGCACCAGAGCGAAGTCATCGCGGCGCGCGATCGCTACGAGCAGGCGCTGCGCGACATCGTGCGCGCCGGGATCGCCGCCGGCGAGTTCCGTCCCGTCGACCCCAAGATCGCCGTGTTCGCCATCCTCGGGGCGATCAACTGGATCGCCCGCTGGTACACGCCGCAGGGCTCCGTGCGGCCACCCGAGCTGGGAGCCCAATTCGCCGACACTCTCGTTCGAGGACTGCTGGTATGACGACGACCACTGCCCCCCCCACTGCCCCGGCGCGCGAGCCGCGGCACTTCGCCTCGCGCCCGCCGGCGAGCTTCGCCTTCCGCGAAATCCTCTACGCCAAAGCGGACGGCGTGGCCCGCATCACGATCAACCGTCCTCACAACTACAACGCCTACTCGACCGCCGCCCTGGAAGAGCTCGCCGCTGCGTTCCGCGACGCGAGCTTCGACGACGCGGTCGGCGTGATCGTGCTGACCGGAGCCGGGGACCGCGCCTTCTGCACCGGCGGGGATGTAAAGGAGTACGCCGACGCCTACGTCGGCACGCCGCGTGACTACTGGAAGTACATGGCCCTGTTCCGCGCCTACATCGAAAGCATCCTGAATACCGGCAAGCCGGTGGTCGCCCGGATCAACGGCATCGCCGTCGGAGGGGGGAACGAGAGCCAGCTCGCGTGCGACCTCTCCGCGATCGCGCAGCACGCATATCTGAAGCAGGTCGGCACGCACGTCGGATCGGTGGCCTGCGGCGGGGCCACGCAATGGCTGCCGATCGCGGTAGGTGATCGCCGGGCGCGGGAGATGCTCTTCCTGAACGAGCCGGTACCGGCTGAGCGCGCCCTCCACTGGGGACTCGTGAACTGGGTTGTCCCTTCGGTCCGTAAGGGGGACACCTGGGTCGAGCAGGCCACCCCGGCCGAGATCACCAAGGCCCAACGCGGCCAGGACGGGTATTCCATCGACCTGTCGCGGCTGGACGAGTTCGTGGACGATCTCGCCCGCCGTCTGCTCGCTTCCTTCCCCGAGTGCGCGCGCTACACCAAGCAGCAGACGAACTTCTGGAAGGACCTCGCCTGGCATCAGACGGTGCGCCACGCCCAGGACTGGTTGGCGCTGCATTACGCCTCCTGGGAGCCGGTCGAAGGAATGCGCGCGTTCACCGAGAAGCGTCCCGCCCGCTACGCCATGCTGCGCGAAACGGCCGCGAGCGGCGGCTCGTCCGAATCGCCCTGGGGCGCTCCCGTGCGTGACTGTCCGTCGTGCGGCGCGAAGAACCTCCCCGCCATGCACCACCACTGCGGCGTGTGCGGCGCACGGCTCTCGTAACCGGCGGAGGCCGGGGAATCGGGCGCGCCATCGTGACCGCGCTCGCGGCGGACGCTTGGGTCGCCGCGTTGGACCGGGCATTTCCCGACGGGCCGGGCGCCGCCGCCAGTACCCTCATCGCCGACGTCTGCGACGGCCCCGCGCTCGAGCGGGGGGTGGGGAAGATCGTGGCGGAGCGGGGCGGTCTCGACTGGGTAGTCTGCGCCGCCGGGATCGTGCGCGATCGCGTCCACTGGAAGATGAGCGACGCCGAATGGGACGAAGTCCTCGCCGTGAACCTGACCGGGGCCTTCAAGGTGGCCCGGGTCGCAGCGCCGTATCTGCGGGAGTCACCGGCGGGTCGGCTCGTCTTCATCTCTTCTATCAACGGCCTGCGCGGCAGCTTCGGGCAGGCGAACTACGCGGCCGCCAAGGCGGGTCTCGTCGGGCTCGCCCGCTCGCTCGCCCAGGAGCTCGCGCGCGACGGAGTGACCGTCAACGTCATCGCACCGGGATTCATCGACACGGCGATGACGCGGGCCCTCCCCGCCGACGCGCGCGCGCGCGCTGTGGCGCGTACCCCGCTCGGTCGTTTCGGCACGACGGAGGAGGTCGCGGGGTTGGCGCGTTACCTCTGCGCCGATGCGGCGGGTTTCATTACCGGCACCGTGGTGCCGATCGACGGCGGGCAGCTGCTGGGCGCCGGGCGAAGCGGGGAAGGCAGGAGCGCATGAGCGTGATGACGACCATCGACGACGGGGTGGCCCGGGTCGTTCTGGACAGCCCGCCGCTGAACATCCTGACCCGCGATCTGCTCGCCCGCCTGCGCAATGAGCTGCGTCGGCTCGCCGAGGAGCCGACCCTCCGGGTACTGCTCCTGACCGCTACGGGGAAGCACTTCTCCGCCGGCGCGGACGTGGGGGAGCATCTCCCACCGCACCACTTGAGCCTCATCCCCGAGTTCCTCGACACGGTTCTCGCGATCGACGCCTTTCCGCTTCCGGTGGTCGCCGCGGTCCGTGGCAAGTGCCTGGGTGGAGGGTTCGAGCTGGTGCAGCCGGTGGATCTGATCGTCGCCGGTGAGAGCGCGTCATTCGGCCAGCCGGAGATCCTGCTGGGGGTGTTCCCGCCGGCCGCCTGCGTGCTGCTGGCCGAGCGCTTGCCACCGGGGCTCGCGGCACGGGTGGTCTATTGCGGCGACCCGCTGACCGTCACCGAGGCGGAACGCCATGGGCTGGTGCTCACAGTGGTCTCTGACGAGCGCGTGGACGAAGCGGGACTGGAGCTGGCGCGGCGCATCGCCCGGCACAGCGGCGCGGCCTTGCGGGTGGCCAAGCGGGCCCTGCGCGGCGCCCGCGGAGAGGGAGGAGCGGAGGCCCGCCACGCGGCGCTGCGCCAGGCCGGCCATCGCTATCTCCACGAGCTGATGGCGACGCACGATGCCGTCGAGGGCCTGCGGGCGTTCACCGAAAAGCGAGTGCCCGTCTGGAGGCACGCATGATCCCCGTCTTCCCCGAGTGGCACGACCAGCCGCTCGACGAGATCCTGTATCGCTCGCGCGAGCTGATCGAGGACACGGACTTCCCCACCGTGCGCCGCTGGCGCGACCAGGGCGGCAAGGTGGTGGGGCACTTCCAGGTCTACTTCCCCGAGGAAATCGCCCACGCCGGCGGCCTGCTCCCGTTCAAGGTGCGCGGGGCCCCGGTCGAGCCCACCCAGGCCGACTCGCGTTTTGGGTCTTACCTCTGCTCGATCATCAAGACATCGCTCGAGCTGGCGCTGTCCCAGCGCGTGCAGATGGAGCTGTTCGTCACTCATCCGATCTGCGACGCCGCGCGCAACCTGGCCGGCGTGTGGGGGCGAAACGTTTCCTACCCGTGCCGCATCCTGTATCTCCCGCAGAATCCCAATTCCGCGTTCGCGGCCGCCTACCTGCGCGACGAATACGACCGCGTCCGGCACCTGTGCGAGGAGATCGGCGGCCGGCCCATCACCGACGACGACCTGCGACGCTCCCTGGCCGTGTTCAACGACAACCGGGCGCTGTTGCGGCGGATCTATGCGCTGCGGCGCGAGCAACCGTGGCAGCTCCCCGCGGACGACGCCTACGTATTGGTCGCGCTCGGTGGCGTGCTCCCCCGGGAGGAACACAACGACCTGCTGCGGACCGCGCTGCCGCTCTTGGAGCGGCGCGCCGTGCCCCGCCAGGACAAGGTCCGCGTGGTGCTGGAAGGGGGTTTCTGCGAGCAGCCGCCCCTCGACCTGCTGCGGGCGATCGCGCGGTCGTGCTACGTGGTCGACGACGACCTGCTGATCGGCCTGCGCTGGCTGACGACGGACGTTCCGATCGATCGGGACCCGCTCGGCGCGCTCGCGACTTCCTACCTCGAGCGCTCGGCGCACAGCCCGGTGCAACACGACCTCCGCAAACCCAAAGACCGGATGCTGCTCGAGCGGTTGGAGGAGGCCAAGGCCCAGGCCGCGATCCTGATGGCGGCCAAGATGTGCGAGCCGGGGCTGGAGGAGCTGGTGGTGCACACCCGCGCGCTCGACCAGCGCGGCGTGCGGTACTTCGTCTCGGAATTCGAAGAAAACATGACGAGCTTCGACACGCTGGAAATCCAGCTCGAGACGTTCGTCGAGAACCTGCTGTTCGATTGAGGCAGCTATGACCCAGGCGATCCAGGATGCAAGCCTAGTGGGGCGGGGAAACGAGGCTGGTGCCCGCCTGTTCCGGGAATGGTTCCAGGGGCTCACCCAGGCGGCGGAGGAGCAGCGCGGCGCCGCCTACGTCTTCGTCATGGGCAGCCTGTGCGAGCTGCTCCGCGTCTTCGACTTCCCGATCGTCTTTCCCGAGATCAACTCGCTACAGGCCGCGGTGCGCCGCGTCGCGCACGAGTACCTGAACGAGGCCGAGAACTACGGCTACTCTCCGGACATCTGCGGCTACGTCAAAGCCGACGTGGCGACCCAGCTGCGCGGCGGGCAGCACCCGATGGGGAAGATTCCCAAGCCCGCGCTCGCCGTCTGCACCAACGCGTGCAACACCTACATCAAATGGGGCGAGATCTGGGAGCGGATGTATGGGATGCCGATGTTCACCCTCGACATTCCCGGATCGCGCGGGGCGGGGCTCGCCTCGCCCCGCGGCGGCGACGACTTCGAGCGGGATCGTCGCTATGTCGAAGGCCAGCTCACCGAGCTGATCACGTTGTGCGAGCGCGTATCGGGTAAGCGCTTCGACGTCGACCGCCTGCGCGAGCACATGGGCTGGGCCAACGCGATGAATCAGGGGTGGGCCCGCGTGCTGGAGCTGAACCGCAGCCGGCCCGCGGTCTTCAACGCGTTGTCGGACGGCACGATCTACCTGGGTGTCGCCAACGGGTTCCGGGGCGCCCCGGAAGGCGCGGCGTTCTTCACCGACCTCGTGGAGGAGATGAGCCACAAGGCCTTCCGGGGGATCGGGACCGCGACGACCGAGAAGTGGCGGCTCCTGTTTGTGGGCGTCCCGTGTTATCCGATCTTCCGTCGCTTTTCCGAGCTGTTCAGCGACTGGGGCGGCGTGTTCGTCAACTCCACGTACCTGTGGTTCGCCTCGGGTGGCGCGAACCTCGGATTCACCTATGACCTCACCCGCCCGCTCGAGAGCCTCGCCGAAGGAGTCCTGCTCGGCGTGCGCGACGCGATGGACAGCATGTTCTTTCAGACCAATGCGCTGGCCGGCATGATCGACGACTTCTCCGCCGACGGCGTGGTCTACCACCCGATCAAGAGCTGCCGCACCGTCTCCACCGGGCTCGCGGACTCGCGCCGCGCGCTCATGGCGGTGCGGGACGTCCCGAGCCTGTTCGTCGAGTCCGACATGATGGACAAGCGGGTGGTCTCGGAAGCCCAGATGAAGAATCGGATCGACGCCTTCTTCGAAGGCCTCGCCGCCCGGCGCCATCAAGCCGGGGCGACGGCTTAGGGAGGAACAGGCATGGCGTACGCAGCGGGCGTGGACGTCGGCTCCACACAGACCAAGGCCGTCGTGATCGACGAAGGGCGGGCGATCATCGGCCGCGCGCTCACCGACACCGGCGCCAACGTGATGCGGGCCGCCGAAACGGCGTTCCAGCAGGCACTCGCCGACGGCGGGATCCCCGAGGAAGAGGTCGAGTTCGTGGTGGGGACGGGCTACGGGCGTTACAAGGTCACCTTCGGCAACACCCAGGTCACCGAGATCAGCTGTCACGCCCGTGGCGCCGTCCTGATGTTCCCGCAGACCCGCACCGTCCTCGACATGGGCGGCCAGGACACCAAAGCGATCCGGGTCCATCCGTCGGGCGAGATCGTGGACTTCTGCATGAACGACAAGTGCGCCGCCGGCACCGGGCGGTTCCTCGGCGCCGCGGCCGTGGCCCTCGACCTGCCGCTCACCGAGCTCGGCCCCACCGCCCTGCGCGGTGAGCGCGCGGTGAAGATCAGTACCACGTGCACCGTCTTCGCGGAATCGGAGGTGCTCTCCTGGCTCGGCAAGGGCAAGAAGATCGAGGACATCCTGCTCGGCGTGCACGAGTCGATCGCCGCGCGGTCGATCGGCTTGTTGCGCCGAGTGGGAATTGAGAACGAGGTCACGTTCACGGGAGGCGTGACGAAGAACCAGGCGATGGTCGAGACCCTGAACAAGCGCCTCGGCCTGACGGTGAACGTCGGCGCCGAATCGCACTACATGGGGGCGCTCGGCGCCGCGCTGTTTGCGCTCGATCGCATCCAGGCGGGGCGCGCGCCGGCCGCCCGCCCGGCGGCGACGGGAGGGACAGCATGACGCGGACCGCAGGGATCGACGTCGGCTCGACCTACACGAAGGCGGTGGTGGTCGGGTCGGACGGCGCGATTCTGGGCCGGGCGATGGAGCCCACAGGGTTCAAGCTGGCGCAGGCCGCCGAGCGGGCGCTCCAGAACGCCCTCGGACAGGCAGGTCTTGCCCGAGGGGACCTCGCCTATCTCGTCACCACGGGATTCGGCCGCCACCAGGTGGGGATGGGGGACGTGGCGGTCACCGACCTGACCGCCGCGGCGCGCGGCGTCACCCGCTTCTTCCCCGGGACGCGCACCATTCTGGATGTCGGCGGTCAGACGATGAAGGCGAGCCGCCTGGGCGCCGACGCCAAGGTCCAGAGCTTCCGGTTGAACGACAAGTGCGCGGCGGGCACCGGCGCGTTCCTGGAAAAGACCGCCCGGTACATGGGCTACTCCACCGAGGAGATCGGGCCGCTGGTCGCGACCTCCAAGACGAGCGTGGCCATTTCCGGCGTCTGCGCGGTGTTCGCCGAGTCCGAGGTGATCAACCAGCTGTCGGAGGGAGCGGCACCGGCCGACATCATGCACGGCGCCATCGTATCGCTCGTGGACCGTTCCGTTCAGCTCTTGAAGCGCGTGCGCATGGAGCCGGAGTTCACCCTGATCGGCGGGATCCTGCGGTTCGAGCGCATGATCGACGTCGTCAAGAACGCCCTCGGCGCGGCGGTGAACGTTCCCTCCGGGGACCTGGTCCAGTACACCTCCGCCTTTGGAGCCGCCCTGCTGGGGCAACGCCGCCTCGAGCGGCTGGCGCAGACGGATGCCGGTGCCCTCGCCTGAGGAGGGCTGGGAGCGGCGCTTCATCGCCGATGCGGCCCGCGCCCAGGAAGCGGTCGACCTCTACACCCGGGCCGGCTTTGAAGTGCGGGCCGAGCCCGCCATCCCCGACGATCTCCGGGAGGAGTGCGAATCGTGCTGGCTCGTGAAAGCGGGACTGTTCCGAGTGATTTACACGCGGCGACCGACTCCCGGCGGAGCGGATTCATGAAGGCGGCGGTGTACCAGGGCGGCGGCAAGCCGCTCGTCGTCACCGACGTCCCGCAACCCGTCCCGCAGGCGGGTGAGGTGCTGATGCGCGTCGCCGCCTGCGGGCTCTGCCACACCGACCTGCACTACCTGGATCACGGCGTGCCCACCTTCAAGACACCACCCATCGTGCTGGGGCACGAGGCGTCCGGCACGGTCGCGGCGCTCGGTCCGGGCGTCGCCCGCTGGCAGGTGGGGGACCGCGTGCTGGCGCCGTCCGTCTGGGCCTGCGGCCAGTGCCGCTATTGTCGTGCGGGGAGGGAAAACCTCTGCACCGACCTGGTGATGCCCGGCAATCATGTCGACGGGGGCTACGCGGAATACCTGGCGGTTCCCGCCAAGGAGCTGGTGGCGGTCCCGGCGGGGATCCCGCTCGAGCGCGCCTGCGTGATCGCGGATGCCGTTTCGACGCCCTACCACGCCGTCAAGCGCCGCGGCCAGGTCCGTCCCGGAGACACGGTGGCGGTGGTGGGATGCGGCGGTGTCGGATTGAACGTCGTGCAATGCGCGGCGGTGGCGGGCGCGACCGTGATCGCCGTGGATCTGAACGACGCGAGGCTGGCGCTCGCCAAGGAGCTCGGCGCCCGGCACACCCTCAATCCCGCGGCCGGCGAGCGAGCGGACAAAGCCGTCCGCAAGCTCACCGACGGCGGCGTGGATGTGGCGTTCGAGGTGGTGGGCACCCCCAAGACGGTCGATCTGGCGTTCAGCCTGATCCGCAAAGGGGGGCGGCTCGTGGTGATCGGGTTCTCGCACGACCCTGCCCCGATCAACGTCGGCAAGCTGATGTTCTACGAGCTGGAGCTGGTCGGGAGCCTCGGCTGCGGCGCCGGTGAGTACCCCGAGATTGTCGCCCTCGTCGAAGCCGGGAAGATCCGGCTCGACCCGGTGGTGAGCGGCAGCGTGCCACTGGAACGGATCAACGAAGGCCTCGACCATTTGCGGCGAGGGGAGGGCGTGCGCTGGGTCGTGACGCCGTGAGCGACCCGCTACGGCGCTTCGAGGCGGAGCACGAGGAAGCCCTCGCCGCCCTGGCCCGCCTGCAGCACGCCGCCATGGCCGTGGGCGCCGGGACGCCGCCGGCAGCGCATTTGAGGACGATGGGCGAGGTCCTGGGATTCTTGAGAGGGGCGGTGCGGGATCACAATGAGGCCGAGGAACGCGCATTGTTTCCGTTCATCAGCCACGACGCGCCGGTCGCTCCCTTTCTCGATGAGCACCAGGCGCTCTGGGGGCTGGAACGGGAGCTTGAGACGGCGCTCGAGCGGGGCGACGCCGACCGGGGTGCCGCGCTGAGCCTGGAGATCGTCGATCTCCTGCGCGCCCACATCCAGCGTGAGAATGAAGTCCTGTTTCCCCTGGCCCGGGCGCTGCTGGGCCCGGCGGGCCTCCTCGCCGTGGCGCGCCGCCTCGAGGGCTAGGCCTCGGGCCGCGCCGGCGGCTCGTACCACTTCTCCTTCGGCACCACCACGGGATGCGTGGGCTGCCCCAGGAAGTGGGGTGAGAGGATCTGCACGCCGTGCTCGTTGAAGCTGTCCTGGATGTTCGCGTGCAGGCGGGAAATGATGGCAAGCCGGTCCGCCGCGTCGACGACCACCGTAAGCCGGTACTCCACGTAAAAATCGCTCAACGCCGATTGCCGCACGTATGGCTCCGGCGAGGGACGGACTCCTGGAGTACGCTTGGCGGCTTCGAGCAGCATGGCGTGGACCTGCCGCCAGGGCGCGTCGTAGCCGATCGTCACCCCCGTCCGCACGAGCACCCCACCCTCGGCGACCCGCGAGTAATTCGCGGTTCCCTGCGACACGACGACCGCGTTGGGGATGGTGACCTCCTCATCCCACGGGGTGCGTATCCTCGTGGACAGCCAACCCAACCCCTGCACCGTCCCTTCCGTGTCGCCGATGCGCACGAAGTCACCGGAACGGAAGGCGCGCGAGTACATCACCGCCAGGCCGCTCATCCACTGATTTACGATGCCGGTCGAGCCGAGCGACACGACGAGCCCGGCGAAAACGCTGATCCCTTTGAAGGCGTCGCTCCCGCTCCCGGGAAGATGCGGGTAGGCGAACACGAGGGCGATCAGCCAGAGCACGACGGTGAGGATGCGGCGGGTGGGGATCGCCGTTTCCGGGTGAATGGCCGGGAGCGAGATGATCCCCGCCGCGACGCCCTCGAAAATCCTCCGGATGAAACCCGACACCCAGCGGGTCAACCCGAATATGAGGACAACAAAGAACAGATCGGGAACCGACCGTGCGATGCCCAATCCGATAGAGACGGCCGTCCCGGTGAGGTACCCACCCAGCAACTCGCCCCAGGGGCGGGTCCAGGGGAATCGCGTGAGGACGTACGTGAGGTAGAGGTCAGCCAGGACGATCCCTATCCCCCACGCCAGAACTGTGGTCGCGACGTTGACGAACCGGGCGAGGGAAACCTGGAGCAGCGCCGAGGCCCGTCGGTCTTTCAGGTGGCCGGCGCCGGTCAGCGGCTGCAGTCGGTCGCGCAACCAGCGGCGCGAGCGGATGATCGCCCCCAGCAGGAGTACGAAGATGAGCGTGGCGCCGAGAGACCAGACCGCCGCCCGAATATTGATCCTCCAGCTGTGCGCCGCCCGATACTCCCGCACTGCCTGCTGCAGATCGCTCGTTACCCGGGTGACCGCTCCCCGCAAAGAGTCGCCTGCCGCGGTGTCCACGTCCGCCGCCAGCACGCCGAACACCGGCCGGCGGTTCAGCACGATGACGGCCCCTCCCTGGATCTCCGCCGTATCGATGGAGTCAAGCGTCGAGGCGTGCAGGGCTTCGATGATGCGATCCGCCGCCAGGGCCGCGCGATCGGCCGGAGTGTGGACGCTGAGTGAGGTGCGGAAGACCCATACGGCTCGATTGCCGAGCCGCAACACGGCGGTGTCCGCGGCTGCAGTGGGGGCGGCATGGAGTCCGAGGGCGAGCGCCAGAGTAAGAGCGAACACGGAACGTCTCCATCGTCAGTGAGGGGCTGATTTTGACCAGCAGACAATATATAAGTCATTTATCCATCTGGCCTTATAATTAGTCAAAATTGTCTTTGAATTAGTTGACAAAGGCTCCGCGTCAAGGGAAATTTCCCCTCATGAGCAACCCTCACCCCGTCCTCGCCGCCCACAAGGGTCTGCGAGGCGATGTGCTGCACGAATTGAAGCGTGCCCAGCCGCTCACCGCCCAGGAGCTGGCGACGCGGCTACGCGTGTCCGCGAATGCCGTGCGCCACCACCTGAAGGAGCTCGAGGCGACGGGGCTCGTCACCTACGGCCGCGAGCAGCGCGGGGTGGGCGCCCCGACCTATGCCTACCAGCTCTCGACCCAAGGCGAAGCGCTGTTTCCCAAGCGGTACGAGGAAGCCCTGACGGGGATCCTCGACCGGTTGTCCAACAAGCAGGGGCGCGAAGCGGCGGTCGGGATGCTGGAAGACCACTTTGCGGATCTCACGCGGCAGCTGCAGCAGGAGGTGGACGGCGCGGCGCCCGAGCGGCGGCTGGAGGTGGTGGCGCGGGCGATGAGCGATGCGGGCTACATGGCCGAGGTGGACGAGCAACAGGGAACGTTCCGGTTCGCGGAGCACAACTGCGCGATTCGCGCCGTGGCCGAGCGCTACCCCGAGGTGTGTGCGGCGGAGGCGAAGTTCCTGCAGGCCGTGCTGGCGGCGACGGTGGAGCGCAAGGCGCACATCGTGGAAGGCTGCAACGCCTGCGAGTACGCGATCACCTTCGGTGGGTCCGCCGTGCCCCCGCGGGGGGAGCCGGTATGACGTCGATCGAAGCCCGGGTACTGCAGCCGTACAAGTACGGCTTCGTGACCGACGTGGAGGCGGACACGGTCCCTCCCGGTCTCAACGAAGACATCATCCGCCTGATTTCGCAGAAGAAGCAGGAGCCGGCCTTCATGCTCGAATGGCGGCTCAAGGCGTTCCGCGCCTGGCAGAAGATGACGGAACCGCGCTGGGCGAATGTGAAGTACGGTCCCATCGATTACCAATCGATCGTCTACTACTCCGCCCCGAAGGCGAAGCCCAAGCTCGACAGCCTCGACCAGGTCGATCCCAAGGTGCTCGCGACCTTCGAGAAGCTGGGGATTCCCCTGGCGGAGCAGCAGCGGCTGGCCGGGGTGGCGGTGGACGCGGTATTCGACAGCGTCTCGGTCGCCACCACGTTCCGCGAGGAGCTGGCCAAGCATGGCATCATCTTTTGCCCCTTCTCGGAGGCGGTGCGCGAGCATCCGGACCTGGTGGAGCGGTACCTGGGCTCCGTGGTCCCCGCCAACGACAACTACTTCGCGGCGCTCAACTCCGCGGTCTTCTCCGACGGGTCGTTCGCCTACATCCCCAGGGGGGTGCGCTGCCCGCTCGAGCTGTCCACCTACTTCCGCATCAACACGGCGGGGTCGGGGCAATTCGAGCGCACGTTGATCGTGGCCGAGGAAGGGAGCTCGGTCTCCTACCTCGAAGGCTGCTCCGCGCCGATGCGCGACGAGCACCAGCTCCACGCGGCGGTGGTCGAGCTCGTCGCGCTCGATCACGCGACCATCAAGTACTCGACGATCCAGAACTGGTACCCGGGGGACGCCGAAGGCCGCGGCGGCATCTACAACTTCGTCACCAAGCGCGGGCTGTGTGCCGGGGCGCACTCCAAGATTTCCTGGACCCAGGTCGAGACCGGATCGGCCATCACCTGGAAGTATCCGGGGTGCATCCTCAAGGGCGACCACTCGATCGGCGAGTTCTACTCGGTGGCGGTGACCAATCAGCGCCAGCAGGCCGACACCGGCACCAAGATGATTCACATCGGGAAGCACACCAAGAGCACCATCGTATCGAAGGGAATCTCCGCCGGCCACGGCCAGAACACCTATCGCGGCCTGGTGAAGATCATGAAGGGCGCGGAAGGGGCGCGGAACTACTCGCAGTGTGACTCGATGCTGATCGGCGATCGGTGCGGCGCGCACACCTTCCCCTACATCGACGTCCGCAACAGCTCGGCGATCATGGAGCACGAGGCGTCCACCTCCAAGATCGGGGAAGACCAGATCTTCTATTGCAAGCAGCGGGGTCTCTCCGCCGAAGACGCCGTCTCGATGATCGTCAACGGCTTTTGCAAGCAAGTCTTCAAGGAGCTGCCGATGGAGTTCGCCGTAGAGGCCCAGAACCTCCTCGGGATCTCCCTCGAGGGGAGTGTTGGATGACCGGCAAACGGGAAGCGCAGAACGTGATGCTCGAGATCCGCGGGCTCCATGCCTCGGTGGAGGGCAATGAGATCCTCAAGGGGGTCGATCTCACCGTGGCGCGCGGCGAAGTCCATGCGATCATGGGGCCCAACGGGTCGGGCAAGAGCACGCTGGCCCAGGTCCTGGCGGGGCATCCCGCCTACCAGGTCACCGCCGGGTCGGTGCGGTACGAGGGGAAGGACCTGCTGGAGCTCGATCCCGAGGAACGGGCGCGGGAAGGGGTGTTCCTGGCCTTCCAGTATCCCGTGGCGATTCGCGGCATCACGAACTCCTACTTCCTGCGCTCGGCGGTCAACGCCGTGCGCAAGCACCGCGGGGCGCCGGAGCTCGACCCCCTCGATTTCATGCAGGTACTCGAGGAAAAGCTCCAGGCGATTGGGTGGGACGACAGCTTCCTCTCCCGGGCGGTGAACGAGGGTTTTTCGGGCGGGGAGAAAAAGCGCAACGAGATTCTGCAGCTCGCCGTGCTCGAGCCTCGGCTCGCCATCCTGGACGAGACCGACTCCGGGCTCGACATCGACGCGCTCCGCACCGTCGCCGAGGCGGTGAACAAGCTGCGGGCGCCCGACCGCTCGTTCGTCGTCGTGACACATTATCAGCGGTTGCTGAATTACATCGTGCCGGACGTGGTGCACGTCTTGGTCGACGGCCGCATCGTGAAGACGGGTGGCAAGGAGCTGGCGCTGAAGCTCGAGGACCAGGGCTACGACTGGCTCGTGAATCCGGAGTCCGCAGTCGCATGACACCACCCGCCACCGAGCGCTACGTCGCACAATTCCGCGCGTTCGCCGGAAACGGTGCCGGCGCAGCTCCCGTGTGGCTGCGGGAGCTGCGGGAGGATGCGATCGCCCGGTTCGCGGAGGTGGGCTTTCCCTCCGCCCGCGACGAGGCCTGGCGGTTCACCAATGTCGCTCCGATTGCCGAACGGGATTTCGTTCTCCCGTCTCCCGCCTCCCGGCTCCCGACCGTATCGGATCTCGCGCCCTATCTCGTGGATGGGCCTCGCGCCGTATTCGTGAACGGCCGGTTCGCTCCAGCGTTGTCGTCCGCCGCTGGGCTGCCATCGGGCATCGTGTTGGGGAGCCTCGCGACCGCCCTGGAGTCGCATGGAGAGATCGTACGCCGCCATCTGGCCCGCCACGCCCGGTTCGATGCGCACGGTTTCGCCGCGCTGAATACCGCCTTCATCAAGGATGGAGCCTTCGCCTACGTGCCACCGCGAGTGGCGCTGGCCCAGCCGCTCCAGGTTCTGTTTCTCACGGTGGCGGCCGCGGAGGCGCCGGCATTGCAACCGCGTACCCTCGCGGTGGTCGAGCAGAGCGCCGACGTGCGCCTCGTCGAGAGCTATGTCGCCCTCGACGGGGGCTCATACTTGACCAACGCGGTTACGGAATTCGTCTTGGGGGACAATGCTCAGGTGCAGCATTGCCGCATTCAACGCGAGAGCGGGTCGGCGTTCCATGTGGCGACGAGCCAGACGGCGCAGGGCCGCGACAGCCGGCTCGTGACGACTTCGGTAGCGCTCGGCGCCGCGCTGTCGCGGCACAACCTGGGCGCCGTCTTGCAGGGCGTCGGTGGATACCTCCTGCTGGACGGCCTCTCGGTGCTTCGGGACGCCCAGCACGCCGACCATCACACCACCATCGACCACGCGCAGCCGCATTGCGAGAGCCACGAGTTCTTCAACGGAGTTTTCGATGAGCAGGCGCGCGGCGTGTTCACCGGCCGGATCATCGTGCGCCCCGGCGCGCAGCGGACCGATTCCAAGCAGACCAACAACAACCTGCTGCTCTCCCGGGATGCCCGGGCCGACAGCCAGCCGCAGCTGGAGATCTACGCCGACGACGTGAAGTGCACCCACGGATCCACCGTCGGCCCGTTGGACGAGACGGCGATGTTCTACCTGCGCAGCCGCGGCATCGGGGAGGACGCGGCCAGGGGGCTGCTCACCTATGGCTTCGCGGCCGAAATTCTCGACCGCGTCGAGATTCCCGGGATTCGGACGATGCTGGACCAGCTGTTGCGCGAGCGGCTCCGGGTGGCTGAAGGGCAAGCGGCGTGAGCGCCACGGCCACGCCTTCTCCGGCACGGCCCGCCTCGCCCCTCAACGTGGCCCGGTTGCGGGCCGATTTCCCGATCCTCGGGACCACCGTTCGAGGGAAGCCGCTCGTCTACCTGGACAACGCCGCCACGAGCCAGAAGCCCCGGGTCGTGATCGACGCCATCCGCCATTACTACGAGGCCGAGAACGCCAACGTCCACCGGGGCGTCTATTACCTGAGTGAACGGGCCACGGCCGCCTATGAGGGCGCCCGCGAGCTCGGCCGTCGCTTCTTGAACGCCCGGGAGGCGCGGGAGGTCGTGTTTGTCCGCGGCACGACCGAGGCGATCAACCTGGTGGCGGCGAGCTGGGGGCGGGTGAATCTCGAGGCCGGAGACCAGGTCGTGGTCTCGGCGATGGAGCATCATTCGAACATCGTCCCCTGGCAGCTGATCTGCGAGCAACGCGGGGCGAGTCTCGCCGTCATTCCGATGAACCGGCGCGGCGAGCTGGAGCTGGACGCCCTCGAGAAGCTGCTCCGCGGGCCGGTGAAGCTCGTCGCGGTCGCCCACGTGTCGAATTCGCTCGGCACCATCAACCCGATTCGGGAGATCGCGCGACTGGCGCATGCGCGGGGCGTGCCGGTCCTGGTGGACGGTGCCCAGGGGGCGCCGCACTTCCCCGTCGACGTGCAGGCGCTGGACTGCGACTTCTACACGGTGTCCGGCCACAAGATGTTCGGTCCGACGGGGATCGGACTGCTGTACGGGAAGGCCGCTCTGCTCGACGCCATGCCGCCCTACCAGGGCGGTGGGGACATGATTCACACCGTCACGTTCGCCAAGACGACCTATGCGCCCCTCCCCGCCAAGTTCGAAGCCGGGACGCCGCACATCGCGGGCGCGATCGGTCTGGGAGCGGCGATCGAGTACCTGGGCGGGCTCGATCGCGAGCGACTCCAGGAGCACGAAGCGGATCTCCTGGCGTACGCCGCCGACCGGCTCGCCACCGTGCCGGGGCTCGCGGTGATCGGGACGGCCGCTCACAAGGCGAGCGTCGTGTCGTTCGTGCTCGCAGGGGTTCATCCCCACGACATCGGCACTATCGTGGACCAGGAAGGGGTGGCGATCCGCACCGGGCATCACTGCACGCAACCGGTCATGGACTTCTTCGGCGTGCCGGCCACCGCCCGGGCTTCGCTCGCGTTCTACAATACGCGCGAGGATGTGGACGCACTGGTCGCCGCGCTCCACACGGTCCGACAGACGCTCACCCCATGACGGACTTGGGCGAGCTGTATCAGCAGATCATCGTCGAGCACAATCGCGCGCCGAGGAATTTCCGCCGCCTCACCCATCCCAATCGCACCGCCCAGGGGCACAACCCGCTGTGTGGCGACCGTATCACGCTGGAGCTACAGCTCGAGGGCGATCGGATTCAGGACGTGGGGTTCCAGGGGTCCGGGTGCGCGATTTCGCAGGCGTCGGCGTCGCTCATGACCGGGGCGGTGATCGGGAAGACGAAGCGGGAAGCCGAGGCGTTGTTTCAGACCTTCCATACGATGATCACGTCCCCGCCCGCCACCCCCGTGGACGTGGGGTCGCTGGGCAAGCTCGCGGCGCTCGCCGGCGTGCGGCAGTTCCCCGTGCGGGTGAAGTGCGCGAGCCTCTCCTGGCACACCCTCCACGCAGCGCTGCAGCAGGCGGCGGAACCCGTTTCAACGGAGTAGCTTTCCGGCCAGTTTCAACCAGTCAGGACCGATGACCGACTCGATTCTCGTAGTGGACCGTGTGACCAAACGGTTCGCGGGCCACACCGCCGTCGACGAGCTCTCCCTCGAAGTCCCCGCCGGTGTGATCTACGGCCTGCTCGGGCCCAACGGCGCCGGCAAGACCACGACGATCCGCATGATCATGAACATCCTGCTTCCCGACTCGGGGAGCGTACGCCTGTTCGGCGGCGGCGGGACCGCGAGGGAATACGCGGGCCGCATCGGATTCCTGCCCGAGGAGCGGGGGCTGTACCCGAAAATGCGCGTCCTCGACGTCCTCACGTTCCTGGCCGAAGTGAAGGGGTTGGACCGGCGGGTCGCCCGGGCCAAGTCGAGCGACTGGTTGAATCGCCTGGGGCTCGAGGACTGGGCGTTGCACAAGGTGCGCGACCTGTCCAAGGGGATGCAGCAGAAGGTGCAGTTCATCGCGACGATGCTGCACGAGCCCGACCTCGTGCTCTTGGACGAGCCGTTTGGCGGGCTCGACCCGGTGAACGCGGACATGTTGCTCGAGACGGTGCTGGACCTGAAGCGGCGCGGCAAGACGATCCTGTTCTCGACCCACATCATGGAGCAGGCGGAGAAGCTGTGCGATCAGCTCTGCATCATCGCGCGGGGCAAGAAGCTCGTTGATGGGTCGCTGGCGCACGTCAAGGAAACGCACGGCGGCCGCCACGTAACCGTGTCGTTCGACGGGGCTCAAGGAAATTCGGCCGCCGTGTTCGCCGACCGCCGTCTCGTGGCCAAGGTCCAGGACTTCGGGCCCTACGCCGAGCTCGAGCTGGCCCAGGGGGCGGATGCCCAGGAAATCCTGCGGGCGCTGGTGGGCTCGGGGGCACGGTTGTCGCGCTTCGAGCTCACCGCCCCCTCGCTCCACAAGATCTTCGTAGATCTGGTCGGTCCGGACGCGGTGACCGCGGTCGCGCACGAGAAAGGGGCCCCCGCCCATGCGTAAGGTCCTGGCGGTGATCCGGCGCGAGTTCGTCGAGCGGGTGCGCACGCGCATGTTCTGGGTGATGGCGCTGCTCGGCCCCGTCTTCTTCGGAGCCCTGATTTTTCTCCCGATCCTGATGTCCCGCGCCAGCGGTGTCAAGAAAGTGGCCGTGGTGGACGGCACTACCGATTCGACCGGGGCGCAGGTGGTGACGGCGCTCGTCGCCACCCGCGCGGTCTTCCCGACCAGGGTGCCGGCAGGGAGCGGCGTGGTGGATTCCCTCACCCGGGAGGTCGGCGCCAAACGTCTGGATGGATTCCTCATTCTCACCGACGCGCTCGTGGACTCGGGCAAAGCGGAGTATCGCGCGTCGAACGTGTCCGCCTTCGCCACCAATGCGGCGATTGAAGGGACCTTGAGCCTGGTCGCCAACGCCGTCCGCCTGGAACGGGCGGGCGTCAACCCCCGCGTCGTGGCCGCGTCACACATCCGGATCGACATGGATACGAAGAAAATCTCGGGCACGCGGACCACGGGAGAGAACGCGGCGCAGTCGTTCTCCCTCGCGTATTTCATGGCCATCATCCTTTATATGAGCATCCTGCTCTATGGGGTGAACGTCATGAGCTCGGTGCTCGAAGAGAAAACCACACGGATCGTGGAAGTGCTCATCTCCTCGCTCCGCCCCTTCCAGCTGATGCTGGGGAAGTTGCTCGGCGTGGGCGCTGTGTCCCTGTTCCAATTCCTCATCTGGGGGGTCTCGGCGCGCGCCCTGATTTCCCAGCGCGCGAAGCTGTTCGGCCCGGATAGCATGCAGGATGCGGGTCAGGTCTTCCAGATGCCCTCGGTTTCGCTGGAGACGGCGTTCGTCTTCATCGCCTATTTCCTGGGCGGGTTCCTGCTGTACTCATCGATGTACGCCGCGGTCGGGGCCATCTCTTCCTCTGAGCAAGAGGCCCGGCAGGCCCAACAGCCCGTGAACTTCATGCTGATCATTTCGTTCATGGCCATGTTCGCCATCCTCAACGATCCGGGGTCGCAGCTGGCCGTGACGCTCTCCCTCATCCCCTTCAGTGCGCCGATCGCCATGCCGGTGCGCTGGGCGGCCGGCAACCTGCCGTGGCAGGAAGTCGCGCTCTCGCTCGGGATTCTGGCGGTGACGATCATCGGGGTGACATGGGTGGCGGCGCGGATTTACCGGGTGGGGATCCTGATGACGGGCAAGCGGCCCAGCATGAAGGAGATGATCAGGTGGGTCAGAGCCGGCTGAAGGCAGGTGTGAGTCGCTAGGCGTTCGGGGAGACGCCGAGGTGCCGAGACGCCAAGGGAGACGCCGAGACGCCGAGACGCCTAGCGGTAATTAGGAATGAGTGCGTAGTAATGCTGCTCGTTGCGTAGTTCTGATGCCGCTTGTCCGTTGATCCCGCCCAAATTCGCTCATGGCCCCGTACAAGACACTCAAGGCGTGGCAACACGCCCAGCGGCTGGCAGTGGAGTGTGTGAAGGCTGCCAGATCCTTCCCCGAGTATGAGCAGGACAGGTTGGCGGATCAGGTGAGACGCGCCGCCTATGGCGTCGTGTTGAATATCGCGGAGGGAAGCACCAGGCGCGGATCAAGGGACTACCGAAGGTTCTTGGACACTGCCAACGCATCACTGGCAGAGCTTGAAACCGCTCTGGGGTTGGCTCGCGAGCTCGATTACGTCGAGCCAGCGTCGTTCGGTCGATTGGAGGCACTGACCACCGAAACTGGCAAGACCTTGTTCGGCCTCCTGCGGAAGATCAGTGCGAGCGCCTCGAAGCAACCTGTCACCTAGTTCCTGACAACCGCTTGGCGTCTAGGCGTCTAGGCGTCTAATATTGGCCTCAATGGATTACGATGTCCTCATCGTCGGCGGCGGCCACGCCGGCTCCGAAGCCGCCGCCATGTCGGCCCGCCTCGGTGCCCGCACCCTGCTCGTCACCGCCAACCTCGACACCATCGGTCAGATGTCCTGCAACCCCGCCATCGGCGGGATCGCGAAGGGCACCGTCGTACGCGAAGTCGATGCTCTGGGCGGCATCATGGGACGCGCCACCGACCGGGCGATGATCCAATTCCGGATGCTGAACCGCTCCAAAGGTCCGGCGGTCTGGGCCCCCCGAGCCCAGTGCGATCGGACCCTCTACCGGCGCGCCGTCCGCTCTTTGCTCGAAGAGTTGCCGCAGCTCGACCTCACGCAGGGCATGGCGGCAAAGCTCCTCCTCGAAGGCACCGTCGTTCGCGGGATCGAAACGACCGATGGCAGACGCTTCACCGCTCGAGCGGTCGTAATCACCGCAGGCACCTTTCTCCGAGGCAAGATTCACCTCGGCACCGACACGCAAATCGCTGCCGGACGGGCTGGTGATCCGCCATCGACGCATATGGCGCAAGCCATTGAGGAACTTGGACTTACAGTCGCGCGCTTCAAGACAGGGACACCCCCGCGAGTGGACGGCCGCAGCGTGAATTGGTCCAAGGTCCAGCGCCAGGATGGTGACCCAGACCCCTACCGCTTCTCCTTCTACGAATCGGCGGACCTGCCACCCCAGGTCCCCTGCTGGATTACCTGGGCCGGCGAACCGGTGAAGGAGATCATCCGCCGTCACTTAAAGGAGTCGGCGCTGTACGGTGGGGCGATCAGTGGGCGGGGCCCGAGGTATTGTCCGTCGGTCGAGGACAAGATCGTCAAGTTCCCTGCGGCCGAGCGCCACCAGGTTTTTCTGGAGCCGGAGGGGCTCGACACCACCGAGCTGTATCTGAACGGGCTCTCCACTTCCCTGCCGGTTCACGTCCAGCTCGAGTTCGTGCGCGCGGTTCCCGGGCTCGAGGATGCTCAAATGACTCGTCCCGGATACGCCATCGAGTACGACTACTACCCTCCGGAGCAGCTGACCCCCTGGCTGGAAACGAAGAGCGTGGAGCAACTCTTTTTTGCCGGTCAGATCAACGGTACGACCGGGTACGAGGAGGCTGCCGGGCAAGGGGTCGTCGCCGGGATCAACGCCGTGCGACGGTTGCGGAACCAGGAGCCGATCATCCTCGGTCGAGACGCGGCGTACATCGGTGTGCTGGTAGATGACCTGGTGACGCGGGGGGTGGATGAGCCCTATCGGCTGTTCACCTCCCGGTCGGAGTTCCGGCTGTCGCTGCGCCAGGACAACGCACTCCGGCGCCTCTACTCCCTGGCGGAGCGAATCGGACTGCTGACGGACGACGAACGGAGGGTGGCGGAGCGCCGCCTTGAGGAAGAGGATCGGGCGATCACTCGTGCGCATTCGACCACGATCACCCCCACCCAGGCGGCCCCCGCACTCGAGTCGACCGGGACGACCCTCACGGAACCCGAGAAGGTCTCCGCGGTGGCACGCCGCCCCGGGGTCTCCCTCGCGGCTCTGCTGAGTGCCGCTGGTGGCGCGGGCGATTTCAGCGCCGCTGTGCTCTTGGCGGTCGAGGTCGAGCTCAAGTACTCGGGCTATCTCGCGCGGGAGCGAGAAGCGGCCGCGCGCCTGGCAGAGTTGGCTTCGTTCCGGCTCCCCGACGACCTCCCCTACCTCGAGCTGCGCACTCTTTCGACTGAGGCGAGGCAGAAGCTCGATCGAGTTCGGCCGGCGTCGCTTGCTCAGGCAGGCCGGATCCCCGGGGTGTCTCCCAGCGACCTCCACAACCTTGTCATGGAAGTGACCCGTCGGCGACGACAGGTCGCCTGATGACCTAGCGAACCAATCGGAATGCCAGCCATTGCGAGTCGTGTTTCACGTGAAACTGCTCCGTTTCACGTGAAACTTGCTTTACATGCAGCCCTCCCGGGCACTATATTCGTAGCGCCGAAGCGACACTATTGAGTTAACTCATTATGAGACAAGAGTTTATATAATGCCTCGGGTCATCGCCATCACCAATCAGAAGGGCGGCGTTGGCAAGACCACGACCGCCGTGAACCTCGCTGCTTCCCTGGCAGCGGCGGAACGGAAGACCCTGCTTATCGATTCCGATCCCCAGGGCAATGCGACCAGCGGCGTGGGCATCGAACGCGAGAACCTGGCTCACTCTCTGTACGATTCGCTGATCGAAGGTCGTCCCCTCGCGGAATCTCGGATTTCCCGGGTGCACTTTCCCTACCTCGACGTTGTGCCGGCGACCCAGGACCTGGTCGGCGCCGAGTTGGAGCTCGTGAATCGGTCGGGTCGTGAAACGGCGTTGCGTCGAGTACTGGCCGGTGTGCGCGGTGAATATCAATACGTGATCGTCGACTGCCCGCCCTCGCTCGGGCTGTTGACCTTGAATGTTCTCACCGCCGCCGACGGCGTCCTGATCCCGATTCAGTGCGAATACTACGCGCTCGAGGGTCTCTCGCAGCTGCTCAATACCATCAAGCTGGTCCAGCGGAATTTCAATACCGCGCTCGCCATCGACGGCGTGCTGCTGACCATGTACGACGCGCGCTTGAACCTGAGCAAACAGGTGGCCGAGGAGGCGAAGGAGTATTTCGGCCCCCGCATGTTTACGGTCACGATCCCGCGCAACGTGCGGCTAGCTGAAGCGCCGAGCTTCGGGAAACCAATCCTGCTCTATGACGTGCAATCCGTCGGGGCGAAGAGCTACCTCGCCGTGGCCCAGGAGCTGATTCGTCGCGTCGAACGGGCGTCATCCCCTGCCCTTGCTGCCGCACCGCTGCCGGAGGTACCCGCATGACCGATCTCGCTGCTGGACGCCGTCGCCTCGGGCGCGGGCTCGAGGCCCTGCTGGGTCCGACTCGCGAGGAGGCGGAAAAAGAAGGGAGCCTGGCCGAGCTCCCGGTGAACGACATCCGCCCCAACCCCCTGCAGCCTCGGCGCGACGTGGACCCGACCGCCCTCGAGGAGCTGAAATCCTCCATCAAGCAGGCAGGGCTGTTGCAGCCCGTGGTGGTCCGCCCGGCGCCGGACGGGCAGGGGGGCTACGAGTTGATCGCCGGCGAGCGCCGGCTCCGCGCCTGCCAGGCGCTGGGCTGGGAGCGCATCCCGGCGGTGAAGCGCGACGTGGACGATCGCACGCTGCTGACCCTCGCCCTCATCGAGAACCTGCAGCGCGACGACCTCTCACCCGTGGACGAAGCCCGGGGCTACGAGCGGCTGATCGCGGAATTCCAGCTGACCCAGCAGGATGTCGCGGACGCCGTCGGTCGAGACCGTTCGACCGTGGCCAATGCGCTGCGGCTGCTCAAACTCCCGGACGTGGTTCTCCTGATGCTGCACGACGCGCAACTGACGGTCGGACACGCCCGGGCGCTGCTCGCCCTCGATGATGCCCGCACGGTCACGAATCTGGCGCGCGAAGCGGTCGCCCAGGGGCTGTCGGTGCGCGACGTCGAGGATCGGGTGCGCGGTGGTCGCGCGCCGGAGCGGCGGCCACGGATTCGGCGCGGGATGGCCCCAGCTCCCGAAGTGCGTCGGGTCGAAGACGCCCTGCGTCGCCGACTGGGGACGGACGTGCGCGTCACCGTCGGGGCGAAAGGGAAGGGGCAGATCCATGTGTCGTTCTATTCGAACGACGATCTCGCCCGGCTGCTCGAGCTGATCCTCGGCGCGCCATACGACGGATGACGCAGGGACGCAGCGTCACGATCGTTGTCCATACCGACGGCGAGCTGGAGTCGCGGAAGTACCGCGTCCCATTGTGGGCCGTGAATGGAGTGAAATGGGGGGCGCTCGTGGTGGCGCTGCTGGCCGTGCTGTTCTTCGCGTTCGCAGGTCCGCTCACGCGCGCCGCGATCCGCGTGCCGGGCCTGGAGCACGACGTGGCGCGGCTGCAGGCGGAGAGCGCGCGAGTGCACCAGCTGGCCACGTCGTTGAGCCGCGCGGAGACGAATTACCAGGCGGTACGCCAGATCTTGGAGGGGAGAACACCGGCGGGCGCCATGGCTCCTCCCGCTGCTCGGGTCGCGGTGGCCCCATCGGTCCCCCGGCCTGCCTCGCTCTCGCCATCGCCGACGCGGCCGGACACGACGGGCGCTGCGCCGCGGAAGCGAGTGGCGCCACCGCCAACTCCGGCACGGGACAGCGTTGCACAAGCGGCGGCGCCGGCGAGCGGCAAGCAGTACGAAACAGGTCCTTCAGCACCGACGCACTGGCCGTTGGACGTCACTGGATTCGTCACCCGGGGGCAGATCGAGACGGCGGACTCCGAATCCCACGAAGGGATCGATGTTGCCGTCCCCGTGGGCAGCCAGATCCACGCGGCGGGCGGCGGAACGGTAGCCGCGGCTGACTCGAGCCCGGACTATGGATGGTTCGTGCTCTTGCGGCACCCCAACGGGTATGAGAGCATGTACGGGCATGCCTCGCGGCTGCTCGTGCATGCCGGGATGGACGTACAAGCGGGGCAGGTGATCGCTCTTTCCGGAAACTCAGGACGGTCCACGGCGCCGCACCTGCACTTCGAGATTCGCCTGGGCGGGCGATCCGTAGACCCATTGACGCTCGTGAAGGAAGGAAACTGACATGGCGATATTCACTGAGAAGGGCGCTACGGCGGGCGGGTCGGACGCGACCCTGTCCATTATCGGGACCGGCATGCGCGTGATCGGCGACATTACCGCCGAAGGTGTCGTGAAGGTCGAAGGGACGGTTCAGGGCAGCGTGCAGGCCGGTCGGCAGGTGCTCATCGCCAAGGGCGGCATGGTGGAAGGTGATGTCGTCACGCGCGAGGCGATTGTCGGTGGGGAGGTGCGCGGCGCCGTCTATGCGACTGAGCGGGTCGAGATCCAGACCACCAGTGTGGTGCACGGAGACCTCACCACTCGACGGCTGTTCGTGCAGGAGGGCGGGGAAGTGAACGGCGTGGTGCGCATGGGGCAGGAGGCCACGGCCGCCATGGAGCAGAGAGCACCTGCAGCCCACGTCACCGCTTGACCCTGCGCCGTGGTGGCATATCCACACCGAGGCCCCGCTGGTGTGGATTACATAATTATCATATAAATCATAGCGTTACACGCTATCAAGACTGCGAATTCCACAATTGAAGCACAAATTGCTGTCGTCATAGTGCCACGATAGTGAGTTGATAATGCTGCTATCGCAACTCGTTGCGTATTGCGACGAGTACCTCCGACTGGCCCACGTGGCGGATGCTCCTGAAGCGCTGAACGGGCTGCAACTCGAAAACGCGGGCAGCGTGACCCGGATCGCCGCGGCCGTGGATCTCAACTTGGCCACGATCCGGCTGGCGCGCTCCGCGCGCGCCGATCTGCTCCTCGTGCACCACGGCCTGTTCTGGGCCGGCCTGCGTCCCCTCACGGGACCCGCCTACCAACGCATTCGTGAGCTCGTCGAGGGCGGCATGGCGCTCTACAGTGCGCACCTGCCGCTCGACATCCATCCGGAAGTCGGCAACGCTGCCGTGCTCGCCCGCGTGCTGGGGGTGACCATGCGCGGGGAATTCGCTGTCTGGCATGGGCAAACCTGCGGTCTCTGGGGGGAGCTGGACGTCACCCGGGAAGAGTTCAGCGCGCGACTGACCCGCGCTTTGGGACAACCTGCAAAGGAAATGGCTTTCGGCTCCGAACGGGTCCGCCGAGTCGGGATTGCCACTGGCGGTGGGGGGTCGATGATTGCCCAAGCCGCGGCCGCCGGCTTGGACACCTATGTCACCGGCGAAGGGGCCCACTACACCTATTTCGACGCCGAAGAGCTCGGTCTCAACGTCTACTTCGGCGGGCACTACGCGACCGAGACCTTCGGCGTGCAGGCGCTGGCCCGACACCTCGGTGACCAGTTCGGGTTGCCCTGGACCTTTCTGGATCATCCCACAGGACTGTGAAACCGAGCCAGGTGCTTGCGCTCCTGGCCGGAGCCGAGCTGCTCGCGATGGCCCCATGGTTCAGCGCGTCGGCGGTGGGACCGGCGCTGACGGCTCAGTGGCACCTGGGGCCCGCCGGAGCCGCGAGCCTTACCGTTTCGGTGCAGATCGGCTTCGCAATCGGCGCGCTCTTGAGCTCTATCCTCACGCTGGCCGACCGCTGGTCAGCGCGCCGCTTCGTCGCGGGCTCCGCGGTGCTCGCGGGCGTGGCGACCCTCGGCGTCGCGGTGGCCTCGAGCGCGGAGGCCGCAATTCCGCTGCGGTTCCTGACCGGGGCGGCGTTAGCGGGGGTGTATCCCCCAGGGATGAAGATCGCGGCGGGGTGGTTTCGCGAAGCGAGGGGATGGGCGATCGGGATCCTGGTCGGCGCGCTGACTTTGGGATCGGCACTCCCGCACTTGATTCGTTGGGTCGTGCCGGGAGACGCCTGGCGCCTCGTCCTCCTCGCCGCCGCGGGATCGGCCTTCGCCGGGGCGCTGCTCGTCCTCGCCGTTCCGCATGACGGGCCATTCGCGACTCCCAGCCCGCCGTTCTCCTGGTCCGCCGTCCCCCGTCTGCTGCGCGACCGCGCCTCCCGGCTCGCGAATCTCGGCTATCTGGGGCACATGTGGGAGCTGTACGCGATGTGGACCTGGATGGCCGCATTCGTCGCCGCGAGCGAGATCGCGCGCGGAGGGGAACAAGGGGGGCAGGGCACCGACACTCGCGCGCTGGCGGCGCTCATCACCTTCGGGGTCGTCGGCAGCGGGGCGATCGGGTGCTGGCTGGGGGGCAAGTGGGCGGATCGCTGGGGCCGGACGCTCGTGACGACCGCGGCGATGTTGGTATCGGGAACCTGCTGCCTGCTGGTCGGCTTCCTGTTCGGGCAACCGTGGTGGGTGTTGCTTCCCTTGCTCGCGGTGTGGGGAGTCGCCGTGGTGGCGGACTCGGCGCAATTCTCGACGGCCGTCACCGAGCTCGCCCCGCCAGAGTATGTCGGCACGGCCCTGACGTTGCAGACCAGTCTGGGGTTCCTGCTCACCGCTGGAACCATCTATCTCCTTCCCGCGATCGCCTCGAGACTCGGCTGGCACTGGAGCATGGCGGTGCTCGCTCCCGGTCCCTTTATCGGCGTCTGGGCGATGCAGGCCTTGCGGCGCCGGCCTGAGGCGGTTCGCCTGGCCGGAGGTCGCGGGTGAAGGCTCACCACAACCCGACCGGCGGCTTTCGTAATCCGTGGCCCGAATCCACCACGATGGGCCTCCGGGGGCTGCTACGCTGGTGGCGGGACCGACTGCGCAATCCTCCACCTCCCGACCGCGTGCCGTCGCGTGCCCGGACCGCCTCGCCGGCGTTCGAGCGCCCGCGTGCCGGGTCCCAGCGATTGACCGTCACCTGGGTAGGGCATTCGACGTTCCTGTTGCAACTCGGCGGTCTGAACCTGCTCACCGATCCCATCTGGAGTGATCGCGCCTCTCCCGTGGCCTGGGCAGGCCCCAAACGATGGGTGCCGCCGGCGGTCTCATTCGACGACCTGCCGCCGATCGACCTCGTCCTGCTCTCCCACGATCACTACGATCACCTCGATGCTCAGTCCGTCAGTCGCCTGGCCGCGCGGGATCCGGACGCCCATTGGTTCGTCCCCCTCGGCTTGAGCGATTTCGTCCGGCGGCTCGGGGTCCGCGGCGTTTCAGAGCTCGACTGGTGGGATCAGGTGGTGAGGGGATCGCTGACGCTGGGATGCACGCCGGCGCAGCATTTCAGCGGCCGCCGCCCATGGGAGCGGGACCGGTCGCTCTGGTGTGGCTGGAGTGTCGCCACGGCGGATCGACGCCTGCTCTTCGTCGGCGACACCGGCTACCATCCGGAATTCAGGCGCATCGGCGAGCGGTTCGGGCCGTTCGACGTCGTCCTGGTTCCGGTCGGGGCGTACGAGCCACGTTGGTTCATGCAACCGGTTCACATGAACCCCGAGGAGGCGATCCGGGCGTGCGTCGATCTGCGTGGGGCCACGGCGCAGGTGGCGCACTGCGTGCCCATGCACTGGGGAACCTTCAAGCTCACCGATGAGCCGATGGACGAGCCACCGCGACGCGCCCGCGCCGCCTGGGACGCCGCCCGTCTACCACCTGAGCGCTTCTGGCTGCTGGCGCATGGGGAGTCCCGCGCGCTCTGAGGGGGCACTGCAGCTGAATAGGACGTGACGTTGGGGGTGGGGGACTGGAGTCTCGCGTGACGCGCCCGGCGCCCCACTGCATCGGCACCACCTCTTGCGGAGCCCTACGACTTCAGGTTCACCACGAACCGCACCGTGAGAGTTTCCGCGGTCTGCGGACCAACCGTGCAGAAACACTCCCGCCCGATCAGGCGTTTGACGCCGAGCACTTCGGCCTCAGCGATCCCCGCAACGTCGCGGTAGGTGATTTCAAGGGTGGCACCATCGACCATGCGGAAGGTCACCGGGCGGCCCAGCAGGCGGTGATGGGGGTCGATCCGACCCAGCGCCTCCTCGAGCGATTTGCGGATCGCGTCCACGACAGACGCATGGTCGCTCATCGAGTGGCCCCGCGGTTGGCGAGTACGGCGGTCGCGTTGCGCCGCATCCCCGCCGCGCCCGGCCGCTCGAAAGGCGTATCGCCGAACCGCGCGTCGAAGCCTCCCTGATCGAGCCCCAGGAGGCCGGCGAGGTCCAGGCCGGTCATTTCCGGACGAGGTGCGAGCTCGGGGTCGGCGGTGGCCGTGGCGAACTGCAGGTTCCACGGACAGACGTCCTGGCACACGTCGCATCCGAACGCCCAGTCGCCCACCATCTCGCGCTCCGCATCGGTGAATGGGCCGCGGTGCTCGATCGTCAGGTAGGAGATGCAGCGACGGGCGTCGAGCGCAGTGGGGCCGACGAACGCGTCGGTCGGGCAGGCATCGAGGCAGCGCCGGCAGGTCCCGCATCGGTCGGCGGCGAAGGGGAGATCCGGTGCCAGGGCGGCGGTCGTCAGGACGACCCCGATGAAAGTGAAGGAGCCGAGCTGCGGGTGAATCAGCATCATGTTCTTGGCGATCCACCCGAGGCCCGCGCGTTGCGCGAGCTCGCGTTCGGGGACCGGGCCGGCGTCGACGTACACACGCGTGCGAGCCCCGGGGACGAGGTCCCGGATCGCGGTGGCCAAACGCTCGTGCCGGACGCCGAGCACGCGATGGTAGTCGCGGGACCAGGCGTACTGGGCGACCCGCGCGCGCCCTCCCCGGCTCGAGCGCGGGGCTTTCGCGTCGGGAGCTTCCGTCCCATGCCAGTAGTTGGTCAGGGTGACGACGGCGGCGAGCGCCCCGTCCATGATCCGCCCGGGCGCCTTGCGCTTCGCCGCCTGGCGGTGGAGGTAGGACATGCTGGCGCCGTACCCGGCGGCGAGCCAGCGATCGAGCTCGGCCGCGTGCGCATTGGGTTCGAGCGACGCGATGCCGGCCGCGGCAAACCCCAGGTCGAGGGCTCGTTGCTTGACGGCGGTGGAGAGCCGGGCCGGATCCCCAGACCCGTTCACAACCCCATGGTCGTCCGCCGCCACCGGGCGAACCGGATGACGTCTTCCAACGGTGGAACGGCGTGCTCGTCGCCATACGCGGTGAACATCCGCCAGCGGATGTACTCGGGCGGGGGAAGGGGGAGAAACGGGGGACGCCGGATCCAGTCCCGCGCGCGGAAGCTCCAGGTGAGACGCACCAGGTCCACCGCGAGCCGCGGATTGACCAGTGCACGCAGCGTGAGCCGCGTCGCGAGCGACAGCCAACTTCCCCCCCCCTGCGTCTGCATTCCTCCTGTATATTGATCGCCGATAAGGCTGGCAAGGCCGGCCTTTTTTTCGCCCGCGCCATCCCCCACGGGGACGTCTCCATGTCACAACGCCCGATCGGTTCGCCCAAGCCCATTCTGACCGAAGACGAACGGCTGTTTACCGCGCCCGAGCCCGAGCGCGCCGCGTTCACGCACACCGACCCCTGGCGGGTGCTCCGCATCATGGGGGAGTTCGTCGAGGGATTCGACACGCTGTCCGACGTCGGGCACGCGGTGGCGATCTTCGGCTCCGCGCGGACCCCGTCGGATGACGTGTACTACGAAAAGGCCGTCGAAACCGGCCGCCTTCTGGCCAAACAGGGCTTCGCCATCATCACGGGCGGGGGCCCGGGAATCATGGAGGCGGCCAATCGCGGCGCCCAGGAGGGCGGCGGGCTATCGGTCGGGTGCAACATCGAGCTGCCGTTCGAGCAGGGCACCAATCCCTACGTCGAGCGATCGATCAACTTCCACTACTTCTTCGTGCGCAAGATGATGTTCGTGAAGTACTCGATGGCGTTCATCACCTTTCCCGGTGGCTTCGGCACCATGGACGAGCTGTTCGAGGCGCTGACGCTGATTCAGACTGGCAAGGTGAAGCACTTTCCCGTCGTGCTGTTCGGGAAGGCGTACTGGAGCGGACTGGTGGAATGGATTCAGGCCCGGCTCGTGGCCGAAGGCAAGGTGGACGGGGCCGACCTCGATCTCTTCCACGTCACCGATCACCCGGCCGAGGCCGTCGGCTGGGTGATGAAGGCGCGTGAGCGTCGCTCCCTGATGCACCCGGCGATGGACGTCTAGCGCTCATGCCCAAACGGAAGGACTACCTGCGCGGCTCGCGCATCGATCCGCGCGCGATCACGGGCGCGGAGACGGTCGCCGAGCTGGTGGACAACGCCTTTCTCGCGTACAACGCGGGGCGACTCGCGGAAGCGTGCCGGCTCTACACCGAGCGCATGCTCGCTCCCACGGCGACGGTCGGGATGAGCCTCACCGGTGCCATGACACCGGCCGGCCTCGGCATGTCCACGCTCATTCCACTGATCGAAGCCGGGTTCATCGACTGGATCGTGTCCACCGGCGCCAATCTCTACCACGATGCCCACTTCGGTCTGGGTCTGGCGATGCATCGGGGGACGCCGTTTGCCGACGACGTGGAGCTGCGGGAACACGGCGTCGTCCGGATCTACGACATCTTTTTCGACTACGAGGTTCTGCTCTCGACCGACGCGTACATCCGGGAAGTCTCCGAACGCCCCGAGTTCCAGCGTTCCCTGAGCACCGCGGAGTACCACTACCTGCTGGGGGGCTACATCCGGCAGCGGGAGCAGGCGCTGGGCCTCGAGCGCAAATCGGTCCTGTCGGTCGCGCATGCCTGCGGCGTCCCGGTGTACACCTCCTCTCCGGGAGACTCTTCCATCGGGATGAACGTGGCGGAGCAGGCGCTCGCCGGCAGCCGGCTACGGTTCGACCCGAGTGCCGACGTCAACGAGACCGCCGCGATCGTGTACGACGCCAAGCTGAAAGGGCCAAGCGGCGTCCTGTTGATCGGGGGTGGCAGTCCCAAGAACTTCGTCCTGCAGACCGAGCCGCAGATCCAGGAGGTGTTGGGGATCAGCGAAAAGGGGCACGACTACTACCTCCAGATGACCGATGCCCGGCCGGACACCGGGGGGCTGTCGGGCGCGACGCCGGCCGAGGCCGTGAGCTGGGGGAAGGTCGATCCCGAACAGCTTCCGGGGACCGTCGTCTGCTACCTCGACAACACGGTCGGATTTCCGATCCTCGCCGCGTACGCCCTCGCCAAGCGCAAGCCGAGGCCGCTCAAGCGTCTCTACGATCAGCGGGATCGCCTCATGAGTCAGCTCACCAAGGCCTATCAGGCGGCCAAGGCGGACCGCGACGCCCGGGCCCGGGCCGCGGCACTCCCCTCCGACCGGCGGGGCTGATCGGGTGACTGGCGGGGCGGGGAATCGAAGCTCCTCCCCACCCTCGCAGGCGTACGCCGCGTATGCCCTGGGTCTCCTGACCCTGATCAATTTTTTCAACTACGCCGACCGCAACGTCGTCTTCGCCGTCTTCGAGCCGGTCAAGCATGCCCTGGTGCTCACCGACGAGCAGCTCGGGTGGCTCGGCTCCGCCTACATCATCGTGCTGTCGATCGCCGCCCTCCCCCTCGGCGTCATCGGCGACCTGAAGACCCGGCGGGGCGTCATCACCTTCGGCGTCGGCGTGTGGAGTCTGTTCACCGCCATGGGGGGCCTGGTCCGGAACTTCGGCCAGCTCTTCTTTTGCCGGGCCATGGTCGGTGTGGGCGAAGCGGGGTACGCCCCTGTTTCCCAGGCGTTGATCGCCGAGTACTTCCCGGGCAAGCGCCGGGCGCTGGCGATTGGGACCTACTCGGTGGGGATGGCGATGGGGGGCCTGGCCGGGGTCTGGCTCGGCGGGATTGTCGCCGAGACGTTCGGCTGGCGCTCGGCCTTCGTCGTGATGGGAATCCCCGGTCTGGTGCTGACGCTGCTGGCGTCCCAGCTGCAGGAGCCGCAACGCCGCCCACCGACGCCGCTCCGCGTGAGCCTGCGCCGTTTCCTCACCAAAGGGGTCCGGCGACTCGCCTGGTATGCCCTCCCGCTCCTGGCGTTCGGGGCCGTCGGCGCGGCTCTGTCGGCTTGGCTCGCGACGGTGAGCGGCATTCCTTCCGAGGTCGACACCATGGTGTTCGCCGTCTTCGTGGGTGCCGGAGTCGCCTGGACCTTCGGACGGTTGGCGCCGCTGGCGCTGCAGCACCGCTCGGAGGCGACCGAAGTCGCGCACAGCGCGGCGGGAGAATTCGCCGAAGCCGCGACCATGGTACTGCGCATCCCGACGCTGACCTGGATCTATCTCGGGGGGGCGTTGGTCACCTTCGCGGTCAACGGCCTCATCGCCTGGGCGCCGAGTTTCATGCTGCGCGTGCACCACTTCTCCGTCAGCGACGTGGGCCGGGAGTTCGGCGTGTGGGCGCTGCTCGGCGGGGTATCGGGCGCCCTGTTTGGTGGCCGCGTCGGAGATCGCCTGTTCGACCGGATGCCCGGGGGTCGAGTGATCGCTTCCGGCGCCGGTTTCATCTTCGGCGCTCCGGTGTGCGCCGCGCTGCTAATGGTCGATCGGTTGACGCTGTTCGTTCCGCTGGTATTTGCGACCTACTTTTTCTACACGTGGTACAACGGTCCGATCTCCGCCGTGATCTTCGATGTGGTTCCCGCGGCGGTGCGGGCCTCCGTGATGGGCGGCTTCGTCCTGTTCTCCCACCTGGCCGGCGACGCGATCGCCCCGCCGCTCATCGGGTACCTTTCGGATCAGTTCGGCCTGCGCCGGGCGATGCTGGTTCTCCCCGCGGCGGGTCTCGTGGGAGGCGCGATCATCCTGATCGCCTTGCGGACGGTGGGGAGCGACATGGAGCGAGTGCAGCGGGGAGGGGGGTCGTGAAGATCGCGGTCGTCTTCGATACGGCCCATCCCGACTGGACCGACGCCGACTACCGCCAGGTGGTCGAGGAAGGGAAGGTCGAGGAAGCGGCCTACGATGTGGGGCGGGCGCTGATGCAGCTGGAACACGACGTCCGGTTCATCGGCGTCGCCGATGAAATCGCTCCGCTCGTGGCCGAGCTCTCGGAATTCGCCCCCGCCCTGGTATTCAACGTCTGCGAGGCGTTTCGCGGGAGGGCCTATCACGAGTACGCCATCGCGGCGGTGCTGGAGATGCACGGCTGGCGGCATACCGGGTCGCCCCCCACGGCGCTGCTCGTGGCCCGCAACAAGTCGATGAGCAAGAAGATTCTTGCCTACCACGGCATCCGCGTGCCGGAGTTCACGACTTTCCGCCCGGGCGACGCCACCGTGCGGCCGTCGGAGCTGCGGTTCCCGCTGATCGTCAAACCGTTGCTCGAGGACGCCTCGGTCGGGATCGCGCAATCCTCGGTCGTCTCCGACGACCACAGCCTGGCCGAGCGGGTGGTCTTCATCCACGATCAGTTCCACCAGGCGGCGATCGCGGAAGAGCTCATCGAAGGTCGGGAGCTGTACGTGGGGGTCGTCGGGAACGCCGAGCTGGAAGTCCTCCCGATCGTCGAGCTGCATTTCGGCAAGCTCACCAAGGCCGAGCGGCGGATCGCGACGTACAAGGCCAAGTGGGACGACGAGTATCGCGAGCGCCACCACATCCGCTCGGGATTTGCCCGCCGCCTCTCCGACGAGGTGCGCGCCAAGATCGCGCAGGTCTGCGACACCGCCTTCCACGCCCTGTGGATGCAGGACTACGCGCGGTTCGATCTGCGGTTGACACATGATCACGAGGTGTATGTGCTGGAAGCCAATCCCAACCCGTTTCTCGAGTCCGGACACGAGCTGACCAACGCGGCGGAGAAGGCGGGGATGAAATACGCGGCGTTCATGCAGCGCATCGTGGACGAGGCGATGCGGCGATGACCGCTTCTCGGGGCGCCGTCGCGCGACGGGAAATCCCCCGGCCCGAGCTGCGCTGCCCGCGTTGCCGCTTCGAGCTGGAGCGGTTCTGGTATCACTGCCCCAACTGCGGCAAAGGGCTCGTCTGGGGGGACGTGGAGCGGGAGACGGGGGCCGAGTGCCGCTACTGCCGCTGGATCGTCTCGGACAGCCATTCGTTCTGTCCCTGGTGCGGTCGCGACATCGCCGACCGGGACTCGAGCCCCGAGCCCCTCAAGCGACCGAAGGGGTTCAGGTTCGACCGCCGCTGCCGGCGCTGCCGCGGCGGCCTGCAATACCCGATGCAGTGGTGTCCCTGGTGCGGGCGGGAGCAGGCCTGGAAGTACGATCGCTTCCAGAACGTGTGCCCGCACTGCGACCATGGGGTGGACGACTGGATGGACACCTGCCCGTGGTGCGGCCATGACGCGACCGGCCGCGACCTGATCAAGCGCGCGCTGCGGCGGGTGCGGCATCAGCTGATCGTCGCGCGCCTCAAGGACTGGAACTATCGGATCCTGCTGCGACCCGGCGTATCGGGGGTTTCCCCGCACGCCCCCAAGGTGATCGAGATCGACCGGCGCTTCGTCACCGGCAAGCGGCGCCGCGACGAGATCTCCTGGAACATGCTCGCCGGCCTGCTGCTCCACGAGCTGGGCCACTCGTTTCTCTACCATCACTGGACCTGGACCCGCAGCGGGCGGTTCCGTCGCGCCTTCGGCGAGGTTCGGAAGGCCTATCGGGTGGCCGATGAGCATTGGGTGGACTTCGAGCGGCGGCGCGTGGCGACGACGCTGGTGGACTACGTGAGCCGCTATGCCGGCACCCACCCGCAAGAGGACTTCGCCGAAACGTTCCGCTTCTACGTCGCCCGGCGGGGACGGCTGCGCGAGCTGTTCGGCGAGTTCGGCCGCAAACGCAAGGGCGTCGTCGTGTTCGAAAAGTTCATGGTGCTTCACGATTTCGTGCGGAGCCTGCGGGGCTGGCGCTGAGCCCGCCGACAAACTCCCGGAAAGGGAACGCTGCGATGACCTTGATTCGAGCCACTGCGATCGCCACGGTGGTCCTCGGCGGTGCGGCCGCCTCCACCGCGGCCCAGCAGACTCCGGCGCCGCCTCCACCTCCCGCGACGAAGCTGGCGCTCGACTTCGGCCTGGTGGCCACATCGGGGAACACGAAGCTGACCACCACCAATTTCGGCGAGAAGTTCGAATGGACCCCGCAATCCCCGTGGTCCCTGACGGAGGCGCTCACCGTCATTGAGGGAAGCCAGAACGACGCGAAGACGGTAGACCAGATCAAAGGGCAGGTGCAGCCGCGCTATAACTTCTCAGCGCGTGTCGGGGCCTACGCCCTGGCCGGTTACGAGCGCAATCGGTTCGCCGGGCTGGCGTGGCGCTGGGAGGAAGGCGTCGGCGTGACGGTGCACGCGGTGAAGGACGCCCACAACCAGCTCGACTTCGAGGCCGGCGGGTCGTTCAACCAGGAGCAGAATTACCTCGTCGGAGCAGTGGAGCGCGTGGACTTCGGATCGACCCGGACGTTCGGATACTACCGGTACTCGTTTGCGGAGAAGTCCTATGCCTACCAATCCCTGGAGTGGCTGGCCAATCTGAAGGACGGGCAGGATCAGCGGGTGAACTCCGAAACCGGCCTCGTCGCCCCGGTGGTCGCCGCGGTCGCCATCAAAGTGACATACCTGATCCGCTACGACCACGAGCCGGTGCCCGGATATCTGACCACCGACCGAACTTTGACCACCGGGATTCAAATCACCTTCTAGGAGGCATCCTCGTGCACCGCTCCCTGTTCCTGCTGCTCGCTCTCGCGGCGCCCGCGGCGGCGCAACGACCCGCGCACGTCGACGTGCCGCCGCAGCCCGCGCGCGCCGAAGACGTCTCCACCATGGACGGTATGCTGTTGGCGTTCTACGATGTCGTCTCGGGTCCGGCGGGCGCGCCGCGGCAGTGGTCCCGGGACCGCTCCCTCTACATCCCGGGGATCTGGTTCGTGGCGATGTCGGAGGATTCCGCGGGGAAGATCCGGGCCGACGTGATGAGCCACCAGGATTTTGTGGACCAGACGAACGACGGGTTCGTCAAGCGGGGATTCTCCGAGAAGGAGATCCACCGCGTCGTGCAGCGGTTCGGCCATTACGCGCACGTCATGAGCACCTACGAGATGCGCGATGGCGACGGCCGAGCGCTCGGCCGCGGCATCAACTCCGTCGAGATGTTCTGGGACGGCAAGCGCTGGTGGATAGCTTCGGCCGTATGGGACGACGAACGGCCCGACAACCCGATACCCGCGGAGTACCTGCCCTGAGCTGAAGGCGGGGGGAGGGGGGCGTCAGGTGATGACGGCGCTTTGGCGCCCCACCTCCTTCAAGAACCGCTGTGAGCGCTTCACCTCGTCCAGGTAACCGCCGATCTCTTCTTCCTCGCGGGCTTCGTCCCAGCCGAGGAGCTCCTTCATCTTGTGAGCCACCCGCGTCGCGGCGTTGGTCGCACGCGCCGGGTCTTCGTAGAAGAGGTGGAGGCGGCGCATCATCACGTCCGAGAGGCGGATCGCCATCTCCCGCTCCACCGCATGCACCACCTCGGCCCGGATCTCCGGTCGCCCCGGGATGATCGGTCCCGCGAGCACGCGGTTCTTCTCGGCAAGGTTCAGGATCGCGGCGGACTCGCTCCCGTAACTCGCCACGAGGTGCCGCGCCGTGGCTTCCTTGGCGCCTCGGGACTGGGCGGCGTTGACGAGGCCTTCCAGGTCGGCCGTCTCTCCGCCCGGAAGGGGAAGCGTGTCGGTGGGCGGGGCATCGCCGATCGGGAGCCCGGTGGCCGCGTGGAGTCGCCGCACGGCGAGGTCCACGACCTGCCGGCCCATCACGCGGTAGGTCGTGAGCTTCCCCCCCGCGATCGTCACCAGCCCGCTCGGGCTCTCCACGATGCGGTGCTCGCGCGAAACCTGGGAGGCGTGGAGGGCCCCTCTTCCCTCGGCCGGGGCGAGCAAGGGCCGCAGACCGGCCCAGGTCGAGAGGACGTCATTTGGCGTGAGCCGCGCCTGCGGGAAGATCGCGTTGGCCGAGCGCAGCAGGTATGTGACGTCCTCGCCGGTGGCGCGGACCTCCTCAGGGCTGGCGTCGGTATCGGTATCCGTCGTCCCGACGTAGGAGAATTCGCCCCAGGGGAGCACGAACATCACCCGGCCGTCGAGCGGAGAGAACAACGTGATCGCATTGGTATGACCGAGTCGCGCGCGGGGCACGAGGACGTGCGCGCCCTTGGTCGGGCGGAGCAGCGGGGTCACGCCGGGATCGTCGAGCTGTCGCACGCGATCGACCCACGGGCCGGTGGCGTTGATGACGACGCGGGCGTGCACCGTCCGCACCTCCCGCGTCAGCAGATCGCGGACCTGGGCCCCGCCGATTCGTCCGTCGGCCTTCTCGAACGACTCCACCAGGGCATAACTCGCCACCAACGCCCCCGCCTGCGCCGCGCTGCGCATGATCGCGAGGGTGAGCCTGGCGTCGTCGGTCTGGGCGTCGAAGTAGCGGCCGCCGCCCTGCAGGTTCTTGTCCCGCAGCGACGGCTCCTCGCGGCGGATGTCGGAACGCGACAGCCACTGATGCATCCGCACGTTGCGGAACGCGGCCAGGAGATCGTACAGCCACAGTCCGGCCCGCAGCTGCCAGGCGGGCACGCGCTGGCCCTGGTAGGCGGGGAAGAGAAACGCCAGCGGCCGCACAAGGTGCGGCGCCGCGCGGAGCAACAGGCGTCGCTCGCGGCACGCCTCGAAGACGAGGTGGAAGTCGCGTTGCTCGAGGTAGCGCAAGCCGCCGTGAATCAGGCGCGAAGACAGCGAGCTGGTCCCGCCCGCGATGTCGGCTTTGTCCACGACGGCGACCCGCAGGCCTCGCAACGCCGCATCGCGCGCGATCCCGGCGCCCGTGATCCCGCCGCCGACGATCAGGAGATCGACGGGCCGGTCCGCCATGGCGGCGAGCGCCGCGGCGCGGGTGCGGTGGGAGAATTCCGTGTCGGCCGGCAACTCCCCTCCGATGGAGCGACGTTGTAGGTTCTTCGGGGCCCTAGTCGCGAAGGAAAATGTAATGCCTGCTGCCACCGGTCGGCGTGTCGCCATCATCAGCGGGTGCCGCACGCCGTTTTGCCGGTCCGGCACGGTTCTGAAGGACGCTCGGGCGGTCGATCTGGCGCGGTACGCGGCGCGCGAGCTGCTGGAGCGCACCAACCTGGACCCGGGTGAAGTCGACGAGATGATCTTCGGGCAGGTGGTGGCCTCCGCGCTCGCCCCGAACCTGGCCCGGGAAGTGAGCCTGCTGCCGCAGTTCCCCAAGGAGATTCCCGCCTATTCGGTCAACCGCGCCTGCGCCTCCTCCAATCAGGCGATCACCAACGCGGCCGACCAGATCGCCTTCGGCCATGCGGACGCGGTCATCGCGGGCGGCGCGGAGTCCCTCTCCGATATCCCGATACTCGCGTCCCGCCGCCTGGCCGACATCCTCGTCGCGGCGAGCAAGGCCAAGAGCCTCGGGAGCCGCCTCGGCGCCTTCGCGAAGATCCGGCCCAGGGACCTGATCCCCGTCGCCCCAGCGATTGCCGAGCCTTCCACCGGTGAGTCGATGGGGCAATCGGCTGAAAAGATGGCGAAGGAGAACGGGGTCCGGCGCGCCGACCAGGACCGCTGGGCGTTGCGCAGCCACGAGCTCGCGGCCAGAGGCACCGCGGACGGCCGGCTCACGGCGGAAATCGCACCCTGGTTTCCGGCGAAAGGTGGGGACCCGGTCACGAGCGACAACGGGATCCGCACCGATACCTCCCTTGACCAGCTGGCCAAGCTGAAGCCGGTGTACGACCGCCGCTATGGTAGCGTCACGGCGGGCAACGCGTCGCCGCTCACCGACGGCGGCGCCGCGGTGCTGCTGATGGCGGAGGAAAAGGCGCGGGCGCTGGGGTTCGAGCCGCTGGCCTTCCTCCGGTCGTACGCGGTGGCCGCCGTGGATCCGGGCTGGCAGCTGCTCCAGGCGCCGATCTGGGCGGTCCCCAAGGCGCTCGAACGGGCGGGGATCGCCTGGCAGGACCTGGGGCTCATCGAAATCCACGAGGCTTTTGCCTCGCAGGTGCTGTCCAACCTGCAGGGCTTTGCCGCAAAAGGATGGGCAATCAACGAGGACATCATCAATGTCATGGGCGGCTCGATCGCGATCGGGCATCCCTTCGGGGCGACGGGGGCGAGGATCGTCACCACTCTCGCGAACGAAATGAAGCGCCGGGACGCGCAGTTCGGCCTGATTTCAGTGTGCGCGCAGGGCGGGATGGCCTCCGCCATCGTGCTGGAGCGTCGCTGATGCCCGCCCTCACCTGGGTCGTGCAGGACGGCATCGCCGTCGTCACCCTCGACAAGCCCGACGCGCCGGTCAATACCATCTCCCGGGCCGTGAAGGACGAGTTCCTCGCCATGTTTGCCGCGCTGGAGCGGGACTCCCAGATTCGCGCCGTGGCCTTCTTCTCGGGCAAGGTCGACAACTTCATCGCCGGCGCCGACATCGACGAGTTCGTGCAGCTCACAACCAGCGCCGAGGCCGAGCGGTTGTCGGCGGACGGACAGGCGCTGCTCGATCGCGTGGCGCGGTTCCCCAAGCCGGTCGCCGTGGGAATTCACGGTACCTGCTTGGGCGGCGGCCTCGAGTTCGCGCTCGCCTGCCACTACCGCGTCGCCACCAGCCATCCCAAGA
Source organism: Gemmatimonadales bacterium (assembly GCA_035500495.1). Classification (GTDB taxonomy): domain Bacteria; phylum Gemmatimonadota; class Gemmatimonadetes; order Gemmatimonadales; family GWC2-71-9; genus DASTHG01. Next base: position 66,194 of record DATJXC010000025.1, read on the forward strand.
CCCAGCTCGGCGTCCCCGAGGTTCAGCTGGGGATCCTGCCAGGGGCCGGCGGCTGCCAGCGGCTGCCGCGACTGATCGGCGCCCGCGCGGCGCTCGACCTGATTCTGACCGGAAAGAGCGAGCGGGCCGAGAAGGCGTTCAAGCTCGGTCTCGTGGACGAGCTCGTCCCACCGGCGATCCTCCGGGAAATCACCATTGCCGCGGCTCGACGGATGGTCGAGCGTGGCGTGATGCTGCGGAAACGCCGCGGGGGACTCCTCGGGTGGCTGCTCGACGGGAACCCGCTCGGCCGGCGCTTGGTGTTCCGCATGGCCCGCCAACAGGTCCAGAAGCAGACCCGCGGCAACTATCCCGCCCCCGTGGCGGCGCTCGAGGCTGTGGAGTACGGGCTGCGCCACGGCATGACGGCGGGATTGGCGCGCGAGGCGCAGCTGTTCGGCAGCCTGGCGGTGAGCGAGGTCTCCCGGAAACTGGTGCAGATCTTCTTCGCCACGACGGCTCTCAAGAAGGACTTCGGGATACCCAACCCGCCGGCGCCGGCCGCGGTGAAGCGGCTGGGGATCGTCGGGGCGGGGTTCATGGGTGCGGGGATCGCGGGGACCGCCGTCAACCAGGCGGCGGTCGACGTCCGGATGAAGGACGCCGATCTGCCGCGCGTGGCGAAAGGCCTCGCCGCCGCGCGCGCGCTCGTGGATGAACGCCTCAAGCGCCGGCGCCTCACCCGCTACGACCACGCGCGCCTCGTGGCGCTGCTCTCCGGCGGGGAGACCTGGGCCGGGTTCGGCGCGGCCGATCTGGTGATCGAAGCCGTGTTCGAGGACCTGGCGGTGAAGCAGCAGGTGGTGCGGGAGTGCGAGGCGGCGCTCCCCGAGCGCGCGGTGTTCGCCTCCAACACCTCCACCATCCCGATCGCCCAGATCGCGCGGGCCTCGAAGCGCCCCGAGCAGGTGATCGGCATGCATTTCTTCTCTCCCGTGGCGCGCATGCCGTTGCTCGAGGTGATCCCGTCGGCGCAGACGGCGCCGAGCGCCGTCAGCACCGCGGTGGCGTTCGGCCGCCGCATGGGGAAGACGGTGATCGTCGTCCGCGACGTTCCGGGCTTCTGGGTGAACCGGATCCTAGGACCCTACATGAACGAGGCGGGACAGCTGCTGGTGCAGGGCGTCGCCGCCGAGGAGATCGACCGTCTGATGGTGGGATTCGGATTCCCCGTTGGGCCGATCACCCTGCTCGACGAGGTGGGCCTCGACGTGGCGATCCACGCGGCGGGGGTCCTGCACGCGGCGTTCGGCGAGCGGATGGCGCCGGTGGCGGCGCTGGGTAAGCTGCAGCAGGCCGGCCGCCTGGGCCGCAAGACCAACCGGGGATTCTATCGCTACGAAAAGGGCAAGAAAGCCGGGATCGATCCCACGGTCTACGAGCTCATCGGCGTGCAGCCGAACGGCGGCGTGCCGTCGTCGGAGGTGATTCAACGGCTCACCTACGCCATGCTGAATGAAGCGGCCCGCGCGGTGGGCGAGGGCGTGGTGCGGGTCCCGCGGGACGGGGATATCGGCGCGATCTTCGGGATCGGCTTCCCCCCGTTCCGCGGCGGGCCCCTGCGCTACCTCGACGATCTCGGTGCCGAACGGGCCGTGGCGGATCTGGAACGGCTGGCCGAGCATGTGGGGCCCCGTTTCACCCCCTGCGACACGCTGCGCGACCTGGCGCGTCGGGGGGGGGGCGCGAAGTTCTACTCCTGAACGGCGATCACATGCTGCGTGCCGGTCTTCTCTGGCTCTCCGATCAGCCGGCTGTCTTCCGGTTCGTCCGGCAGAACGGGCTCGCCCAGAAGTTCGCGTCCCGTTTCGTCGCCGGTGAAACGATCGACACCGCCCTGGCGGCGTTGCGCGACCTGAACACCGCCGACGTCACCGGGACGATCGACCTGCTCGGGGAGTCGGTGTCCGGTGTTGAGGAAGCGCGCGCCGCCCGCGACACCTACCTGACCCTCCTCGACCGGATCCACGCGGCGGGCGCGCGGGCCAACGTCTCCGTGAAGCTCACGCAGATGGGGCTCGACATCGACGAGGGGGTGTGCATCGAGAACCTGCGGGCCATTCTGGCCCGCGCCAAACTGTACGATCTGTTCGTGCGCATCGACATGGAGGGCTCGGCGTACACCGAGAAGACCCTCGCGTTGTTCAAGGAGCGGTTCTTCCCCGAGTTCGGCCACGCGGTGGGCGTCGTGTTGCAATCCTACCTCCGCCGCACCGAGCAGGACGTGGAAGAGATGATCACGCTGCGCGCGCGGGTCCGGCTCTGCAAAGGCGCCTACCAGGAGCCCGCCACCATCGCGTTCCCGGACAAGCGCGACGTCGATGCGAATTACGTGCGGTGCATGGAGCGGCTGATGGAGCGGGGGAATTATCCGGGCATCGCCACGCACGATGAGGCCATTCTCACGCACGCCCGGGACTTTGGGACCCGGCGCCGCCTCGATCCCTCGCGCTACGAGTTCCAGATGCTCTACGGAGTCCGGCGCGACTTACAGCGACAGCTGCGCGCCGCCGGCTTCAATCTCCGCGTCTACGTGCCGTTCGGCACGCATTGGTATCCTTACCTGATGCGCCGACTGGCCGAGCGTCCCGCCAACATCACGTTTATTCTGGGCAACCTCGTCAAGGAGTCGCTGCGGAAACCGCCCGCGAACAACCGGACGCGCTGAGCGACGACTCGACCCTGGGCGGCTACTTGCGCGTGCACCAGCGACCCCCGGCCTTCGGCGGGAGCGATGGGCAGGCGTACACCGTGGCGACGCTGGTCGACGAGGATGTCGACCGGGAGGACGGAGCGAGGCGTTTTGGCGCCGCCCTGCTGTTCGTTCGGTGGTCGGAGGACGGAGATCGCGCCGTCGGCCATCTCGAGAGTGAGTACGTTCACTTCGCGACGACCGGGGATCAGGCCCTCGCGCTGCTGCAGGCGCTGACGTTGCGCCAGATCCAGGATCACCTCGAGACGTGCATCCGGATGGCCCGGGCCGGAGCCGCACCGTGAAAGGCGTGGTGCTCGCGCGCTCTGGTGGGACCTTCCGCGTCCAGACGGAGATCGGGGAAGTGAAGGCGGTGCTGCGCGGCCGCGTGAAGCACGCCGATGACCAACGTCTGGTGGCGGGAGATGTCGTGCTCCTCGACACGGAAACCGGGGGTCCAGCCCGCATTCTGAGCATGGAGCCGCGCCACAGCGTCCTGGCGCGCCGCGCCGCCACCGGGGGGACGGCCGTGCGGCGGGCCCAACCGATCGCGGCGAACGTGGACCAGGTCGTCGTCGTCACGTCGGCGCGGGATCCGGAGCCGAGCCCGCGGATGCTGGATCGGTTTCTCGTGATCGCCGAGGCCAACGGACTCCCCGCCGCGATCGTCGTCAACAAAGTGGAGCTCGACCGTTCCGCGGTACCCCCGCTCGCGAGCCGCTACGCCTCGGCGGGCTACCAGGTCCTCGCGACCTCCGCCAAGCTCGGTGAAGGGCTTGTGGCCTTGCGCGACCTGCTGCGGGGGCGGGCGACGGTCTTCACCGGCGCATCGGGAGTCGGGAAGTCGAGCTTGCTGAACGCCCTCGAGCCGGGGCTGAAACTGCGCATCGGGGCGATCAGTGAGAAATGGCGCTCGGGGACCCACACGACCCGGGCGGCGGAGCTGGTGCCGGTCGTCCTCGCTGCGGGTGGAGGGGGAGGGGTCGGCTACGTGGTCGACACCCCGGGGATGCGGGAGGTGGCAACGTGGGGCATCGAACCCGACCAGCTCGGCGCTTGCTTTCCCGAGTTCCGGCCGTTTCTGGATCAGTGCCGCTTCGACAATTGCCGCCACTTGCAGGAGCCCGGGTGTGCGATCCATGCGGCCGTCGCCACAGGGCGTTGCGACCCCGACCGCCTGCGCTCCTACGAGCGGATCTACGAAGAGGTCAGCGTTCCGGCGTGGTCCAGCGGCCGGCGTCGCGGGCGTTGAGCTTCTCGAGCATGCGGCGGAAGGCGTCGTCCAGGTCGATCCGCTGCGAGTTGGCGAGACAGATGACGACGAAGAGAATGTCGGCGAGCTCCATCGCGAGATCGCCGGCCGGTTCGTCGGGCTTCTTCGTCTTCTCGCCGAACCGGTGGTTCACCTCCCGCGCCAGCTCGCCGACCTCTTCCGTCAGGCGGGCGAGGTTGCTGAGCGGAGTGAAGTAGCCTTCCTTATATTGACGGACCCAGGCATCGACGGCTGTTTGGGCTTCGCGAAACGCCACGGAGGTCTCCGGTCGCAATGGGCCACGCGGTTCCGCTGGTAACGTCGTTCCGGGGCGAGCGCTACGCCGATGTCGCTCGGCTGTCGAGTCTCATCGCTCCACCCTACGACATCATCTCTCCCGAACAACGCAAGCGCTACGCCGCGCTCGACGCACACAATATCGTGCACCTGATTCTGCCGGAAGCGCCCATCCGCGAGGAGCGCTACCTCCAGGCCGCGCAGCTGCTGGCGGAGTGGCGCCGTCAGGGGGTCTTCGTCACCGACCCGGCGCCCGCGGTATACGTGGTGGCCCAGGTGTTCACGACCCCGGACGGGCGGCGGCTCGCTCGCACCGGGATGTTCGCGGGACTCGCCGCCGAGCCCTACGAAATGGGACGGGTCCGCCCCCACGAACGGACGCACGCCGCCCCGAAGCAAGATCGCCTGTCCCTGTTGCGGGCCACCCGCACCAGTCTGGAATCGATCCTGGTCATAGCCCCCGATCCGGACGGCGCGCTGCTGGCGGGGATGGGCGCGGTCGCGGGCGGCGCCCGCACCCCCGATGCCGCTGCCGAGCTGGATGGGGTCCAGATCAGTCTCTGGGTCGTGACAGGAGCCGACGCCCTTGGCCTGGCCGAGAGCGCCGGACGACGTTCTCTCTATATCGCCGATGGGCACCATCGCTTCGAAACGGCGGTGGCGTACGCGCGCGAGAATCCGGCCGCCGACCGGCTGCTGTCGTTCATCGTCTCCGCCCGCGACCCGGGCCTGGCGGTCCTCGCCACGCACCGCGTGATCTACGCCGTGGGGCGCGACCTGAAGCCGATCATGGAGCGCTGGAAGCGGTACTTCGAGATCAGCGATGTGCCCGCCGATGCCGATCGCGCGGCCCACCTGGCCACGTTGGGCCAGCGGGGAACGGCATGCATCGTCGCCACCGCCGGGAAGCATGACTACGCCCTGCTGCTGCGTCGCGACGCGCCGTTACAGGAGCTGCCGGAGCTGGGCCGCACCCCCGCCGCGCGCTCGCTCGATGCCGCCATCGTGGAGCGGCTCGTCGTTCAGGAGATCCTCGGCGCGGGTACTTCCACGCCCACCCTCAATTACACGCCGGACGCCCGGACCGCGCTCTCGCTCGCCTGGGAAGGGAAGGCGACCGCGGTCGTGCTCTTGAACCCCACCCCTGTGGCGCAGGTGATCGCGGTCGCCGACGCGGCGGACGTGATGCCGCAGAAGTCGACCTACTTCATCCCCAAAGTGCCGAGCGGGCTGGTGCTGAGACCGCTGTAGCATGGCCGGCGGCACCAGCCTTCGCCCCATCGGGCGCGTCTCGAACGACCGTCACGACCTGGACCTGGACCGCTGGGGGGGTGTGGAGTCGACGATCGAGCTCGACGCCGGTCAGTTCGATCCGGCGGCGTTGCGCGGGCTGGAGCAGTTCTCCCACCTGGAAGTCATCTACCACCTCGACCGCATACCGCCTGAGGCGGTACATCGCGGCGCCCGGCACCCGCGCAACGACCCGCGCTGGCCGGAAGTGGGGATCTTCGCGCAGCGGGCGGCCGCGCGGCCCAATCGCCTGGCCGTCACGCGGTGCCGGCTCGTGGGGATAACGGGGATGCGACTTCGGGTCGTTGGGCTCGACGCGGTGGACGGTACCCCCGTGCTCGACATCAAGCCGTATATGCGGGAGTTTGGCCCCGCTGGGGAAGTGCGCCAACCCCCCTGGGCCACCGAGCTGATGCACGGGTACTTTTCTCCCCCATGAGTCCACGACCGCGCGACCGCATTCTCGCCAACCTCGAGGCGTTGTATCGCGAGGCGTATGACCGCGCCAAAACGTCGGGGGACGAGCGCCGCATGGCCGACCTCGACGCCGCGTATCAGCGGGAGCAACTGCTGCTCGAGGTCCTCCTGGACATACGCGACGGGTTGGCGGCTCCACCGGCCCCGCCCCAGGGGCAGGGCGGGGGGGGAACCGATCCGCTCGCCACCCTCGAAACGTTGCGTCGCATCACCAAACTTCGCTGAAGGAGTCCCACCGCATGATGCGTCTCAGGTTCTTGGCCGGTTCCGGCCTCCTGGTCCTCGCCGGCGTGTCGGGGGGCGGGTGTCACGAGGCCGCGGACACCGTGATCACGGGTGGGATGGTCTGGACCGGTCTCTCCTCCGGTGAGGCGCAGCCCGGCGCGGTGGCGATCAAGGGCGACCGCATCGTCCTCGTGGGCGATTCGGCGACCGTGGCGAAGCACATTGGGTCGCGAACCGAGGTGATCGACGCGCACGGCGGCCTGGTCGCCCCGGGGTTCGCCGACGGGCACACGCACTTCATCGAAGGCGGCTTTCAGCTCATCTCCGTGGACCTCCGGACCGCGGCGACGCCCGCGGAGTTCGTGCGGCGGATCAAAGAGTTCGCCGCCACGCTCGCGCCGGGGGTCTGGATCCTCGGAGGCGACTGGGATCACACTCTCTGGCCCGGTCAGCCGCTGCCGCGTCACGAGTGGATCGATTCGATCACCCCCAACAACCCCGTGTTCATCGAGCGCTTGGACGGACACGAGGCCCTCGCCAACAGCGCGGCGATGAAGGCCGCCGGCGTGACCAGATCCACGCCCACCCCGCCCGGCGGCGAGGTCCTGCACGATGCCCGAGGCGAGCCGACGGGGATCTTCAAGGACCAGGCGCTCGATCTGATCGGGGCCGCGATTCCCTCGCCGACGCCCGCGCAGCGAGACTCGGCCCTGGCCCGCGCGTTGGCCTACGCGGCGTCCCTCGGCGTCACCGCCACCGGATTCATGTCCGCGGGCTGGGACGACCTGGCGAGCTTTCATCGTCTGGAGCAGGCGGGCCGCGTCACGCTGCGCGCCTCGCTCTACATGCTCGAGGGGTGGCAGGCCGTGGCCGACACCGTGAAGATCAAAGGCCCCGGTGACGATTGGGTGAGGATCGGCGGCCTCAAAGGGTTCATGGATGGATCGGCGGGGTCCCGCACGGCCTATTTCTTCGACGCCTACACCGACTCGGCGGGGTATTTCGGCTTGCTCCAGCACCCCGAATCTGCCATGCGGACGTGGATCGGCGGAGCCGACTCGGCGGGCCTGCAGATCGCGGTGCACGCCATCGGCGATCGCGCCAACGCCATCCTGCTGGCCATTTACGACAGCGTCGCCAAGGCACACGGCCCCCGCGATCGGCGCTTCCGCGTCGAGCACGCGCAGCACCTGCGCCAGGAGGACATCGCCAAGTTCGGCGCCCAGCACATCGTGCCGTCGATGCAGCCCTACCACGCCATCGACGACGGGCGCTGGGTGGAGGAGCGGATCGGGCCCGAGCGCATCAAGACCACGTACGCCTTCCGGACCCTGCTCGACACCGGGGCGCCGCTCGCCTTCGGCTCCGATTGGACCGTCGCGACCATCGACCCGTTGTGGGGCATTTATGCCGCGGTCACCCGCCGCACGCTCGACGGCAAGAACCCGGACGGTTGGATCCCGGAGCAGAAGATCAAATTGAGCGAGGCATTGCGCGCGTACACGTACGGTAACGCGTGGGCGACGTTCAACGAGAACAAGTGGGGCACGTTGGCCCCTGGGCATTACGCAGATGTCGTGGTGCTGGACCACGACCTGTTCCGCATGCCTCCCGAGTCACTCTATACCGCCCGCGTGGCGGTGACGATCGCTGGCGGAAAAGTCGTCTATCGAAAAGCGGCTGCGAAATAGGGTTCTTTACCCGCTGTACTTGAAGCCGGCGTCCTGGAGCGTCAGGGGCTGCGTCCCTTCCTGCTCGATGCCGGCTTCGATCACCTCGCCCAATACGATGGTGTGATCGCCCGCCGGCAGCGTGGCGATCATCCGGCACTCCACCCACCCGAGGGCATCGGCCAGCACCGGCGTCTTGGCGCCGGGCGCCGGTTTGGTGCGGATCCCCTTCAGCTTCTGGGGCGCCTGATTGGAAGAGCGCCCGAGTTTTCCCGCGAGATCGCGTAGGCCCTGGTGCAGCACGTTCACCGCAAAGTGGTGGGCGTCGCGGATCATCCCGATCGTCTTGCTGGTGTTCTCGATCGCCACGGCGACCATCGGTGGCTCGAACGCCGCCTGGGTCAACCAGTTCGCGGTCATGCCGTGCTCCTCGCCGTTGGCGGCGACGGTCACCACGTAGAGGCCGTAGGGAAACTGTCGGAGCACCGTCCTTTTCGCGTCAGTGTTCATAGAGGGAATATTGACCGCGGAACCGATCAACGCCAAGTTGGCTGTTGATGTGAAGCACCTTTCCTGCCTGCTCCTCCTGCTGGCTGGCGCCCCGATTCCAGGCGCGGGACAGGAGGCGAAGCACGTCTCGGTCCCGGAGCTAGAGGCGGCGGCTCGCCGTGACTCCAACGACGCACTCGCGCACTACGAGCTGGGAGTCGCCTACGCAGCCGACCACCAGAGAGACAAGGCCAAGGAGGCCTTCCTCACCGCCGTCCGTATCGATCCACAGCTGGCACCGGCGTACGTGGCGCTGGGTCGCCTCGGCAGCTACGAGCTGTGGGGAGGGATTCTGGTAGCGGGGAAGGGAAGGGATTCCGTGACTTTGATGCTGCGCCGGGCGTTCCAGCTCGATCCCCTGGAAGAGGTTTCCAATACCAGCGGCTACTACGTGCCGATGGTGTGGAAGATGACCATCGACCACGCTCTGAAGATGTACCACCAGGACAAGTACAAGCAGTCTCGAGACGAGTTCGACGCCCTCATCGCTAAGACCGAGAAGCCCAACGATCCGGAAGCGATCCCGGGGGTCGCCCTCTGGTACCACGCCCTCGCCTCCGTCCGGCTTGGTGCGCCCGACATGGCGATCGCGGACGTCTCCCAGCTGATGGATCGAGTCACGCGCATCGGATCCGACAGCACGAAGCGTGAGAACCAAATCACCCAGGAATACCGGCGGGCCCTCACCGGACACTATGGGTACGTCCTCGCCTACCTGCATCAGTTGGCGGGGCATTCTGAAGAAGCGATTCGCCGCTATCAGGAGGCTTCCGAAGGAGATCTCAGTCTGTACGGGCCGCATCTCCAGATGGCTCGGATCTACGAGGGTACGGGCAGCTGGGTCCAGGCGATCGTCGAACGGCGCCGGGCGATCGACGCCAGCCCCGATGATCCCAGTCTCGTCTTCGACCTCGGCGTCACCCTGGTCAAGGCTGGAGAGTTCGCTGAAGCGGATACGGTCTTGGGGCAGGCGATCGCGGCGAACCCGCGCGAAACCCGGTCGCATTACGCCCTCGGCATCGCCAAAGAACGGCTCGGCAAGGTGGCAGAGGCGCGGCAGGAATACGCGACGTTTCTGGCGGAGGCCCCCCGCCGTTTCGACCAGCAGCTCATCGATGCGAGTCGGCGGCTCGCGGCGCTGCCGTGATCCCGCTTCGCGGTCGGGCACTCCGGCTCTCGGCGCGCCTCATCCCTCTGGTGGTTGCTGCGTGGTGGTCGACGGGCTCGCTGCTCGCCCAGACACGCGGCAGCGCCAAACCCGCGACGCTGGCCGAACTCGAGTCTCAAGCGATCAAGGATTCGCTCGACGCCGAGGCGCACTACCAACTCGGTGCGCGCTACCTGGAGCTAAAACGCTGGGACGACGCCGAGCGGCAGCTCAATACGACGATCGCGATCGAGCCGCACTTCGCGCGGGGATATCTCAGTCTCGCCTACCTGCCGTATGCCCGGAATGGCAAACTGCTCGAGCACCAGCAGAAGGGCACGCTCTCCACTGAGGAGCGGGACAGTGTCGCCCGATCATTACGCCTTGAACGACAGGCCTTCCTCATCGACCCGTTCGTGGACCTGATGGACCTTAGGGACGAAGCTCGGCTCGGTTCCCAGCTACGCTTCACTCGTGAGGGATACGAACTGCACATCGAGTACGCGCCTCTGGAGTCCCTTCCCAATCAGAGGGTGTGGTTCCACGGACTCGCCGCCGCCCATATCCACAACTACGAGGAAGCGATCAGGACTTTTCAGGTGCTGCTCAACCGGGAAACCCGACGCGAGCACAGTGACTCCCTGATCCCGATCCCGCTCAGGACCAACGACTACCGCTACATCCTGGCGGTCATCTATCAGCAATGGGGCAAGCCCGCCGACGCGCTCGAGCAGTATCAGGCGGCTGTGGCGGGCGACCTCGGACTCTATATGGCCCACGCACGCCTCGCGCAGATGTACAAGGAACACCGGATGTGGGACAAGGCGATCGAAGAGGCGCAGGCCGCGGTCCAGGCGAATAGCGATGATTCAGACCTGCTTATGGACCTGGGAAAGATCCAGGCGAGTGCCGATCAGGTTGCCGCAGCGGAGCAGACGCTGCGCAGCGCCCTGGAACGAAACCCCCGCGATCCCCGTATCCCCTACGAGCTGGGCATGGTCGAGCAGCTGAACAACGACACGGCCGCCGCCAAACTCCACTTCGATCGCTTCATAGCCATCGCGCCGAGCCGGATGGCCACCGAGGTCTCCGACGCGCAGCGGCGACTCGTCACACTGGCACCGTGAGCTGCTCTCAGAGGATCGGCATGGTCTTGGCGCTGGGGGGACTTTTTGCCCCATCCCTCCGGGCCCAAACCCCTTCGGCGTACGAGGAGCTGCAGACGCTGTCCGGGGTGATGAACCACGTCCGCACCAACTACGTGGACACCGTGGGTTACCACGAGCTCGTGCGGGCGGCCATCGACGGCGTGCTGCACGCCCTCGATCCGCACAGTGCCTTTTACACCCGCGCCGAGTGGGAGCGGCGCACCGCGATGGAACGGGGCACCCTCGCGGTGACCGGGCTGGCCCTCGAAGCGGTGGATAGCACGATCATCGTGCTGGCCGTCTACCCCAAGAGCCCGGCGGCGAAGGCGGGCATCATGCCCGGGGACCGGATCACGGCGGTCAACGACACATCGGTCGTCGGCGTCGATGTGGAGGACCTGGCACTCCGACTCGCCGGCGACAGAGGCTCCAAGGTCCGGTTGCGGCTGGAGCGGGGCCCCCGTTTCGAGCCCGATTCCTTCGCGGTGACTCTGAAGCGGGACTTCGTGGAGGTGCATGCGGTGTCCTCAGCCCGGATGGCGGACTCGGTCACGGGCTACATCCGGCTCGAGGCGTTCGGGTTCAAGGCGGCGGACGATCTGCACCAGGCGTTGAAACAACTGCACGGCCGCCACGCCAGGCAGTACATCCTGGACCTGCGGGGAAACCCGGGCGGCCTGGTCCCCGAGGCGGTGAATATCGCTTCCGAGTTCTTTCCCAAGGGCACGGTGGTCTTCCGTACCAAGGGGCGCAAGCGCGACGTCGACACGACGTACGTCACGACCCACGACGGGGATTACGCCGATGTCCCGCTGATCGTTCTGATCAACGAACACAGCGCCAGCGCGGCGGAGGCGCTGGCGGCATCGCTGCAGGACCACGACCGCGCCCTGCTCTTGGGCCGGCGCAGCTTCGGCAAGGCCTTGATGCAGAGGGACTTCCTGGTGTTACCGGGAGGGGATGATCTCCACCTCACGGTCGGGTACGTCCTCTCCCCCAGCGGTCGGTTCATCCAAAGGCGCTATCGCGGGCTCGGCATCCAACAGTACTGGGCCTTCGCGGGTCGATCGGGTGCCGCGGAGGACACCGTCAGCGTGTTCCGAACCGATCACGGACGGCCGGTGCGGGGCGGTGGTGGTGTGGAACCCGACGTCGAAGTCGCGCGAGCCGCGGATTGGCCGATTTGGTTCACCGTGGCTTGGGATTCGGGGTTCGTGAGCGCGGTGGCCGACAGCGTCGCCCTCGTGCTTCCCCTGACCCGCGCGACCAGCGCGGCCTGGATGGGGGCGCAAAACGAATGGCGGACCAAGCTGCTCCCGCCGTTTCTCGACCGCGTGCGGACCCGCCTGCACGTCGAGGCCCGGGTCGACAGTCTGCTGGAGCTGCGGGTCTCGAGGATCCTGGCCGCGCGGGTGGCGGAGGTACGTTGGGGCGCGGACGGGCTGGAGGAGTTCTGGGTCCGCAACGACCCGGGCATCGCGAGCGCTCTGACTTGCTTCCCTCGGCTCCCTGGGCTTTTGGCGGGCCCGCCCAAGTAGGCTATTTTGCTGCCCATGGCCACTCGCACCCGTTCGCAGCTCGCTCCAACCGGCGCGACCCTGTCGAAGCCCGACCTGCTCGACATTTACCGCCTGATGTACCTGTCACGGCGCCTGGACGATCGCGAAATCCAGCTCAAGCGGCAGAACAAGATCTTCTTCCAGATCTCTGGGGCCGGACATGAGGCGGTGCTGGTGGCCGCCGGCAAGGTCCTGAAGCCGGGGTACGACTGGTTCTACCCTTACTATCGCGACCGCGCCCTCTGTCTCACACTCGGGATGACCCCGACCGAGATGCTCCTCTCCGCGGTAGCCGCCGCGGCCGATCCCAACTCCGGCGGCCGCCAGATGCCCTCCCATTGGGGGCACAAGGCGTTGAACATCGTCAGCCAGTCGAGCCCCACCGGCACGCAGTTTCTCCAGGCCGTGGGTTGCGCCGAAGCGTGGCTGCGCTATACGCAGAACGGGGATTTCACCGACAAGCCCATCCAGGGTGATGAGATCGCGTACTGCTCCGCCGGGGATGGCACGACCAGTGAGGGGGAGTTCTGGGAGGCGCTGAACACCGCGTCCAACCTGAAGCTGCCGGTCCTGTTCCTGATCGAGGACAACGGCTACGCCATTTCGGTACCGATCGAAGTCCAGACCGCCGGCGCGTCGGTCTCGCGGCTGGTCGCGGCGTTTCCGGACCTCTACATCGAGCAGGTGGACGGCACGGACCCCGTGGCGAGCTATGAGGTGCTGAGCCGCGCCGCGCAACATTGCCGCGACCGCAAAGGCCCCGCCCTGGTCCACGCGCGAGTCACCCGGCCTTATTCCCATTCGCTCTCCGACGACGAGGTCCTGTACAAGCCGCCCGTCGAACGGGAAGCCGAAGCCAGACGCGACTGCAGCAAGACCTTCCCCCTGCGCCTCATCGAGGAGGGGGTGGCGACCGAGGCGGAGCTCGAAGCCATCCGCCAGCGCTGCGACGAGGAAATCCAGGCCGCCACTGATGCGGCCCTCCCGGCGCCGCAACCGGCGACCGGGACGGTCTACCAGTACGTGTACTCTCCGGACGTCGATCCTACCAGCGAGCAATTTGACACGGAGGACGACCCCCGCTTCACCGGGGAGCCGACCACCATGGTCGATCTCCTGAACGCCTGCCTGAGAGACGAGCTGGCAAGGGATCCCCGGATCTTGCTCTTCGGCGAGGACGTGGCGGACGTGAGCCGCGAGCAGTACCTAAAGGACGTCAAGGGCAAGGGCGGGGTGTTCAAGGTGACCTGGGGGCTCCAGAAGCAGTTCGGCAGTCACCGCGTGTACAACTCCCCGCTCGCCGAAGCCAATATCGTGGGCCGGGCCATTGGATTGGCGACGCGTGGATTGAAACCGATCGTCGAAATCCAGTTCTTCGATTACATCTGGCCCGCCTACCACCAGATCCGCAACGAGCTGGCCACGATGCGGTGGCGCTCGAATAACGCCTTCAGTTGTCCCGTCGTCGTCCGCGTGACCTACGGCGGATACCTGAAGGGCGGGGCGATCTACCACTCGCAAACCGGTGCCGTCCTGTTCACGGCCATCCCGGGTCTGCGTGTCGTGTGTCCGGCTACGGCGCTCGACGCCAACGGCCTGCTCCGGACGGCCATCCGCTGTGACGATCCGGTCATCTTCCTCGAGCACAAGCACCTGTACCGGCAGACGTACAACAAGGCGCCCAACCCCGGCCCCAACTTCATGATCCCGCTCGGCAAGGCCAAGGTCGTGCGGGAGGGCACGGCGCTCACCGTCATCACCTACGGAGCGGTCGTGCAGCGCGCCCTCGTGGCGGCCAAGCAGCTCGAGGAAGAAGGGGTGAACGTGGAGGTGATCGATCTCCGCAGCCTCGCTCCGGTCGATTGGGAAGCCGTCGAGCGGTCGGTGCGCAAGACCAACAAGGTACTGGTGGCGCACGAAGACTCCCTCTCGTGGGGCTATGGCGCGGAGCTGGCGGCGCGCATCGCCGACGGGTGCTTCCCCTGGCTCGATGCGCCGGTCAAGCGCGTCGCGTCGTCGGACACGTTCGTCGCCTACAGTCCCGAGCTTGAGGACGTCATCCTGCCACAGGTCGAAGGCCTCGCGCAGGCCATGCGCGAGTTGCATGCGTTCTAGGCCGGTCGCCGGCTACTCCCTCCTCTTCTTCTTGTCGGGTGCCACCGGGCTCGTATACGAGCTCCTCTGGGTCCGGCTGCTGTACCAGTCCTTCGGGACGACCGTGCAATCGGTCACCACCGTCGTCGCCGCGTATATGGGAGGGCTCGGCCTCGGGGCATTGGCCATCGGGCGTCGGGCGGACCGACACCCCAACCCGGCCCGGCTGTACGGGATCTTGGAGATCCTGATCGGCTGCTTCGGCCTCGCCTCCCCGTTCATTCTCCACGCCACGCAGCAGGCCTATGTGGGCCTGGCCCGTTCGCTGGCGTTACAGGGAGGCAGCGTCGCCAGCGTCTCCCTGCGTTTCGGTCTGGCGTGGCTCGTCCTGCTGATCCCGACCACGTTGATGGGTGGTACGCTGCCCGTGCTGACCCGGGCGCTGACGGTGGATCGGGAGCATCTGCGGGCGTCGTTGGGCCGCCTCTATGGCCTCAATACCCTGGGCGCGGTCGTCGGCACTCTGCTCGCGGGCTTCTGGCTGATCGAGAATGTCGGTATCCGGGGGAGTCTGTGGGGGGTCGCCCTGATCAACCTCATGATCGGTGCGGCGGCGGTCCTCCTCTCACGCGCCCACACGCTCCCATTTGCGTCGCGGCCTCAGGCACCCGGTCCAAGCTCCCTTTCGGGAGCCGCCGCGGACCCCGCGGCCGCGCCGCCGCTCCGGCTATGGCGACTGGCGCTCATCCTGCTCGCGGTAACCGCTTTCGCGTCGCTCCTCGACGAGATCGCCTGGACTCGAGTGCTGGTCATGATCGTGGGCGGCTCCACCTATGGGTTCACGCTGATCCTGATGGTGTTCCTGCTGGGGATTGGAATTGGCAGCGCCATCGTCGCCAGGATTGGCCGTCCGGCCTTGGAGACCGCGGCCACCGCGGCGCTGGCCCAGGGGATCACGGCCGCGGGGGCCGCGCTCCTGTTCTTGAGCCTGTCGGCACTCCCCCACTACATCCTCATCGTTTTCCAGAACGTGGATTATGGCGGTGGCGTTCGGCTGTTCCGCATCGGGCTTGCGGTGGTGGCGGTCGTCCTGCCCCCCGCGATCGGGATGGGGATGACCTTTCCCTTGCTGACCGACATCGTCGCCTCCAGGGGTGAGGCGCGGAGCAGCGACGTCGGGTGGGCCTACGCGGTGAATACGCTGGGGAGCATTATTGGCGCGGTCTTGACGGGCTTCGTCCTGGTCTCGGTGCTGGGTACGGACCGGACCCTGCGCCTGGGGCTCTGGGTGAACGGACTAGCGGCGCTCAGCCTCGCCGTATCGGCCGCCTGGCGTGTGCCGGAGGCCTCCGCCCAGCACCAGCGCCTGCGAGTGGGAGTTCTGGGGGGCGGGCTGCTCGCCTGCCTCGGGCTCGCGGTGGCGGTGGGAGCACCGGGGTGGGGCCCGCGCCTCATCGACATCGGTCCCACCATCTACGGACGTGGCCTCAAGTCCCCGGCCCTCCGTGAGGGCTTCCTCCGCCACCTGGGCTCGCGGCAGCTCGCCTTTGTGGAAGGCCGCAACGCCACCGTCTCCGTCTGGGAGAGCGCGGTGGGCCGGGCGCTCAAGGTGAACGGGAAGGTGGATGCCTCGGACCTGGGCGACATGGACACCCAGATCATGCTGGGGATCGCGCCGGTCGCAGCCCGGCCCCATGCGACGTCGGCCCTGGCGATCGGATTCGGGAGCGGAGTCACCACGGCGATGCTCGCGGCCGTTCCGGGGATGGAGCGCGTCCGCGTGGTCGAGATCGAGCCGGCGGTGTTGGGCCTCGCTCCGCTGTTTCGAAGCGTCAACCGGGACGTGCTCTCCCGGCCCAATGTGCAGTCGATCGTGGACGACGCCCGGAGTGCACTACAGCTCAACAACGACCGCTTCGACGTCATCGTCTCCGAGCCTTCCAACCCCTGGGTGGCGGGCGTCGCCACCCTCTACACGCCGGAGTTCTACTCCATCGTTCGGGCTCGCTTGGCCGAGCGTGGGGTCTTCTGTCAGTGGATTCAGCTCTACCAGCTGAATCTGCCTGTCGTGGCTGGGATCATCCGCAACGTGCGCGCGGTGTTCCCGCATGTCCAGGTCTGGCTCGGCGCTCCCGAAGACATCATGGTGTTGGGTTCCGACCGGCCGATCGTCGTGGATACGGCCTGGGTGGGGTCGCTGGTCGGGCCCCAAGGCATCCTCGCCTGGGACGGCCGGGAGTACCTCGGGATACGGCACGTGGAGGATTACTTCAGTCGGCTGATCATGGGCGAGCGCGGGGTGGATCGGCTGCTGTCGAAGGCGACGCTGGTGCACACGGATGACCGTCCCAAGCTCGAGTTCGTCGCCGCGCGCAGTTTCCTGAGCGACTCCCAGAGCCCCACCTTCGATTCCCTGGTCGTGATCGGAGGGGCCGAGCCAGAGCCGGAAGGACCCTCGTCCCTGCTGTTCGCCCGCGGCATGGCCGCCCGCCTCGGCAACCCAAAGGGCCTTCCGTATGTGCGTGCCGCCCATCTCGCTCATCCCGAGGATCCCCGGTGGACCGTCAGCCTGGCTGCCATCGGGATGGCGCTCGGAGATACGACGTATGCCGACTCGGTGCTCCCGGGCCTCGCCAACCGCGCCCACGATCCGACCGCCGCGCTGATGCTCGGCGTCAATGCGACGGTGCGGAAGCAGCCGGTCCCGGCGCAGCGGTTCCTTGCGACGGCGCTCGCCGGCGGCGCCGATACCAGCCGGATCGAAGCGGCACTGGCCACCCTGGCGGCGGACGCCGCTCGATGGGGAGAGGCCGCGGTGCACGTCCGCAGCGCGGTGCGATCGGCGCATGGAACCCTCTACTCGGCGTTTCCGCGCGACCTGTTGAGCCGGGCGCTCCGCGCCATTTCGGCGGACGGCCCTCCCCCCCTCGCCGACAGCCTCCTGGTCGAGGCGCTGCGCAGCAACCCGGGATGGTCCCTCATTGCGGAGCTGCAGGTGGTCGTGGACTTGCGGAGCGGTGCCTGCGACCAGGCTGCCGATAAGCTCTTGAGTTTGTTGGACTTCGGGATCGAGAAGCCGGAGGGCCCCGACGTGGTGGCTCGCTGCCGCGCGGCGCGGCGCCCCGGCCGCTAGAGCGGAGACACCGGCGGGTGGTCGCCCAGGACGTCGCGGATCTCGCCGGCGGCCTCGATGGCGTGATCGACGTCCCGCGACAACGCCCGGGCCTGTTGGGTCGCCTGCGTAAGATCGCCCAGCACTGCGTTGACCCCGGCGGACTTCAGGCGCAACAAATCGAACCGCATCGTTTGCATGGCGAGCACGCAGGACTCGATCTGCTCCTCGATGTCATGGCGTCGGGACAACAGATCACCCAGCGCCTGCCGCTGGCGCTCGAGCAGGCCGATCTGTCGGTCGCGTTCCGCGCTTTCGGGCAGGTCGCGGCTGTTGGCAAGTCGCGCTTCGAGCCGGCGCAAGGCGTCCTCATCCACGCCGGCGCTCATTGTGTGCAGGGTCCGCGCCAGCTCTTCGGCGCGCTTCAGCAACGCATCGGCGGTCGCCGCCACGTCCGGTAGGAGATTCCGCTCGGTCTTGGGAAGGCGCTCGACCACCTTGAGGATCGCCTGGTAGTCCGAGCGGACTTGCTGGATGGATGTCGCCTGTCGGCCGAACTCACCCGTGGTCGGCGGCGCGAGGGCACGAGCACGGCCGGGACTGCCGAGTCCGAGCTTGAGCTCAGCCGCGTCGGGTGCCGCCGGACGGTTCAGCACGTCCCGCCACGAATAGCCCGCATGCCACAGCTTCGTGTACTGCGGGATCAGGGAGAAGGCCCCCCATATCATGACGGCCACCGTCAGTCCGCCAAACCCGTGGCCGTTCACGAGGTCCAGGACCATCAGCGCGCCCCCGATCCCCGCCCAATTCACGAAGCGGTTGCGCATTTTCGTGACGATGTCCGGCTCTCCCGGAACCGCCGGCACCTGAGAGTCGGCCTTGTTCCGCCGTGATCGCCGGGCCTGGATGTCGCGCCGCATGTCCGGGCTCCGGGGAACTGGGGAGCCGGCTCTGGCCTGTCCCGGAAGCGGAGGCGAGTTCGGCGCGCCCAAGCCCGAGCTCCGACGTGAGGTCCCGGCCCGGGGACTCGCGGACCGGCGCGCGGCCGCGAGCGGCGGAGTGCGCGACTCGAGTGCCCGGCGCAGAGCATCCGCAGTCGGCCAGCGATGCTCCGGTTCCTTCTCGAGGCACCGCATGACCGAGGCGGTCAGATCCTCGGGGCAATCCGGCACCAGCCGTGACAGCTCCTCGGGCAGCTCGGTGATTT
Source organism: Gemmatimonadales bacterium (assembly GCA_035500495.1). Classification (GTDB taxonomy): domain Bacteria; phylum Gemmatimonadota; class Gemmatimonadetes; order Gemmatimonadales; family GWC2-71-9; genus DASTHG01. Next base: position 84,952 of record DATJXC010000025.1, read on the forward strand.
GCTTGATCAGAATCCCGGGAACCGTGGGCGCGCTGAACGGGAGCTCTCCCGACAGCATCTGATACCCGACGACGCCGAGGCTGTAGAGATCGGACCGACCGTCGATTTCCCGGTCGCCCGCGGCCTGCTCGGGGCTCATGTAGTGGGGTGTGCCAATGGCGACCCCGGTGCCCGTGAGCCCGCTCCCGGCCGAAGACGACAGCGCCTTGGCGATCCCGAAGTCCGTCACCATCACGCGGCCGCGACTGCCTTCGAGGAGGATGTTGTCCGGCTTCACGTCGCGGTGGATGATCCCCACGGCGTGGGCGGCGCTCAGTGCGTCGGCCGTCTCCATCATGATGCGGCGAGACTCTTCCGCCGCGAGCCGGCCCTTGCGTTTCAACCGGGCGGACAGCGGCTCGCCGTCGATGTAGGCCATGACGAAGTACACCAGCCCATCGGGGCCTTCACCGACGCTATGGATCGGAACGATGTTGGGGTGACTCAACCGGGCGGCGGTTTCGGCCTCCCGCAGGAAGCGCAACCGGATCTCCTCCCGGAACGCCAGCTCGGGAGGGAGCACCTTGATCGCGACCTGGCGCTTCAGCCGCTCGTCCCGGGCGTGGAACACCACGCCCATCCCCCCGCGTCCGATCTCGCTCTCGACGGTATAGGCCGTGCCGAGGGCTTGGCGCAGCCGGCCGGGAAGGGAACGGTCGGCGGGATCGCTCACAGGACAGTGGGTATCATCAAGAGGGTGAGATTTAGCCGTCTTTAGGGAATGGTGCAACATTCCCAGGGGCTGAGACTTAGCACCTCGAGAAGGTTGCACGCAATGCTGACAGGCGGTGCAATACGGAACCCGCTGTTCCGGCAGGCGCTGCCCATTTGGCCGGTGCCGAGTGGAACGGCCATGCTCGCCGACGTGTTTTCTGGATGGCACGGCCGATGCGTTTGCTGGTGCCGCTGTGACCCTTTTCGTTGGGAGTGATTTACATGTCTGAGCGATACACCCTTCCGGTGCTGCCGCTCCGGGAGGTCGTGCTGTTCCCCGGAGTCAATACGGTCATCGGCGCGGGACGCCCGTCGACGCTGCGGGCGATCGAAGCCGCCTTGAAGAGCGATTCCAAGCTGATCTTCGCCGTGTCCCAGCGGGAAAACCTGGACCAGGTGACCCCCGCCGTGTTGTACGGCATGGGCACGGTCGCTCGGGTCGGGCAGATCCAGCGCGGGCTCAACGGCATGCAGCTGGTGCTGCATGGCGAACGCCGCGCCACCGCGCTGCACTATCGTGAGACCGGCCAGTATCTCGAGGCCGTCATCGCCGACGCGATCGAGCTGCCGCCGCTCGACCCCCAGAACGCGGCCTTTCTCGCCTTGTATCGGGAGACCAAGGAGCGGGCCGCCGAGCTCGGGCAGAAGTCGGGCCTGACCGAAGATGTCGTGAAACAGGTGCTGGAGGGTGTTCCCGACGCCGCCCGCCTCGCCGATCTCGTCGCCGCGCATATCGACCTGAAGCCGACCGAGCGGCAATCGCTGCTCGAAACGCTGGAGGTGGAAGAACGCCTGCGCCGCGTGCTCGTGCACGTGCAGCGGCAGATCGGTGTCATCGACGCGCAGGAGGACATCAAGTCGCAGGTCCAGGAAGAGCTGGGCGAGCGGCAACGCGAGATGGTCCTGCGCGAGCAGATGAAGGCGATCCGCAAGGAGCTGGGAGAGGAAGACGAGGCCACGGAGGTCGAGGAGCTGCGCCAGCGATTCGCGGCGATCGAGCTCCCCGAGGCGGCGCGCAAGGAAGTCGACCGGGAGCTTTCCCGGCTCGAGCGCGCCAGCCGCGATTCGATGGAAGGGCAGGTCATCCGGACCTACCTCGAGACCATGGCGGAGCTGCCGTGGAACAAGCGGGCCGAAGAGTCGCTCGATCTGAAGCGGGCGGCGGCCATCCTCGAGGAGGACCATTACGGGTTGCCCGACGTGAAGGACCAGGTTCTCGAATTCCTGGCCGTGCGGCAGCTGCAGCAACGTAAGGCGTCCGAGGCTTCTGCGGGGGCGCCGCCCCCCTCCGGGCCACCGAAGCCGGAGAAACCCGCGACGCAGGATCGGGAGTCGAAGGGCTCCGTTCTTCTGTTTGTCGGCCCGCCCGGCGTGGGGAAGACGTCGATCGCCAAGTCCATCGCGCGGGCCATGGGTCGGCCCTATGTGCGGATTTCGCTCGGTGGAGCACGCGACGAAGCCGACATCCGCGGACACCGGCGCACCTATGTGGGCGCCATGCCCGGACGGATCATTCAGGGGATGAAGCAGGCCGGGGCCAAGAACCCGGTATTCCTCCTCGACGAGGTCGACAAGCTGGGCATCTCGTTCCAGGGGGATCCGGCCGCGGCGCTCCTCGAAGTCCTTGATCCGGCGCAGAACGACTCGTTCACCGATCATTACCTGGGCGTGCCGTTCGACCTGTCCGAGGTCTTGTTCATCGCGACCGCGAACTTTCTGCAGAGCATTCCGGGGCCGTTGTTGGATCGGCTCGAGACCGTCGATTTCGCGGGTTATACCGAGCGGGAGAAGCTGGAGATCGCCAAGCGGTACCTGATCCCCAGACAGCGCACGGAGAATGGGCTGTCAGCCGACCAGTTCAGCATCACCGACGAGGCGGTCGCCGAAGTCATCTCCAGTTACACCCGCGAGGCTGGTGTGCGGCAGTTGGAGCGGGAGATCGGGAAACTCGGCCGCAAGGTGGCGCGCCGCATCGCCAGTGGTGAAGTCGAGCGCCTCACGGTCGAGCGCAACGAGGTGGACGATCTGTTGGGTCGCCCCAAGGTGCACCCCGAACGCAAGGCCCGCGAGGATCAGGTGGGCGTCGCCACGGGCATGTATTACACGCCGGTGGGCGGCGACATCATGTTCGTCGAAGTCAGCCCGATGCGGGGGAAAGGTGAGCTGGTCCTCACCGGACAGCTCGGTGACGTGATGAAGGAATCCGCCCGGGCCGCGTTCACCTACGCAAAGTCCCATGCCGAGCTGCTCGGCATCCCGACCGAAGGCCTGGCCGAGACCGACATTCACGTGCACGTCCCGGCCGGCGCGATTCCCAAAGACGGCCCGTCGGCGGGTGTGACGATGGCCACGGCGCTCGTGTCGGCGTTGTCCCGGCGGCCGGCGCGTCACGACCTTGCCATGACCGGCGAAGTGACGCTCCTGGGCCGTGTCCTCCCAATCGGCGGCGTCAAGGAGAAGGTGCTTGGGGCCGTGCGGGCCGGGATCAAGACCGTCATCCTGCCCAAGGAGAACGGCCCTGACTTGGAGGACCTGCCCGAGGATGTGCGCCAGGCGCTCGAGGTGCACTTGGTGGAGGATCTCGGGGAAGTGCTGTCGCTCGCGTTGCGCGGCGCGAAGTTCGAGGCGGGACATCTGGTCTTCGATGGCCCGGCGCCACGCGAGCCAAAGATGGTGTCGAAGAACTAGAACGGGCCGGCGGCGGCGATGCCGTTCGATACCAGATCCACCGCCGAGCGCTTCCACCGCTCCCGCAGCGAGGGCTCGTCGGCGCCGAGGGATGGCGCGCTGGCGGCGATCAGTGCCTCCAGTCTCAGGTAGCCGAGCATCAGCACCAACGCTTGGGCCGCGACGACGTGGGGGTCCACGTCGTCGCGCACCTGCCCCAAACCCTGCCCAGCCGCGAGCAGTACCACCAGTCGCTTGATTGCCGGGGCGAACGGAGCGACATCGGCCCGTCCGGCGTAGCTCAACAGATTCACCAGGTCAGGATGACCGCTCAGGTAGTCGAACTGCAGAGATAAGGCCTCGCGGATCCGCTCCAAGGGCCGGCCCTCGGAGGCCGGAAGCCCCGTCAACGCCCCCTCCAGCTCGCCCACAGCCGTACGCAGCACCGCCTGAAACAGACCGCGCTTCGAATGGAAGTAGTAAAACAGCAGCTGCTTGTTGACCCCCGCCTTCCGGATGATGCGCTCGATGCGGGCGCCCTCGAAGCCGCGACTCGCGAACTCTTCACGAGCCGCCGCCGCAATGCGTAAAGCTCTGTTATTGTTGAGTTTAGGCTCCATTAACCAAATTTCCTCAACCAGATGGTTGAGGAATCTAATGCAGGATCGCTGGTGGCGCCACTCGATAGGCCAGGTTGGGAGGCGGTGCTGGGAGGCCGGTCTTCAAGAACGCGAGAAGGGTGTGATTGAACGATTCCGGGGACTCTTCGGCCGGTGAGTGGCCGGCGCCTGGAACGATGACGAAAGCGCCGAGGGGTAGCTCCCGGACCATTGTCCGGCCCACCTGCGGCGGGATCCAGCTATCCTGGGCTCCCCAGACGACCAGGGTGGGGACCTGCACCCCCTCGAGTCGCCCCTGCAGGGCGTCGAACCGGAACCATCGCAGTACCCCTCGAAGGGCTCTCGGGAAGTCCGGGTCGCTGACGGGGGCGAAGTACTGATCGATATCCTGTTCGGTGACCTTCCGGGGGTCGGCATACACCGACCGCAGAATCCTCGCGGCCACGCGGCGGCCACGGAACGCCGTGAGGATCCGGCCGATGATCGGCCAGCGAGCGACCCGGAGGACCAGCGGCCAACGCGCCCCCAGCCCGGCGGCGTCGACCAGGACCAGCCCGCGGACGCGGGTTGGGGCCTGCAGCGCGAATTCCCCGGCGATCGCGCCCCCCATCGAATGTCCGACCAGGACGGCCTCCGAAATCGCGAGTGAATCGAGCAACCCCCGCAGGATCTCGGCATAGGCGGCGTTGCTATAGCCGGTATCCGGCTTGTCGGAGAACCCAAACCCCCGATTATCGAACGCGACGACCCGGTACCCGGCCTGCACCAGCGGCCCGATCGTGAATCGCCAGGAGTACATGGACGACGCGATCCCGTGGATTAGGATCACGGGAGGGCCGCTCCCTACGTCCAGGTAGCGGATCTGCGACCCGGCAATCGTGATCAGATGCGGCTGCAGCGAGGTGCCCGCGGGGAATCGTTGTAAATCGGGAATCGGTTCGTCGCGGCAGGCGGCGAGTGCGGCAAGCCCGAGCACCACGCCGAGCCGCGTTACGGCGGCTTGCTTCAAGACCTATACGACCTCGACGGGCAGTCCCATCAGGCGGGCAATCAGCGCCAACCGGAACGTGACGTCGGTCTGGCGCTGGGCGGGGCTGCGGCTCGGCCCTTCCAGCGGGTAATAGTGCGCGATGGCGGAGTGCGTGGACTTGGGCAGGGTCCGCAGATTCTTCGGCGTCCAGATACCGCTCGCGTCACATTCGCTGAACAATCGCGCCAGCACCCTCGTGGCGCTGGGGACCTTCTGCACGATCCCGAGCCGGGCAAGCAGCTCCAGCCAGTACACCGCGAACGGGACATCGGTGATGTGCCCCTGCGCGTCGCCCCGCAGCGGGTCACCCAGAACCTCGAACAGCGGAGGCAGCAGCTTTTTGCCGGCGAGAATGAAGTACGCCCGCTTGGGGGCGGGCGAGGAGAAGTAGCCCGCCAGACGCTCGATGAACCCCGAGCGCTCACGCTGAACCGCCGGCATGAACGCCAGCACCTCCATCGCGAACGTGGTCGGCGGGTACGCCGCGGGCTCCAGGGCGGTCTTCCCTTGCGCCTTGCGGAACGGCTTCGCCGCAAACTCACTCCGCAGGAACGCCGAGATGTCGCTGGCGATCTTGTGGGCGGTGCCTCGCAGCCGGGGGTCTTCGGTTTGGCCGGCGCGGGCCAGGGTCGCCGCGGCCGCTTCGCGCAGCAGATTGCGGGCCCACAGCCCGAACCCGGGGTCAGTCTTGGCGCTGCGCTGGAACTCTACGAGGAGCGACGGGTCTTCGTCGCGGGACAGCAGCCGGTACAGGAAGCGGTCGGTGGTGCGGAAGATCCGAAGCTCGGGCGCCCACCCCAGCTCCAACAGATGACGGTACTGGAACACCGTCCCTGGTTCCTTCCACCCGTACGCTTTGGACGCGCCGGGCCCGAGCAGGTTGTTGCCCCACAGTCCGTTCTCGCGTTGTTTGCGGGCGATCGCCGCCGCCACTTTGTAGTTGAGCGCGGCCTCGCGCAACGCGGCGAGCCGGTCGGGATCGCGCGCGCTTTCGGGGGCGGCCTCTGCCAGCGCCCGGTATTGGATCGGGGGGCTCGCCGCTTCGTAGAGCCACGACAGGGGCAGCCGGTGGGACGTCGGGAGGTCCAGTGTCACCCTCCAGGACAGCGAAAAGAGCGGGGAAAAGCGCGCGCAAACTTAGACGGGGATGGGTCCCGAGGCCAGCCCCCCGCCTAACCGACAGCCCACCAAGAGCTTAAGAGACGGCGCCCTTCACGATGAGCAACGGATCGTATGAATGGGGGCGGGGCCCGCGCTCGCCGATTCGCTCGTCAACACCAGCGTCGAATCGTCGAGAAAGTCCACTCCTTCACCCTGCGGCTCGAGCCCGAACAGGGGGCACGGGGAGGAGCTGGCTGGCTTCAACCGGCCTCCTTCGCCCGGCGTGAAGAAGTAGATCTCGGTATAGGTACGAATCGCCACTACCCGGCCGTCGGATCGCTCTGCCGCGGCGGTGACCCAGCGGCCCAGCACGGGCGCCGGGTCGATCGGGAGGTCCTGAACCAGCTCGGCCATGATCCGATCCGCCTTCGAGCTCCCCGCCGACTTCCAGACCTGGCGCGGGACGCGGTACAACCGGATCGGCCCGTGCCGTCCTTTGGAGACGAGGTATACCGCCGTGTCGCGGACGCCGACGTACACCGCCTCCACATCGTGTCGCCCGTCGGGGTAGACCAGGTGGATCACGAGCGGAGCCGCGGTGGTGCCCAGGGTGTCGGCCGGACCGGTCGGAGGATCAGGCTCGGGCACGACATACAGGCTGACGCTGGAGCGCCGTTCCAGGTTGTCACCGGTATCCGCGATGTACAGACAGTCGCCGGGTTGATCGGGACACGCGGCCAGCGCGATGTCCTCCCAATCGACCGCCTCGGCACCCGGCACCAGCACCGCCCCCAGGTCGCCACCGCTCAGGTCGGTGGCATACAGGTACGGGCCGTCGCCGGAGTCATTGTGCGTCCACAGAACACCGGGATGGGCCCGACTCACCGCGACCCCCGAACTCTCTGTGATGCGGCGACTTTGGAATGTGCCGGTGCGTGTGGCGACCGGTGCGCCCTGCAGCACCATCATCAGACCCGCGATCATGTGCCGAAGCAAATCGCCTTGATCCCCTTTGGGCAAGGGGTGATCTTTGGCGCATGATCGCGGCGTTGAAATCCCGCCCCGTGCAGCGGTTACCGCGCCAGGTGGCGCTGCGCGGCCGGATTCTGTACCTGACCGAGGATCCGGCGCTGGTGCGCTCCCAGCTCGAGGGGCAGGACCTGGCCTGGACGCCGGCGCAGAAGCTCAGGGACAACATCTCCACCGACGAAATCACCCCCGCCTACATCTGCTACTACTACGACGACACCTTGGGGGATTTTCCCTACCTCGGTCTCAAGGCGGGCGAAGAGTTCCCGATCACGCGCGGGTCGGTGCGGCGCGGCGGCTTTGTCGCCTCGGCCAGCGGCCAGCGGCGTGGCAAGGGCTCCTCGCGGGAGCAGTCTCCCTACGCCGAGATGTGTGCCGGCATCAAGCTCGTGGTGGCCGAGAGCATCGAGCGGATCTACCGTGAGAACTGCCAGAATCTCGGGGTCCTGACGACGACGGATTTCTCCATTCTCGATCGCGTCCGCCGCGGCGAGGAGATCCCGCTCGAGGCGTTCACCCAGGGCGAAGGCGAAATCACCCGCGGCATCATCGAGTACGGCGGCCTCTTCAACTACAACCTCGCCCGCCTCCAGGGGAAGGCCCAGGTCACCCCTCCTCCCACCCCACGCCGGCCGATGACGCTGGGCGAGAAGATCCTGGCGCGGCACTGGGTCAAAGACCTGTCGACGGGCGCCGTGGGCGTGTCCGCGGTGAAGCCCGGGGACGAAGGCTTCGTCCAGACCGACATCCGCTTCAGCCACGAGTATGTCACGCCGATGGCCGCGATCTTCTTCGAGCAGCTGGTCGGCGCCGACGAGCGCGTGAGCGACGCCGACTCGGTGTTGTTCTTCCGCGATCACCTCACCTTCCTCGGTGAGGCGATGACCCCCGAGCGGGTCAAGGAAGGGCTGCTCGACGTCGCCCTCCAGCTCGAAAAGAAGCAACGGGCGTTCGCGGAGAAGCAGGGGATCCGCCTGTACGGCGAGCTGCAGCGCCTCGGCGTCCACGGCTCGGAGGCGATCTGTCACTCCAAGATTCTCGAGTCACACGCCCTGCCGGGCCAGGTGATCATCGGCTCGGATTCCCACACCCCGCACGCGGGCGCCGTCGGATGTGTGGCGTTCGGTGTCGGCACGACGGCGATCTTCAATTCCTGGATCACCAAGGACGTCCGGGTGACCGTGCCGGAGACGGTGCAGGTCGTGGTGCGCGGTCGCAAGCCCGACAACGTGACCGCCAAAGACTTCATGCTGGAGATCCTGCGCCATCCCTACGTGAAGAGCGGGAAGGCCATCGGCAAGCTCGTCGAGTACTGCGGCGAGGCGGTCGCCGCGCTGTCCGTCGACGAGCGCGCCACCATGACCAACATGACCGCCGAAGTCGGCGGCTTCACCGGCTACGTCGCCCCCGACGACAAGACCGTCGAGTATCTGATGGCCTACCGCCGGATGCCGCGCGCCGAGGCCGAGCGGCTCTGCGCCGGGCTCGCGAGCGACCGGGACGCCGAGTATTGCGAGGTGATCGAGCTGGATGCGGCGGAGATCCGGCCCATGGTGGCCCTCCCCGGCGATCCCGGGAACGGTCTCTACATCGACGAGCTCCCCGCTCGGGTGAAGGTCGGGATCGCGTACGCCGGGTCGTGCACGGCCGGCAAGAAAGAAGACATGGACATGTACGCGCGGGTGCTGCAGGAAGCCGCCGGGCGCGGCGAGCGCGTGGCTCCGGGCGTGCAGTTCTTCATCCAATGCGGTTCTCAGGACGTCAAACGCTACTGCGAGGAGCAGGGCTACCTGGCGCTGTTCGACAAGGTGGGCGCGACCTTCCTCGAGCCATCGTGCGGGGCGTGCATCAACGCCGGGCCGGGGGTGTCGCGCAGCAAGACCGACGTCACGATCAGCGCCATCAACCGCAACTTCCCGGGCCGCTCCGGTCCCGGGCAGCTGTATCTCGCCAATCCCTACACCGTGGCCGCGTCGGCCATCACCGGCTTCATCACCGAATGGGAGCCGGGGGCCGTGCCGGCCGGCTCCTAGGCGTCTCCTACAATCCGGTGATCGCGACCTTCACGGCGTAGATCCCGCCGGGATACGTCGCGTCCGTCGAGACCGTGGTCGAGGAGTCCGGGACCAGCTTGGCTGTCAGGTGGTAGTCGCCGGCGAGGGTGCCGCGATACCGGGTGAGCGTGTAGCCGCTGGAGGCGGACGTCCCGGCTCCATAACTCGCGCTGGCCACGTGGAGCGCGCCCGACCGGGACTGCCACACCTGCACCGACGTGTCCGTGGTCTGCGCGATGACCCAGGCGGTACCGGTTCCGGGGGTATCGAAGGTCGAGAGCAGCTGTAACGAATCGCTGATCGGTGGGACGAGCCCGCTGCCGAGCACCAGGAACACCGAATCCACGATCCCGGTGGTCGGGTGATAGCCTCGCCACGCGATGACCCCCGACAATCCCTCCGTCGTTGACCCCGCCGTCACCGAGAGCTGCACCGCCGTGAGCTTGGTCGTATCTCCGGGGCTGTGCACCTGGGGAGTGGCCTGCTCGACGAAGGGGAAGACGTACGCGGAGAGCGCCTGGTACAGACTGTCGTTGTTGAATCCCAGGGCCAGCGCGCGCTGCACCGCAATCTTCTCCGCGGCGCTGACGAGATCCGTGGTGGGAGCGGTGCCCTTGTCGGGGGCACAGGCGAGCGCCAAGAGGCAGAGCCCAGCCATGAGCCGTCTCATCTGATATGCACTCCTGCGGTGAATCCTGAGAGGATGTTGGTTCGCGGTCCTACTGGCCGCTGCCGACTGCTAGCGCCGCGGGTTCCAACTTCGAACTATACGGCCGGAGGGCATTACGCTGGTAGGCGCTCCGAGGATTCCACAGCACCCAGGAGTGGATCCCGAGGTCTTCCGTGGCGCGGATCTGCTCGCGGATCTCGAACGGGGTGTAGCGTGGCAGGCGGCGCCCGAGGGTGAAGGCCTGCAGGTAGGGCCGGACCTGGGCCGCCCCGCCCACCATGGCGTGGCAACGCTCCAGAGCGTCGTTCAGCGCCAGATGCACGATGCGGTAGGGGTGGGCGTTGGGTCGATCGATCCCGAACGCGCCCCGATAGTAGTGGCTGGGATAGACCATCGGGAGCACCACATCCGCCGCCCCCGCGAAATCCTCCCACACCTGTCCGATACCAAGGTCGCCACCCTTGGTTGAGGCGGTGAGGCCGAAGATGTCGAAGGTGACGGGGACGCCCAGCGGCTTGATGCGATTGACGATGAGCTGGATGTGACGGTGCACCGCTTCGCGCTGGCTCTCGCCCGCTCGCCGTGAAGGGAAGATCGCGGTCTCCATCCGTTCTTTCGGCTCGTCGGGGAAGCGGACATAGTCGAACTGCACCTCGGCGAATCCCATGCGCACCGCTTCTCTGGCGAGATCGGCGGCGTAGATCCACACCGAATCGTTGTACGCGTCCACCCACGCGATGTTGATGCGGTCGCGCCATTGCCCGCCCCCCACCTGCTGGACCGACCAGGCGGTCTTCCCGACGGCGAGGAGCGGATCTTTGGCCACGACGATGCGCGCGATCGGATAGATCCCGTGGGCCAGCAGCGTATCGAGCCGCGCCCGGGGGCTGGCGATTCGCGCGCACTGATCCGCACCGATCTCGCGCGCCGTGGGGACCGCCGAATGGTAGAGCAGGCAGCCGGTGTCGTCCTTCACGTCCACGACCAGCGAGTTGATCTCGGTCGAGTCGGCCAGGCGGACCAGGTCCCACAGCTTGCGTCCGCTGAACGCCCACGCGTTGACGTAGAGCGCCTTCACTTCGTTCGGCTTGCGCAAGCGCAGCGGCTCGCGCGGCACGAATCGGAGATCGAAGCCGCGTAACCGCACCTGGCTCTGGTCGGCGGGGGCGAGCAGCGCGCCGGGACGTTCCAGGATGGTGGACACGCCCTGCGCAACGAGGCCGCGACTCTGAACGAGCGCGGCCCCGAAAACAACGACCCGGACCAGCCGAGGGTACGGCATAGGGGGCTACACGATAGGAAACCGACCTCAGCCGGGCAAGAGCCTGGCTCACTCCCGGGCTTGCAAGCTGTTGAACAGCAAGGGGAAGGTCGCGAGGCTCTGGCCCCGGTATTGCGGCCGGAATCCGAACAGGTCCACCCGGCCGTTGCCGAGGCGGACCTCCACCAGGGCCGCGTGGCCGGCGATCCGCTCGGGATGGAGCACCCAGCCGGACAGCAGCACCTCGTCGGCTGCGTCGGGATAGCGGGCGATGACGGTGGCGGCGGCGGTATCCAGCACATCGAACGCCGGCCCGCTCTCATACCAGGCGATGGTCCGCGCGGGCATCCCTTTGGATAGCGGGTGCTCGGGGTCGAGCTCGAGGCGGAAGATCGACCCCGGCGCGTAGAAGTCCTCGTCCGCGACGCCCTCGAGCACATTGCGTACCGGTAGCAACAGCGCCTGGATCGCGAAGCGGCTCGCGTCGTTGAGCGTCACGAGAGTCCCGCCATCCATGACGAACTGTCGCAGCGCTTGAACGCCGTCCTGCCCCAGGCCGCCGGCATAGGGTGCGGGATAGCGGCGGGAAAGACCCTCCAGCAAATCGTGCGGAGAGGCATCGGGGAGCAGAATGACGTCGAACCGCTCCTTCAATGATCCGGCGCGGACCGTGGAATCGACGAGCGTGACATAGGGGATCTTCCAGGTATCGAAGGTCCACCGCGTCCATCCTTCGTCGATCGCGGCCGTGTAGGGCCGGTACAGCCCGATCCGCGGCGCCTCTCCGGGCCCGAAACCGGCGGGCGCCGCGCGCGGCTCGGCCGTGGGTGGATCGATCGGAGCGGAGAGCGGGACGCGCAACGAATCGGCGACGGCGACCGTGTTCACGCCGAGCAACAGCGGAAGCGTATGAGCCGTGACGTCGTAGGGTGGTTCGGGCGGACCGCCCGGATAGGCCCGGCGGTCCGGATAGCGCTGGCGTTCGAGCAGCGTCTTCGCGAAAGCGGCGTAGGGCTGTCGCAGCACCACGACGTAGGACCCGGCGGGGTTGCGGACGCCGCCCGCCGTGAACGCCTGGGTGGCCGCGCGGATCTCGACGCCCCCGCGATGCAGAATGCCGAGCAGCGTCGCGAGCGCCACGGTGTCGCGCTGCCTGGCGGTGGCCGTGAGCGGGGCGATCACGTACCCGTAGGGCCAGTCGGGCCACCCGTGGACCCCGCGCCAAGAGACGGTGAGGAAATTCGACAACCACCGGTTGCGGAAGCGCGCCGCATGCTCGAGCGCGGCGTACGCGGCGTCGCTCTGATACGTGACGACGTCCCGCAGCGACCACCGGCCGCCGGGCCACGGCGAGGCGAAGTTCCACGACCGCTGGCGCGGATCGACTCCGCGAGCCGCCTGGAGACGATCGAACGGGACCTGGACCGGCGTGGCGAGATCGGCGCTCGCCGCCTCCACCAGCAGGCGGACGCCGCCGTGGTAGTGGGCGAAGGCCCGCGCCGGGGTCCAGGCGTCGTACAGGGCCGAGACCGAGATGCCGGTCTTCCCCTGTCCCGCGAGCTCCCATGCGATGGCCGTGCCCAGGGCGTTGCCTCCGTCGACCAGCAGCGGGTCGACGTTGGGCTCGATCGGGTCGAGGTACGGCGGGACGAACAGCCGGGACCCGTTCCGGCCCTGTTGATGAATGTCGAGCGCGATCTGCGGGTGCCAGAGGCTGTACAGCGAGTCCACGACCAGGCGGGTCTCGACCTGAGTGAAGGCGTACCAATCGCGGTTGTTGTCGTGGCCGATGTAGTGGTGCCATAGCTCCGGAGGATCGCTTCCCTCCGCGGGGGTCCCGATGGTGCGGTTGTACCACTTGGTGACGATGGAGACGCCGTCCGGGTTGAGCGACGGGATGAGCCAGAGGATCACGTTGTCGAGGATGGTCCGGGTCGCGGCGCTGGTGTCGGTCGCGAGCCGCCAGGCGAGCTGCACCGGAGCGAGGCTCCCGCCCACTTCGTCCGCGTGGATCCCCGAGGTCACGAGGACAATCACCCGGCCATCGCGAACCGACTGCAGCGCCTCCTTGTTGTTGCGCAGGGTCCGCGGATCGGCTAGGCGGGCGTTGATTCGCCGATAGTTGTCGAGGTGGCGGAGATTGTCCGGCGAGGAAATGGCGAGGGCGACGAACGGCGCCCCCAGCGTTGTCTTACCGAGCTCACGGAATTCAACCCGGCCGCTGGCTTTGGCGAGCGCCTGGTAGTAGTGCACCAGCGTCGGCCAGTCGGCCAGTTTGCGGTCATCCCCCGGCTCGAACCCCAGGACCGAGCGCGGCGTCGGCGGCACCAGGGCGCGGTGTGGCGCCTTGGGGCGCTGCGCCTCCTTGGGGCGTTGCGCCTCCACCGGGCCCGCGACCAGGGCGCCGAGCAAGAGCAGAAGAGTCCCGCGGTACATGGGGGGGATAAGCTAATGCGAAGTGCGAAATGCGAAATGCGAAGTGGCAAGGGTGGGTAACGCGCTTCCCTTTACACTTCGCATTTCGCACTTCGCATCTCGAACTCCCTTACGGAATGCGATGCAGTTCCACGCGGCGGTTCTGCGCGCGACCGTCGGCCGTGGCGTTCGACGCGATCGGGTTGATCGGGCCGTACCCCTTGGCCACCATCCGCCCTGGCGCGACGCCCTTGCGCGCGAGGTAGGCCCGCACGGCGAGCGAGCGCCCGGTCGCGAGCCTCGTATTCACCGCGGCGGAGCCGGTGTTGTCGGTGTAGCCCGCGATTTCGATCCGGACCTCGGGGTTCGCCACGAGAGCGCTGGCCACCTGATCGAGCACGGCGTAGGACTGCGGCGTGAGGGCCGAGCGCCCGGTCTGGAACGTGACCCCCTTCAACACGACGGCTGGACGTGGGGGCACCCCCGGCGCGGGAGAGCGCTGCTCGTTGAACAGGATCACGCACCCTTTGGCGTCAACCGGGGTGTTGGGTGGCGTCCCCGGGCACTTGTCGAGCCGGTCCGGCACGCCGTCGCCATCCGAATCCTTGTCTATCGGGCACCCGGTCGCGTCCACCTTGGTCCCCGCGGGGGTGTTGGGACACTTGTCGATCCCATCGGGCACGCCGTCATAGTCCTGATCGAGCGGGCATCCCTTGGCGTCCACCACGGCGCCTGCCGGGGTGTCCGGACACTGGTCGATCCCGTCGGGGACCCCGTCCTTGTCGGCGTCGAGCGGACACCCGGTGGCATCCACCACCGCTCCCGGCGGCGTGTTGGGGCACTTGTCGATGCCGTCGAGCACGCCGTCGTGATCGGAGTCGGTTGGGCAGCCGACGCTGTTCACGGTGGCGCCGGCCGGCGTGTCGGGACACTGGTCGATCCCGTCGGGGACGTCGTCTTTATCGGCGTCGAGCGGGCACCCGGTGGCATCCACCTTGGCGCCGGCGGGTGTCGCCGGGCACTTGTCGATGCCGTCATATACGCCGTCGTGATCGGAATCGGTGGGACAACCCGTCGCATCCACCGTTGCGCCGAGGGGTGTATTGGGACACTTGTCGGTCTTGTCCGGTACCCCGTCCTTGTCGGTGTCTTTGGGAGGCGGAGGTGGGCCGCCGCGCTCGTAGAACGAGAGTCCCACGAGACCGAGGAAATGGGTCGCGGACGCCGATCCGAAGTCCCCCTTGGTGTTCGGCGTGTACAGGGCCCGCCCCTCGAGCAGAATCCCGAAGCCGCGGCTGAGCGAGAACCGCACGCCGAGTCCGCCATGAGCTGCTGCATCGGAGAATTGGTAGGGATCGGTGTCGCCGAAGTCCACGTGCGAATACCCGCCCAGCAGGTAGAGCGGGCCGGCCACCCGGAAAATGAGGCTGGCCGAGGCGAACGACGGATTCATCGTCGAGTTGGGGACGTTGGGAACGGCCTCATCGTTGGTGAAAATGATGTCCCCGGCGATCCCCACTTTACCCGACAAGAAGTAAGCCACGCGGGCACCGACGGTGGCGGTGTTCGTGAGACCGAAGTTGGGGTCGTACTTGGCGTAACCACCCAGGATGTCGATCGCCAGGTCGCCGCGATTCTGCGCCGCGACCGGGTGGGGGGCGGCGCCGATCGCCAGGAGCAGCGTCAAGAAAGCAGGCGCGCGCACGGGGAGTGGGCTTGTCCGCATGCACGAAGATAGGAAACGAGGCCCGCCCGCGCGATACGGCCTTCAGAATCCCCAGACGTCGGCGTGGCGCAGCCGGGTCATCAGGTCGATCCCGCCGAGCACGAGACCGTGGGCGGTACCGTCCGCGTCACGCCAGGCGACACCCACCGGCCCGATCAAGGTGCCGCCCCCGAGCCCGGCGATCGTGTTCGTGGCCACTGGACCGGTGAAGGCTGCGACCGAATCCCCGGTCGTGGAGGCCGCCATGGTTTCGGCGCTGTTGGTGGGCGCGCCGGCATACATCCCTCCCACTACCAGCAGGATCTTGCCAGGGTTCAGCAGGGCGAACTGCGAGCGTCCTTCCGATAGCAGCGGATTCCCGGCCCCCCAGGTTCCGGAGAAGAAGCCGGAGAGGAGACTCACCGCCGTCGTGTCGGCGGTGGGGAGCCGGGTCGGCGCTGCCTCGAGCCCCCCGCCGGGGAGGGCACTGTCGGCAATCCCGCCGAACGCGGTGAGACGGGTATCCAGCACGGCCCCCCCACCGTACGCGCGCGGCCCCGGCAGCGGAGGCTGCGTGTACCAGCCGTCGAGAGAGGCGTCGGGATTGATACGCGCCATGTACACCGCGCTCTGAGGCCGGCCCAGGGTGTCCGCGCCGCCCATGACATAGATCCGGCCGCGGCGCACGACGGCGATCGCGCCCGCCACGGCGGTGGGCAGGCTGAGGCGCGACGTGAACGAGCCGGCCACACCGTCCGCGGTGATGGGCGCGGCGTACACCGAGGCGGTCGCCTGGGCATTTCCATCCACCCCCCCGATGACGTACAGGACCCCCCCCGGCCCGGGGTATCGCGAGTTGTAGCGATTGGCCGCGGCGGCGGCGGCGTAGGCGCGCGGCGCCGGGAGCACGCGTGAAAGCGCCAGCGAGGTCGTGTCGTGCTGGCGCTGCCAGGCGGTGATCCCACCGCCCACCGCGACCTGAGACACGTATACGCCGCTGTCGACGACCAGCCCCGAATCGCCCCCTACGGACTCTCCTCCACCGGCGGCGTACAGGGTAATCGCGAGCTGCGGAGCCGTCGGGATCGTGAGGATCGCGAGCGCCACGCCCACGGGGGCTCTCGGAAATGGGCTGCGCGCCTGCCAGGTGAGCGTCGCGGGATCGAAAGGCGTAGCCGGAACGATGTGAATCGGTTGAAGGAATTGCTGCCCGCCGGCTGTCGTAACCGATACGGATCCCGATATGGAGCTGTCGGGGACCGTCACTCGAATGGTGGCGTCGGTCCAGTCGCTCGCGGTGACGGGGGCGGCAATGGCTCCCGTGGCGCCCGGAAACCTCACGCTTCCCGGCGTGTTCCCGAACCCGAATCCCTCGATGACCGTTTGGTCTCCGGCGAGCAGGATCGGCTCGACCGCGCCATCCACGTAGTAGATGCCCGGCGGAGCTGGAGGTGGCCCGGCCACGGGGGAAGCTCCTCCCCCGCAGGCCAGCACCGCCAGCGTGGCCGCGATAGGCGCGCTAGCGGTGGCCGTCCGTGCCACGGACGAACGCGAGAGCGACGGCGAGCCGTTCGGCGACGGTGGACAGCTCCGTGGCGCCTTCGGCCAGGTCCTCGATGGCTCGGAGCTGCTCCGCGGCCGCGGCGGCCACCGCCTCGGCTTCCTGGCTCGAGGTGCGGGCTCCGGCTTCTGCCTGCGCCAGAGACGCGGCGATGCGTCCCGCGATGGCGGCGTTGGTGCGCGCGACCTCGGCGACACCTTTCCCGCTCTTTGCCGTGGAGGCCGCCGCCTCGACGATGCGGTCGAGGTCCGGGACCCAGGCCGTGGAAGTCGCGACGATGGCCGCCAGCTCGGAGTGGATCTGCTCCAGCATCTGAACGGCGCGATCGAGGGCCCGCAGAGTCTGCTGGACCGACTTGCCGACCTTCCGGGTCTCACGCCCGCTCTCCTCAGCCAACTTGTGCACTTCGTCCGCGACGACCGCGAAGCCCTGGCCGTGCACGCCGGCGCGGGCGGCTTCGATGGTCGCGTTCAGCGCGAGCAGATTGGTCTGGTTCGCGAGATTGGCGATGGCTTCGGAGAATCGCTCGACTTCGCGAGCCACCTCGCGCAGGCGTCCGATTTCCCCGGCGCTCTCTTCGGTGGTGGCCCGGAGATCGCTGAGCCGGCGCGCGGCCCCTTCGATGGCCCCGCGCACCCGGCCGGCGGTCTGCTCCATTTGTTGGCCGGCCTCCTTCGTCTCGTCCCCGGCGGCCTCGACCTGCGCGGCCGTTCGTTCCAAGGTGCCGGCCTCCCGCGCGGCGGTTCCCACCAGTCCCGCCGCTTCCTGCGCGCCGTGGCTCGCCCGTTGCGCCGAAGCGGCGACCTCCTGGCTCGAGGCGTGGATTTCCTGGGCGGTCGCCGTAAGGGTCTGCACGTATTGGGACGTCTGGTCCGACGCCCCGATCACCGGTTGCACGGCGCGGTCCAGCGCCAGGACCAGCGCCACCTGCTGCGCGAGCAGGTTCAGGAGGTCGGCGTCCGACTGGCGGTACACGGAGGAGTCCGCATGTCGGATCGTCCACAGGCCGACCAGGGTCGTGCCATGAAACAGCGGCAGCAGGATTTCCGCGCCGCCGCGAGCCATGTTGCCGCGCGAGACCAGCGCGCGGCGCTCCCGGGTCGCCTGACCCACCGAACCAGCGCCCGCATCGAACCGGTACTGGGAGGCCACGCCGTCGGCCGCGGCGCTGTCCATTACCTGCTCCATTTCGTTGCGCTGCGGGTCGAATCGCGCGAAGCTCATCGTCTCCCAGGGGACGAGCCGTGACGTCAGCTGCTGGATCGCGTGAAAGTTCCGGCTCAGACTGATGTCACCCGCGATCACCTCCGCCAGCCGTTGAATGAAGCGGAGCTCGTCCGCCCGGACGCCCAGCCGGACGACGTACACGCTGACGGCCGTCGCGCCGGCCAGCACGCCGGCGATCAGCACCAGCGGCAGGAACGGGGGGGCCACCGTCGCCAGCCTGAACCAGGCCAACCCAAGGGCGGCCGAGGTGGCATAGACGATCGCCTCCCACCGGACCGTGAGCAGGGCGTCGACCCAGGCGACGGATTGCGTGAGGAACATGTCGAGGTAGAACGTGCCGTTGATCACCAGGGGTAGCAGCAGGAGCAGCGCCAGGAGCGGGCCGTAATTGTCGAGCTGCAGCGCCGCCGCGCCGGTGACACCGCCCATCGTCTGATACAACCAGCCCACGAGCGCGGTTCCGGCGGTGAGATGAGCGGCGTTCGAGAGGACGGGGCGCCACCGCAGCCGGCGCATCAGCAGGTCGCCGAGCCCCATCGCGAAGGGCGCCACGATGGTGGCGAACGGCCACCCATGCAGCAGGATCGCCACCAGCATGACACCCAGGACATACGAAGAGAAGCCGTTGCCGGGGAGCGCGACGCCGAACCGGCGCGTGAGAGCGCCCGCCAGGATCAGGACGAGGAGGGCGAGGACGAGCCCGTCCTCGATCGGGCCACGGCGTACCAGAGCAACGGCGGCGAGCCCAAGAGCGACGAGCGCGCCCAGGCCGATCAGGACCGGGAAGACGCGCGATGGTGCCCGCGACGCCTGGGGCGGAGCGCTCATGTCGATGATGGCGCAAGCTCGGCCGTGTGGCGCGGCGTGTCAAGCGCCGCTATTCTATCGGCCATGCGCGTCACCATTCAGTATTGCGTCGTCTGAAACTACCTGCCCCGGGCCACCGGTCTGGTGGCCGAGATCAAGCGGGAATACCCCGAGGCGGAGATCAAGCTCGTGGAATCCTCCGGCGGCGTCTTTGAGGTGACGGCGGACGGCCGGCAGATCTTCTCCAAGAAGAGCCTGGGACGCCACGCCGAACCCGGGGAAGTGCTGCGACTGCTGAGGGAATCGATTACCGCCAAGTGAAGATCGCGATCTCGACCGGCGGCGGGGACGCGCCGGGGCTGAACGCCGTCATCCGGGCGGCGGTCCTGGCCGCGCACAACCGCGGGTGGGAGACCATGGGGATCCGCCGCGGGTTCGGCGGTCTCCTGGGAGAGGATGTGCTCCTCCCTCTCGGGCCCAACGAGGTGCGGGGCATCACCCACCTGGGGGGCACGATCCTCGGCACCACCAACCGGGGCGATCCCTTCAACTGGCGCGAGCAACAGCCCGACGGCACCTGGACGGAGCGCGACCGCTCCGACGAGCTGGTGACCGCGTTCCGCGCCTTCGAGATCGACGTTCTCTTGGCGATCGGCGGTGACGGCACCCTCGGCATCGCGCGCAAGCTCTACGCGAAGGGCATCCCCGTCGTCGGCGTTCCGAAGACGATCGACAACGACGTCGGCGGCACGGTGGCCACGTTCGGCTTCGACACCGCCGTCTCGATCGCCACCGAAGCCATCGACCGGCTGCACTCCACCGCCGAGTCGCACGAGCGCGTGATGGTGGTGGAGGTGATGGGGCGGAGCGCCGGTTTCATCGCCCTGAACGCCGGCCTTTCCGGCTCGGCCGACGTCATTCTCATCCCCGAGATTCCGTTCGACCTCGCCAAGGTCTGCGACAAGGTCCGGCAACGGGAGGCGGAGGGCCGTCACTTCAGCATCGTCGTCGTCGCCGAAGGGGCGACCGCCAAGGGCGGGACGGAGAGCTACATCGACGGCGAACGGCGGCGGCTCGGGGGGGTAGCCGAAAAGGTCGCCATGGGTATCGCACAGAGGACGGGGAAGGAGACTCGCTCGCTGGTGCTCGGTCACCTGCAGCGGGGCGGCAGCCCGACGACCTTCGACCGTTTGCTTGGCCTCCGGTTCGGGGCGGCGGCGGTGCGGCTGATCGCCGAAGGCAGATACGGATACATGGTGGCGTTGCAGCCCCCCAACATCGTGCCGGTCTCCCTCGACGAAGTCCTGGGGAAGCCCAAGCGCGTCCCCCTCGATTCGGATTCCATCTCGACCGCGCGCGAACTGGGCGTAAGTCTTGGCGATTGAGCCCCCTTAACAGTCTCTCCTCACACCGGTCCAAGGAACGACCACCGGGCCGCGTTGGCCGGTGGCCTTCTCATGGCGGTAACCCAGGGGAGGTTCTCGTGAATCGGACTGTCACGTTGCTCTGCGCGCTCGTCCTGTTGGGCGTCGCACCCGCGGTCGCGCAGCGACGCATGCAACCGCGCGCCGGCGGCTATGGTTTCGTGGGGCGCCCGTACGCGCACCGCTACGCTCCGTACTACGGCTATCGGTTCGCTCCACCCCGCTACATGATGGGGCGGGCCTTCCAGAGGGGTTTCGCGCGGCCGGGCTTCCGGCAGTGGCGCCGGGCATATGGCCGGCCGTACGGACGGCGGATGTATGGCTGGCGCGGTAACCGGCGCGGCCGTCGCAACGCCATCTAACGAACCATGATACTGGAGCACAACGGCCGGAGCGGCTGATCCGCTCCGGCCGTTCTCCATTTTCTTGCTTTTTCGGCGGCTGCGCAATTGAATTCACGCGTGCTAGAGCGGCGCGACCACTTCCTTCCACCCGATCCCCAAGCTTTTCTCGCCGCCGAGCCGTCCACCGGACGGGTGATCGTCATCGCGCCGACGCGGGCCGCGTGCGAGACGATCGAGTTGGCGATGGGCCTCCACCTCGACACCCTGCTCGAACGGGAGCACGGGGAGGAGGTTCGCGAGCTCGCCTCCTCGGGGGCGGGGTTCGGCATCGTGGCCGGTACCGGAACCGGCAAGACCCTGGCGATTCGCTCGATGGCCGAGAGCATCCTGCGGGCGCCGCTCCGTGTGGGGGTCGTGAACCGGGAACGCGAGGCCACGCCGGAAACGCCGACCTGGAACGTCGTGATCGTGACGACCGGCATCGCGCGTCGCTGGTTCGAAGACGGACTCATCACCGCCCGCGACACCTTGGTCGTGGACGAAATCCATCAGACATCGGCGGAGCTGGAGCTCTGCCTGGCGCTGGGGAAGCGGGCGCGCTGCCGCTTCATCTGGCTCTCGGCCACGGTGGATCCGCAGTTCTACGCGCGGTACCTCGATGCCGCGCGGGTGCTCGAGACCCGCGCCTTCGACCCCCAGAAGGCCGCGCGCGTCCTCGTGGTCCCTCGCCAGCCACTCGACTTTCTCGATGAGCGGTTCGTCCGACGGGTCCTCAAGGAACGGCGCGGCGTGGCGGTGTTCGTCCCCACGCGCGCCGAGGTCGAGGAAATCGCCCGCAAGCTCGGCGCCCAGTGGCAACGGCTCACCACCGCGTTCTACCACGGCGGGGAGCCGATCCGGGTGATCCGGCCGTTTCTGGACGGGGAAGTAGCCCGTCCCTTCCTCTTAGCCATGACCGCCGCCGGACAATCCGCCTTGAATCTCCGTGGCCTCGACACGGTCATCATTTACGACGCCCGCTACGCCAACGTCGTCGATCGCGGACGCAACGTGCTGACCCGCTTGTACCTGGGAGCGAACGAGATCTTGCAGATGGCCGGGCGCGTGCATGGCCGGGTGGAGCACGGCGAGGTCTACATCCTGAGCGATCGCGATCTGGTGTTCGAGCGCCTCGAGCCCGCGGCGCCCGAGTTCCAGCTGGCCGGCGACGCCGAGCGCGTGGCGATCACCTGCGCCGCGCTGGGCGTCGACGCCAGTGATCTCGATCTTCCCGTTCCCCTGGACCGCGACGCCTATCGCGCCGTGATGCGCCGCCTCACCGCGCGTGGGCTGGTCGAGGCCGGCCGCCTCACCCGCTACGGCCGCGACGTCGAGGCCATGCCCGTCGATCGCGCGTGGGGAGAGCTGCTGGTTCACGCCGACGTCGCCCTGCTCCCGGCAGTCGCCGTGGCATCGAACATCGAATCGCTGCATCGCATGACGCGGGAGGAGCGCAACCTGACGGGACTGATCGTCCCCGGGAGCGATCATCTCACCGCCTACAACCTCTTCGCCGAGGCCGTCAACCGGCACGGCTATCTCGGAGAGGTCTATGGACTCCCCCGGCATCTGTTCCGCGAGACCATCGACCGTTGGGCCGAGTTCCGAGGAGTGTTGGTGAAGGCGGTGGAGGACGTCGCCCTCGGGCTCGCCTCGGTCTACCGCCAGGTGGAGCGCCCGCTCCCCGAGCGGCTTCCCATCGCCGACGACCGAATGCTGGCGGACTTCCGGGACCTGGTCGCGAGAGTGATGCCCTTCGACCTGGTGATCGACGAGGAAACGGCCGACGGCCGGGAGGCGCGGGTTTCGCGGAACTCGGTGTGCGGCAGCTGGGGGGCGGTCGCCGGCACCCTGCGGTACTTCGCCGACCGGTTCGGCACCCCCCGGGCGGGGATCGAAGGGACCCAGATCCCCGAGCGGCTGATCCGCCGTTACGCCCGTCGCGGCGCCCCGACCGTGGTGCTTCACGAAGGCCGGAAGCGCGTGGGGCTCTCGGTCGAACGGGTGGTCGAGTATTTCGGCTTCCAGCTGGAGCGCGACATCGAGCCGCTCCCCAGCCCGTTCCCCGAGGATCTGGCCCCGGCCGCCCGGCAGGGCCTCGTGGCCGGACTCATGGGTGGCACCACCCCGCACCCCGACCAGGCGCGGCTGCGCCGTGCTCTGGAGCGCTTCGGCTTCTACTGGCGGCGCTCGGGCGGCCGCCTGGCGCAGGCCTCGGGGGAGCATCTCGCGGCCGAGTTGGGGCGGCAGCTCGCCAAGGTCGACGGGTGGGACGAGTTCATCGCCACCCGCCTGGTGCTCGACCCCGACGCAACCATTACGGCCGCTGAGCGCTCTAATCTGGAGGCCCTTCCCGACGCCCTCCCTCTCTATGGAGACCGGGCGGCACTCGATTACGAGGTGGAGCAGGGGGTCGGGGTTGTCCGGCTGCGGCTCCGGGAGGGGCAAGCTAGGCGATTGCAGCAGCGTGACATCCCACCCACGGACCGACCCATCCGCTTCACGGTCATCCGGGGGAAACGGGCGGCGATCCGGGCCGACACCCTGGAGGAGATGCGCCGCCAGCTGGCCGAGCTGCCCCGCGACGAGCGGGTCCGCCTGGCACGGGGCGGCCGGCGCCCCCGGCGGCGATGAAACCTTTCGAGGGAAGTCGAGGTAGAGGGATAGTGCCGATGGCTCCTATCGACCGGATGGCTGACCCCGCGACGCTGCCGCCCGCCGTTGGCCGTGCGATTCTGGAATCGCTCGGCCAGGGGGTGGCGGTCTTCGCGCCGGACGGCCGCCTCCTCTACGTCAATGCCCTCGCCCGTCGTCTGGCGAACGGCGCGCCGCATCACAGCCTCAGGCGGCAGCTCCTGGCGCACGGTGCGCGGGTAGTGTCGCTCGCGGGCGGCGATGTCCCGCTGGGCGAGGCGGTGTTCGTCGCCGCTGGAGCCGAAGCATCGACCCTGGCCGAGCAGGAACGGCGTGTCATCCTCGACACGCTCGCCACTACCCGCGGGCGTCTGGTCGAAGCGGCGCGCCGTCTCGGCATCAGTCGCACGACACTGTGGCGCAGACTCAAGACTTACGGTGTCACCCCGCGCGCTGGCGTGTCCCACTAGGGCCGTCTAGCTTCTCCGGGCGATGGCCCCGCCCTCCGCTTCGCCCTTCATCGTAGAAGAGTACGTTCGCTGGTCCGACGTCGACTTCGCCGGCATCATCTTCTACGGTTCCTATGTTCGCTTCTTCGAGATCGCCGAAACCGAGTTGTTCCGGCATTGCGGGCTCGCGTACAAAGACGTCTTCGACCGCTACGACATCTTTCTCCCCCGTAAAGCGGTGCACAGCGAGTTCTTCTATCCCGCCAAGCTCGACGATCGATTGCGGGTCGCGGCCTATGTCGGCCGCGTGGGCAAGACCTCGATGACCTTGAATTTCGATGTGCTGCGGGCCGGGACGGATGGTCTGGCGGCGGCCGGCTGGATGGTGCTCGTATGCACCGACCGCCGCGAGCTGCGGCCTCGGCCGCTCCCTCCGGGCCTGCTTGCCGCGCTCGCGCCACACACCCTCCCGACCGAAGCCGCTCGCCGCACGCTCGGAGTCGTCGTCCCCTGACGCGCCGGCTCCTCCCACTCATGCTCTGTGCCGCCGGATGCGGGGCGCGGGGACATGCGTCGGCCGGGGGGAGCGTGCATGTCACCATCGTCCGACTCTCAAAGGACACGGTGCGGTTCACCGCTCCCGCCACAGCGCTTCGTTGTCAGGGCAGCCGCGGCTGGATCGTGTCTGGTCAGGAGGGAGGGAACGGCGCGCTGATCTGGTTCCGGCCGGCCGATGCACTCGATTCGACCGGCGTGTTGCGGGGCCACTACCAGCTCCGGGCGCGCGACGACACCACACCCGGTCGTGCTGCCTTCGCCTCCGTGCGGTACATGAAGACCGACACGCCGCACGGCTTGAACGTCGACGCCGGTTCGGCCGATCTCGCCGATACCACGCCTCCTCTCGGCGCCCGGCTCGAGGGCCTGGGCCTCGAAGCGACGCAGGCGCAACAGGTCAGCGTCGTCGCGCGTTTCGAGAGCCTGCGCGTCGCCGACTCCACACCTTGCGGCCGCCCATGACCGTCCGGATCGGGTTGATCGGGACCGGTTTCGCCCGCCGCGTGCAGCTGCCCGCCGCCGCTCTGGTCGAGGGCGTCAGCGTGACCGCCATCGCGAGCGGCCGGCGCGCCAACGCCGAAGCAGTGGCGCGGGAATTCCACATCCCTCACGTCTTCGAGGATGGGGTAGCCCTCGCCGCGTCGACTGACGTCGATCTGGTGATCGTGTCTTCCACGCCGCCGACCCACGCGCGGTACGCCATCGCGGCGCTCGACGCCGGAAAGCACGTGTTGTGCGAGAAGCCGATGGCCCTGAACGCGGCGGAGGCCCAGCGGATGGTGGACGCCGCCGCCCGCCACCCGCGGCAGGTCGCGTGGGTGGACCATGAGCTGCGCTATGAGCCGAACCGCCGCGCCGTCGCCGACCGGATCCGCGCTGGCGCGATCGGCGAGCTGCGACACCTGGAGCTGTCCCTCAAGCCATACCTGCGTGGCGACGGCCGGCCTCAGGCCTACGGCGCGCCGTGGAACTGGTGGTTCGACGCCGCCCAGGGCGGCGGTCTGCTCGGTGCGGTGGGTTCCCATCTGGTGGACCTGTGCCGGTTCTGGACGGCGAGCGAGGTGGTCCACGTCACCGGCAGGGTGGACACCTTCATTCGCGAGCGCACCGACGCCTCGGGCACCGTGCGACCGGTGACCGCCGACGACTTCACCAGCTTCGTGCTCAAGATGGGGAGTGGGGCCACCGCCACGCTCACCCTGTCGTCCGTGGCGCATCACGGCCCGGGTCACCTGGCCCAGATTTCCGGAACCGAAGGGACCATGGTCCTGACCGGGGAAACCAAGCTGGAAATCGCCAAGGCGGGCGGGGCGTTCGAAGACGTGAGCGCCGTGGATGATCTGTGGGAGCGCACGACCCCGAACAACATGTGGGCGCGGTCGTTCGTGCGGCTGTTGCGAGAGATGGCGGCCGTGATCGCCGGCCGTCCGCCAAGTGGGAAACCGGCGGGGTTCCGCGACGGCTGGCAGGTGCAGCGGGTGCTGGACGCCGTCCGCGCGGGGAAGGGGACGACGCTAGATTAGACGACGGGCCAGGACGGGCAAGGTTGCCTGGCCCGTCTTTGCCCGTCCCCGCCCGTCTTTTCGTGAGGTTTGATGACCCAGACCTACTTCCGCAAGGGCTTCGGCCTCAAGGACGCCATTGAGGGCGCGCTCACGAGCGACTACCACAGTCGCGTCGTGGACGCCGTTCGCGAGCATGGTTACGCGCTCACCGTGGGCGACCTCACCTTCCGGCTGGCCCGCGAATTCGGCTTCTGTTACGGCGTGGACCGCGCCGTGGAATACGCCTACGAGACTCGGACCAAGTTCCCCGAGCGCCGCACCTTCCTGGTCGGCGAGATCATCCACAACCCGCACGTCAACTCGAAGCTCCGCGCGATGGGGGTCGAGTTCCTGTTCCGCGGGAAGGACGGGGAGTTCGATTTCACCGGCGTAACCCCGGAGGACGTCGTCATCCTCCCCGCATTCGGCGTCACCGTGCACGACTTCACGCGGCTGCGGGCCATAGGATGTGTGCTCGTGGACACGACCTGCGGCTCGGTCTTGAACGTCTGGAAGCGCGTGGAATCCTACGCCAAGGACGGGTATACCGCGGTCATCCACGGCAAGTATTTCCACGAAGAGACCAAGGCGACCTCGAGTCAGGTGACCAAGTATCCGGGCGGCCGCTACGTGATCGTCCGGGACATGGCGGAGGCGCGGGAGGTCTGTGCCTATGTCGAGGGAGCGGGGGGCAGGGAGCGGTTCGTTCGGCAGTTCTCCCACGCCGTCTCGCCGGGCTTTGATCCCGATCGCGACCTGGTGAAGATCGGGGTGGCCAACCAGACCACGATGCTGTCCAATGAATCGCTGGCGATCGCCGCGGAGCTCCGGGCCGCGGCGGTGCGCCGCTACGGCGCCGCCGCCGTTGGGGAGCACTTCCGGACCTTCGATACGATCTGCTCGGCGACACAGGACCGGCAGGACGCGGTCCTCAAGTTGATCGAGTCGCCACTCGACCTGATGGTCGTGATCGGCGGCTACAACTCCAGCAACACGACCCACCTCGCCGCCATCTGTGCGGGCCTCGTGCCGACCTATCACATCGAGGATGGTTTCTGCATCGATCCCACCGAGGGGGGCGGCGTTCGGCACCTCCCGGTGGGCACCAAGGAAGAGGTCCGCGCCGAGCGGTGGCTCCCAGCGGGTCCCGTGACGATCGGGATCACGGCCGGCGCCTCGACTCCCAACAACAAGATCGGTGAGACGATCGAACGCATCCTGGCGATTCGGGGTTTGAGTCTCTCAGAGGTGGCCTCGTAGCCCATTTCGGGTAATATTCGGGTCATGACGCTCGCCAGTTTCCATCCCGCAGTCGCGCGCTGGTTCGAGGGGCGCTTCACCCAACCGACGGCACCGCAGCAGCGCGCCTGGCCGGTGATTCAGTCCGGTCGCGATGCGCTGATCGCGGCGCCGACCGGCTCGGGGAAAACGTTCGCGGCCTTTCTCGCGGCGGTCGACTCCCTGGTGCGTCAGGGGCAACAGGGCCCGTTGCCCGACGCAGTCCAGGTTCTCTACGTCTCTCCGTTGAAGGCGCTCTCGAACGACGTCCACAAGAACCTGACCGAGCCCCTGGCCGAAATTCGGCGCGAGCTCGTGGCGGAAGGGCTTCCCGATCCGGAGATCCGCGTCCTCCTCCGCACCGGCGATACGCCCATGGCGGAGCGGCAGGCGATGGTGAAGCAGCCGCCGCACATCCTCGTCACCACCCCGGAGTCGCTCTACCTGCTGCTCACCTCGGAGCGGGCGCGCGAGATGCTGCGCAGCGTGCGCACGGTGATCGTGGACGAGATTCACGCCGTGGCGCGGGACAAGCGCGGCAGCCACCTCGCGTTGTCGCTCGAGCGGCTCGAGGCGTTGGCGCGGCGCCCTCCCCAACGCATCGGGCTCTCCGCCACGCAGAAGCCGATCGAGGAGATTGCTCGGTTCCTGGGCGGCGCGCGCCCGCTCTGCGAGATCATCGACGAGGGACACCGGCGCCAGCTCGACCTGGCGCTCGAGATCCCGGCATCGCCGCTCGAAGCGGTGACCGCCGCCGAGGTATGGGAGGAGATTCACGAGCGTCTGGCGCAGCTCATCGGCGAGCACGGCACCACGCTCGTATTCGTGAACACCCGGCGGCTTGCCGAGCGGCTCACCATGCATCTCTCGGAGCGGCTCGGCGCGGACCAGGTCACCTCGCACCACGGCAGCCTGTCAAAGGAGAAGCGGCTCGACGCCGAGACGCGGCTCAAGGAGGGGAAGCTCAAGGCGCTCGTCGCGACGGCCTCGCTCGAGCTGGGGATCGACATCGGGACCGTCGATCTGGTGTGCCAGATCTCGACCCCGCGCTCGATCGCGGCGCTGTTGCAGCGCGTCGGTCGCTCCGGCCACCGGCTGCAGGCGATTCCCAAGGGGCGGCTGTTCCCGCTGACCCGGGACGATCTGGTGGAGTGCACCGCGCTCGTCCGCGCCGCCCACGCGGGGTTGCTCGACCGGCTCATCATTCCCGAGCACCCCCTGGACATCCTGGCCCAGCAGATCGTGGCCGCCGTGGCGTGCGAGGAGTGGGACGAGGACGCCCTCTACGCTCTGGTGTGCCGCGCCTACCCGTATCGCAATCTCGACCGCCAAGCCTACGACGACGTCGTCCAGATGCTGGCGGAGGGCTTCACCACCCGCCGGGGCCGGCGCGGCGCATACGTGCATTACGACGGGGTGAACCGCCGTCTGCGCGCCCGGCGCGGGGCACGCCTGGCCGCGATCACCTCAGGTGGGGCGATCCCCGACCTGGGTGACTACCGAGTCATCCTCGAGCCCACGGAGACGTTCGTGGGAACGTTGAACGAGGATTTCGCGATCGAGAGCTCTCCGGGAGACGTCTTCCAGCTTGGCAACGCGTCGTACCTGATTCTCAAGGTCGAGTCCGGGCAGGTCAGGGTGGCGGACGCAAAGGGGCAGCCCCCTTCGGTGCCGTTCTGGCTGGGCGAGGCGCCGGCGCGCACCGACGAGCTCTCGGCAGAGGTGTCACGGCTGCGGAGCGACGTCGCTCAACGGCTTTCCGACCTCCCGGGGGCGATCCGCTGGCTGGAACAGGAGACCGGAATCTCCGAAGCCGCGGCCCGCCAGCTGGCCGAATACCTCGAGGCGACCCGCAAGGTCCTGGGCGTCGTACCGACGCAGGACGCGCTCGTGCTGGAGCGGTTCTTCGACGAAGCGGGGGGGATGCAGCTCGTGTTGCACGCGCCGTTCGGCGCCCGGATCAACAAGGCGTGGGGACTGGCGCTGCGCAAGCGGTTCTGCCGCAGCTTCAATTTCGAGCTGCAGGCGGCGGCCACCGACGACTGCATCGTGCTCTCGCTCGGACCGCATCACAGCTTCGCCCTGGACAGCGTCTTCCAGTTCCTCAATACCGCGACGCTGCGGGAGATCCTGATCCAGGCGATGCTCGTAGCCCCTATGTTCCAGAGCCGCTGGCGCTGGAACGCCACCCGGGCGCTCGCGGTGCCGCGGTTTCGCGGCGGCCGCAAGGTCCCGACTCCACTGCAACGCATGGAGGCCGAGGATCTGTCGGCCGCGGTGTTCCCCGACCAGCTAGCCTGTCCCGAGAACCTGGTGGGCGACCGGGAAATCCCCAATCATCCCCTGGTCCGCCAGACGATCGAGGACTGCCTCTCCGAGGCGATGGACCTGGACGGGCTGATCCGCATCATCGACGAGATCACGGCGGGGAAGCACACCCTGATCGCCCGGGATACCACCGAGCCGTCGCCGATTTGCCACGAAGTCATCAACGCCAAGCCCTACGCCTTCCTGGACGATGCTCCGCTCGAGGAGCGGCGCACCCAGGCGGTGCTGACGCGTCGCGGGCTCGACGTGAAGACCGCTGACGAGTTCGGGAGGCTCGACAGCGCCGCGATCGAGCGGGTGCGCGAGGAAGCGCAGCCGGAGGCGGAGAACGCCGACGAGCTACATGACGCGCTGCTGGTGATGGGGGGGGCGCCCAGGGCGGAGTGCGAAGTGCGAAATGCGAAGTGGCAAGGGTGGTTCGAGGAGCTGGTGCGGGCCGGGCGTGCCACCGTAGTCGGATCGGCGCCAGAGCTTTGGGTGGCGACGGAGCGGGTGCCGATGGTGATGGCGGCGTATCCCGATGCCTCCTGCCGGCCGCCTGTCACCGTCCCCGAGCGCGAGCTGGCCAAGTCATGGTCCCGCGAGGACGCGATCCGGGAGTTGGTGCGGGGCAGGCTCGAGGTGGCGGGACCGACGACCGTCGGGGAGATCGCGGCCGCGCTGGGGATCCCGGAGTCCGACATCGAGTTCGGCCTGGGGGCGCTGGAGCAGGAAGGCTTCGTACTGCGCGGCCGCTTCACGCCGGGGGTGGAGGGGCTTGAGTGGTGCGAGCGGCGGCTGCTCGCCCGGATCCACCGCTACACCCTGGATCGGCTGCGCCGCGAAATCGAGCCGGTCTCGGCCGCCGATTTCCTGCGCTTCCTGTTCCGCTGGCAGCGGCTGACCGACGACAATCGGGCTTCTGGTCCCGAAGGGCTCGCCGCTGTTCTCGATATCCTGGACGGCTACGAGCTGGCGGCGGGCGCCTGGGAAAGTGACGTACTGCCGGCGCGGGTCGACGAGTTCGATCCCCTCTGGCTCGACGGGCTATGTCTTTCAGGCGAGGTGGCGTGGGGGCGGTTGAGCGGAATGCGGACTGCGGAAGCCGGAATGCGGAATCGAAAGGCAGGACCGATTCGCTCGACACCGGTGGCGATTTTCCGGAGAGAGCGGGGAGAAGTGTGGAGATCGGTGCCGGAGCCCACTGACCCCGCCACTCTGCCGCTGTCCCACGCGGCGCGCGCCGTCTTCGATTCGCTCACGGAGCGTGGCGCGTCGTTCTTCGGCGACCTGGTGAATGCCACGGGCAAGCTGCGGACAGAAGTGGAGCAGGCGCTGGGCGAGCTCGTGTCGTGGGGACTCGTGGTCTCCGATAGCTTCGCGGGGCTCAGAGCGCTGCTCGTGCCCTCGGAGCGGCGCCGGCCGATCGGCGGATACCGGAGGCGGGGCCGGGTGGCGCCATTCGGGGTGGAGACCGCGGGCCGGTGGTCGCTCGTAGGCCGCCGCTCGTTGCTCCCGCCGGATCAGGTCGCCGAGGCGGTCGCGTGGATGCTGCTACGGCGCTACGGCGTGGTATTCCGTCGGCTGCTCGAGCGCGAGTCGCTGCTCGTGCCGTGGCGGGATGTGTTGCGGGTGTATCGCCGGCTCGAGGCGCGGGGGGAAATCCGTGGCGGGCGATTTGTCGGGGGCTTCTCGGGCGAGCAGTACGCGATGCCTGAGGCAATCGGCACGCTGCGGGCGGTGCGGAAGGTGAGAGAGGGGAGAGGGGAGAGGGGTGTGGGGGAGTTCGTGACGGTGAGCGGGGCGGATCCACTGAACCTGGTCGGCATTCTCACGCCGGGCGACCTGGTCCCTGCCGTCGCGACCAATCGCATTCTGTACCGCGATGGTGTGCCGGTTGCGGTGAAGACGGGAGAGGGGAGAGGGGAGAAATTCCTGGTCGAAGCCTCCCTCGAAGAACAGCAGATCATGCGCACGGCGCTGGTACGGCGACGTCCGGCGCCGCTGGTGCGCACCTACCTGGGGAAGACGCGCGCCGGTCGCTGATCAGGGCGCCGTCAGATCGACGGTGACGATCGGCAGGTCCCAGTGCGCCTTCAGAATCTCGAAGCGCCGCTGTTCCTCCCGCTGGAAGGTCTCCTGGTCGGGAAACAGCTTCTTTCGCTCGGCCTCGGGAAACGACTCGTGCGGCGCCGCGGCATCTTTCCAAACGATCGTCACGCGATAATCCCACCGCCCGTCCTCGGTGCCGTGGAACCGCGGCGCCTCCGCCGTGACCTTCAGGATGTTGCCCAGCTCCATCTGCCGCTTCAACACCGGGAAGTGGTTCTTCTTGAACAGCCGGATGAACTCGTCGGCGTGTCCCCATTGGGCCGTGTAGTAGTACTCCACCACGAACGGCGTGCTGGACCCTGCGGGCGGGGCCTGAGCGCGCCCGACGGCCGCGGTGGCGCCGAGCAGCGATAACGTGGCGATCGATATCCGGTTCATGTGGCTCCCAAGCAGAACGAGGTTGCGGAACAGTGCCCCTGGGGACACGTTTGGTCAAGCGTCGTTTATGAGACAGTGTGACGACATTATCGTGACATTTCCAAGTATTAGCGAGCGCTTTCACGCGTCTTGACTTTCGGTATTTATTCGGGCACGTTCTCTTCCCCAGTAGCTAGAGCGACCCGATGGACCGCGCCATTCTGTACGTCAATCCGCTCACCTTTCCCGTCGCCGTCGAGCGCGTCGTCCAGCGGAGCACCCGGCTTGCCGGCCGGCCGATCGTCATCGTCCCCGAGGGGACCGACCGCGCGATCGTGTGGTCCGCTTCGGCCGAAGCGGCGCTCGCGGGGGTGGTGGTCGGGATGCCCCTCTACCAGGCGCTGCGCCGTTGTCCCGATCTCGTGATCCTCCCCCCCCGCCTCGGGCTGTACCGGCGCGCCGCCCGCGCCATGGAAGAGATCCTGCAACCGTTCGTCCCCGTGATCGAGCCGCACACGCTGGGGCACGCCTATGGCGACCTGAGCGGCACCCGCCGGCTCTTCGGTGCCGCGACCGACGTCGCGGCAAAGCTCAGGCGCGAAATCTGGGGACGGCTGGAGCTGCCGGTGACCGTCGGGCTCGCGGCCTCCAAAGTGGTGAGCGAGGTCGCCGCCCACGTGCAGAAGCCCGAGCCGGTGGTGGATGTGCGGCCCGGCGAGGAGCCGGCCTTCCTGGCACCGCACCCGCTCGCGGCCCTCCCCGGCGCGGAGCAGAAGATCCGCGAGCAGCTCGCCCGCTACAACGTGGAGCGCATCGGCACGCTGGCATCGCTCACCCGCGTGCAGGTCGAAAGCGTACTCGGCCGCCCTGGCGTCGTGCTGCACGCGCGCGCCAACGGGATCGATCCACGTCCGGTGGTGCCGCCTGCGCGCCGGGACACCCTCGCCGCGCGTGCCACGCTGCGTGTCGAGACCAACGACCGCGAACAGCTGCACGCCGAGCTGCGTCGGCTGGCCGAGCAGCTGGGCCGGAGTCTGCGCCTGCGCGCGGCGACCGCCGACCGCCTCGCGCTGCACGCGCGCTACGCCGACCACCTGGACGTCGAAGCGATGACCCCGCTCGCGCCGGCGACCGATCTCGACGTCACACTCACCGGCGCCGCGCACGCCCTCGCCGACCGGAGCCTCACGCGACGCATCGCGCTCACCGCCATCGGCCTGACGGTGACGGTCGGCGTCGGTTACGACTATCAGCTGTCCCTGTTCGATGCTCCGCCACCGGTCGTGCGCGGACGCGCGCTCAACGCAGCGGTGGATACCGTGCGGCGACGGTATGGCACTCCGAGCATTCGGTATGCCCGGTGATGTTCGTCCATCTCCTTTTCCCGGGCTGAAGCCCGGGCTCGGCGCTTCGCGACGCGTCTTGAAAGACGCGTTGGCTGTGCCCTTCAGGGCTCGTCGCGTAGCGCCGAGCCGCGGCTTTAGCCGCGGAATCCACGGATGACCACCGACTTCGTTCACTTGCACGTCCACTCCGCCTACTCGCTGATCGCCGGCGGAACCGGCGCGTCCTCGCTCGAGGCGCTCGCCGCCGCCGCGGTGGAGCGGGGGATGCACGCTTTGGCCATCACCGACACGAACGGCGTCTATGGCGCGATGGACTACGCCCGCGTCGCGGATGCGTACGGGATCACGCCGGTCTATGGCGTCTCCCTCGAAACGGCGGCCGAGCGCGCCGTGCTGCTGCCGTTCGATGCGACCGGATGGGCGACGCTGTGCCGGGCGGTGACGGAACGACACCACAAACCCGAATTCGCTGTCAGCCATCAGCTATCAGCTGATCGCGCTGGATTGGCGATCCTCTCGTATGACCTGGCATTGCTCGAGACCCTGGTACGCGCGTCGGGTCCTGAAGACCTCTACGTCGAGCTGGTCCCGGGACGAGGACGGGAGCGGGCCCTGGCGTTCGCGCGGCGCCACGGCCTGACCCCCGTCGCCACCAATGCGGTCGGCTTCGCCCACCCCCAGGACCATGCGCGCCACCGCCTCCTCGCCGCGATCACCCGCAACGCCACCCTTTCCACGGTCCCGCCCGACGCCTTGCTCCCCCGCGATGCCTGGCTCAAGAGCCCCGCCGAAATGGCCCGGCTCTTTCCCGACTGCCCCGAGGCGCTCGCGACGACCGTCGAGCTGGCGGCACGGTGTCGCGGCGGTCCCCCCGCGGGCACGGTCATCCTCCCCGAAAACCACGGCCCCGAAGCCCTCGCCAAGTTGCGCTCCCTCACGGAGCTGGGAGC
>DATJXC010000026.1:0-33780 GCA_035500495.1 Gemmatimonadales bacterium
CCACCCCGGCCGCAGGGCGAGCTGTCCCTGGATCCCGGGTTCCTCGATCCTCTCCACTCCGCCCGTTTCGTCCACCCGCACCACCGCGGCCTCGACACCGGGGAGCGGACGCCCCATCGAGCCGGGGCGAATCTCCATCCCCGGGAGATTGGCGATCATGATCCCACCGGTCTCGGTCTGCCACCAGTTGTCGTGGAACGGGTGCCCGAGCGCCTCCTCACCCCAGACCACGGCCTCCGGATTCAACGGCTCGCCGACGCTCGCGAGGAAGCGCAGCCCTGAAAGGTCGTGCCCGCGGATTACCTCTGTCCCGGCTTTCATCAACATGCGGATCGCCGTGGGGGCGGTATACCACACGGTCACGCGCTGGTCCTGCAGGATGCGATACCAGCGCTCCACGTCGAAGTCCGCCTCGTCCACGATCGAACACACGCCGCGGGTCAGCGGCGCGATGATCCCGTAAGAGGTTCCGGTGACCCAGCCCGGATCGGCGGTGCACCAGAAGACGTCTCCCGGCCGCAGATCGAGCGCCGCTCCGGTGGCGTGGTGCATGACCACGGCGCGGTGTACGTGGAGCGCGCCCTTCGGGGTTCCGGTTGTCCCGCTCGTAAAGTGGAGCAGGGCCGGGTCGTCGGGATCGGTGGCGTCTACCGTGTATCTCGCGTCGGCTCCGTCGAGGAGGCGGCCGAAGTCGCGCGTTCCCGCCATCGCCGTCGCGGCGCGCTGATCGGACACCAGGAGGACGTGCTCCAGATCGGGAAGGCTGGCTCGGAGGGGCGCCACCTTGCGTGCGTAGAGCGACTCGGTGGTGACGAGCACCCGGCCTCCGCCGATCGCGAGCCGCGACCGGATCGGCTCGGGGCCGAAGGCGGAGAATAGCGGGCAGAACACGGCGCCGCGTTTGAGCGTACCCAGGGCGGTGATGTAGAGCTCCGGCACGCGACCGAGGAGCGCGTAGACGCGGTCTCCGGGCATCACGCCGAGCTGCTCCAGCACATTGGCGAAGCGGTTGGTGAGCTCGCGGAGCCGCTCGTAGGTGTAGTTCCGGATGGCGCCTTGCTTGCTGAGACAGCGGATGGCGACTTGGTCCGAATGCGGGCCGGCGGCGAGCCGGTCCACGGCCGCGTAGGCGATGTTCAGGCCGTGCGGGTGTCCCGGCAGCCCGGTCAGCTCGCGTTCGGCTGCCTCCCAGATCGGCGCGACTGACGCGATGGAGTGCTGCGGGGTTTCCGGGGCTTCCAGATTTCCGACGACCGTGTTCCAGGTCATCGCGACTCCCAATTCCTGTCTGGTGGAAAGGTCCTCGGGGCGCGATGAAAGGATCGTGAAACCTGGCCCGCGAGAGCGTCGGCCGAGACCGTGAAGAGAATCACACCGTGCTTTCGTGAAGAACTCACGATGCCGGTGTAAGTTTGACACCAGTTCTCCAGGTGAATCGGGGAGGTTCCGGGACCGGCAACGGAAGCGGAATCAACGATCCGAGTGATCACATCGCCTGGAGCGGTGAGGCCGATCGCGTTCCTCACCCACGCCGGAGCGGCGCCCCGGCGTGCCGTGCAAGAGGTCGATCCGCGATTCGACCGGACTCGCAGCGCCCGCACCGGCGAACCAGGAGGCTCGTCAAACTTCCTGGGGATGGAAGCCGGAGCTCCCGAGGCCAAACCGCAAACGCAACAGTTAGGCGGTCGCCGAAGGAAGAAGAACGCGGAAGTGAATTCCGCGACTCCGGGTAACCGGTGTGTCGGGCGGCCCGCACTCGAGTGAGAGTACGGGCCGCCCGTCTTTATGACCTGCGCCCCGGCGGCGGGTGCTCCCAATCGGCGAGCAGGCGCTCCAGATCCACCCCCGGAGCGATCAGACAGATGTGTCCGTGGCCCGGCAGGATGCGTAGGGTCGCGTCGGGGACACGCGCCACCATGTACCGGGCTTGGGCTACGGACGGGACCAGGTGATCACGTTCGGTAGCGATGAACAGGGTGGGCATGCGCAGCTCGGGCAGGCGGTCGCGCACGTCGAAGTCGCGCAGGATGCGCAAGCGGGAGAGATACCCGCCGCGGCTCGTTGCGGCGGTCAGCTCCAGAAATCGGCGGATTTCTGTGCGATGGGTGAACCTCGAATGCAGCCGAAACGCCGTCAGCCGGCGCACGACGGCCATCGCCTCCCACGGCATGGCATGGATGGCCCCGATCGCGAGCCGCAGGTAAGCCTGCGGCAGGAACCGCGGGAAGGAGTTGATCACGACCAGCGCGGCCACGATCTCCGGGTGCGCCAGCGCGAGACTCATCGCGACGGTGCCACCAAACGACTCCCCGACGACGACGGCCGGGGTCCGGTCCCCGGAAGGACGTGCCGCGCGGATGACCTTCGCGAGATCCTCCACGAGCACCGCCATCCCGGGGGCGTCGTCGCGCAAAGAATAGGTCGCCACCCTGAAACGGCGCGCCAGGAGCGGCACCTGTCGGTAGAAGAGTCGGCCCGTGCCGTCCATGCCGGGCACGAGCACCAGCGGTGGCCCCTTGCCTTCGACCGCGAGACGTGGATCGTAGAGGGTCGCCATGGCTACCCGGAACGATAGCCCCGCGCGCGGTCGAGTCGGTCGGGCTGCCTGGGCCGTGCTGACCGGCCTGGTGGTCGAAAGCGCGATCTTGGGGCTGTCAGTCCTGCCCGCCGCCCTGTTCTGGCGGTGGTCGTTTGACTGGAACCTGACCCTCACCTGGCTTCGCGTCGTCGTATTGTCGATGTCGCTCGTACCGGCGTACCTCTTGTTCGCGGTCGCGCTGATGCTGCTGTCGGCCGGGGCGATGCGCCTGCTAGGCTGGCGGACGCCCGCCGATGCCGAGCTCGTGATCGCCGACATGGGATGGCCGCTGCTGCGGTGGGTCCGCTATGCCGCCTCCATTCATGTCACGCGCGTATTCGCCGGCACCTTCCTTCAGGCGACGCCGCTCTGGACGTTCTACCTGCGCCTGAACGGCGCCCGCATGGGACGCGGCGTCTACGTGAACAGCGGCACCCTCTCGGACCATAACCTCCTCGAGTTCGGGGACGGCGTCGTCATCGGCGCGGGGGTCCATCTGGCCGGCCACATGGTCGAGGGCGGGGTGGTCAAGACCGGTCGAGTCCGCCTGGGCCGGAACGTGACCATCGGCGTAGGCGCGGTGGTCGGGATCGGCGTTGCGGTGGGGGATAATACGGAGGTCGGCGCCCTCAGCATGGTGCCGAAGCACAGTGCACTGGTCGCCGACGCGATCTACGGGGGCGTACCGGTGCGGCGTCTCGACCGGGAGACTCGAGGCTAGATCCTCAGCACGGCCGCACCTCGGATGGATCCCTCTCGCAGACGGCCGAGGGCCCTGTTCGCCTCCTCGAGCGGGAATGTCTCCACATCCGTCCGCACCGGAACGCGCGGCGCGAGCGCCAGGAACTCCTCGCCGTCCCGCCGGGTCAGATTGGCAACCGAGCGAACCACCCGCTCGCCCCACAGGATCTCGTAGGGAAAGCCCGGGATATCGCTCATGTGGATCCCGGCGCACACAACCATCCCGCCGGGTGCTACGGCGCGGAGCGCGGCCGGGACGAGCGCGCCAACCGGCGCGAACAGAATCGCGGCATCGAGCCGTTCGGGCGGCATGTCCTCCGAGGCACCGGCCCACTCGGCGCCCAGCTCGCGCGCGTGTGCCTGTGCGGTCGTATCGCCGGCCCGGGTGAAGACGAAGATCCGGCGTCTCTGGTGACGCGCGACCTGGGCCACGATGTGCGCGGCGGCGCCGAAGCCGTAGATGCCCAAACGCGTGCCGGGACCGGCTGCGACGAGTGAGCGATACCCGATCAACCCCGCGCACAGGAGCGGGGCGGCGGCCACGTCGTCGTAGGTATCAGGAATCGGGAAGCAGTATCGCTCATCCGCCGTCGTGAACTCCGCGTAGCCGCCATCCAGGTGGTAGCCGGTGAACCGGGCTCGCGCGCAGAGGTTTTCCCGGCCGGCCCGGCAGTACTCACAGGCGCCGCACGTCCACCCCAGCCACGGCACGCCGATGCGGGCCCCGATGGGATAGCGCTCGGCTCCGGGACCACGG
Source organism: Gemmatimonadales bacterium (assembly GCA_035500495.1). Lineage (GTDB taxonomy): Bacteria > Gemmatimonadota > Gemmatimonadetes > Gemmatimonadales > GWC2-71-9 > DASTHG01. The sequence continues at coordinate 4,077 of DATJXC010000026.1, forward strand.
GCGGTGACGGTCCCGACGATCTCGTGGCCCAGGACCAGCGGCAGCTTGGGGTGAGGTAACTCGCCATCCATGACGTGCAGGTCGGTGCGGCACACGCCGCACGCGAGCACACGCATCTGCACCTGGCCCGGCCCCGGGGCCGGGGGCTCGAGGGTCGCGGGCACGAGCGGGCGGCCGGGGGCGTGGAGTAGCATCGCGCGCATGGGATTGGAAATGCGAACCTCCTCGGCTCTGAGTCAAGGGCGAGCCGGGGAGGTTCTGAGGATACTTAATTCCGCACGTAGTATTCATCGGCGCGTACGGCGGCGCGGACTCAGCCGGCCCCTCCCGTGGGGGCACCCGTAACATGGCTACGGCCCCGTGAAATGGCCTTGAGAATACCTCGAAGATCCGGTCTGCCTCGCTGGCGCGTTCCCCTCTCCCTTCGTGCGTCCTTCAGATGCCCTTCACTCGGTTACCGCCACCTTACGATCGGAGTCATCCCGGGTGGAGGGTAAGGGTATGAAGGTCGCCGAGCTGATGCAGACCAATCTGAAGACCGTCGGGGCTAACGACACCGTGACCGACGCCATGGTCACCATGGCCGATTCGCATGTCTCGGGGCTGCCCGTCGTGGACGGGGGTGAACACCTGGTCGGCGTCATATCGACCACGGACATTCTGACGGCGATGGCCGAGGCCGACGACGCCCCGGCGCGGGCGCGCCTGCTCGATCAGACCATGGTGCGCGAGCTGATGACGGCGCGATCGGTGACCGTGTCGCCCGATGCCGACGTGCTCGAGGCCGCGCGGCAAATGCTCTACCTGGACATCCACCGCATTTTCGTGGAGTACGAAGGACGGTTGGTTGGAGTGCTCTCGCAGACCGACATCGTGGGGGCCGTCGCCGCCGCGAAATTCTAGGAGCTCGTTATGCACGTCGCCGACATCATGCGCACCGACCTGAAGACGATCAGCGCCGAAGCCACCGTCGCCGATGCGGTCGCCGCCCTGGCGCTCGCTCGAGTGTCCGCCATGCCCGTCCTGGACCGGCACGGGCGCGCCGTCGGCATCTGCACGACCCGAGACGTGCTTCTGGCCGAGAGCCGCTGTGAGAACCCGGACGCTCGCGAGCGGCTGTTCGAAACCACCTTGGTGCTCGAGATCATGACGTCGTGGCCCGAAACGATCGCCCCGGATGCCGACCTGCGGGCGGCGGCCCGCAAGATGCTCGACCATGGGGTACAGCGGCTCTTCGTGTCGGATGGTGGGGAGCTGGTGGGCGTCGTTTCGCAGACGGATATCGTGGACGCCGTCGCCGCGGCGCGGATCTAGCGCGACACCGCGGTCCTGCGCCAGCGCTTCAGGCCGGGGAGCACGTCGGACATCAGGGCGCGGGCCTTGGCTTCCGGCATCATCCGGCGTTGCGCCATGATCGCCACACACCGCTCGATCATCCCCTCCAGCTCGATGCCGGGATCGGTGAACGCGCCGTTCACGTAGCAGAACCGGCAGAATTCATCGGCCTGGCGGCCGTCTTGATGCGTTCCGAAATCCCGCGTGCCCCCGAGGGGCATGCCACAACTTTGACAGACTGGACCGCTGGGTCGCAGGTGGGCCATGGTCTCGTTCCGAAGTCAGATCGGCACTGCGACCGCGGCGCAGCTCGCCCGGCGCAGCACCTGACCGGCGATGCAATTCTCCGGGCCACCGCTGACGGCGGCCCCTCGGCGGTACCCGACGACCAACAGGTCGACTTGATGCTCCTCGATCGCGGCGAGGATCTCGTGCACCGGCTCACCGTGACGCAGCAGCACCTCCCATTGCGTGGCGACCGCCGTGCCCCCCCCTGGGGGCATTTCCCAGGAGCTCCCCGCCACCGGCGCCGTCCCAGGGCGCTCGACGTGCAGCGCCGCGATCGAGGCCCCGTAGGTACCGGCCAGCGTTTCCGCGACGTCACGGATCTCCGCGACCAGGCTCGGCGGGCCGCCGTCGACCGCCGCCACCACGCGATGGACCGTGACATGGTGCAGGGGGGCGAGGACCACGGGGACGCGCGAGCGCTGCAGCACGGCGGCCGTAACGCTCTTCTCGGGGGGACGGCCGGGGTCCACGGCGGGGCGGCCGAGCACGATGAGGTCCGCGCTCTCTTCCTGGGCGCACCGGATGATCTCGATCGCCGGGACGCCGAACGCGGTGCGGAACTCGACCGCGCGGGCGGGAAGAATGGCGGAGCTCGTCAATTCCCGCAGTCGCTTGGTCGCCCGCGACGCCGCCAGGCCGGAGAAGGACCCGATGTGGGCGCGCCGTTGCCCCTCGACCTCGCCGGCCTCCACAAAGGCCCAGGGGTCCCCAATCACGGTCAGCACGACCAACTCCGCCCGGGCGCCGGCGGCCAGCTCCGCCGCCGTGAGAACGGCCCGGGGGGTACTCGTCGACAGGTCGACGGCGGCCAGAATCCGCTGTACGCGCATCGGTTTATCCCTCCGGCCGCATTCTGACACTTTCTGTCTGAAATGTGTGTGAAGGACGGGTGAGGGCTTGCCGAGTTTCGGCGTTTGGAGGCAAGCTTCCTGACGCCATGGCGAAACGCCCCCTCACCCGCCCCGAGCCCCGTAAGGCTCTGGACTCCGATCGCATCCGGCAGCGATATGAGCGGCTGCTGCGCTCCGTCGACGCCCTGCTGTCGTTGCATCGGCCGGATCAGGTGTTGCAGGAGGTCACCGACGTGGCGCGGGATGTCGTCGGGGCTCGTTACGCGGCCCTCGGCGTGCTAGACGCGGACGGCGCCTCGCTCTCCGCATTCGTGACGTCCGGGCTCACCGAGTCGGAGCGAAGCCGCATCGGAGACCCGCCGCACGGCCACGGGCTCCTCGGTCTCGTGATCCGCGAGGCAAGGCCTATTCGCACCGCGAAGATCCACCAGCATCCGCACGCGCACGGCTTCCCCCCGGGACATCCGCAGATGGAGTCTTTCCTGGGTGTGCCGATCGCCACGGGGCGCGGCGTGTTCGGCAACCTCTACCTCACGGACAAGGTCGGGGCCAAGGAGTTCACCGCGGAGGACGAGGAGATCGCTGTCATGCTGGCGGCGCAGGCGGCGGTGGCCGTGGAGAACGCGCGCCTCTTCGAAGAGAGCGAGCGGCTTCTGGCCGAGGTCCGCACGATGCAGCGGGAGCGGGAGTTGTTCTTCGCGATGATGAACCATGAGCTCCGCAACGCGCTGACGGGCGTGTACGGGTGGGCGGAACGCCTGGTGCGGGGGAAGGGCGGCGACGTGGCGCAAGCCGCCCAGGAGGTGTACGAGGGAGCCGAGCGGACGGTCAACCTGCTCAACAACGTGTTGGATATGACGCGCCTCGATGCCGGAAAGATCCGGCCGGTTTGGCGCGTGGTCGATGTTCGCAACGAAGTGCAGCGCGCCCTCGTGGGAGTAGAGCCGGCCGCCGAAGCGCGGCGCATCCGCCTCCAGTCCGACTATCCGGCGAAGGCCGCCCCGATCACGACCGATCCGGTTCGCCTGCAGCAGATCCTCACCAACCTGCTCACCAACGCCATCCGTCACAGCCCGGAAGGAGAGACGGTCACCCTGGCGGTGACGGCGACGGCGCAGCAGTTCCTGTTCACGGTGAGCGATCGGGGACCGGGGATCCCGGCCGAGCTGCGGGAACGGATCTTCGAGCCGTTCGAGCGTTTCGTTCCGGAGACCGGTATGGGGGCGGGGCTGGGGCTCGCCATCTCACGGCGTTTGGCGGAGGTGCTGGGAGGGAGCCTGAAGCTGTCTAGTGGGGAGGAGGGGGGGGCTCGATTCGTCCTGGAATTGCCGAAGGATGCGCCCGGGTGACCATGAGTGAAGATTTCTTCACGCTTCATTTACGAAGTGTTGTGGTGCCTGCCTTTAAGGTCTCTGCATGAAAATCCTCGTCGTGGAAGACGACCGGAAGGTCGCGGGGTTCATCGAGCAAGGGCTGCGTGAGGAGGGGTACGCCGTCGACGTCGCCCCCGACGGCGACGAGGCCACGATGCTCGCCCACGTGTACGAGTACGACCTGGTGGTGCTCGACATCATGCTGCCCAAGAAGAATGGGCTGCAGGTGGCGGCGGAGCTGCGGCGCGAGGGACGGCCGACGCCGATCCTGATGCTGACCGCGCGCGACACGACCGAGGATGTCGTTCGCGGGCTCGACGCCGGCGCCGACGACTACCTGACCAAGCCGTTCAAGTTCGATGAGCTGCTGGCGCGGGTGCGCGCGCTGGTACGCCGGGGTGGGGCGGCCCGGACCGAGCTGCTGGTGTATGGACCGATCGAGCTCGACCGGTTGAAGCACAAAGTCCGGGTCAAGTCGAAACCGATCGAGCTCACGCCGAAGGAATTCCACCTGCTGCAGCATTTCCTGCTGCACCCCGAGGAAGTGGTCCGTCGCACCGAGCTGCTCGAGAAGGTGTGGGACATGCACTTCGATCCCGAGAGCAACGTGGTCGACGTGCACGTCGGGAACCTGCGCCGCAAGCTCAAACAGGCGGCGGGTGCCGACCTGATCGAAACAGTGCGCGGCGTCGGGTTCCGGCTCCAGTCGCCCGAGGAAAACGGAAAGAAGGTGTGACGCCGTCGTTGCGACTGTCGCTCGCCGCGCGGTTCGCGGCGACGCTGGCCGTTGCCCTGTTCGCGATCTCGGCCGCGCTGTCGTGGGCGGCCGCCCGGGTTCTTACCCACCAGCTGAACCAGGGCATTTCCGCCGCCGCGTTGATCGTCGCCGAGGAGTTCGCTCGGCCCGGCGCGGAACCGCTGCTCGGCGCCGACCCCGCCCGCTACCGCCACGACGTGAACCGGTATGTGGTCCTGCGCGACTCGACGGGTCGCGCGGTGAGAGCCATTCCCGGCTCCGCCATGGACCTGCCGGCCGACAGCACGGCGATGGTGGTGGCACGCGCGGGCGGCACGGGCTTCGCCGACGCGGTGTGGCACGGAATGACGATGCGAACCGCCTACCTGGCTGCCGAGGGCGGCCGGGTGGTGCAGGTCGCCGCCTCGACGGAGCCGATCGACACCCTGCGACGCGACCTGACGATCGCCCTCATCGGGATCATCCTCCTCGGGAGCGGGGCGACCTTCCTCGGAGCCTGGCGGCTGGCGGGCTCAGCCGTGCAGCCGGTGCACGAGATCACGTCCCAGGCGAAGCGCATCGAAGTCGGGACGCTGAATCAGCGCATTTCGTCTCACGCGACCACCGTGGAGTACCGGGGACTCGTGGCCGTGCTGAACCGCATGCTGGACCGCCTCGAGCGGGCATTCCAGGCGCAACGGCGCTTCACGGCCGACGTGAGTCACGAGCTGCGTACGCCGCTCACGGTGATGCAGGGGGAAATCGAGGTCGCCCTCCGGAGCGAGCGCAGTGTCCGGGAGTACCAGCAGGTTCTGCACAGCACGCTGGAGGAGATCGATCGTCTCATCACGATGACGGAGGAGCTGCTCCTGATCACCCGCGTGCAGGCGCATGCGGTCGAGGTCCACCGCCAGCCGACGGACGTCCACGGTCTGATCCAGCATTCCCTGGACCGCTTGCGCGGCCTCATCATCGAACGGGAGCTTGCGGTTGTGGCGGCGGCGGATGGCGCTCACGTGCTCGCCGACCGGGAGCTGCTCGGCAAGCTGATCGACGAAATGCTCGAAAACGCGGTCAAGTACTCCGAGATCGGGGGCGAAATCCGGGTCTCGACCCAGGAGACGGCGGACCACCTGCAGCTCGTGATCGAGGACGCCGGACCGGGGATTGCCCCCGAGGACCTGCCCCACATCTTTGATCCCTTCTACCGGGCCGACCAGGCGCGCAGCCGGGGTTCCGGCACCGGTCTCGGGCTGACCACCGCGGCGGCGATCGCCCGCCTGCACGGCGGAGACATCCGCGCCGCCAACCGGCCCGAAGGGGGCGCGCGCTTCGAAGTGGAGCTTCCCACCTCAATCCCAGCGTGAGGATGCCATGACCCAAGAGCCGACGCACCAGGAGACCCACCCCCGCGGCACGCTGTTCCTGATCGGGATCTACGGCGTGCTGTTCGTGTTGTCGTGGTTCGCCGTCTATGGCCTGCTGTATCTGAAGCGCGGCGGGGTGACGCCATGAACGTCCCCTTCTACGAGAAGATCTGGATGTGGGCCGCGGCGGTCATCATCACGGCGTTCGCCGTGACGGTGACGGTGGGCTACGCCTCGAGCGCGTTGCAGCCGCCTAGCCACGTCGAGACGATCGATCCGACCAAGGTCTTCACCGATCCCCGCTTCGCCCAGCGGGGCGTTACCCTCACCGATCACGGGGCCACGGTGGTGATGGTGGCGATGATGTTCGCCTACAATCCCGCGGAGGTGCATGTCCCCGCCGGCAAGCCCGTGACGTTCCGGCTCACCAGCATCGACGTCACCCACGGGTTCCAGATCGTCGGCACCAATGGCAACACGATGATCATCCCCGGATACGTGAGCCAGTTCACCACGACTTTCGCCCAGCCCGGCGAGTACCTGATCGTCTGCAACGAGTACTGCGGGCTGAGCCATCATCTGATGTCCGCCAAGCTGGTGGTGGAGGCGGCCCCATGAGCGCCGCCCGGAGCGATCGGCTCCCCCTCGCCAACCTCGGCGTCGCCGTCGCCGCCTTCGGCATCGCCGCCGGCATGGCCCTGATGCAGGCGCTCTCGCGCGCCAACCTGGACCTGCCCTACCGGACCGCCCGGCTGTACTACCTGTCGGTCACCGCGCACGGCGTGCTCATGGCGCTCGTCTTCACCACGTTCTTCATCATGGGCTTCGGGTACGTGGTGATCACCCGGACGCTCAAGCGACCGGTGGCGATGCCGGGACTCGCCTGGGCCGGGTTCTGGACCGCGCTCACGGGCACCGCCCTCGCGGCCGGAGCGATTCTGGCCGGCAAAGCGAGCGTGCTGTACACGTTCTATCCGCCCCTCCAGGCGCATCCGGCGTTCTACATCGGCGCGGCGTTGCTGATCGTCGGATCGTGGGCCTGGGCGGCGTCGACGATTTTTTCCTATCGCGCCTGGCGGAAGGAGCACCCTACCGAGCCCGTTCCGCTCGCGATGCACGGGATGATCGCCACGGCGATCGTGTGGCTGATCGCGACCGTGGGCGTCGCGGTCGAAGACGTCGTGCTGCTCATTCCCTGGTCGCTCGGACTCGTGAAGACCGTCGACCCGCTCCTGGCCAGGATGCTGTTCTGGTATTTCGGGCATCCGCTGGTCTACTTCTGGCTGCTGCCCGCCTATGTGATCTGGTATACGATCCTTCCCAAGGTCGCCGGCGGCAAACTGTTCAGCGATCCGCTGGGCCGCTTGGTCTTTATCCTGTTCATCGTGCTCTCCACGCCCGTCGGCCTCCACCACCAATTCATGGACCCCGGGATTCCCGCGGCATGGAAGTACCTGCATTCGATGATCACGCTCGGCATCCTGTTCCCGAGCTTCGTCACCGCGTTCACGGTGACCGCCTCGATGGAGGTGGCGGGCCGCATGAAAGGCGCGACCGGATTGCTCGACTGGCTGGGCAAGCTGCCCTGGAGCGATCCGACCTTCTCCAGCGTGGCGCTCTCCATGATCCTGTTCGCCTTCGGCGGGATCGGCGGCGCGATCAACGCCTCCTACATGCTCAACTCGGTGGTGCACAACACCGCCTGGATCCAGGCGCACTTCCATCTGACGGTGGGGAGCGCCGCGGCGCTCACCTTCATGGGCGCCACCTACTACATGCTCCCCCGGCTCCTCGGCCGGGAGCTCGAATCACCCTTCTTGGCCAAGGTGCAGCCGTATCTCTGGTTCCTCGGTATGGCGCTGTTCTCGTTCTCCAACCACATCACCGGGCTGCGGGGGATGCCGCGTCGCGTGTATGACGCGACCTACGGGGGCGCCCCCGCCGCCGAGCATTGGCGAATCCTCACCGGCGTCTCGGCGATCGGGGGCCTGCTCCTGTTCACGAGCGCGGCGCTGTTCGTCCTCGTGGTGTTGGGGACCTGGCTCGGCGGGAAGCCGCGGGAGCCGGCACCGTTCGAGTGGGCCGAGCCCCTGGAGCCGGTCGCGGCCCGTACCACGTTGCTCGACCGCTACGGCTTGTGGACCATCGTGGCGATCGTTCTCGTCCTCATCGCCTACGCCTATCCGCTATGGGCCCATCTCCAGATGCCGACGTTCGGGTCACCAGGCTACTCGCCCTTCTGACCCGGGGCGGCGGGAGAGGGCTCCGGCGCTATCCGGTGGCGGCGCTTGCCGCCACCGGACTCACCGCCGGGAGCGCCGCGCATCTGCTGTTCCAGGATCCGGTCGTCGCCGACCGGATCTTTTTCTTCACCCTCATTGTCGGAGGGGTCCCCCTCGTCGGGCAGACGCTGTGGGGCATGCTGCACGGGCGCTTCGCGGCCGACATCGTCGCCATGCTCGCCATCGTCGGGGCGTTCCTCTTCCACCAGTACTTCGCCGGTACCGTCATCGTGTTGATGCAATCGGGGGGGGAGGCCCTCGAGGCCTATGCGATGGACCGCGCCTCGGCATCGCTGCAGGCGCTGCTGGCCCGCGCGCCGCGCATCGCCCGGCGGCTCGAGGGCGACCGGCTGGTCGAAGTTCCCGTCGAGGCGATCCGCCCCGGCGAGTTGATGGTCGTGCGGCCCGGCGACCTCGTCCCGGTCGACGGTGAGGTCACGGCCGGGACGTCGAGCGTGGATCAGTCCGCCCTGACGGGCGAGCCGTTGCCGATCCGGGCGCGCCCCGGAACCGCGCTGATGAGCGGCGGGGTCAACCTGGATGGTGCGCTCACGCTGCGCGCCGTCCGGCCGGCGGAGCTGTCGCAGTATCAGCAAATCGTCAAACTGGTAGCACGCGCACGCCGCGAGAAGCCGCCGATTCAGCGCCTCGCTGACCGGTACGCCGTCTGGTTCACCCCGCTGACGCTGGGGATGTGCGGCGTGGCGTACGCGATCACTCATTCCCCGACGAGCGTGCTCGCCGTCCTGGTCGTGGCGACGCCCTGCCCCCTGATCCTCGCCACCCCTATCGCGGTGATCGCCGCGATCGCCCGGGCCGCGGCCGAGGGGATCATCGTAAAGACCGGCGTCGCGATCGAGCAGATCGGCCGCGCCCGGGTCGTCGTGTTCGACAAGACCGGCACGCTCACCCTGGGCCGCCCGACCATGGAGCGCGTGGTCGTCACCGACGGCGGATCCCCGGACGAGCTGCTCCGGCTCGCCGCCGCCGTCGAACAGCGCTCCGGCCATCACCTCGGTCATGCCGTCGCCGAGGCCGCCCGCCGGCGGGGAATCGCCGTGCCCGAGGCGAGCGAGGTGCAGGAAACGCCAGGGCTGGGGGTGACCGGAACCGTCCTGGGTCACACCGTCGCCGTGGGATCGCTGGCCTATCACAGAGCCAGAGGCGTGGTCGTGAGCGACGGCCTCCCCGATCGCACTTCGGCCTACGTCACCGTGGACGGGGCGCCGGCGGGCTACCTCATGTTCGCCGACCGGCTCCGCCACCAAGTCCCGGGACTGATGCAACGGCTGGTCGTCCTTGGGGTGACCGACACCGTCATGCTGACGGGGGATCGTCAGGAAACGGCGGAGATCATCGCCGCCCAGGCGGGCATCCACACCGTCCTCGCCAATCTCCTGCCGGCGGACAAGGTCGCCGCGGTGCAGGATCTCAAGCGCCGGCATGAAGCGGTCGTCATGGTGGGGGACGGGATCAACGACGCGCCGGCGCTCGCCGCCGCGACGGTCGGGGTGGCGCTGGGGGCGCACGGAGCCGCAGCCTCCGCGGAAGCCGCCGACGTGGTGCTGCTCGTGGACGACATCACGCGGGTGGCCGAAGCGGTGGCCATCAGCCAACGTATGCGGCGAATCGCGATGCAGAGCATCGGCGTCGGCCTTGGGGTGAGCACGGGGCTGATGGTGATCGCGGCGGCTGGGCACATCACGCCCGCGATCGGCGCGTTGCTGCAGGAAGCGCTCGACGCGGCGGTGATTCTCAATGCGCTGCGCGCGAGGAATGCCTGAGAGAGGGGAAAGGGAAGACCTTTCATTCCCGGTGGTGCTCGCCAATGTCCTAGCCCCGGAATGAGGCGGCGTTATCATCCCCGACTGAAGTCGGGGCTCGGCGCTGCGCGGCGCGTCCTAAAGGACGCTGGAGCCTCGCGCCCTTCAGGGCGTGTCGCGAAGCGCCGAGCGGGGGCTTCAGCCCCCGGAATGGGGGGCGCTGGACTCGCTATTCGAGATGGAAAGAACGAGCGGGACCCGCCATGCCGAGATCGAAAGCGAGGAGGAGGTCTCACCCTCGGTTCACGAGATATTCATAGCCACCAAGCCAAGTTGACCATGTGCGCCAGAGGATCGGCGCATCGAGCGGTCCGCGTTCCTGACGTCTGGGGAGGAATGCCGGGCCGCTCGTCTTTTGTTGGGCGGGGAGCGGTTCAACCCGGTGGGTGGGACAGATTCTCATAGGGAAACGGGTATTCCCTTCAGCCAAGCCGGGCTAGGTTGCGATCGGTGCAGGGAGCCGGACATCGAGGAGGGTGCCTTCACCGGCACCACACGAGGCGTGCGGAAACGCCGTCTCAGGGGAGTGGGCCTCGTGGCCCACCCGTCCGGCGACCTGCACCACTGTTGTCCCGGCAGGGGGGAAGCGATTATGATCGCGACGACCGGCTTTGAGTCCCCGACGATGTCGAAGGTGTTTCCCAACCGCTGTGTCGCAGGCCGAGAGCTGGCTGCCCTCCTCGCGAGCAAGCGCCTGCCCAACCCCATTGTCTTGGCACTCCCCCGCGGAGGCGTTCCCGTGGGCTACGAAGTGGCGCATGCGCTGGGAATCCCACTCGACGTTCTCGTGGTTCGCAAGGTCGGGGCTCCCCAGCAGCCGGAGTTGGCGATCGGGGCCGTGGGGCATGGTGCGACGGTCCTGGATGAAGAGACGATCGCCATGCTCGGCGTCCCTCAGGAATACATCCAGGCCGCCGTCGGCCGGGAACGCCTCGACGTGGAGCGGCGCACGGCCCTATTTCGGGCGGGGCTACCACCACTGGAGCTGAAGGGGAAGACGGCGGTGCTGGTGGACGACGGATTGGCCACGGGGGCGACCGCCGAGGCGGCGGTGGACGTGGCGCGCCACCTCGGGGCCGAGCAGGTCGTGGTCGCCGTGCCGGTGGCTTCCGTAGAAGCGGTGAAGCGTCTCAGCGCGAAGGCGGACGCCGTGATCAGTCTGGCGACGCCGCCCTTTTTCCGCGCGGTGGGCTACTGGTACGAAGACTTCGCGGCCACGGAGGATGAGGAGGTCCAGCGACTCCTCAAAGTCGCGCGTCTCGAGCGCGAGGCTGGCTACCGGCCGGCCTAGCGCCGGCGCGTCAGGCCTTCTCTCCGAACACCGGGTCACGCTTTCCGAAGAACGCCGCGATCCCCTCGGCGAAGTCCTTGCCGTCGGCGATCGCGGCGAGCTGGCGCAGCTCCTCGTCCAGGTGGTAGTCGAGCTGGTCCACCCCCGCCGCCTGGTTGATGAGCGTCTTGGCGACCGCGTACGCGCGCGTGGGCCCCGCGGCGAGCCGGCGCCCGAGCGCCAGCACTTCGGTGTCGAAGGTCTCCGTCGGCAGAACCGCGGTTACCAGTCCGATCGCCTTGGCTTCCCGCGCGGTGAGGCGCGGGTTCATCAGGATCAGCTCCATAGCTTTGCGCAGCCCGACGAGCCGGGGGAGAAAGAAGGTGGAGCTCTCGGCGCCGGTCAGGCCCGTCTTGTGGTACGCCCACTCGAAGCTCGCGCGCTCCGAGGCAATGACCAGGTCGCAGGCCATCGCGATCCCGAAGCCGCCCGCGGCGGCGATCCCGTCCACCGCGGCGATGAACGGCTTCGGTGCCCGCTTGATCTCCGAGATGGTGCTGTGCAGGTACTCGAGGATCTGCTTGAAGCTTTCGCCATATCCCTGGGGCGGCCCCGCGCCCTCAGGGTGGAGGTAGCCGAAGTCGCCCGTGTCGCCCTTGTCCCGGATGTACTTCAGGTCCGCGCCGCTGCAGAACACGCCGTCGCTGCCGCGCAGGACCACACAGCGAACCTCTTCGTCCCGCGCGAATTGGAGACCCGCCTTCCTGAAGTCCCGAGCCATCGCGACGTCCATCGCGTTGAAACGGTCGCGTCGGCTCATGGTGATGATGCCGACGGCGCCGTCGCGGGTGGTCAGGACGTGGTCCACGCGGCCTCCTGCAGGCCCCTCCTCTCCACAATGTGGAGCGGGGGACAGGGGGAGAGGCTCTCCGCGCACATGGCAATGGCGTCGGACATCAATCGGCCCCAAGAGGCTCGCATCATCCATTCGCGCTGGGCGTACGCATAGGCCTTGAGGATGTCGATCGCGTCCCACCGCCGTGCTTCATGCACCATCTGGTGGACCGGGAACGCACGGGAGCGCAGCAGCACGGGGCCGACGTCCACCTCCGGCGTCACCAGATGGACGGTGCTCCGGGTTTCCGGCTCCCCCGCGAGAATGGCGTCACGCGTGGAGTGGAGACCCCGGAATCGGGGCCCTCCCTTCGCATCGAGGACCGCGAGGTCGGCGTCGTGCACGTTGATGACGCGATCCGGGAAGGCGTCGAGCATGGGCCGCGTGAGGATGTGCAGATATCCGCAGGCGATCACCAGGTCCGTGCCGATGGCGTGAAGCGCCTCCGCCGTGTCGCGATCGAAGTCGGCCCGCACCGCCAGGTCGCGGCGGCGCGCGCCGCGCCCCGCGTAGAACCCGGCGAAATCGCGAACCAGAATGGGCAGATGCGCGGCCCGCGCGGTCGGCACGTCCCGATGCTCAGGATCCGTCACCGCGAGCGTAACGATCTCGTAGATCCGCCCACGCCGCGGATCGTGCCCCAGGAGGTAGTCCAGGCCGGGAGCCCGGGACGTGGAGAGTACGGCGACCTTCAGCATATGCGCGGCATCGGCTCGCCTTCGGCTTCCGTCATCAGGCGGCGGCCCAGTCCCGTGTCGAGAATCACGCGACCCACGTGGTCGGCAATGCACTCCCCGGCGATGACGGCCTGAGCTCCCAAGGGGTGCCCCCGCAACGCGGCGAGTACCGCCTCAGCCGCCGCGGGCTTCACGCCCAGGATCGCTTTCCCCTCGTTCGCGATCTGGAACGGATCGAGTCCCAACATCTCGGCGGCGGACCGCACCACGGTCGAAATGGGCACCTGCGGCTCGTGGATCACGATCCCGACGCCGCTCTTCTCGGCCATCTCGTGCAGCGCGCTGGCGGCGCCCCCGCGGGTCGGGTCCTTCATGGCGGTCACCGCGCCGGGAGCCGCTGCGAGCGCGAGGCGGATCAGGCCGTTGATCGGGGCCACGTCGGAGCACAGCTCGGCGTCGATGGCGAGGGAGTGGCGTTTGGCCATCAAGGCGATGCCGTGGTCGCCGATCGATCCGGTCAGAATCAGCCGGTCGCCCGGCGACAACCCGGCGTCGGGAACGACGGCGTCGGCCATGGCCACGCCGGTGGTGTTGATTACGATCCCGTCCAGCTCGCCGCGTCCCATCACCTTGGTATCGCCGGTGACGATCGCGACGCCGGCCTCGCGGCAGGTGTCGAGCATGGAGCGCTGGATCCGCTCCAGGTCGGCGCGGCGGAACCCTTCCTCGATGATCACGGCGCAGGTGAGCCCGAGCGGAGTGGTGGCCCCCATCATGGCGAGGTCGTTCACGGTCCCCGACACCGCCAGCCGTCCGATGTCGCCCCCGGGAAAGAAAATCGGGTGCACGACGTGCGAGTCGGTGGTGACCACGAGCCAGCGATCGCCGACCTTCAAGGCCGCGCCGTCGTCCATGGCGCCGAGACCGATTCCTTCGATGGGGGCGTCCAAGAATCCCGCCGCCAGCGTTTCGCCGATGAGCTGGCGCATGGCCCGGCCCCCAGCGCCGTGGCGCAGGGTGATCAGCTCTTCGCGGACGGTGATGCTGCCCGCCGACTTGACGGAGGTGCTCATAGGTCCGGGTGCCCCCCATACATGTGCCAGATCTTGCAGGTGCCTTCGCTCGACACCATACACGCCCCGACCGGTGCGTCGGGGGTGCATTCTTTGCCGTAGAGGCGGCACCCCGTCGGGGAGGCGATCCCCGCCATGATGTCGCCGCAGATGCAGACTTGAGTCAACGCCGAGGGGGCGTGGTTCCACAGCCGGCGCAGGTCGATCGCGAACTTGCGGCGCGCGTCCACGGCGGCGAACTCGTCGCGCAGCCGCAGGTTCCCGTTCGGGACGTGGGCGATCCCGCGCCACTTGCCCCCGGTGGAGCGGAATACGCGCCACAACATCTCCTGCGCGTTCCGGTTGCCTTCCGGGGTGACGCAGCGGGGGTACATGTTTTCGACCCGCGGGGTGCGGTCGCGCACCAGCTCGACCAGGCGCACGAGGCCGGCGAGGATGTCGAGCGGCTCGAACCCGGCGACCACGACGGGAATTGAGTGACGTTCCACAAAGCGCTCGAAGATCTTCCACCCGGTGATCGCGGCGGCGTGTCCGGCGGCGAGGAATCCCTCGACCTTGTTCCCCGGCATCTCCGCCACGATCTCCATCACCGGCGGGATGTACTTGTGCGCCGAGAGCACCGAGAAATTGGGCGGCGGATCGGCGAGCACGACCGCGGCGGTGGCCACGGCCGTGGTCTCGAACCCGCTCGCAAAGAACACCACCTCTTCCGTGGTATCCCGGGCCAGCTCGACCGCCTGCGCGGCGCTGTACACGACGTCGATCGTCGCGCCCTCGGCCTGGGCGTCGGCGAGGGATTTGGCGGTGCCGGGGACCTTGAGCATGTCGCCGTAGGTGGCGATGCGGATCCCGTCCTGCGCCAGCACCACGGCCTCGTCGACTTCCGGCATGTCGGTGACACAGACCGGGCAGCCGGGACCCATGATCACATTCAGGTCGCGCGGCAGGATCGCGCGCAGACCGAACTTGGCGATCGACTGCTCGTGGCTCCCGCAAACGTGCATGACCGACACCGGGGCGCGCCCGATGTCGTGGGTGACACGCGCCAAGGCGTGGGTCAGTGCCTTGGCCTTCACGGGGTCGCGAAACTTGAGCTCGCTCACCCCTTCGGACAGCAGGGCTTCAGGCATCGGGCCTCCCGTCCCCGACTGAAGTCGGGGCTCGGCGCTGGCGCGACGTGTCCTCAAGGACACTTCGCTCCCGCCCTTCAGGGCGATCCGCGGAGCGCCGAGCCGGGGCTTCAGCCCCGGAACCGGCCACGATCTCCCCCCTCACATCCGCCGCCATCAGGTCGCCGTCTTTCTCGGCCTCGCGCAGCAGCAGCTCGTACAGGGCCAGAGTTTCCCCGATCTCGTGCGCGGGGATCTTGCGGATCGCGAATCCGACGTGGTTCAGGATGTAGTCGCCGGGGCCCACCGGCTCGTCCACGACGTCGAGGCGGGTCTCCCGCCGTATGCCGAAGAAATCCACCGTGGCCGTCTGGCCGTGGACCTCGATCACCTTACCCGGGACGCCGAGACACATCACATACCTCCATCCGCCTCGCGGCGGAGCAGGGCGGTCGCGACCGCCGCCTGGCCGTAACTGATCGCCCCATCGTTGGGAGAAAGCAGGCGCGGAACGAGGACGCGCAAACCACGCTCGGCCAGACGCTGCCGCAGTGCGGTGAGCAGTCGCGCGTTCTGGAAGCATCCACCGCCTAGGACGATGGTCGAGACACCGGCGGCTGCCGCGGCCCGAGCGGCGACCTCGGCCGACCCGGCGGCCACGCTTTCGTGGAAGGCGGCGGCGAGGGCGGTCGGGGCCGCGCCCCGCGCCAGCGACTCTCCCAGGCCGGTGAGCAGCGGGATCGGGTCGAGCTCCCAGGCGTCATCACACTCGCGGGCCGGGAACGGCAGCGGAGCGGCCGCGGTATCCGCCGCCAGCGTTTCCAGCTCCATCGCCGCCTGGCCCTCATAGCGTGCCACGGTCCGCAGGCCGAGGACCGCCGCGGCGGCGTCGAACAGCCGTCCCATGGACGAGGCGAGCGGGGCGTTCAGGCTCTGGGCGATCTGCTGATCGGCGAGTGCCAGCTCCTGGGGGTCGACACCCGTAAAGGCGCGCGCGAAGGCGGGTGCTGCCTCGGGGGCGAGCGCCAGAAATCCCCGGGCCACGCGCCACGGCCGCCGCACCGCGAGGTCGCCGCCGGGGAGGGCGGCGTACCGCAGCTGGCCCACGCGCCGGTAGCCGGCCAGGTCCGCGAGCAGGAATTCGGCGCCCCAGACGTGCCCATCGTCGCCATAGCCCGTGCCGTCGAACGCGATC
Organism: Gemmatimonadales bacterium; assembly: GCA_035500495.1. Taxonomy (GTDB): domain Bacteria; phylum Gemmatimonadota; class Gemmatimonadetes; order Gemmatimonadales; family GWC2-71-9; genus DASTHG01. Next base: position 20,351 of record DATJXC010000026.1, read on the forward strand.
CCGAGTACCGGTCCCAGCTCACCGTGCTCCGCCATGACGGCGGCGATGTGGGCGTGGTGGTGTTGGACCGCCACCACCCGGTCGAGGCCCAATTCTGACGCCACCCGCGTCGAGAGGTAGCCGGGATGCAGATCGCGCACGGCCACGGTGGGCTTGATCCGAAACAGGCGCTGGTAGTCGGCCAGGGTCGCCTGGAAGTGCTCCAGGGTCTCCAGGTTTTCGAGGTCGCCAATATGCTGGCTCACGTAGGCCGTGGCACCGTGCACCAAGGTGAACGTGTTCTTGAGATGCGGTCCCACGGCCACGAGTGGTTCGGGGCTCTCGATCGGCAGCGGCACCGGCAATGGGGCAAACCCCCGGGCCCGTCGCAGGAATACCGGCAGGTCGCCGGCGACCCGGAGCACCGAGTCGTCGTAGCGGGCGACGATTTCGCGGTCGTGCAGCAGGAAGGCGTCCGCGATGCGGTCGAGGCGCCGCAGGGCGTCTTCGTTGGAAGTCGCGATCGGCTCCTCGGAGCGGTTCCCGCTCGTCATCACGAGGGGGCGCCCGGCGCGCTCGAGCAGAAGGTGGTGGAGCGGGGTGTAGGCGAGCATCACGCCGATCGTATCGAGGCCGGGGGCGACGGCCGGTGCCACGCTTAGCGTCGCGTCGGCCCGACGCCGCAGCAGCACGATCGGGCGCTCACGGGACTCGAGCAGCTCCGCCTCGAGGCCGCCGACTGAGGCGATCGCGCGTGCCTCATCCGTGGTGCGCACCATCACCGCCAGCGGTTTCGCATCCCGGTGTTTCCGCGCCCGCAGCCGCCGCACCGCGATGTCCTTGGTCGCGTCCACCGCGAGGTGGAATCCGCCCAGTCCCCGGATGGCGATGATCAACCCGGCCTGCAACAGCCGCGCGGCGGTGGCGATCGGATCGCGTACCTCCCCCGGCAGGGGCAGCTCGGGATGGGTGAGCCAGACGCGGGGACCGCAGGTGGGGCAGCTGTTGGTCTCGGAGTGATAGCGGCGGCTGGCCGGGTCCTGATACTCGCGCCGGCACTCCGGGCACTGCGGGAACGCCCGCATGCTGGTGCGCTCGCGGTCGTACGGCATCGCCTCGATCACGGTGAATCGCGGGCCGCAGTTGGTGCACGTGATGAAGGGGTAGCGGTACCGCCGATTCGCGGGGTCGGACAGCTCCGCCAGGCAATCGTGACAGACCGCCACGTCGGGGGACACCGGCTGGCGCCGGTCGGGCTCATCGTCCGATGGGCGGATTTCGAACATCTCGTAGCCTTCAGGGGCGTGGCGAGCCTGCTCGATTCGCTCGATCCGCGCCAGCGGTGGGGCTTCCCGCTTGAGCGCTCGAATGAAGGGGCCGATCGCCTCGGGGGCGCCTTCCACCTCGATCTGGACGTCGCCCGCGGCGTTGCGCACCCAGCCGCTCAGGCCATGTCGCAGCGCCAGGCGGTGGACGAAGGGCCGGAACCCAACCCCCTGCACCACGCCACGGACCGACAGCCGCCAGGCTTCTCGGACCGCCGTCTGGGGGGCGGCGGTCATGCGGGCTGCCGCCCTCGGGCGCGGGACCGCACGAAGCCGTACCACTCGTCCATCCCGTTCGGCTCCACGGCGGAGGTGAAGAAGAACTTCAAGGCTGGGTTCACGGCGAGGCAGTGCGACACCGCCCGCTCCACGCTGAACGGCACATGAGGGAGCAGGTCCATCTTGGTGAGGACCACGGTCGAGGCCTGGCGGAACATCTTGGGATACTTGGCAGGCTTGTCCTCGCCTTCAGTGACGGAGAACAAGACGATCTTCGCATCTTCTCCCAGATCCCAGCTCGCGGGGCAGACGAGATTCCCGACGTTCTCGATGAACAGCAGATCGGTCTGTGACAGATCCACTGCCTCGAGCGCCGTCTCGACCTGTCGCGCGTCCAGGTGGCACGCGCCGCCGGTGATCACCGCCTGGACGAGGCGATCGGTGTGGCGGGCCAGCCGGTCGGCGTCGTTCTGGGTCTGCACGTCGCCCGTGATGACCGCGATCCGGATGGCCTCACCCAAGTCGGCGAGGGTCCGCTCGAGCAGCAGCGTCTTCCCCGATCCGGGCGACGAGACCAGGTTGAACGCGGGCACGCCGGCCTCGTGCAGCCGGCCCCGTACCAGTGCCGCGATCTCGTCGTTCTTCGCCAGCACCCGCTCGCGCACGTCGATCGTTCTAACGGCCATCATCGACCTCCAGGTACGCCAGCCGCAGGACATCCCCGGGCTGGCGCAGGATCACCGGGCGGGCCCCCTGGAACGGCGGGCTCGAGAGCAGGGCCTCGAGACAGAACGACAGATTCTCGGGCTCCACCCCCGCGTCGTCGCCGACCTCCACGCCGACCGCGATCAATGAGGCCGGTCCTCCCCCTCCGCCATCGCCTGCGCTGGGGCTGCCCAGCCGCTCTTCGGCCATGCGGCAGACCTCGAGGGCGATGCTCATCTCATGCATGCACGGGCTCCACGGGGGAGCAGTGCAACCCCCACGCCTCGAGCTGGGAGACGATTTGCACAACCAGATCGTCGAGACGCACCCGCAGCGTATCCGTCAACGAGTTGGACAGCTCCACTTCCGCGGGCTCGAGCCCGATGGCCACGGTGTGCGCCGGAAGCGTGCCGCGCAGCTCAGCCAGGGCCAGGACGTCCCGCAGGTCCACCTGGTGCGGTGAGATCTTCGTGGCCAGGTAGCGGGGGATGCGGGCACGCTCCAGCACGTGCAGCGTGCCCGGCTTGGCTCCCGTCGTGATGGCATCGACCAACAGCACGCGGCCGGCGTCCTCGATCACGGGAAGCAGGTTCATGCCCCAGGTGCCGCCGTCGACCACCTCGACCCCTTCCGGAAGCTGCCAGGCTTCCTGGAGGCGCCCGACGGCGGCAAGCCCGAGTCCATCATCCGCCATCAGGGGATTCCCCAGGCCGATCACGACCGTCGGGCGTCCCCCGGTCTCACTCATCGACATACGTCTCTTCCTTGTTCACGAAGCGGCCGCCGGAGACGATCGAGGAGATCGTCCCGGTGCGCTCCAGTGTGTCGGCGCGCAACGCGAGGTAGATGTGGATGGGGATGAAGATCAGAAAGATCCAGGTGAAGATGTGATGGACGAAGTGGACTCGCTGAATCCCGCCGAGCAGCCGCACGACCCAGTTGAACATCGTGTAGAAGAAGCCCTCGGGGGCGGCCTGGCCGTACATCGCGAATCCGGTGATGGCCATCACGGCCGCGACCAGGTACATGCCCGTGTAGGAGAACTGCTGCAGCGGGTTATGCCCCAGGTACTTCGGCGCGCCCTCTTCGTCCACCAGCAAGTAGAACTTGACCATCCGCCACAGGTTGCCCCAGTCGCGGCCGCGCACCGGGAACAGCGCGCGCAGCCGTTCGAACTGGTTGCCCATGAACAGCCAGTAGGTCCGAACGATCGCCGTAGCGACGAGGAGACCCGCCGCGGCGAAGTGCCAGAAGCGCACCTTGCCCATCAGAAAATGGGCGCTGGCTTCTCCGCTGGACATGAAGTACGGCCGGCCGATGTAGAAGCCGGTCACGACCAGCACGACGATGCACAAGGCTGCGGTCCAGTGCATCGCGCGGATCGGCCAGCCCCACAGGTACACCCACTGGTACCGCCCTGTCGGCGGCTGCAGGTTGTGGGCGAGGCCCGCTTTGACCGGTGCGCTCATGACACCTTCACCGACGTGACTTCGGCACCCGTCGCATCCAGCACGTGCACGCCGCAGGCCATGCACGGATCGAACGAGTGGATAGTGCGGAGGATCTCGATGGGCCGCTCGGGATCCACCAGCGGATGGTTATCGACCAACGCCGCCTCGTACGGGCCCATCTGCCCCTGCTTGTCGCGCGGCGAGCAGTTCCAGGTGCTCGGCACGACGCACTGATAGCGGGCGATCTTGCCGTCCTCGATCTGCACCCAATGTCCCAGCGCTCCCCGTGGGGCGTCGAGATACCCGAACCCCTGGGCCTTGGCGGGCCAGGTGGACGGATCCCACTTGGTCTTGGTGAAGGTCTGGGTGTCGCCGCTCTTGATCCGGCTCACCAGCTGGCCGTACCACTCGTCGAGCTTGTTCACGAGCAGCATGGTTTCCATGCCGCGCGCGGCCGTGCGGCCAAGGGTCGAGAACAGCACCGTCGCCGGCACGTTCAGCTTGCCGAGCACCGCGCCGACCAACTCCTTCACTTCCTTGTGTCCCGAGACGTAGGCGACGAGCATTCGCGCGAGCGGGCCGACTTCCATGGCATGCCCGTCGTAGCGCGGCGCCTTCATCCACGTGTACTTCTTCTGATCCTGGAGGTAGGTCCACGGCGTCGGGGGACCGGTGTACTTGGCCTTGGTTTCCCCTTCGTAGGGATGGAGCCCGGCGTCGTCCCCCTTGGAGTACTCGTACCAGGAGCTGGTGATGTACTCCTTGATCAGCTTCTCATCCACTGGATGGACCTTGGACAGGTCCTTGTTGAGGATGATGCCGCGGGGGAAGTACAGCTTGTCGTAGTCCTTCACCCCCGCTTCGGGGAATTCCCCGTAGGTGAGGTAGTTCCCCGTCCCGCCGCCGATGGAACCCCAGTCCTTGTAGAAGCCGGCTACCGCCACCAGGTCGGGCCAGTACACCTGCTCCACGAACCGCTTGGCCCGCACGATCATGTCGTGAATGTCGACCAGGCGCGCGGCGTTGATCGTGGCCGTGCCGTCGAGGTTGATGGCCGACGCCATCCCTCCCACCAGGAAGTTCGGGTGCGGATTCTTGCCGCCGAAGATGGTGTGGAGGCGGATGACGTCGCGCTGCCAGTCGAGCGCCTCGAGATAGTGCGCCACGGCGAGGAGGTTGACCGCCGGCGGCAGCTTGTAGGCGGGATGGCCCCAGTACCCGTTCGTGAAGATGCCGAGCTGGCCGCTCGACACGAACGTCTTGAGCCGGTTCTGCACCTCGGCGAAGTAGGTCTCGGAGTTGTTGGGCCAGGGGGATACCGACTTCGCGATGGCGGCGGTCTCGGCGGGTTTGGCCGAGAGGGCGCTCACCACGTCCACCCAGTCCAGCGCGTGCAGGTGGTAGAAGTGCATCACATGGTCCTGCACGAACTGCATCCCGTGGATCAGGTTGCGAATGATCTGCGCGTTGGCCGGGATGGTGATGTCGAGCGCGTCTTCGACGGCGCGGCACGACGCCACGGCGTGCACCACGGTGCAGACGCCGCAGATCCGCTGCGTGAACGCCCACGCATCGCGCGGATCGCGGCCCTGCAGGATGATCTCGATGCCCCGGAACTGCGTGGACGATGCCCACGCGTTCTTGATCTTGCCGCCCTCCGCCTGGGCCTCGATGCGGAGGTGACCCTCGATCCGGCTGATCGGATCGACGACGACCTTAGTGACTGCCACGGCCACCCTCCTGCCCCTTGGGGGGCTGCTCGACGACGGGAAGCTTGCGACGCTGATGGATGCCGGTGGCGATCGCGTGAGCCGCGACGCCGGCGACGGCGCCGACCGCGAGCCCGAGGCCCACAGTGTCCGCCGTCCGCTCCACGGGGAAGCCGCCCACGTTGGGCAACCGTCCGTAGAACGGGGTCATGGTGTCCCAGAAGCCGCGTTCGGTGCAGCCGAGACAGGGATGGCCGGCGCCGATCGGCCAGTTGGTGCCTTCGTTCCAGAGGAAGATCGGGCAGGGCGAGAACGTCGCCGGGCCCTTGCAGCCGACGTGATACAGGCACCAGCCCTTGCGCGCGGCATCATCGTCGAAGTTCTCGACGTACTGGCCCGCGTCGAAGTGCGCGCGGCGCGAGCACTGATCGTGAATGCGCTTGCCGTAGGCGAACAGCGGGCGGCCGTCGTAGTCCAGCGCCGGGGGCCGCCCGAAGGTGAGCAGGTGGACGACGGTGGCGGTGACGACATTGGCGATCGGCGGGCAGCCGGCGATGTTCACGACCGTCTTGTTCTTCACGATCTCCGAGACGCCGACCGCGCCGGTCGGGTTGGGCCGCGCCGCCTGGACGTTCCCCCAGTGCGCGCACGCGCCGATCGCGATCACGGCGGCGGCGTCCTTGGCGGTGTCCTCGAGAATGCTCTTGGCGGTCTTGCCACCCACCGTGCAGTAGATGCCGTTGTCGTTGAGCGGCACGGAGCCGGTGACGAGCAGGACGTACTCACCCTTGTTCTTCGCGACCGAATCGGCGAGCGCCTTCTCGACGGAGTGGCCGGCACCCGCCATCAGGGTGTGCTGGTAGTCCAGGGAGACCACATCGAGGACGAGATCCCCGATCGTGGGGTCGGAGGTGCGCAACACACTCTCGACGCAACCGGTGCACTCCTGGAGCTGCAGCCAGATGACGGTCGGCCGTTTCACGGCGGAGAGCGCTTTGGCGATCCGGGGTGTCGCCAACGATCCCAAGCCGAGGATGGCCGCCATCTCACCGCAGAAGGTCATGAAGTCTCGTCGGGTGACGCCACGGTGCTCGAGGTATTCGCTGAGCGTGTCACCGTCGCGCCACGGTTGTGCAGAAGGCAGATACATGAGGAGATCTCCCGGAAAGAGGCTAGGGGACACGCTACGGGATGAACTCGCTAGCGCAGCACAAGACTTTCTGAAGAGATCTTTACGCCCGCTTCACGCCGCATCAGGGAGGCCTGAGTGAACGTTGTCTTGGGCCATTCCTGGAGGCGCCCTGGCAACCCGCGCAGCGCCGGCGCATCGCCCGGTCGTGGAGCCGGGCGAGTTGACGCGTCTGCTCGAAACCGAGCAGAGGCTGGAAGGGGAGTTGCGGGCCGCCCGGGCTCGCGCCGAGGTCTTACGAGCCGAGGCGGTCGAGGCCGCCCGCCGCCGGGTCGCGGGGATCGATGCGGCTCTGGCGGCCGCGGAACAGGCCCTGACCACCGAGCTGACGGCCGAGCGCCGGCGGCGCGAGGCGGAGATCACGGCCGCCGCCGACCAGACCATCGCCCGTTATGAGAAGATCGACGATACGCGCGTCCTCGTAGTGGCGCGCGAGCTCGTCGCGCGGTTTCTGGCCGGCTGGGGGGGCGGGGAGCAGCCATGATCATCGAAATGGCGAAGGTGCGGATCATGGGACCGCGCGACCGGCTCTCCGACGTGCTCCGCACCCTCCAGGACTTGAGCCTCCTCCACCTCGCCGCGCCGGAAGCCGGGGCGCCTCTCGATCATCTGCAGCTCACGCCCGTTCAGGATCGCGAACGTCGGCACCTGTTGGCTGTCCTGGACGACATCGAGTTCGTGATCGGAGAGCTCGGCGGGGCGGCGGCGGCGGTACGTCCGCCGCCGAGCGTGGATACCGGGTTGTTGGCCCGTTGGGCGCGTCTCGCCGGCCGGTTGCGGCGGGAATTGGCGCAGCTCAAGACGCGCGGCGCGGCCCTCGAGGAGGAGCGGGCGCTGATTCTCAAGTACGAGCACTTCTTCACGGCGTTCCGCGCGTTACTCGAGAGCGAGACCCGCTGGCCCAATGCCTCCATGTACCACGTCCTGCTGCGCGGAGGGGATGCGGGCGCGTTGGCCAAGCTGAAAGCGACCCTCACCGCCGCCATCGGAACCGAATTCCAGCTCTTCACGCAGCCCCTCCCCACCGGGGAGACCGCCGTGCTAGTGGTCGTCTCGGCGACGGCGGCCGGACGGGTGGAGCGGCTCCTTCTCGAAGCGAATGTGCAGGAGATCCCGGTCCCCGCCGCGTACGGAGGCGGAGCGCTGACGCAGGCCCTCCCCAAGATGCTCGCTCGCCTGGGTGAGATTCCTAGGGAACAGGGAGAGATCGGCGAGCGACGCGCAGCCCTGGCGCGTCAGCACGGGGGCGAGCTGGTCGCCGCGCGAACCGTCATCCACGACCGGCTGCGCGGGCTCGAAGCCCTGCCGCTCTCGGGGGTGACGCCCAGGGCCTTCGTGCTGGAAGGGTGGGTGCCCGCGCCTGCGCGCAGCCGGCTCGAGACGGCGTTGGCGCGCGACTTCGGAGCCGCGGTGGTGGTGAGCGAGATGTCCAGGGAGGAGTGGGCGTCCGAGGAAGCGCCGGTCGTCCTCGCCAACCCGCGGCTCTTCCGACCGTTCGAGACGGTGGTTCGTCTCATGCCGCTCCCCAAGTACGGGACGATCGACCCGACGCCCTTCGTCGCCGTGTTCTTTCCGGCGTTCTTCGGCATCATCGTGGGCGATATCGGCTACGGCCTGCTTCTCGCGGGGCTCGGCCTGGTGCTGCACCGCCGTTCGAAGCCGGGTACGCTGCTCCGCAACGTCGCGGAGATGAGCGGCCCCTGCGCGCTGTTCACGATCATCGCCGGTTTCCTCTACGGCGAATTCTTCGGCGACCTGGGCCGACGGCTGGTCGGCATGAAGCCGCTCGTCCTCGATCGCGAGCAGGCGATGATCCCGTTCCTTCTGCTCGCGGTCGCCCTGGGCGTGGTTCACGTCCTGATCGGTCTGGCCCTGGGAGCGATCAGCGCGTGGCGCCGTCATCCGCGGCAAGCCGCGGGACGGGGGGTGTCGTTCCTGATGGTCGTGCTGATCGTGCTGGCGCTGTTGGCGGCTGCCAAGGTGCTGCCGCACGCGTTCTTCACGCCGGCGGTGGTCGGACTGCTGGTGGCCTTTCCGGTGCTCATTGTGCTCGAGGGTCTGGTCGCACCGATCGAGCTGCTGAGCACCGTCGGCAACATCCTGTCCTACGCTCGTATCATGGCGCTGGGCGTCGCGTCGGTGATGCTCGCCGTGGTCGCGAACAAGATGGTGGGCGCCATCGGCAGCGTGGCGGTGGGGGTGCTATTCGCCCTGTTGTTCCACCTCGTGAACTTCGCCATCGCGCTGTTCACCCCCACCATACACGCTTTGCGTCTGCATTACGTGGAGTTCTTCGGGAAGTTCTACAGCCCGGGCGGCATCCGCTATCAGCCGTTCGGCCATTGGACCCGCGCGTAACCGGCGGGAAAGGAGACGTCATGGGAGTCGTGCTGGTGACCTTGGCCGCGGCCTTGGCGATCGCGATTCCGGCACTCGCCACGGCCTGGGCGCAATCGCGCATCGGCCCGGCCATCGCCGCCTCGATGGCGGAAAAGCCGGAGCTCTCCACCACCGCCATTCTGATGATCGCGATCCCCGAGACAATGGTCATCCTCGGGTTCGTGGTGGCGGTGGTGATCCTGCTGCGCGGCGCCGCCTGACCGGGAGAGGCCGGTGCCGCTCCCCGACTTGCTGGCCGCGCTCGAGCGCGACGCCGGAGCGCAAGCACAGGCGATCCTGGCGGCTGCCCAGGGCGAGGCGGAGCGCGTTGCGTCGGAAACCGAAGCCCGCATCGCCGGGCAGCGGGCTGCGGCGCGTGCCACCACGGAAGCCGCGCACCGTGGCGAGCTGGAGCGCGACTTGGCGCGGATCCGGCGGGAGGCGCAGGCGCGCGTGCTCGCGGCGCGAGCGCGCCTGATCGACCGGGTGACCGGGGCGGTCCAGCAGCTCCTCCCCGAGACCATCAACCAGCCCGGCTATCTCGAGACCCTCGGCCCCGCGATGCGGGAAGCCACCGCCGGGGTCGGCGACAGCCCAGTGGAGATCCGTTGTACTCCTGCGCTCGTCGCTTCCCTGCGCCGTCTCGTCGCCGGTCGCGCGGACACGGCGGTGACCGCCGATGCGGCCGTGGGAACGGGGTTCCGGTTGCGCACAACGGACGGCGCCGTGGAGATCGACGCGACCCTGGAATCCCGCCTGGCCCGTGATCGAGAACGCCTGGCGCTCGCCGCGCTTGCATTACTCGAGCCGGATCGATGAGCCCGGCCTGGGACGACCTGAACGCCCGCTCGCGCGGTCTTGCCGCGCACCTGCTCACCCCGTCGCAGCTCGATGCGCTTTCCCGAGATGCGGATCTGTCGACGCTCGCCCAGGACCTCCGGCGCATGGGTTTCACTATAGAGGAAGGCGCAGATCAGACCACGCCGGCAGCACTGGAGCTCGCCGTCCGGCGCTGGGCCGCGGCCTACACAGCGGTCCTGGTTCGCTGGGCGGGCCCTCGCGCGGAGCCGCTCGCCGTGCTGTTCGAGGAGGAGGATCGCCGTAGCCTGCGGGCCATCCTGCGCGGGGCGGCTCAAGGAGTCGCCGCGGAACAGCGCTTGGCAGGCTTGATTCCCACCCCTGCGCTCCCCGAGCGCGCCCTGAGCGAGCTGGCGCGGCAGCCGACCCCCGGCACCGTGGCGACGCTGCTGGTCGCCTGGAGGAACCCCTACGGATCGCCCGTCCTCGCCACCGCGGCGGAGGCGCATCCGGACCTTGCCCAGCTCGAGCTGATCCTGGGGCGGACGTTCGCCGCCCGGATCCTGCGCACGACCCGCCGCGCCGGTGGAGTCTTGCGGGCGTACGCGGCGGAAACGATCGACCTCGAGAACGTCGCTGCCGCCTTGGTACTCGCCACCGAGACCAAGGATCTCCTTCCCAAGCAGGCGTTCCTCCCCGGCGGGGCTCGCGTCACCATCCAGGACTTCGAGGAGGCCGTGGCGAGCGGAGCACCGGGTATGGCCGCCGAACGGCTCGCCCGGGCGTTTGGCCGCACCCGCTATGCCGACGCTTTGAGAGGCCACGCTTCCAACCCATCAGCACTGGAAGAAGCGTTACTCGCGGCCCGCATCGCGCGTCTGCGCCGGCTGCAGCGGTTGTCGCCGCTCGGCGTCGTGCCCGTCCTGCTCTCCTTCCTGCGGCTACGGGCGCAGGTGCTGGATCTCCAGCGGATCATCTGGGGTGTCGCGCTCGGCGCGCCACCCGGCGACGTCGCGGCGGGACTGGTGAGCGCACAATGAGCCACGAAGTCCGGGTCGTGAGCGAGCCTGCTGTAGCGGCCGGTTTCGCATTGGCCGGGCTGCGTCCCGTAGCCGCCGACACGCCGGAGGAGGGGGCAGCCTGTGTCAGGGACCTCCTGGGGCACCCGGAAATCGGCGTGGTACTCGTGGAATCGTCGTTCTACGACCGGCTCCCCGAGGAGGTGCGCCGGCAGCTGGGACGCCGGCCCCTGCCGATGGTCGTGCCGTTCCCGGGTCCCGCGTGGGGAGCGCGGGTCGAATCGGCCGAAGCGTATATCGTGGAGCTGTTGCGTCAGGTCATCGGGTACCGGGTGAGGCTGCGGTGAGCGAGCCCGCGCCTCGGATCGTCCGGGTCAGTGGAGCGTTGGCCGAGGCGGGTCCGATGCCGAACGCAGCACTCTATGAGCTCGTGCGAGTCGGCGAGCGGGGCCTGCTCGGGGAGGTGATCCGGGTCTCCGGCGAGCGCGGCACGGTGCAGGTGTATGAGGATACGAGCGGCCTTCGGGTCGGCGAGCCCATCACCCTCACCGGTCGCGCCCTGACCCTGCGGCTCGGCCCTGGTCTCCTGGGAGCCGTTTTGGACGGGGTCGGCCGACCCCTCCACCAGGTGGCCGCGATCACCGGGGATTTCATCACCCCCGGGGCGCAGGCGGAGCCGCTCGATCCGACGAAACAGTGGGCGTTCGTACCGGCCGTGGGTGCTGGTGCCCGGATTGCCGGCGGGGATGTCCTGGGGACGATCGAGGAACGGCCGGGATTCACCCATCGCGTGCTGGCGCCCCCCGGGATCTCGGGAACGATCGCGGCCATCGCGGGCGGCGAGTTCACGATTACCGATCCGGTGGGCCACCTCGCCGACGGCACGCCGCTCCTGCTCTCTCAAGAATGGTCGGTGCGCCAGCCACGGCCCGTGTCGCGACGGTTGCCCTCACAGCAGCCGTTCGTCACCGGTCAGCGCGTGTTCGATTTCCTGTTCCCGGTGGCCGAGGGAGGCAGTGTGGCGGTGCCGGGCGGCTTCGGCACGGGGAAGACGGTCATCGAGCAGTCGCTGGCCAAGTACGGGGCGGCGGACGTGATCGTATACGTGGGGTGCGGCGAGCGCGGCAACGAGATGGCCGAGGTGCTGGAGGAGTTTCCCCGGCTCGTGGACCCACACACCGGACGGTCGCTCATGGAACGCACCGTGCTCGTCGTCAACACCTCGAACATGCCGGTCGCGGCGCGTGAAGCCTCGGTCTACGTCGGCGTCACGATCGCCGAGTTCTACCGCGATATGGGGTACCGCGTGGCGCTGATGGCGGACAGCCTGTCGCGCTGGGCCGAAGCGCTGCGCGAAATCGGCGCCCGGCTGCAGGAGATGCCTGGGGAGGAGGGGTATCCGACCTATCTCGGCAACCGGCTCGGCCATTTTTACGAGCGTGCGGGTTCGGTGAGCGTGTTGGGCGCGCCGGCGCGCACCGGCGCCCTGACGGTGATCAGCGCCGTCTCGCCACCGGGGGGCGACTTTTCCGAGCCCGTCACCCAGGCGTCCCTCCGCGTCGCGGGGGCACTCTGGGCGCTCGATTCCGGTCTCGCCCATCAGCGCCAGTTTCCGGCGGTGGATTGGGAAACGAGCTACAGCCTGCACGCGGACGCGGTGGCCCCGTGGTTCGCCGAGCGGGTGGGAGCGGAGTGGCCGGCGCTGCGGCGTCGCACCCTGGAGTTGCTGCAACGCGACCGCGAGCTGCGCGAAATCGCCGGACTCGTCGGCCCCGAGGCGCTTCAGGATCGGGACCGCCTCCTGCTCGAGGCGGCACGGGTCCTTCGCGAAGCGGTGCTGGGGCAGAGTGCCTACGATCCCAACGACGCCGCCTCACCGGTCGAGAAGACCTTCCGGCTGGCCGCCCTCGCGCACGCGTTCCACGATCGCGGCCTCGTGGCGCTCGATGCGGGGAAGCCGTTCGAGCAGCTGGATCTCGGCGCCGCGCGACAGGCCCTGCTCGCGGCGCGGCGCGCCGGCCCCGACACCCTGTCGACCCGCTTGACCGACGCGGAGTCGGCCATCGCGAAGATCGGGTCATGAAACCCCTGCCGCGGACCTACCATGGCGCCCAGGCGGCGAGCGGGCCCCTGCTCTACGTGCGCCGTACCCCCACCACCGTCCTGGGTGAGTGGGTCGAGATTCGCGTGCCGGGACGAGACGGCGCCGAGTTGTCCCGCCGGGGTCAGGTGATCGATGCCGGTGCCGACGTCACGGTGATCCAGGTACTGGAAGACACGATCGGCCTTCCCCCCGCCCGGGCAACGGTCACGTTGACGGGGGAGGGCGCCACGACGCTCGTGGGACGGGATCTCCTGGGCCGGGCGTTCAACGGGACCGGGGCTCCGGTCGACGCGTTGCCGCCTCCCACGGGCGAGGCCCTGCGGCCGGTGTGGGCGGCGCCGCTGAATCCGGTCCGGCGGGTGCGGCCTTCCGAGGTCATCGAGACCGGGATTTCCGCGATCGACGGGATGAACACCCTGGTGCGGGGGCAGAAGCTGCCGGTCTTTTCGGGGCCGGGGCTTCCGGCGCTCGAGCTCGCCGCACAGATCGTGGAGGGCGCCCGCGCGCCCAAAGGTGAGCCGTTCGCCGTCGTGTTCGTGGGGATCGGCATCAC
>DATJXC010000027.1:0-19372 GCA_035500495.1 Gemmatimonadales bacterium
GCGCCGGCAGCTCGAGATCCTCGAGCACCTGCACAAAGAGGTCAGTCACCCGGAGGAGAAGACCGCGGAGCCGGCGCCGTATCAGCCGCCGGAGATCTGACGGGCAACGACGGGCAAGGACGGGCGACGGGGTGCGCTTGACCTTGCCCGTCCTGGCCCGCCCTGGCCCGTCAGATTTCAGGTGGCTGATACGGCGCCGGCTCCGCGGTCTTCTCCTCCGGGTGACTGACCTCTTTGTGCAGGTGCTCGAGGATCTCGAGCTGCCGGCGCTGCATGTGCCACAGCTCGTGCCACTGCCGGTGTCGCAGCCCGTCGAGCTTGTCGTGCAAATCCCGGATCTCGATCTCCGCCATCAGATTGATCTGATAATCCTGCTGGGCCTGGAGCCGGTCCTTAATGGCCTGGCGATTCTGGCTCATCATGATCACTGGCGCCTGTAACGCCGCCAGCGTCGACAAGACGAGGTTCAGAAGAATGAACGGATAGGGATCGAACGGGTGCGTTGCCAGGACCCAGCTGTTCACCCCCATCCAGACGAACAGGATCAGTCCGAAGATGCCAATGAATGGCCAGCTGCCGCCGAACTGAGCCACCCGGTCCGCCACCCGCTCGCCGAACGTCATCTGGGCCTCGAACTCCTGATGCACCAGGCGGCTCACCCGCCCCCGCCGGGCGATCTGGGTGACGATCGCCTTCTCCATTTCGGAAATCTTGCTGTACTCCTCTTCCAGATACCCGACGAACTTCTTGGCGCGGTACTGCTCGTGGCAGGTTTGGCAGATCCCGCGGTTGCCCGGCCAGTCGGGCCGCTCCCGCTTGATGATGTCGAACAGCTGGGGCTCGAGCTTCTGGGCCGCGATCAGCGTGCGGGATTCGACCGCGGTGTTGCACAAGGAACAGTTCACCTTGGCCATGCGCGTCTCTCGATGGTTACGGGGGTGAGGCCGGGGCCGTGGTCATGTGCAGGGTCTGCACCAGGAAGGCCCACCGGTCGGCGGCTTCCTCGATCAGCTTGGTGGTCGGTTTCCCGGCGCCGTGCCCGGCTTTGGTCTCGATGCGGATCAGCACCGGTGCCGGCCCGCTTTGAACGGCCTGGAGCGCGGCGGCGAACTTGAAGGAATGGCCGGGAACTACCCGGTCATCGTGATCGGCGGTGGTGATCAAGGTGGCGGGATAGGAGGTGCCGGGCTTCAGATTATGAAGCGGGGAGTACCGATACAGGTACGGGAACTGGCCGGCGCTATCCGCCGAGCCGTATTCGGTCACCCAGGCCCACCCGATCGTGAATTTGTGGAACCGCAGCATGTCCATGACGCCGACCGCCGGCACCGCGGCGCCGAAGAGGTCCGGTCGTTGGGTCATGGCGGCGCCGACCAGGAGCCCGCCGTTCGACCCGCCCCCGATGGCGAGCTTGGCGGGGGAGGTATAGCGCTCGCGCACCAGATACTCCGCCGCGGCGATGAAATCGTCGAACACGTTCTGTTTCTTCTCGTGCATCCCCGCCTCGTGCCATGCTTCGCCGTACTCTCCGCCGCCGCGGAGGTTGGGCACGGCGTAAATGCCCCCGCGCTCGAGCCACACCAGGGCGCTCGGCGAGAAGGCCGGCGTCACGCTGATGTTGAAGCCCCCGTAACCGTAGAGGTAGGTCGGATTGGATCCGTCGCGCACGAGGCCGCGCCGGTGGGTCAGGAACATCGGAATGCGGGTGCCGTCCTTGCTCGTATAGAAGACCTGCTCGGTTTCATACGTGGAGGCATCGAATCGCAGGGCCGGCGCCTGGAACACCGCCGT
Source organism: Gemmatimonadales bacterium (assembly GCA_035500495.1). Taxonomy (GTDB): domain Bacteria; phylum Gemmatimonadota; class Gemmatimonadetes; order Gemmatimonadales; family GWC2-71-9; genus DASTHG01. The sequence goes on from DATJXC010000027.1 coordinate 1,792, forward strand.
CCGCGCGGCCGCGAAATCATGCCGGTAGATCGTCGTCGGTTGCAGAAAGGAGGTAAACGCGAAGAACAGCTCGCTGTCCCGCGCCGACTCCACGGAGAGCTCGGCGACGCTTCCCAAAGCGGGGAGGGCGATCTCGCCCGCCGCTTGGCCCTCCCGTGTATACAGGAGCAAGCGGGAGTGGGCGTCGTGGAGGTAGCTCGCGACGAAGTGGTCGTGGACCAATCGCACATTCTCGATCACGTCCGCCGATTCCGGCACGACCTGGCGCCAGTTGGCGCGCTCCGGGTGCCGGATGTCGATGGCGACGATCCGCCGCCGCGGGGCGCCCTGATCGGTCAGGAAGTAGAAGACCGGCCCGTCATTGTCGATGAACGAGTAACTCGCGTCGAAATTGTCGAGCAGTGGAATAGCGGGAGCCGCGAGGTCGGGTTGAGCCGCGTCGCGCAAATCGACGTAGTAGACCCGATTGCGCCGGTCCGTCCCGAGCCAGAGATGCAGGATCAGATACCGCCCGTCGTCGGTCACGCCGGCCCCGACGCCCCAATCGGGGTGGTCGGGCCGCTCGAACACCAGGCGGTCCTGTGATTGCTCGGTGCCGAGGCGATGGAAGTAGAGCTTCTGGTTGAGATTGACGCTCAGCAGGGGATTCCCGCCCGCCGGCTCCGGGTAGCGGCTGTAGAAGAACCCGGCGCCGTCATGCGTCCAGGACAGTTGCGAGAACTTGACCCACCGGATCGTGTCGGGGAGATCGCGTGCCGTCCGGACATCGCGCACGGCGACCTCGTTCCAGTCCGATCCGGAAACCGCCGTGGCATAGGCCAGATAGTGAGCATCGTCCGAGAGGCCGAGGGTGGCGAGGGCGATCGTCCCGTCGGCCGAGAGCAGATTCGGGTCGAGCAGGACGCGGGGCGTCCCCCGGAGCCCTTCCTGCACGTAGAGCACCGACTGATTCTGCAGACCGTCGTTCTTGAAGAAGAAGTACTGGCCGCGCTTCTTGAACGGCGTCCCGAAGCGGGGATAGTCCCATAGCTCGGTGAGCCGGTGGCGGATGCTGTCGCGGGCGGGGATCGTCGCGAGATAGGCGAAGGTGACGGCGTTCTCGGCTTCCACCCAGGCGCGGGTCTCCGCCGCATCGACGTCCTCGAGCCAGCGATACGGGTCCGCGACGCGGGTCCCGAAGTAATCGTCGACCTGATCCGCGCGCCGTGCCGGCGGGTACCGCGTCGCCTGGGCCCAGCCGTCACCGGAGAGTGCGGTCGCGAAGAGCACGAGAGAGCCCAGTTGCCGAAGCGGAGAAGCGTGCGGCACAGGCTGCCTCCGGATCGGGAAGGGGCCGGCCGAGGATCAATGTGCCAATACGATACGGTGGATTGACGTAAGTGACAAGACAGCTTAGCTTTACAACATGCATTGGACTTTGGCCATGACAGGTCGCTTGCCCGCTGATGCGGCGGGGGCGCGGCCTGCCCGGTCCAATCGGTTCCTCCCGAATCTCACGACTCCATTCGGAACAGACTCTTGCTGGCCAATCAACAGGATTCCCGACGGTTGCGTTCCGTCGGGAACCGAGGGGTATTGCTTTGAAACGCGAAATTCTGATCAGTGGCAGCCCGCGCGAGACGCGCGTGGCGATCCTGGAGGACGACCGCCTGGTAGAGCTGCTGGTGGATCGTCCGGACGCGCACCGGATGGTGGGCGACATCTATCTCGGCAAGGTCGAGGCGATCCTGCCGGGGATCCAGGCCGCGTTCGTCGACATCGGGGCTGAAAAGAGCGCCTTTCTCCACGCTTCGGACCTGGTCGAGGCCGAAGACGAGGATGAGCCGGGGGAACCCGGTGATGACGGCGAGAACGGGGAAGGGGGCAACGGCAAGGGCGGTCGCGACCGCTCGCGCCGTCGCGTCCCCAACGTCGCCGACGAGCTGAAGCGGGGCGAAACCCGCCTGGTGCAGGTCATCAAAGAGCCCATCAGCACCAAGGGCCCGCGTGTGACCGCGCAGATCTCCCTGCCGGGACGTTTCCTGGTGTACATGCCGTTCGCTTCCAAGGTGGGCGTGTCCCGCAAGATCGAGGGACGCGAGCAACGGGTGCGCCTGAAGGAGCTGGTGGGCCGGCTCGTGCCCAAGGACAGCGGCGGCTGGATCGTCCGGACGGTGGCCGATGACCTGACGGAGGATACCTGCCGTCGCGAGATCGAGCACCTCGTGGGTCTCTGGCAGAAGATCAAACGGCGCTCGACCTCCATGCGCGCGCCCGCGCTGCTACAGCGGGAGACGAGCCTCACCCGGGGCATCGTCCGCGATCTGTTGTCGGACAAGGTCGACTCCCTGCTGGTGGATTCGAAGCCGGTCTTCCACGAGATCGAGCAATACCTGAAGCAAATCGATCCGGACCTGCTGCAGCGGGTGCACCTGCACGTCGCGGAGAGTCAGCTGTTCGACAAGTTCGACATCGAGGGGGAGATCCGGGAGCTGTTCCAGCAGCGCGTGAACCTGCCGACCGGCGGCTACCTCATTATCCAACCCACGGAAGCCCTGACTTCGATCGACGTCAATACCGGCCGCTACACGGGCAAGAAGGATCCGGAGAGCACCATCCTGCGCACCAACCTCGAGGCCGCCCGCGAGGTCGCGCGCCAGCTGCGGCTCCGTGACATCGGCGGGATTATCGTGGTGGACTTCATCGACATGGAAACGCGGTCCAACCGCGACAAGGTGCTGCAGGAGCTGCGGACCTACCTCGGCCGGGACCGCGCCCGCACGCGGGCGTTCGCCGTCTCCGAGCTGGGCCTGATCGAGATGACCCGGCAACGGGTGCGGCCGTCTTTGTGGCAGTCGATGACCGCGGAATGTCCGACCTGCAACGGCACGGGGCGGGTGTTCCGGCCGGAGGTCGTGGTGCGACGGATGGAACGCTCCCTGAAGCGTGCCGGGGCCGACCGGCGCGAGCGGCAGCTCGCGGTCCGGTTGCATCCCGATGTCGCGCTCTACCTCGTGGAGCAGGAGCCTAACTTCTTGCGGCAACTGCAGAAGCAGACCGGGATTGCGGTCGAGGTCCGGGACGACCCGATGATGCGGTTGGACGAGTTCCGCATGATGGCGCAGCCCGCCGGCCGGGATGTGACCGAACAGTACGCCGTCGCCTGATGCCGGCCGCCTTGACGGAACCTCAAGTCCCGATTAGAGTTCCGCCCTTATGACGTACGCCATTTTCACCACCGGTGGGTGCCAGTTCCGCGCCGAGCCGGGGAAGACGATCCAGGTGCCCCTGCTCGAAGCCGAGCCGGGGGCGAAGGTGACCTTCGATCACGTGCTGTTGACCAGTGACGGCAAGACCGTCCAGGCCGGGCAGCCGACGGTGCGGGGGGCCAAGGTGACCGCCGAGGTCGTGCGCCACGGGCTGGGGAAGAAGATCCGCATCTTCCGGTTCGCGCGGCGCACCGGCTACCGCCGCCACGCCGGGCACCGGCAGCATTTCACGGAATTGAAAATCGCCGACGTAAAGGTCGGGTGAGGGAACCGTGGCTCACAAGAAAGGCGTCGGGTCCTCGCGCAACGGGCGCGACTCGAACCCGCAGTTTCTCGGGGTCAAGGCATTCGGCGGCCAGTTCGTCACCGCCGGGTCGATCCTGGTGCGGCAGCGCGGCACCAAGTTCCATCCCGGACGCAACGTCCGGCGCGCCTCCGACGACTCGCTCTTCACCGTGGTGGACGGTCAGGTGAAGTTCGAGCACAAGGACAAGAAGCGCTATCAGGTGAGTGTGTACCCGAAAAACTAGGCGGGCCAGGGCTGGCCAAGACGGGCTAGGGCGGGCGAGGCAATCCTCACCCGCCCTTTGGTTTTCAACCTCGCCCGTCCTGGCCCGCCCTCGCCCGCCCTTACTTCACCAGTTCCATCACAAACGGCGCTCCCACAAACTCGATCTTCACGACCTTCCGCGGGGTCTCCTTGGTGACGTACATGGCGATCGGGGCTTGTCCCCCGGCCACGTCGAGTCGCCAGGTCGCATAGGTCCCGGCCGGGACCGTGACGGTGCCGGCGTCGGACACCTTCAGTTGCATCAACTGCGTTTGTCCGCGCCCCGACTCGAAGACCGTCACCGCGAACGATTTCCCGTCGGCCAGCGGGAGCGCGGGGATGAGGACGTTCAACGCGTTGTCGTCGTAGGTGCCCGCCTGGATCGTGGTGTCGAGGCTCACCGTCTTCGGCGTGCCGCTCTGCTGGGGCGTCGTGGCGGTTCCCTTCACTCGGCCACCGGCGTACACGACGTGAATGTCGGTGGGTTGACCCTGCGTCTTGCCGGTCTGATCGACGCTGGTCACCGACAAGTCGGCCGGATTGAAGTGCACCACGGTGTGCTGCTCCACGGTACCGCCGGCGATGGTGGTGTGCTCCGTGTACACGAGCGAGTCCGCGGTCGCCGCGATGGCCGTGGTCATCGCGCCCATCGGATTCCCCTGCACGACGATGCGAAAGCTGTCGCTCCTCGTGACCACCTGGGCGCGATCCAGGGCGAGCGCGGTGGCTTTGGGATGCAGGTCGGCGGGGGAGAGGGGCTTGCCGTCCACGTCGACCAGCCGGACGGGCGCGATTGCCTTCAGCCGGTCGTAAAGCTGCACCGCATCGCCCACGACGACGATGGTCAGCCCGCTGCGGTGATACGTGCGGGACGCGGCCGCGCGAGCCCGCGCGGGCGTCACCGCCGCCAGCCGGTCGCGGTAGGCGCGGACGTAGTCGGTGCCGAGTCCGAATAACCTCGCGTTGGCCACGACCGACGCGATCTGCTGCGCGGTCTCGACCGTGAGCGGGAACGCCCCGATGAGGAACCCCTTGACGTTGGTGATCTCCGAATCGGGCATCGCGGTCGTGCGGATCCGGTCGATCTGGTGCAGCATCTCGACCAGCGCGCTGTCCACCACTTCGGTGCGACCCTCGAAGGTGGCCTCCCAGCTGCCGATGCCACGGCGGCGCACGAGCTGGGCGTAGGCGCCATAGGTCCAGCTCTTCTGCTCCCGCAGAATGAGGAACAACCGCGAATCGGCGCCGCCCCCGAGCGCCTGCGTCGCGACGCGCGCGGGGTAGTAGCCCGTGTCCGTCGGCAGGAACGTCGTATTGCCGATGACGATGTTGCCTTGCACCGACCCCGGCCGATGTACGAGCAGGATGTCGGTCCTCGTCTTCACCGGCGGGGGGGCCGGCGGCCGCGTCGCCACCAGGGCGCCGGTCCATCCGCCGAAGGCACGCTCGGCCAGCGCTTTGGCCTGGGCCAGGGTGACGTCCCCCGCCAGGACCAGCAGCGAGCCCCCGGGGCGGATTCGCGCCGCGGCAAGGCTGGTGATGTCGGTCCGGGTGATCGCCTGAAAGCTCGACTGAGTGGGGCGGCGCCCGTACGGGTGGCTGCCGTACACCTCATGGGCGAAGATCCGGTCCGCGACCGAGGCCGGCTGCGACAATGCCAGCGCCAACTGGGAGAGATACCGGGTCCGCGCCAGGGCCACTTCGCTATCGGGGAAGGTCGCCCGGCGCACTACGTCGCCCAGCAGGTCGAACCCCAGCTCGGCGTGATCGGACAGGACGTCGAGCGACACCGTCAGGAAGTCGTCTCCCGAGGAGGCGCTGAGGCTGCCCCCCACGCCCTCGATCGCGGCCGCAATCTGGTTGGCGGTCCGCGTGGGCGTCCCCTTGGTCAGCACCTCGGCCACCAGCTCGGCCGTGCCTTCCTTGCCGGCGGCATCGTAGAACGCCCCGGCGGGGAAGCTCAGGTTGACCGACAGGACCGGCTGGTCGTGGTTCTCCACGAGGAGCAGCGACATCCCATTGGCCAGCGTGACTTGCTGGAACGGGGGAAACCGGATCGGCGCCAGGGGGGTCGGGGCCGGAGGCTTGGCGGGGAACGAGTCCTGGGCCGCCAGCGGGACCACCGCGGAGACGAATAGTACCAACCCGGCGTCCAGGAGGACGCGGGCCGTTCTCTTGTCCGGGCGGTTCATTGTCCACCTCCCGCCGTCGGGGCCGCGGGTTTCACGGTGATGATGACTGCGTTGGCGGGGTCCAGATACTTCGCGGCCACCCGCTTGATGTCGTCGCTCGTCACGGCGAGATAGCGGTCCAGGTCGGTGTTGATTTCCGCGATGCTCGCGTGAAACATCGCGTAGTGGTGCAGCTCTTCCGCTTTGGAGAATGTCCGCTCGCGATTGTCGATGTACTCTGCGCGGAAGGTGTTCTTGGCCTTGGTCAGCTCTTCAGGGGTCACGCCGAACTGGCGCAGCGAATCGACCTGGCCGGCCAGCAGACTGTCGAGATGATCGACGGTGACGCCCTGGTTCGTGATCCCGAAGACGCCCGTCGAATTCGGGCCTCGGCGCGAGCCTGAGAAGATGCCGGCCTGGGCCGCGAGCGCCGCCTTGTCGCGGCGCACCACCCCCACGTTGAGGCGGGAGCTCTCGCCCTGACCCAGGATGATGTTCATCAGCTCCAATGCCGGGGTGTCGGGGTCGCTGTGAGGCGGAACGCGATACAGGCGGAAGACGGCAGGGAGGTTGGCGTGCGCGTCGGTGAACTCCCGCCGCACCGTGCCGGGACTCAGCTTGAAGTCGCAGGTCGGCGTGGGGGGCGGTTCGTGCCGGGGAATCCCCCCGAAGTACTGGGTGACGAGGCGGCGGAGGGCGGCCGGGTCGAAGTCGCCCACCACCACGAGCGTGGCGTTGTTGGGGGCGTAATAGCGGTCGAAGAATGCCTGGACGTCGGGGAGCGCCGCCGCATTGAGATCCGCCATCGAACCGATCACGGTGTGCGCGTAGGCGAAGCAGGTCGTGCTGTCGAACGGCAGGGTGGCCCCGTCGGTGAAAGCCGGTCCGTAGGGCTGGTTGTCCACCCCCAGGCGGCGTTCTTCCTTTACGGTCTCCCGTTGGTTGTCGAAATTGGCCTGGGTGATCGCGAGCGACCGCATGCGGTCGGCCTCGAGCCACAGCCCGAGATTGAGGCGGTTCGAGGGGAGGGTCTCCCAGTAGTTGGTCCGGTCTTCCTGGGTCGAGCCGTTGAGGGTGCCGCCGGCCCGCTGCACCAGCTGGAAGTGCTCCGCCTTCTTCACGTGCGCCGAACCCTGAAACATCAGGTGCTCGAACAGATGGGCGAACCCTGAATGCCCCGTCTGCTCGTTACGCGAGCCGGTGTTGTACCAGAGGTCGACGGTCACGAGAGGGATGGTGTGGGACTCGGAGGTAATGACCTGGAGTCCATTGGGCAGCGAGAAAGTGTCGTAGGCGATCCGCCCCACCGCAGCCCCTCCTCCCTGGCCGGCCAGCGATCCGGTGAGGAGGGCGACGGCCGATCCGCAGCTGGCCGCCAGTCGACGCACATGCATGAACGGCTCCCGAGGAATGTGGTTCCCTCCGGCGTCGCTCAGGACGCCGGAAACAGCGCGAGGGCGTTGGTCTCGAGGATCGCTCGCCGCTGCTCATCGGCGAGGGGCAGCGTGAGGAACTGGTCGATATTCTGGCGCATGTCCCTCACGCCGGGGCTGGGCCAATCGGTGCCCCACAAGACCCGGTCCGCGAACTCTGCGATGCGGGGAAAGTACTGCAGCAGTTTCAGCGGGGGAATGCCGGACACGTCCAACCGGATGTTCCTGTGCCGGCGCAGCACGAAGAACGCTTCGTCCATCCACAGCGGCCGCCCGCCGTGCGCCATGACGACGGTGAGATCGGGAAAATCGATCGCCACGTCGTCGAGCTCGAGCGGATGGCCCCACTTGGAACGCGCCCCCGGGAAAATCGACGTTCCCGTATGCACCATCACGGGGAGCCCTCGCGCTTCACAGCGCCGGTATATCTGGCCCAGCGCATCCAGGCCTTCGGTGTACGCGTTGGCGGGGAAGGCCTGGTGGTTCGGATGGATCTTGAGGACCCGAATGCCCAGATCCACCAGGTGATCGACGTCGCCGGCGGGGTCAGTGGTGAACCGCGGGTGGACCCCGCCGTAGGGGAGCAGCCGCACGCGGTCGGCGCTCGCGTAGCGGGCCGCAAATTCATTGGTCGAATTCGTGAATCCCATGATGTCGGGACTCGGGTAGTTGACGAGTCCCACCCGCCAGACGCCCGCCTGGTCCATGATCTCGAGCAGCGCCTTGGGATCGTCCATCATGGAAAGCAGAAAGTCCCAATGAGACTCCTTCCCGCTCCGCATCACGGCCTGAACGGTGGGCTTCAGGTCCCGCCACGGCTGGATGTGGATGTGGACGTCGGTAATGCGCTTCAGGGACTCCAGGTGTAGAACCCCTTCCCGGATTTCTTTCCCAGCTCCCCCTTCGCCACCTTGTCGCGCAGGATCCGGGGCGGCTCGAACTGCTGGTCCTCGAGCGCGCGATGCAGGTACTCGGCGATCGCGAGCCGCACGTCGAGCCCCACCAGATCGGTCAGCTTGAGCGGTCCCATGGGGTGGTTGTAGCCCAGCTCCATCGCCTTGTCGATGTCCTCCGCCGTCGCGACGCCCTCCTCGAGCATCCGCATCGCCTCGAGGCCGAGGGCCACGCCCAGGCGGCTGGAAGCGAAGCCGGGGGAGTCCCGGACGAGGATCGGCTCCTTCCCCATTTCGCGCGCCAGCGCGACGGCACGGTCCACGGATTCGGCGGAGCAGCGATCGTGACGCACGATCTCCACGAGGCGCATCAGGTGCACGGGGTTGAAGAAGTGCATCCCGATGACCCGGCGTGGGTCGGGGACCGCGGCGGCGATCTGACCCACCGAGAGCGACGAGGTATTGGTGGCGAGCAGTACGTGCCCGGGGGTGAGCTTGCTGAGCGCCTCGAACAGCTGGCGCTTGGCCGCGAGGTTCTCGAAGATGGCCTCGATCACCACATCGGCATTGCGGACGGCGTCACCAAGCGACGGGACCGGGCGCAGCCGCTCGCGCACCGCGGCGGCATCGCGCTCGGACAACTTGCCGCGCTGCAGGCCGCCGGCCAGCAGTCGTTCAATCTGCTCGCTCGCCAGGGGCAGCATCTCGGGGCGGCTGTCGGTCAGCGTCACTTCACAGCCGGCGCGGGCCGCCACATAGGCGATCCCATGCCCCATCGTCCCGGCCCCGACAACGGCCACCCGGGGCGGCGTCACGCGGCTGCTCCGCGCGGCGAGGGACCGACGACGCGTCGGGCCACGTCCGGGTGGTTGGTGCAGAGGGCGTCCACCCCGAGATCGGCCAGTCGCTGCATGTCGACGGAATCGTCGACCGTCCAGGCGAACAGGCGGGCGCGACTGCCGTGAATTTCTTCCACCAGGTCGGCATCGATCAGGGCGTAGTCCTCCCACAACATGGTCGCGCCCGTGTCGGCGAGCGCCTGGAGCGGCCGGATGGGATACGAGGCCAGCAGGATCCCGCGCGGCAGGTTGCCGCGGGCTTCGCCCAGGCGGCGGATGATCCGGTGGTCGAATCCATGCACCGCGTAGCGCCCGGGGGCTCCCCGCTCGAGGACCTGAAGCAGGTGCGCGTCGCACGACGGGGGCAGCGTCTTCACCTCGACGAACACCCGGAGTGGGGGGGCGATGGCGGCCAGCGCGTCCGCGAGCGTCGGCACCGGCTCGCCGTTGGGGAGCCGCTGGGCGCCGACCAGAGCGGCGCTGGCGCGCGGGATGTGGAGGCCCCCGCCATCCAGCGCCTCGTCGTGATGGACGAACAGCTCGCCGTCCGTGGTGGCGTGCACGTCCAGCTCCACACCGTCGGCGCCGAGCCGAGCCGCCGCGCGGAAGGCGGCCAGGGAGTTCTCGTACTCCAGGGCGGACGCGCCCCGGTGCGCGATGACGAGCGGCGGGGGGGAGCTCGCGCTCACTGTTGGAGCAGGCTGTCCGCCTTCTTGGGCTCGATCCAGCCCGGCTCCTTTTCGATGTCGTGCACCCGCGCGATGTCCTCGGGACCGGGGAGCAGGCCTTTCAGGTACTCCTGGTATCGCTCGGGCGACATTTCCTCGCCGTCCACCGACCAGCATTGATGGGCATACAGGCCGATGCGCCGGTTGAACTGGAGCTGCGGCACCTTGAGCCAGCGCTCGCGCTCCGGAATGAACATGTTGAGTCGCTCGACGAGCTTGACCACCTCCTGGCGGTAGAGGCCGCGGGCCGACTCGTTCAGGTGCTGCTTGTCGGGCTCGATCGGGTTCTCACGCTCATCGTAGCGGCCCTTCAGCCCCCACACGTACGCCCAGTGGGCGGACGACGAATTGTCCGTCCCGAACAGGTCGAACGCCGTGGGGATCCACTTATAGAAGAACTTCTGGACGATCTCCGGCGGCATCTTGCCCGCTTTGACGATGCGGAGCAAGCCGTTGTTGCCGGTGCCGAGGTGAAACGATTCCTCCTTGAGCATCGGCCCCATCGAGCGCGACAGCGGATCGAATGCCGAGGTCGACAGCATCTTGAGCTGGAACTTGCCGTCGCGGTCGATGAACTGGGTGTAAGTGAAGAAGTCGAGCCAGTTGTCGACGATCTCGTTGAAGGAGCCGAGCAGCCGTTCCCCTTCGTCGGCGCGGCGCTCCAGCAGTTTGGCGGCCTCGCGCTTGCCCTCGTCCCCGAAGTGCGCGCAGAGCAGGTAGGACATCTGCCAGCCGTGCCGCATTTCCTCGGTCATGACGCGCTGCAGCGACAGGAGATCGTAATCGCTCGGCGCATTGTGCAGCAGGTTCCGCTGCTGTTCGACCGAGGCGAATTCGGTGTCGCCCTGGTAGACGATCAGGTTGAGCAGCGCGTCGCGGATCCGCTGGTCGGGGATATGCATCACCGTCGGCCACTTGAGCTGGCCTTTGTAGTGACCGAACTCGATGTGCTCCACCTCGCGATCTCCGAACTTCGCGTCGAAGTGGAAGTCGCGCAGCGCTCCGGTGGGCAATCCGATCGAATCCTGCCAGTACCGGAAGTAGTCGATCCAGTCGTCAAAGTTGTTGAGCTTCCGGACCATGATTAGCGGCTCCGTGTCGTAGGTGACTGCGCGAGACGCTGCTGCGCCTCGGGCGTGGCGAACAACTCGTGCTGCACGGCGATTTCGAAGTCCAGAGTCTCGGCGAGCGTAGCCTGCCCACCGAGGGTGATGGCCTCTTTGGCGCGACGCACCGCCAGGGCGGGGAAGCCCGCCCACGTCGCGGCGAGCAAGCCCGCCTCCTCGGCGAGGCGGTCGGCGGGCACGACCCGCTCGAATAGTCCCAAGGTCAGAGCTTCGGCGGCGGGCACCATGCGGGCGCTCCACACCAGCTCGAGCGCCCGGGCCATCCCGACCTGGCGCGGCAGGAAATAGCTGCCGCCCCAATCGGGGCCGAGGCCGAGTTTATGGAAGACCTGGCCGATCGTGGCGCGGTCGGACGCGATCCGGTAGTCACAGGCGAGGGCGAGATTCGCCCCGCCCCCGGCGGCCGGACCGTTGACGACGGCCAGCACCGGCTTCGGAGCCGAGCGGATCAGCAGCGCGATTTCCTTGCCGGCCCGGACCAGGGCGTCCCCGTCCCGGCCCAGAATCTGGAGATCCGCCCCGGCGCAGAACGCCCGCCCCGCGCCGGTGATCACCACCACGCGGACGCCGGCGTCCGCGATGCAAGACCTCAGGCCAAGGACCAGGTCGCCGCACAGCTCGAGATCCAACGCGTTCAATTTCTCGGGGCGGTTCAAGGTGAGCGTCCCGATCCCGTCGGCCACCTGACGCAGGACCCGGTCGGTCACGAGACCCGCTCGACGATCATGCTGATCCCCTGGCCGACGCCGATACACATGGTCACGAGCCCGTAGCGGCCTTTGGTCCGCCGCAGCGCGTGGACCAGGGTCGTGAGCAGCTTGGCTCCGGTGCAGCCAAGGGGGTGCCCCAGGGAAATGCCGCCGCCGTAGATGTTCACGCGCGCCGGGTCGAGCTTGAGCTCGCGAATGCAGGCGATCGCCTGAGCGGCGAATGCCTCGTTCAGCTCGATGAGATCGATCTGGTCGATGGTCAGACCGGCGCGCTGCAACGCCTTCCGGGTGGCCGGGATCGGCCCCAACCCCATGCAGCTCGGATCAACCCCTGCCACAGCGGTCGTGACGATCCGCGCCAATGGTTGTGACCGTTCCTGACCCTCCTTGACCGTCCCTGACCCTCCCACCAGCAACGCCGCTGCTCCGTCGTTGATCCCGCTCGAGGTCGCCGCCGTCACGGTCCCATCTCGTTTGAACGCGGGCTTGAGCTTGGCCACCGATTCGAGGGTGGTCCCGGGACGCGGGTATTCGTCCCGCGAGAAGGCCGATCCATCGGGGAGGGGGACCGGCACCAGCTCGTCGGCAAAGACGCAGTCCGTAAGGGCCCGCTCGGCGCGGTGCTGGCTCTCGACCGCGAACGCATCCTGTTCGGCCCGGGTGATCTTGTACCGCTCCGCCACGACCTCGGCGGTCTCGCCGAGGGAGATGGTCCATTCCTTCTTCATCTTGGGGTTGATGAAGCGCCATCCCACCGTCGTGTCGGCGATCTCGGGCGCCTTGCGGCTCCAGGGCTCGCCGGACTTGAGCATGACGGTCGGGGCGCGCGTCATGCTTTCGACGCCTCCCGCGATGAAGGTGGCGCCTTCGCCGGCCTTGATCGCCTGCGCGGCGCTCGCCACGGCCTGCAACCCCGAGCCACAGAGCCGGTTCACCGTCTGCCCGGGGATCTCCACGGGGAGCCCGGCGAGGAGCAGCGCCATGCGTGCCACGTTCCGGGTGTCTTCGCCGGCTTGGTTGGCGCAGCCGATGATCACATCGTCGATCGTCGCGGGGTCGAGGCTGGTGCGTTCCACGATGGCCTTGATGGGGACCGCCGCGAGATCGTCGGGACGAACGCCGGCGAGCGAGCCACCATGCTTGCCTACCGGCGTGCGAAGTGCGGCGTAGATCATCGCCTCCGTCACAGGCTCACCCACACGGTCTTCGTTTCCAGGTACCCGTCCAACGCCTCCCGGCCGAGATCCCGTCCAAACCCCGAGGCCTTGAATCCTCCGAACGGCGCGCCCGAGTCGTAGAAGTTGTAGGTGTTGATCCACACGGTGCCGGCGCGGATGGCTCGCGCCGCGCGATGCGCTTTCTGGATGTCTTTGGTCCAGATTCCCGCGGCGAGGCCGTACATGCTCTGGTTGGCGAGGGCCACACCCTGCTCGAAATCATCGAAGCTCAAGACCGCCAGCACCGGTCCGAAGATCTCCTCCCGGGCGATAGTCATCTCGGGGGTGACCTTGTCGAACACCGTGGCTTCGACGAAGTAGCCTTTCCCATTCGGCTGCACCGCCTTACCGCCGGCGACGAGCTGAGCCCCTTCATCGATACCGCGCTGGATGTAGCTCAGGACCGACTGCTGCTGCTTCTTCGAAACGAGAGCCCCGAGCCGGGTGTTCTTGTCGAGCGGGTCCCCCGGGGTGAGCTTCTTGGCCCCGGCGGCGAGCTGCTCGACCACCTGGTCGTGGACCCCGCGCTCGACCAGCAGGCGCGACCCCGCCGCGCATACCTCGCCCTTACCATAGAAGATGCCCGTCTGCGCGCCCCGCACGGCCGCTTTCAGATCGGCGTCGGCGAAGATGATATTGGGACTCTTGCCACCGAGCTCGAGGGTCACGCGCTTGTTCGTTTCCGCGGCCATCCGCATGATCTCGCGTCCCACCTCGGTGGACCCGGTGAACGCGATCTTGTCCACGTCGGGGTGCCGCACCAGCGCCGCCCCGGCGGTCGAGCCACCACCGGTGATGACGTTGAACGCTCCCGCGGGGAACCCCGCCTCCGCCACGAGCTCGGCGAAGGCGAGGGCGGTGAGCGGGGTCTCGGAAGCCGGCTTCAGCACCACGGTGCACCCCGCCGCGAGGGCGGGGGAGAATTTCCAGCTGGCGATGTTGAGCGGGAAATTCCAGGGGACGATCGCCCCGATCACCCCGATCGGCTCCCGCAGCGTGTAGGTGAAGAACGGCCCGTCCACGGGGAGCGTGTCGCCGGTGATCTTGTCCGCCCACCCCGCGTAGTAGCGCAGGGTGTTGACGGTCATCGTCAGCTCGATCTTCGATTCGAACAGGGTCTTGCCGTTGTGGGCCGTTTCGAGCTGGCCGAACTCATCGAGCCGGGCTTCGAGGAGGTCCGCGGCCTTGGCGAGCAGTCGTCCGCGCGCCCGGGCCGACAGGCCCCGCCACCCGTCCGAATCGAAGCACTGCCGCGCGGCGCGGACCGCGCGGTCCACGTCGCTCGAGTCCGCGGCCGCCACCTGGGCAATGACCTCCTCGGTGGCGGGATTCACCACCGGGACGCGTTTCCCCGAGGCCGCGGGTCCCCACGCGTTGCCGATGAACAGGTCGGTTCTCACCGCCCTTTGAACTCCGCCATCCGCTTGTCCACGTACGCCGCGATCCCTTCCTTCGCGTCGTCGCTCTGGAACAGCTGCTGCTGCAGCTCTCGCTCGATCGCGAGTCCGGACTCGAACGGCACCTCGGCGCCGGACTGCACCGCGCGCTTGATCAGCCCGACGGCCTTGGAGGCCTTGTTCGGGGGGCAGAATTGCTTGGCGTAGAGCAGGGCCTGGTCCCAGAAGCTGTCGTTCGGGAACACCTCGTTCACGAGGCCCAGCTCCCGGCCCTTCTCGAAGGAGAACGTCTCGCCTTTCACCATCATTTCGATTGCGCGGGACTTGCCGACGAGGCGCGCCAGCCGCTGCGTACCGCCGGTGCCCGGCAGCACGCCGAGGTTCACCTCGGGTAGGCCGATCTTGCCGGCGTTCTCGCGCGCCACCCGGATGTCACAGGCCATCGCGATTTCCAGCCCGCCGCCGACCGTGTGACCGTTGAGCGCGGCGATGGTGAGCTTGGGCGTGTGCTCGAGGCGGTTCAAGGTCTCGTTCGCGTGCAGGCAGAAGAAATACTTGTAGCGGGGCGTAATGCTGTTCAGGTAGGCGATGTTGGCGCCCGCGGAAAAGAACTTCTCGCCACGGCCGCGCAGCACGATCACATGCACCGCGTCGTCGAACCGCGCCTGGATAATGGCGTCGTCGAGCTGCCGCATCATCTCGTGGGTGTAGGTGTTCGCCGGCGGATCGTCGAGCTCGATGATGCCAAGGCCGGCCTCGGCCCGGTACCGCACGAGCGTCTTCACCTGCGGTTCAGTCATGGTCGCCATAAGATCCTTCAGCCTCCCTGGACGGTGGTGCGCGCCTCGGCGAACCCGCCGAGGTACAGTCGCGTGAGTAGTTCGGCCAGGCGCTCGGGGTTGATCGGCCCGGCAGGGTCGTACCAGTTGTAGATCCAGTTCATCATTCCGAACAACGCGTAAGCCGCCGCCGACCGTTCGGCGGCGGGCTGCTCCGGCCACGCTTCCCGCAACAGCCCTTCGAGGAAATCCACGTAGCGCCGCTTGATGGCATCGACCCGACGGCGCCGGTCCCCGGAGAGACTGGTCGCTTCGTGCGAGAGCACCTTCATCTCGGCCATGTGCGCGGCGAAGAAGGTGACGTGGTGTCGGATGAAGCGCGCCAGCCGGTCCTGCGGGTCGACCCCGGCGGCCACGGCCGCGGTGCCTCCATCCAGCACCTGAGCGAAGCACCGCTCCTGAATGTGGAACAGCAGGTCTTCCTTCCCCTGGACGTAGTAGTACATCCCCGCGAGCGACATCCCGCTGGCGCGGGCCAAGTCCCGCATGGTCGTGGGGTGGTACCCACGCTCGGCGAACACCCGGGCGGCGTGGGAGAGCAGGGCGGCAAATCGCTGGTCGTAGGGGCGCATTCGGATTCGAACGTTTGTTCGAATTTCGAATGTAATGGTCGGTTATCAGGCGACGCAAGGGTTTTGGGGGACTTAATTTCGGGGATCCCGACACGTCCACTATCCGATCCCATGCCTGTTGCCAGTGCGGCTGCCGAAGCGCCTTCCGACGCTGCGCTCATTGCCGCATGGCAAGAGGGCGACGAGCAAGCGGCCGCGGAGCTGGTACGCCGGCATGCGCGGGTGTTAGCCCGGTTCCTGGCGGGCGCGGGGGCTCCGGACTCGGAGCTCGATGATCTGGTCCAGGAGACGTTCATCAAGGCGTTTCGGGCCATCGATGGGTTTCGCGGGCAATGTCAGTTCCGCACCTGGCTGTTCACCATCGGTGGCAATGTCGTGAAGGATGCGGGGCGGCGCTCGGCGCGGCGCAAGGTCGTTCCCCTGAGCGAGGATTTGCGGGCGCCCGACGGTGACCCCCAGGCCGTCGCGGAAGCGGGAGAGGTGGAACGGCGTTTAGCGGAAGGACTGCAACGGCTCACGCGGCTGCAACGCGAGGTGTTCTTGCTGCGGGCGCAGCAGGGCCTCGAGTATGACGAGATCGCCGCGGCACTGGGGACGACTGGCGGGGCGGCCCGGGTGCATTACCATCACGCGGTACGGCGTTTGAAGGAGTGGCTGGCATGAACGAGCAAGAACTGGAATCCTCGGCACGGAAGCTGGGTGCTGCGCGAGCCGAGCGGGTGGATGTCGAGCGGATTGCCCGCGGCGTCGTGGCGGGCCTGCGCGAGCAGCCGCACAGCCGCCGAGTCTGGTGGGTGCGGCCGGCGATGTTACGAATCGCGGCCGCCGTCGTGTTGCTGCTCGGCGCCGGGCTCGTGTGGCGCGGGCGGGTCCAGCCCACCGCGCCGGTCCACCCGGACCATTACATCTTTGAGGACCTGAACGGGTTGTCGAGCGACGAGCTGCGCGACGTCTTGAGCACGCTCGATCAGACGCTGCAGGAGGGCATCGACGTCCCGGCCGAGGATGATCTCAACGATTTGAGCCCCGAGGAGCTGCGCGCGGTCCTGCAGTCCATCGAGGGATGATCATGCGGCGACTTTGGGTCATGCTGGCTTTCGTGGTCGTCCCGGCGCTCGCGGCGCAGGAGCCCGGGACGCCGGTCGACTCGGATGAAGCCGTTCGGCTGCGTCAGGATATCGAGACGCGGTACGGCGAGCGGGTCCGCCAGGTGCTGGGCCTGACCGACGACCAGGCCGCCAAACTGCGTGCCACCCAGGAGCGGTTTCGTGACCGGCGACAGGCATACCACCGCCAGCAGCTTGCTCTGCGTGGGGCGCTGGCTGAGCAGATGCGGCCCGGCGTCGCGGCCAACAGCGACAGCGTCCGCGGGTTGATGGATCGGATCTCGGCCAATCGGTTGGGCCAGGTGCAGCTCGAGCAGGAGGAGAATCGGGAGATGGCGGGGTATCTCACGCCGGTGCAGCGGGCCCAATATCAAATCATGCGGGAGCGCCTGCTGCAGCGGGTGGCCCAGGAGCGCTATCAGCGAGGTGGGCAGGCGCCCCGAGGGCTACGTGGGGCCGAAGGCGGAGGGGGTGGTGGGGCGGGAGGGGCAAAACAACCACCGCCACGTCAGCGGCGGCCGCGGTAGCTCGAAAGGGGGGCGGGTCGAGAATCGACCCGCCTGTTTACTTTATGGTCTGCCCCGAACATCGCTCAGGCCAACGGGTATTGAGCCGTCAGGGATCAGCGGTGCAGGGTTTGAACGAGGTTCAGAAGCAACCCTAAGGAGCTCGAGAAGATGGCCAGACGCGACATCGGGACAGTGTTGACGTTGCTGGCGGTTCTGGGAGTGGCCAGCGTGTCGGGGCAGAG
>DATJXC010000028.1:0-4100 GCA_035500495.1 Gemmatimonadales bacterium
ATCGAATCGACGGTGCTTTCCATTGTAGAAGAGCCGACGTTACTACGACCCGGGATGATCCTGCAAGAGCAGATCGAAGGGGTGATCGGCCCGGTGATAATGGCGGATGCGCCCGTGGAGGGCCTGGGTCACGAGTCGCCGGGGATGCATTCGCGGCACTACAGCCCGGTCACAAAGCTCATTGTCGTCGGGCCGGGCGATGTGTTGCCCCCCGGGCGCTGCGCGTACATGTTCATTACGGCGCCGCGTGGCACGGACAAGGGGATTCCGATGCCAGACGATGCCGAGAGGTACGCCGCGATGCTATATCAGACGCTGCTCGATTTGGACGCTGGGGGCTACGACTGGATCGCGGTGGAGGCGCCTCCCAAGGGCGGGGCGTGGACGGCGATTCACGACCGGCTGCGGCGTGCGGCAGCAAAACAGGGCACGCCGAACCCCCTTTTGTAGCGTCGGCGAACGCGTGGCTCGCCGGGGACTGAGCCTCCGCTTGCCATGATAGGATGCCTCCGTAACCAGAGCTTCTGCCTTGACACCGCAGGTTCATTTGTTTCGAAGGATTGTATTCGCCGCCAGCCTGGCACCGATGGTATTGGCGCAGCACGCCCGGATCAGCGGGCCCATCGACAACACCCGCGTCCAGGTTCTTCCGCACAAGCCGACGCCGCCAGCTCTTGCTCAGCGAGGCGACGAGGGCGCGGTGGAACCATCGCGGCGACTTCACTGGATCACTCTGTTATTCAAGCGGACGCCGGATCAGGAAGAGGCGCTGGCGAGGCTCGCGGCCGAACAGAGGGATCCGGCCTCACCGAATTACCACAAATGGCTCTCGTCCCAGGAATTCGCGGACCGCTTCGGCCTGAACCGGGACGACATGGGCAAGGTGTCGCGCTGGCTGCAAAGCGAGGGATTCCACATCGATTACGAGGCGCAGGACCGCGATTTCATTGCGTTCGACGGGACGGCCGGGCAGGTGCGAAACGCATTTCACACAGAGATTCATCGCTACACAATCGGTGGCGAACCGCACTACATGAACGCGAGCGCACCGTCAGTGCCGCAGGCTCTGGCCGAGGTGGTGCTGGGACTTCGCGGCCTGAACGATCTGCAGCCGAAGCCCGCCTCAGGCGGGCGCCCCTTGCGACCCGATCAGAACATGCCGAGCGGCAAACACTATCTTGCGCCGGACGACATCGCCGCCATCTACGACATCGCGCGGTTGTACGGCCGCGGCATCGACGGCTCAGGGCAAAGCATTGTGGTGATTGGGAATTCGAACGTTGACATCGAGGATTTCCGCGAGTTCCGCGACTATTACAATTTGCCGGGCGGAGATCCGCAGACGATCCTGTGCTGCTCGTCGGATCCGGGCAGAAACTCCAGTGAGTTCGAGGCCGATCTGGATATTGAAGCGGTGGCCGCGGTGGCCCGCAAGGCCAATATCATCTACGTCTATTCAGAGGCCGTCGACAGCGCCGTGTCGTTCGCGATCGACAATAATCTGGCGCCTGTGATCACCGAGAGTTACGCATTCTGCGAGCCGGAGGTTGCTGCCGCCGGCGATCCGCCCGATTTCTGGCAGTATCCGGCTCTCGCGGCGAGCGCCAAGGGCATCACGTGGCTGGCCGCCACAGGCGACTCGGGAGCGGCAGGCTGCGACCCCTGGTTCGCCGGCGGCGTCGCATCGAAGGGATTTGCCGTGGCTGTGCCGGCCAGCGTACCGGAGGTGACCGCTGTCGGCGGTACTGAATTCAACGAAGGCTCCGGCTCCTACTGGAACGACTCCAACCGTGTCAACGGTGCCTCTGCGAAAGGATACATTCCCGAGATCGCGTGGAACGAATCCTCGGCGAACCTCTTCGGCCTCGCCTCCGGCGGCGGCGGCGTGAGTACTTATTTCGCGAAGCCGGCATGGCAGACCGGCCCCGGCGTTCCCAATGACGGGATGCGCGACGTACCGGATGTCTCGATGAGTGCGGCGTACCACGATGCATATTACATTCACTACCTTGGCGGATGGGGGACACAGGAAGGCACATCGGCATCCACGCCGATCTTCGCCGGGATCGTGGTGCTGTTGAATCAGTATCTCACCGAGTCGGGGCAAGGAAGGGCAGGCAACATCAACCCCATGCTGTACGAGCTGGCCCGGACCACCACCAACGTGTTTCACGACACGATCAAGGGGGACAATATCGTTCCGTGCGCCTTCAAGTCGAGCGACTGCGCCGTCGGCTCTCTCGGCTATGTCGCTGGGCCGGGATACGATCTGGCAACGGGCCTCGGGTCGGTCGACGCCTATAATTTGGTGATCAGCGCCGGGCGGAAACGGAACTCCACAACGACTACGGTGACCGCGTCACCGGCCAGCATCCTTACCAGCGGGCAAACGCAATTGACCGCCACGGTGTCCGCGCCTGCCGGCACGGGCACACCCGGCGGGAGCGTGACGTTCAGTGCAGGCGGAGAGGATATCGGAAGCGCGGAGTTGTCCGGATCGACCGCATCGCTCGCGGTGCTGGGCAGCCAGCTATCGACGGGTGACAATACGATCACCGGGACCTACAACGGCGCCCTGGGCTTTTCCGGCTCGTCGGGGCTCGTCAACGTCAGGATCGGCGAGGTCGCGGAAGGAGTGACCTTCACTGCCAGCCCGAATCCGGTGGTTGTAGACGGTGGATCGAAGGGCACGACGACGCTGAGCTGGAATGCACCGGGCTACAGCCAGTTGGAGATCCTCGTCGGATCGCCAGCCGGGACGCCGATGTCTGGCGCGCTGTTGTCCAGCGGGTCCCTGCCGACCGGCGACTGGGTGAGCGACGGGACGGAGTTCTATCTGGTGGACATGACCACGCACGCCACGCTGTCCAGTGTCGTGGTGCACGTCAGCACGCGCGGAGCTCCACGCCCCACCACCACAGTTGTGATGGCTGATCCCGCCAATATCTGGACTTCCGCCATTGCCCCGACGCAACTGAACGCCGTCGTCTCCGCCCCGCCGGGCAGCGGCACACCGACCGGAATGGTGACGTTCAGCGCCGCCGGCGGCTTGCTCGGAACAGTGCCGCTTTCAGAGGGTAAGGCGTCGCTCGTCGTCGACGCGGGCCAACTGGCGATCGGCACCAATTCCATGACGGCAACTTACAGCGGCGATGACGGTTTCGCCTCCTCCTCCGGATCGGTCGCCGTCGTCGTTTTCGTGCCGCCGTCGGGTGTCTCTTTCTACTCCAATCCCAATCCGATCGTGTCGCCCAACGGCACTGGCATCACGACTCTGTCCTTTAATGCCCCCGGCTACGGCTCCGACCAGTTGGCGGTAGCCGTCGGGTCGGCCACCGGGGATCAACTGGCCACCACACTCGGTCCTACCGGCTATGTACGTACGGGCGACTCAGTGATCGACGGGACGAAGTTCTTCCTGATCGACCTGACCAGGCAACTGGAAATTGCCAGTCTCACGGTGAACGTCACTCGAGGTTCATGGCCGTCGGCTGTCACCTTCACGGCGAGCCCGAGCGATATCGTCGTGTCCCGAGGGCCACTCGTGGGGATGACAACACTCACATGGAACGCGCCAGGCTATTCGAATCTCGTGATCCACCGGGACGCTCCGACAGGAAGCGCGGTGACGGGATCTCTACCGCCTTCAGGTTCAGTGCGCACGGGGAGATGGGTCACCGACGGCATGAAGTTCTTCCTGGCGGATGCGGACTCTGGCAGCTCGCTGGCGAGCGTGTCGGTGAAGGTGGAGGTCCGTGAGCGCCGGTGGGCGCCGCGGTAGGGGGTGCGGGCGCCCTCCACCCTGCCGCAACGTCCCAAAATCCACCCAATTTCAACTGTGTTACTATGCTGGTTTCGAGCACACCTTTAGTCCCTCAGGAGGGGACTAACCCATGAAAGCCTATGAAGGAAACGATGTCAGAAATGTCGCTCTGATCGGACACGGGCATTCCGGGAAGACCTCGCTGGCGGCCGGATTGCTCTTCTCCACTGGCGCCAGCAATCGGCTGACTCGCGTTGACGAGGGCAATACGGTCACCGACAGCGACGAAGAGGAGATCAACCGCAAGCTGACGATCTCGACCTCCCTCGCCTACGTC
>DATJXC010000029.1:0-94728 GCA_035500495.1 Gemmatimonadales bacterium
CCGGCGGCGGCCGTGGCGCAGCTCGCCGGGATGCCGAACTGGAACAACCCGAAGGGCGGCACGGGTATCCGCATCGATGCCGAGTACGGCGGCCCGAACACCGATGCGGGCGGCGGGAGCGCCTATGGCGCCCGTGGCACCCTCGGTCTCGGGTCCCTCTCTTTTGGCCTCGGGTTTGATAGCTGGACTCCCACCGGATCAAGCGCCGCTACTTCCTGGGGGGCCACCGGCGCCTTCCGGGTCCTGGGTGGCAGCCTGATGCCAGTCTCGCTGAACCTGCAGGCCGGATACGGCAATTCGTCCGACCTCAAGCTGAAGACCTACACGCTGGCGGCGGGACTCGGGGTCAATCTCTCGATTCCCGGCATCACTTTGAACCCATGGGTATCGGCCGGTGAGCGGTGGCACGATCTGTCCCTGTCGACGATTTCGAACACCACCTCGAATTTTGGCTGGGTCATCGGCGCCGATGTCGGGCTCGGCATTTTCGGCATTCATGCGGCATACGATTCGGAGAGCAAGCAGGGCGGCGGGACGGCCGGCGTGCTGGGTATCGGCGCCCACGTCACGCTGAACACGCCGGGTCTCTAGGAGCGGTTCACAAGACTCTGGTTGTGGTCTAACTTTGGGGCGCGTCGTTCCCCGACGCGCCCCTTTTTTCTCCCGGGAGAGCGGTTGCCTCGCCTATTGATCCGCGTCCTGTTGGTGACCGGCGTTCTGGTATCGACCGGCTGTGCCTTGACGTTCGATGCCACCCGCCTGGGAGTGCCGGTGACCATGGCTGGGACTCCCCAGCCCGCGCCGACCGGCACCCCGTTTCGGGTGACGCGGCATCCGGTCTTCCTGCTGTTCGGGCTGGCCACGGCGGGAGAACCGGATCTCGAGGATGTGTTGGAGGCTGAGGTCGGGACCGGCGCGGGCGTGCAGAATCTGCGCATCAAGGTGGCCGCCTCCCCGACCGACGTCCTCTTCACGGTCATCACGTTGGGCGTGATCTCGCCACGGACCGTCACCTTCGAGGGGGAAGTCGTCGCGCACCAGCATTGACCCTGCGATTCACCGTCTACCCGGCCTGCTCCACCAGATCTTGAACCAAGGCGGTCGTCCGCTCCGCGGCGCCCCGGCCTTCCTGAACGACCGACCGGCCGGCCTGGCCGGCGCGGGTGCGCACGGCGGGGTCGTGATGCCACACGAGCCACTGCCCCAGGAGCGCCGCATGCCCGTCCGCGGGGAGGGCGACGGCCCCGCCGCGGTCCAGCAATAGCCCAGCGTCCCGGCTCATCTGCCATCCCGGCCCGAACGCGACCGGAACGCCGAACACCGCCGGTTCGAGGACCGAGTGCAGCCCGGAATGGTGGTAGCCCCCGCCGACGAAGGCGACGTCCCCCAATCCATACAGGTCGGCGAGCACGCCCACCCGGTCGACGATCACGAGCGGCGCCGCGGGCTCGACGTGTTCGATCTGCGAGAGCCGCACCGGACGGGGAAGCCCCGCGCGGGCGGCGGCCCGGGCGACGTGCGCCAGGTGATCGGGGTTCGGCTCGTGCGGGGCGAGCAACAGTCGGGCACTCGGAACCTGCGATCGCAAAGCGGCGAAGGCCGCCAACACCACCGCCTCGTCCTGGGGCCACGTCGACCCGGCAACGATGGTGAAGCTCCCCGGTGGGGTGGCCGCGAGGCGGGCGAACGGCTCACGCGTACGGTCGAATCGCTCCGCGCGCTCGGCCACGCTGTCGTAGCGGGTGTCGCCGGTGACGACAATGGCTTCACGCCGCGCGCCGAGGTCGACAAGTCGATCCGCGTCCTCCGCGCTGATGGCGCCGATACGATGCAGGGCCGCGTAGGCGGGAGTCGCCCACCCCCGGACCGGCCAGCGCAACCGCGAGCTGGCGGGCGCGACGGTCGCCGAGATGAGGCCGAGTCGTACCCCCCGGGACGCGGCGCCGAGCGCGAGCTCTGGCCAGAGATCGAGCTTGGAGAAGACGAGAGCGGTGGGCTGGAGGGCAGCCAACGCGGCGTGGACATCCCGGCGACGGTCGAACGGCAGGTAGTCGGCGAGATCCACCGGGAGCGATCGGGCCAGCCGTTCGGCGGAGGGCGAGAAGAACGTGTAGGCCAGCTGCCACCCTGGCCGGCCGCTGCGGACGGCTTCGATGACCGGCTTGGCCTGCAATCCCTCGCCGACCGAAGGGGCATGGAACCAGACCAAGGGGCGCCGGGGGTCCCGCTGGTCTCGGCCCCACAAGGCGAGGCGGGTGAGCAGGTCGCGGCGTGCGGAGAGGCCTTGGGCCACCTTGCGGTCGAACCGCCCCAGGAGCGGTGCGGCCCGCACCGCCGCAGTCAACGCGAGGCGGTACCAGAGGGACGGCCGCAACGGCCGACTCATCAGCGCCGTGGCGCTGGGGTCGGGCCGCTCTTGGCTAGGTAGACCGAGTCCAGGATGTGCCGGAAGTCGTCGACGGGCACAGCCCCGTCCAGCAGGCCACCCTCGATGTAGAAGTCGGGAGTGCCGCCCGCCCCCGAGCGCATCGCCCCCTGGGCATCCTGATCCACGACGGCGAGTGTTGCCTTCGACTCGACGCAGGACTCGAGGGCGTGGCGGTCGACGCCGGCGCTCTCCGCGACCGCCAGCAGCGTCGGTCCGGGATCGCTCTGCGGGGCCCATTGCGGCTGGGACTGGTACAACTTGTCATGGACCGGCCAGAACTTCGCCTGGCGGGCGGCGCACATGGCCACCTGCGCGGCCGCGACGGCATTGGGGTGAATCCGGGTGAGCGGGAAATTGACGAAGACCCAGCGCACTTTGCCGGTTTGCACGTACTCGCGCTCGATCGTGGGCCACACGGTGAGTGTGAACTGGCGGCAGACGGGGCACTGAAAATCGGCCATCTCGTAGACCGTCACGGGAGCATCGGCGCGGCCCTTGGAGCGCGTGGCCACGGGGTCGGTCTGCTGCGCGAGCGCAGGGCTCGAGAACGCGATCAGGAAGACCAGGATTCGGCGCATGGGAAGAAGATAACCGCCAGGATCAATACACGCCGTAAGTGGAGCGGGACAGGTCCGTCTCGAGGCGGAGCTCGATGTACTGGCCGGGTTGCACCGAGATCACATCCGTCTGGAAATAGTCATTGCCACCGATCGCATTGGCGTAGATTCGAATCACTCGTGAAGGGCCCAGAATCCAGCTGGGGAGCGTGAAGCTGTGCTCGGTGACCGCCGTCACGGTGCCGACCCGCAACGGCTGGCCGGACCCGATGACGTAGATCCGGACGTCCTGCCAGTGGTGGTTGACGATATTCAGGACGAATTCCGCTTCCTCCGGTGGGGCCTGGTCGGCGGCTTTGGAACGGTGAGCACAGCCCGTGGCGAGGATGGCAGCGCTGGCGATGCCAGCGAGACGGCGCAGTGACGGACGGGTCATGAGGACTGGCTCCGCGGCGATAATACCCCGCGGATCCGTTGCTGGAAAGCCGAATCTTTCCCCGGGTTGAGTCCGTACCACTCCTCCGGCTAACCTTGTCGCAAGATGCACCACCTCTCTGCGTGCCTGATCGCGCTCTGGCAAATCGCCATTCCGCCACCCCGCGGATTCGTCAACGACTTCGCGGGGGTGCTGGACTCCGCGTCCATCGCGCGAATGGACCAGATCATCACCGAGGTTCGGGCCAAGACCGCCGGCGACATCGCGGTCGTGACACTCCCCGACATCGGGGACCGAGCGGCGGCGGACGTGGCGGTGCAGATCGGCCGCGAGTGGGGCGTGGGAGGCAAGGGAGAAGCCGGTGACCCGAAGAAGAACCTCGGGGTGGTCATCCTGGTCGTGCCGCGTAAGAATCACCGGCCCGGCAGTGGGGCCGTGTTCATCGCCACCGGGCGTGGGGCGGAAGGGTTTCTTCCCGATGCCCGGGTCGGCCGGATCCGGGACGCGATGACGCCGGATCTGGCCCGGGAGGACTACGACGCGGGCCTGGAAACGGGCGTCGGTCTCGTCGCGCAGGCGTTTGCTTCCCAGTTTGGGGTCAGTATCAGCGGGGCGGGGACGCAGTCTCCGGAGCCGGAGGAGCCACGGGGTGGCGGCCGGTCCGGTGGATCGCCGCTGTTGTTCCTTCTGCTCCTGCTGCTGGTCATCCTTCTGACCCGGGGCCGGATCTTTCCGTGGCTCCTGCTCGGGGCGCTCAGTGGCCGGTCTTCCAGGAGCGGCGGATTCGGCGGAGGCGGCTGGGGAGGTGGCGGAGGGGGAGGAGGATTCGGTGGGTTCGGCGGAGGCGGGGGATTCTCAGGTGGCGGCGCTGGAGGCAGCTTCTGATATGGCGAAAAACATCACCATCGAAGAATTCGGCAAGCGGGTGGAGGAGGCCCTGGGCGGCCGCCTCATAAGCCTGCTGCTCTACGGCTCGGCCGCGCGCTCGGGCGGCAGCAGCGGGAAGCCCCGGGGGGCGAATACCCTGCTCATCTGCGAGCCGGTGGATCCGAGCGTCCTGGCGGCGCTCGAAGCGCCGACCGCGGCCTGGACGCGCAACAGTCACCCGGCGCCCATCGTGCTGTCGCTCCGCGAGTGGCGCACCTCGAGTGATGCCTTCGCCATCGAGTACGAGGACATCCGCGCCGCGCATCGGCTCATCGCCGGTCGCGACCCCTGGAATGGGATTTCGGTGCGGCGGGAGGACGTGCAGCGCCAGCTCGAGCAGGAACTGATGGGCAAGCTGGTCCGGCTGCGGCAGGCATACCTCGCCGCCGCGGGGGACCGCCGGCGGCTGACCCTGCTCGTGACGCAGAGCGCATCGGGGTTTTTCACCATGCTGCGGACCCTATTGCGACTGATGGGGAAGGCGGTGCCCGACGACGCCGGAGGGTTGTTGCGGGCGGCTGGTACCGCGGCCGGCTTTGCGACCGAGGCGCTGGCGCCGGTCGCGGCGCATCTCGAGGGACGGGCGGACCTGTCGCTTGGTCCGCGGGACCCGCTCGCCGCGGCGTATCTCGCCGCGGTCGCGCGCACCGCGGAATTCGTGAACGATCATCCTTTGACGTGAGGAGAGCACAACCCGTGAACGCACTGCGGCGCTGGCTGCCGCTCCTGGCCCTGGTGGTCGCCGGGTGCGGCTACAACACGATTCAAACTTACGACGAGCAGGTGAACAACGCGGCGTCACAGATCAAGGTGCAGCTGCAGCGGCGGGCGGACCTGATCCCGAACCTGGTCGAAACAGTGAAGGGGTATGCGAAGCAGGAGCAGACCATCTTCACCGAAGTGGCGGAAGCGCGGGCCAAGCTGTCGGGAGCCGTCCAGAGCGGCAACCTGCAGCAGATGGCGGACGCCAACCAGGCGCTGAACGCCCCGCTTGGCCGTTTGCTGGCGATCGCGGAGAACTACCCCCAGCTCAAATCGAACGAGAACTTTCGTGCGCTGCAGGATCAGCTGGAAGGGACCGAGAACCGGATTTCCGTCGCCCGGCAGGATTACAACGACGCGGTGAACCGGTACAACGCGTACATCCGGCGGTTCCCGCAGGTGATCACGGCGAAGGTGATCGGGGCAAAGGCGCGAGAGTACTTCCAGCTGCAGACACCGGGCGCGGCGGAAGCGCCGAAGGTGCAGTTCAACTGATCAGTCGACGATCGCTTCCGGCATGACGTAGTGCAGCGGATCCACCGCCTTGCCGTTGACCCAGACTTCGTAGTGCAGGTGGGGACCGGTGGCGAGGCCGGTGGAGCCGACAAGCGCGATGCGCTGGCCGCGCTTCACCCGGGCGCCGCGACCGACCAGGATCCGGGAGCAGTGGGCGTACTTCGTCACCAGCCCATAGCCGTGATCGATTACCAGAATGTTCCCGTAGCCGTCTTCCCAGGCGACCTCGGTGACCACGCCCGCGGCCGGCGCCTCGATCTCCGCTCCCATCGGGGCCGAGACGTCGACTCCCTCGTGCGGGCGCGCCAGATGCAGGATCGGGTGCACGCGCTCGGCCGCGAACGCGCTCGTCAGCCAGCCCTTGGTCGGCATGATCGACGGCGTCGCGGCCATCCGCTCGCGGTGGCTCGACAAAGAGTCGTAGGCTTCGTTCACCGAGCGCACGAGGATGTTGGCGCGCCGGATCAGCTGGTCCATGTCCGCCCGCACTGCCAGCGCCTGTGCGCCGTTCGCCCCGCCGGCCGCGTTGAGGCTGTCGCGCTCCGACCAGGCGCCGGGAGGACCGCCGATCCCCGCAGCCTGGACGCCGGAGTCGAGCGGCGCCAGCCCGGCCAAGAGCCGCAGCTCCTGCTCCCGCTCGGTGTAGCGGTTCAGGGTGTCGTGGAGGTCCACCAGGCGGGTACGCAGCCGCTGAATCTCGTCGGCGAGAATCTGGTTTTCCCGCTCGAGGGAGCGGCTCCGGGTAATGCTGATCCCGCGCGTAATCGCGGCGCCGCCCAGGACCAGGAACAGCAGCACAACGACGCTCCCGATTCCCACCAGCGCCTTGATGACGGTCTGCGACACTTCCACGGCGCGAGAGGCTCCCGCTCCGTGGGGTACCAGCATGACCGTCCACTTGCGTTCCGCGCTTGTTCGCATTCCCTCTCGCCGGGTCGCTAAGTCACAAGGGGCACAAACATAGGCCTACCCTCCCCCCCCGTCAACAGACGATACAGTGAGCTAAGTCACGAAATTTCGGGCAATTAGCTAGCCGCAGGCTGCGCTTGGGGTTTGGGGAAGAGGATCGGAGCCTTGGGGAGGGTTCGGCCGGAGAAATCCGGTGACAGCACGTCCCGGAACCGGACCTGCTCCCACCCTTCACCTCCCAAGAGGCGCCAGACCACCGCGGCCTTGTCCGGGATGAACGGGCTCGCGAGCACCGCCAGACGACCGACGGTCCGCACCAGGTTGGCCAGCACGCTGTCGAGCTCGGCGTCGCTCCCCGCTTTGGCGAGCTTCCAGGGCGCCGTCTCTTCCACGTAGCGGTTGCCGTCGGCGGCGAGCGCCATCCAGTGCGCCGCGCCTTCGTGCAAGGCCAGCGCGTCCATCGCCCGGGCGTAGGCATCCATCGCGGCCCGCGCGCGGTCCTCGAGCGGTGTGGCGAATCCCCTCGGGTCCTTGGGCACCGTTCCGTTGCGGTAGCGGGTCACCATCGAGAGGGTGCGCGAAACGAAATTGCCGAACGTGTCGGCCAGGTCCGCCGTATAGCGGGCGTCGAACCGCTCCCAGGTGAAATTGCCGTCGCTCTCGAATCCGATCTCGCGGAGCAGAAAGTAGCGCAGCGGGTCCGGTCCGTATCGTTCGATCGCCCCCTCGAGGCTCACGGCCGTGCCGGCGGTCTTGGAGAGCTTCGCCCCGCCCCATTGCACGTACCCATGCGCCCAGACCCGGCGGGGCAGCGCCACGTCGGCGGCCATGAGCATGGCGGGCCAGACGAGGCAATGAAAGCGGGTGATCCCCTTGCCGATGACATGGAGGTCCGCCGGCCAGAGCCGTTGGTAGCTGGCGTCGGGGAACCCGGTGGCCGAGAGGTAGTTGATCAGGGCGTCGAACCAGACGTACACCGTCTGCTGGGAGTCGCCGGGGAAGGGAATTCCCCACGGTTGCCGCACGCGGGAGATCGAAATATCCTCGAGCCCGCCTTCGAGCAGCCGCAGCACCTCGTTGCGGCGGATTTCGGGGTCCACGGCCAGCTCCCCCGCGGTGATCAGCTGGAGCAGGCGATCGCGATAGACCGACAGCCGGAAGAAATAATTGCGCTCCTTCATCGGCACGAGCTCGAGGGTCGGGTGCTCGATGCAATGCCCGTCGACGACCTGGGCGTCCTGCTTGAATTCCTCGCATCCCGTGCAATACAGTCCTTCGTATTCCGCCGCGAAGACCTCGCCGGGGTGGAGCCGCTGGATCCGCTCAAGCAGGGCGGTGACGGCGCGCGCGTGACGCGGCTCGGTGGTGCGGATCCAGTCGTCGTGGCTGCAGTTGAGCCGGCGCCAGAACTCGGCGAACCGCGCCGACATCCGGTCCACCCAGGCCAGCGGGGTCACGCCCGCCACGGCGGCCGCTTGCACCACGGATTGGCTGTGTTCGTCCATTCCCATGAGAAAGTGGACGTCGTCGCCGCGCAGGCGGTGATAGCGGGCGATGCAATCCGCCCCGACCTTCTCGAGCGCGTGGCCGACGTGCGGGTCGCCGTTCGAGTAGTCGATCGCCGTGGTCAGGTAGTACTTAGCCACCGGTCGGTCCGCCGGTTGCCGCTCCGCCGGGCCCCTCGCTCCCGTTGCTGCCTCCCCGTTTGCGGCGGCGGTCGCGGCGCCGCCGCCGGCGGCCGCTGGGCGTGGGTGTCCCCGGTGTCCCGGGGGCGGGGCTTGGGGAAGGGGTGTTGTGGAGCTCCGCCGCGGGCGGAGGCGCCGCGATGGCGGCGGGCAACGGCAGCGTCCCGCCCAGCGCTTCCACTTCCTGAGCGAGCTGCGTGAGGGGAATGACGCGGGTACTCCCCTCTTCGGATCGCAGGGTGACGCGCTCGCGGAAAATGTCGACGGCGAGGACCTTTTCCGTACCGATCGAGGTTCGCAGCGCCTTCCCCTCCTTGGGGAAGCGGCGGCGCGCCTGCACGTAGAAGTCGTGCTCGTAATGCAGGCAGCACAGCAGCCGACCGCAGGGCCCGGAGATCTGGGACGGGTTGAGCGAGAGGTGCTGGTCCTTGGCCACCGCGAGGCCCACCGGCCGCAGATCGGTGAGCCAGCTGGCGCTGCAATACTCACGGCCGCAGCGTCCAATCCCGGAGAGGCGGCGGGCTTCGTCCCGCGCCCCGATCTGGCGCAGCTCGATGCGCGTGCGGAAATGGGCCGCCAGATCGCGGACCAGCGTCCGGAAATCGACGCGTTGCTCGGCGGTGAAGTACACCGTGAGCTTCTGGCGATCCCACTGCCACTCGGTGTCCGAAATCTTCATGCCCAGCGCGTGCGCACGGGCGCGGTCGCGCACGGTGCGCCGGACTGCATCCTCTTCGGTGCGGAGCCGCTCGGCCACCTGCAAATCGTCCGGATTGGCGCGGCGCAGGATCCGGCGGGTGGCCGCGTCGCCGGCGGTCGGCGCCGGGGATGCGCATACCTGGCAGCGCTCGCATTTCTTCTCGGCCACCGGACCGATCGCGGAGACACGCCCGAGGTCCTTCCCGCGCTCGGCTTCGACGATCACCGGCTCGCCGAGGCGCAGGGCATCCTCGCCGGTCCACTGGAAGTACTCCTGCCGGTGGCCCTTGAACCGGACCTCGATGAATGCGCTCACCTCACTTCTCGCTCAGCACACCCATCGACAGGTATTTCTCTTCGCGTCGTTTGAGGAGCTTTTCGGTGCGGATGCGGCGCAGGTCGTGGAGGTGACGCCGGAGAGACACACCCAGGGCCTGCGCCGTCGCGTCGGCGTCCGCATGCGCGCCACCGGACGGCTCGGGGATGATCTCGTCCACCACGCCGAGTCCCAGGAGATCCTGCGCCGTGAGCTTCAAGGCCTCGGCGGCGCGCTCCCGCTGGCTCGCATCCTTCCACAGAATCGCGGCGCAGCCTTCGGGGGAGATGACGGAATAGACCGAGTTCTCGAGCATGACCACGCGGTCGGCGAGGCCGACGGCGAGGGCACCACCCGACCCGCCTTCTCCGATCACCGCGGTGATGATCGGGGTGCGGAGCCGTGCCATGATCAGGAGGCTCCTGGCGATCGCTTCCGCCTGGCCTCGCTCCTCGGCCCCGAGGCCCGGATAGGCCCCCGGGGTGTCGACCAACGTGATGACCGGCGCGTGGAACTTCTCGGCGAGCTGCATCAGCCGCATCGCTTTGCGGTACCCCTCGGGGTGGGCCATCCCGAAGTTGCGCTTCAGGTTCTCCTTGGTGTCGCGACCCTTCTGGTGCCCGATCACCATCACCGACTGGCCGTCCAGCCGGGCCCAGCCCCCGACGAGCGCGGGGTCGTCGCGGAACAGCCGGTCGCCGTGCAGCTCCACGAAGTCGGTGAACACGGTTTTCACGTAGTCGAGGGTGTAGGGGCGCCGCGGGTGGCGCGCCACCTGCACCCGCTGCATCGGCGACAGGGAACGGTAGATCTCGGCGCGCAGCCGCTCGAGCTGCTGCTCGAGTGGCGTCACTTCCGCCGCCTGTTCACCGGCGGTCCGTTTCAGCTCCTCGATTTGCTTTTCGATTTCGAGCAGCGGGCGTTCGAAATCGAGGGTGTAGGTCGCCATGTACCTAGCTCGCTCGCACCAGGTGGACGTGGTCGGTACCGAACACGCTCTTCAGGGCGCCGATGAGCTCCGCATTCGGGTCCACGCGCAGGCGCCGGCTGCGCAGGCGCACCGTCTCGCCCCCGTTGGCCGCCGCATCGCGATTCCATTCCACGATGACCGGCGCCGGGCCGGGGTGCGCCGCGCACAGCGCGGCCACGGCCCGGGCGGCATCGGGATCGGGCGGGCTCGCCGCGGTCCAGCGGAGGGCCAGCCCGATGTGGCCGCTGGGGAGGAGGTCCTCCAACGCCCGGACCTGCTCGACGATGAACGGCGCCATCTCTTCACCCCGATCGCGCGGGCTGTGGCTGCCCGTGAGCAGCAGCGCGGCGTCGGGCCGGATCACCGCGTTGAGCCGCGCCCAGGCTTCGGGGAAGACCAGGGCTTCCGCCGTGCCGTGAAAGTCCTCGAGCACCAGCCGCGCGTATTCGGCGCCGCTCTTCTTAGACACCTGCCGTTTCACGACCGTGACCACCGCGCCGATGGTGACCTTCTGCTCGGTCCAGGTGCCCAGCGTCGCGGTCGTCCGGGTCCCGAAAAGCTCCACTTCGCTGCGGTACTTGGCGAGGGGGTGCCCGGAAATGAAGAATCCCAGGACCGCTTTTTCCCGGGTGAGCCGCTCCTGTTCGCTCCAGGGCGGGGTATCGGTCACCGCCGTAGCGGGACGGGGGACGGGGGCTTCCTCGCCGAACAGCCCGACCTGGCCGGCCTCCAGTTCCGCCTGCCGGATCTGGGCTTCGGCGAACGCATGCTCCAGCGCGGCGACCAGCTGCGCGCGATGGCCGTCGAGCGAGTCGCAGGCGCCCGCGTCGATCAGCGCCTCGAGGACGCGCTTGTTGCACAACCGCAGGTCGATGCGCTCGCACAGATCCACGAGCGAGACATACGGTCCCCGTTCGCGCCCCGCGAGCATGGACGCGATGGCGCCGGCGCCCACGTTCTTGATGGCCCCGAGGCCGAAGCGGATGCGTCGATCACCGATGACGGAGAATTTGAAGCGCGATTCGTTCACGTCGGGCGGCAGCACCTCCAGGCCGAGCTCGCGGGCCTCGTTGATGTACTGCACGACCTTGTCGGTGTCGCCGATTTCGGACGAAAGCAGCGCCGCGAGAAATTCGGCGGGGTAATGCGCCTTGAGCCAGGCGGTCTGATAGGACAGGAGCGAGTAGGCGACCGCGTGGGACTTGTTGAACCCATACCGTCCGAACGTCTCGATCTGCGCGGCGATGTCTTTGACGACGCGGCGGTCGTGCCCCCGCGCGACGGCGCGCTCGACGAACCGCTCCAGCTCCGCCTCGATCAGCGCTTTGTCTTTCTTCCCGACCGCCTTGCGCAGCACATCGGCTTCGGCGAGCGAGTAGCCCCCCAGGATGTTGGCGATCCGCATCACCTGTTCCTGGTACGTGATCACGCCATAGGTGGATTGCAGCACCTCTTCCAGGGCTGGATGCGGGTACCGCACCTGCTCACGCCCGAGTTTCCGATTGATGAATACGAGGTGCATCCCCGTGTCGAGCGGACCCGGTCGCAGCAGCGCATTGGCCGCCACCAAATCGTCGAACCGATCGCACTTCATTTGGCGCAGGCAGTCGGTGGCGAGCGCGGATTCAAACTGGAATACGCCCGCGGTCCGGCCGGAACGGAGCAGCCGATACACCTCTGGATCCTCGAGATCGAGCGTGTCCACGTCGACGGTCATTCCGTGCCGCTCGCGGACCGCCTCCACCGTATCGTGGATCACCGTGAGCGTTTTCAGGCCGAGCAGGTCGATCTTCAGCATCCCGACCTTCTCGAGGGCCACCATGTCGTACTGGGTGATGATCGCGTCCGTGTCCTGGGGCGCGAGGCAGACCGGCACGTAGTCGGCGAGCGGGCCCGGGGCGATGACAAGGCCGGCGGCGTGCACCGAAGCGTGGCGGGCCAGGCCCTCGATGCGACTGCCCAGATCGATCACTTTGCGCACGCGGTCGTCCTGGGCCACGAGCGCCCTCAGCTCGGGGACCCGCTCGGCGGCCTCCGCGAGCGTCCACGGCGTGGCGGGTCCGGCCGGAATCAGCTTGGTCGCCCGGTCGACTTCGCCGATCTCCATCCGGAGCGTGCGGGCGACGTCGCGGAAGGCGGCGCGGGCCTTGAGCGTGCCGAAGGTGACGATCTGCCCAACCGACTCCCGCCCGTAGCGGGCGCGGACATACTCGATCAGCTCGCCGCGGCGCTCGAAGCAGAAGTCGAGATCGATGTCGGGCATCGAGATCCGCTCCGGATTCAGGAATCGCTCGAACAGCAGGTCGAAGCGGAGCGGGTCGACGTTGGTGATGCGCAGCGCGTACGCCACGACCGAGCCGGCGGCCGATCCCCGGCCGGGTCCGGTGGGAATGCCGCGGTCGCGCGCCGCCTTGATCAGGTCGTAGACGATGAGGAAGTACCCGGCGTACCCGGTGCGTTGAATGACGTCGAGCTCGTAGGCCAGCCGATCCGCCACGGCCAGGGGCAGCGGCGCGCCGTAGCGTTCCTCGGCGCCCTGGCGCGCGAGATGCACCAGCAGGTCGTTGTCGCTCGCAAACTCGGGCGGCCGCGGATACTGCGGCAGGAAATACCGCTTCTCGAAGTCGAATTCGCAGAGCGCCGCGACCCGGGCCGTCTCGGCCAGCACGTCCGGTCGGTCGGGGAAGAGCGGCCGCATCTCGGCCTCGGACTTGACGTAGCTCTCCTGGCCGAAGAACCGGAACCGTTTGGGATCGTCGAGGTCCTTTCCGGTCCCGATCGCCAGCAGCACGTCGTGGGCTTCGGCGTCGTCCTTCCGGAGATAGTGGGCGTCGTTGGTGGCGACGACCGGGAGTCCCAGCTCGTCGGCGAGGCGGAACATGCCCGCTGTCACCGTCCGCTCCTCCTCGATCCCATGGTTCTGGACTTCGAGCCAGAATCCGTCCCTGCCGAAGACCCGGGCGAAATACTCGGCGCTGCTCCGGGCGGCCTCGTAGTTGCCTTGCCGTAGATACAGGGCGATCTCACCCGAGAGACAGGCGGCGAGGCCGATGATCCCTTCCCGATGCTGCTCCAGCACCTCCCGGTCGATGCGCGGCCGCCGGTAATAGCCCTCCAGGAATCCAATGGAGGAGAGCTTGATCAGGTTCTGGTAACCGGCGCGGTTCTTGGCGAGGAGGACGAGGTGACTGTAGGGGCCAGGGGCGTCAGTGGGCCTCTCCCGCAGCTTGCGACTGCCGAAGGCCAGGTAGGCCTCGAATCCGAGGATCGGTCGGACCTTCCGGGTCTTTGCTTCCTCATAGAAGGTCCATGCCCCGTGCAGGTTGCCGTGGTCGGTGACCGCGAGCGAATCCATCCCGAGCGCCGTGATCCGGTCGAGCAGGTCCGGGATGCGGTTGGCGCCGTCGAGGAGGGAGTATTCGCTGTGGGTATGGAGGTGAACGAAAGCCATCGTGAGAATAGATAATCGGCGGTCCGTTGCATTGTCAAAACCCATTGTCTCGCTGAGATTTCGGCCCCATGCGCCGAGCCGGTCTCTTCTTCCTCGTCGTCCTGACGATGGTCCTGCTGCATCGCCTCACGGCCGCCGCTCCGTTGCCCGGACGCGCCGTCCTCGCGCTCGGTTTTCTCGTGACGGCGAGCCTGGTGCTCGGTGCGTGGGCCGAGACGGTCAAGGTACCGGCGGTAACCGCCTACGTGGTTACCGGGTTCGTGCTCGGTCCCTCCTGGCTGGGGCTGATCCGTGGTGACGAAGTGGCTGCCTTGGGATTCACGGGGGATGTGGTGCTCGCGGCCACCGCGCTGGTCGCCGGTACCTCGCTGCGCCTCGGGGCGTTGTCCCTGGACCGCCGCTCGCTGTTGCGCTTCCTCGGCGCGACGGCCCTCGGTCCGGCCGCCTGTGTCGCCCTCGTGATGGTGGCGCTGGCGCACTGGTTCCCACCTACCGCCCACGAGCCCTTCGGTGATCTCCTGATCGTCGCCCTCGTGGTGGGCGCCAGCGCCATCGCGTCCTCTCCGACGTTGACCATCGCGACCACCGGCGCGGAGCAGGGATTCGCCCAGGCAATGCTCGGCGCGAATGTCGCCCGCGACCTGCTCGCCGCCGCCCTGTTTGCCGTGATCTTCATCGGTGCCCCACTCGTCTCGAGTCCCGGCGCCTATGATTCGCATGGCGCGCTACGTCCGCTGGGGCTGCTCCTCGGGTCGGTCGTGGGCGGGGTCGCCGTCGCCCTGGGCGGCGTGTGCCTGGCGCGGATTGGGGGAGTGGCGTCCCTGCTACCACCTGTATTGGCGGGGGTGGCGATCGCCCTGATGGCCCGGCTCCTGCATCTCGATCCCGTGTTCACCGGGCTCATGGCTGGCCTGTGCCTGATCCCATGGACCCGGGAGGGGCCGCTGGCTCGTGGTTTGGGGGGCATATTCGATACTCTGCGGGCGCCGCTGTTCGCGACGGCTTTCGGGCTCCTGGGAGCCGGGATCGACCTGACCGACACCAGCGATCTCTGGGGCTGGGTGCTGGTTGTGGCCGCGGCACGAGTCGTTGGTCTGTATGCCGGCGGACGCTGGGCGGCACGCCACGAGGTGAGGATGGACCTTGCACGGTATGGATGGGTGGGGCTGCTGTCTCAATCCGGCTTGATCCTCTGGCTTGCCGCGGCGGCCCGGCACGCCTTTCCGGAGTGGGGGGTATCCCTTCAGGCCCTGATCGTAGGGGTCGTGGCGGTCAACGCGGTCTTGGGGCCCCTCGCCTTGAGGCGCGTGACACTGCTGGTGGGCGACTCGCTTCAAAGGAGTGCTTAGGTGCTGACCAGGCTGGGGCCGTCGTTCGCGGTCGTTGGGATTCTCCTGGCCGGTGCCGCGTGCAGCGATTCCGCGTCCTCGAGCGCGACGCCTCCGCCCTGCAAGCCCTCGTCGGGACAAGCAGTGAGCCTGGCGGTCGGCCAGTACGCCGCGCTGGCGCCGCTTGGCGACCTGGGGTGCTTCCTGCTCCCACCGGACACGTCCGCCGTCGATTCCGCTGAATACCTCGCCGCGCCGCAGCTCGCGACGGAGATCGAGGGGGCGACGGCGAGCTACTATCTCACCGGCGGCCAGCAAGTAGCGGCCGTGGCCAACACGATGAGCCCCCCCCAGCTGAGTCCGGCCGAGCGGTTCCACCTGTTTCTCCGCCGGGCCGAGGAAGCGCGGTGGTACGGGACGCCCACTCCCGCGGGGGGGACGCCGCCCGAGGCGCGTGAGGCGTCACCCGCCGGTCCGCCCGTGGTGGGAGATACCCGCGTGTTCAGCGTGTGCGCGAACCTCTCCTGCTCGTCGTTCACCAAGGTGACCGCCACCGCCAAGACCGTCTCGACCCACCTGGCCATCTTTGTCGACAACGCGGCGCCGGCGGCCGGTCTCGATTCGGCCGACCTCGACACGCTTTCCACCATCTTCGACGCCCGGCTCTATCCGCTCGATACCACGTCCTTCGGGCGTGAGTCCGATATCGACAACAACGGTGTGGTGTTCGTGTTGATGACCCCGGTAGTGAACAAGCTCGTGAGCAAGAAGGACTGCAAGACCTCCGGGTATATCGCAGGCTTCTTTTTCGGCGCCGACCTGGATCCGGCCTACGCCAGCGACTCCCGGTTCAACCATGGCGAGGTGTTCTACTCGATCGTCGCCGATCCGGACAGTACGGTTTCGTGCGCCCACGGCGCGAGCGAGGTCAAGCACCAGGTGCCGATCACCTTCGTCCACGAATTCCAGCACATGGTCAGCTTCAACCAGCACGTGCTGGTCCGCGGGAGCCAGGCCGAAGTCCTGTGGTTGAATGAGGGCTTGTCGCATTTCGCCGAAGAGCTGGGGGGCCGAAGCTACCTGGCGACGGGTGACGATTCGACCTTCTCGCGTTACTTGATCTTCGATTTGTACAATGCCTACCAGTACCTCGATTCGACCGAGTACCATTTTCTATTGGCGGGGAGCGGGATCGGTACCCTCGCCGAACGCGGGGCCGCCTGGTTGTTCGTGCGCTTCATCGACGATCAATTCCGTACCGACACTTCATTCACCGCCACGGCGGCCTTCACACGCAAGCTGCTGGAGACCAATCTCGTCGGCGGCGCCAACGTCGCGGCGGCCGGCGGCATGCCATTCTCCACTATCGTGGAGCATTGGGCGCTCGCGAACTACGTCTCCGACCTGCCCGGGTTCACTGCGCCTCCGGAGCTGCAGTACACCTCCTGGCACCTGCGCACCACCTACGCGTCGCTCAACGTGCAAATGCCGGGGAGCTTCCCCAAGCCCTATCCCCTGACGCCGGTGGCCGGGCCTGGAACCGAGATCTCCAGGTCCGGGACGCTCAAGGCCGGATCGGGGGTCTACGCGTTGGCGCTGCAGGGCCCTGGGGAGCAGGGTTTCTCACTATTCTTGAGCGGACCGTCCGGGGCGGCGATCAGCGCCTCACTCACGCCGCGGCTCAATCTCATTCGGATCCGCTGATGCGCCGTTTCGCCCTCCTGGTGCTCGTCTGCGGCTGCGCGGCGCGGGCCGCGGCGCAAT
Organism: Gemmatimonadales bacterium; assembly: GCA_035500495.1. Classification (GTDB taxonomy): domain Bacteria; phylum Gemmatimonadota; class Gemmatimonadetes; order Gemmatimonadales; family GWC2-71-9; genus DASTHG01. Next base: position 16,749 of record DATJXC010000029.1, read on the forward strand.
CGGAGGGCAGTGTGTTGCCGAACCTCTCCGGATCGACGCGGATGGCGGCGATGGGGGGCGTTGGCGTAGCGATCCTCGGCGACGCCGCGGCGATCTTCGATAATCCCGCGGGAATCGCGCCGGTGCGCCACGTCTCACTCGAGGCCTCGTTCGAGCCGTATCTGGCCGGCACCAACTACACGACGGCCGCCCTCGCCCTGCGCCTGGGCCAGTTCAACTGGGGGGTCGGCGGGCAGACGCTGGACTACGGCAGCGAGCCGGTGGTGGTCGGCGGGACACCCACCGGCGAGACCTTCCACGCGGTGGATCTGCTCGGGACCACCTCCCTGGTGTATCGCCGGGGTATCTTCGCGCTGGGTGGGGGCGCGACCTATGCGCGCCAGGATATCGGGCTTGCCCCGGTGTCTACCTGGGCGGGCAACGTGGGGTTGGGCGCCGATGTGTTCGAGATACTCGAGTTCGGGGTGAGCGTGCTCAATTTGGGCGGGGATTTCGGTAACGGCTCGACCCTGGGCCGGCGGACACGCGCGGGATTCACCACGAACTATGTGAATCCCCAGGCTACCTATCACTGGCTCGCGACGGTTGAAGGGGAATGGCCGGAGGGCGCCCCCGCTCAGCTGTTGGTGGGTCTCGAAGGCGGCCTGGGAAGTCGGTCGGTGGGTGTGACCGGGCGCATCGGCTATGCGACGCGATCACCGACCAGTGCCGAGTCGCGGTGGAGCGTGGGGGGCGGGCTCCGGGTGGGAAAGGTGAACCTGGACTACGCCTATCAGACGTATAACCTGGTCGGGGGCCCGACCCACCGTGTGGGGATGCGATGGTCGACGTAGTCGAGCGTCGCCGGCCGGCTTGGGGCGCCATCGTGCGCCGCCTCTTCCTGGGGGTCGCGATCGGGTTGCCGATCGCCCTGGGGCTCGCGCTCGCGATGTCTCCCGATGCCCGCTACCTCGCCCGCGCCGGCGTCGAAGAGGCCCGCATTCTCCTCAAGCGGCGCTCGATCAACCGGCTGGTGGCGGACTCGAGTGTGCCGGCCGCGTTGCGGCAACGGTTGCGCCTGGTACTCGCGGCCCGTGCATTCGCCGCGGACTCCCTCCACCTCGCCGTGGGGGAGACGTATACGACATACGTGAACGTCGGTCGCGACACATTGTTGCACGTCCTCTCGGCGGCGCGACGGGACCGGCTGCGTGAATACACCTGGAGCTACCCGATCGTCGGCGTGGTGCCGTACAAGGGATTTTTCGACGCGGCCCGCGCCAGGGACGCCCAGGCCGAGCTCGAGCGGCAGGGGTTCGACACCTACCTGCGTCCCTCGGGCGCGTTCTCGACGCTGGGGTACTTCTCGGACCCGCTGTTTTCCACCGTCGTTTCTCGCGACACGATGGAGCTCGTAGCGACGGTGATCCACGAGCTGACGCACAACACCCTGTACCTGCGCAGCCAGACGCCATTCAACGAGAGCTTCGCGGAATTCGTGGGGTACCGCGGCGCCGCGGCGTTCTTCCGCTCCCGCGGGGACACGATCGACGCCCATCGTGCCGTGGCCCGCTGGGGGGATGAGCGGGCGCTGGATGTGTTTTATGCGGAGCTGGCGCGCCGGCTCGACTCCGCCTATGCGGAAGTGCACACGCCGGCCGCGGTGGACAGCGCGCGCGAGGCGATCTTCGGTTGGGCGCGCGATCAACTGACGGGGACGGTGGGGCAGAATCTCGAGACCTACGACTGGCGCTGGTTCGCGCGGGGCCCGCTCAACAACGCGGTGGTGATCGCGCAGCGGATCTACCGGCACAACTTGAATCAGTTCGACGAGATCTTCGTCCAGGCGGGAGGGTCGATCAGCGAGGCAATCCGGGCGATTCAAGTGCGGGTCCTGACCCAGCCGGATCAGGATCCCTACCGGGCCCTGTATTCCCGGCCGGGGATTCCCGCCAACTAGTTCCCTCTAAGACGCTCCGCCTCGGCGACCCGCTGTAGGGCGATCGCATAGGCCGCCGTGCGGAAGGTGGCACCCCGCTCCTTAGCGAGGTCGCGAACGGCCGCGTACGCCTTGGTGATCGTCGCTTTCAATTCCTCGTTGACCTTCTCGTGGGTCCAGCGGTATTGCTGCAGGTTCTGCGCCCACTCGTAGTAGCTGACCGTCACGCCCCCCGCGTTGGCGAGGAAGTCGGGGATGACCGGAATGCCGCGCTCGGCCAGAATCAGATCGGCGGTCGGGGTCGTCGGCTCGTTGGCGCCTTCCACCACGACCTTGCAGTCGAGCGTCCTGGCGTTGGTCTCCTTGGTGATCACCCCGCCCAGGGCCGCCGGGACGAGCCACTCGCACGGCACCTTCCAGAGGTCGGCGTTGGTGATCGCCTTGCCGCCCTTCCACTCGGAGACCGGGCGTCGTTCGGCCACGTGCTGGAGCAGTCCCGGGATGTCGAGTCCCTTGTCGTTGTGAACCCCGCCGTCCACGTCGCTCACGGCGACGACCTTGGCGCCCTGCTCGGCGACGAGGAGGCGGGTGAGATGGCTGCCGACGTTGCCGAACCCCTGGACGACCACCCGTGCGCCGCGGAGCGGGATCCCGAAGTCGCGCGCGTACTCCGCCATCACGTACATGACCCCGCGCCCGGTGGCTTCCTCCCGTCCCAGTGAGCCGCCGAGCGACACGGGCTTCCCGGTCACGACGGCCGGCGTGTAGCCCTGCCGGCTGGAATACTCGTCGAGGATCCAGGCCATCACCTGGGCGTTGGTGTTCACGTCCGGGGCGGGGATGTCGCGATACGGGCCCAGGACGATCGAGATGCGCTGCGTGAAGCGGCGGGTCAGTCGCTCCAGCTCGAGTTTCGAGAGTTTCCGCGGGTCCACCGTGACCCCGCCCTTGGCTCCGCCAAAGGGGATGTCCATCAGCGCGGTCTTCCAGGTCATGATCGTGGCGAGACCGAGCACTTCGTCATGGTCGGCTTCGGGATGGTAGCGGATGCCTCCCTTGCAGGGTCCGCGGGCCCCACTGTGCTGGATGCGATACCCTGTGAAGACCTCGATCCGCCCGTCGTCCATCCGTACCGGGACCTCCACCTGCACTTCGCGGAACGGCGTGATCAGGATCCGCCGCATGTAGCTCTCGAGGTTGATGAGGTCCGCGGCCCGATCGAATTGGCTCTTGGCGATGGCGCGGCCGGAGATCGTCGGGCGGGCGCCTGCGGCGGTGGCGGTCAACGAAACCTCCCCGGATCAGCTGTGACGAAGGCGGCGCCCGGCGAAGCGGGTCGCTGGGTGTTGAGCCTCCGACAGGGCGTGCGCGACGCTGGGCATCCGGGCCCGGCGGATGCCACCGTCGGTGAGTACTCCGGCCACGTCGGTCTGGACCTGCGGGGGCGGGGTCTCGGCCGGGTGTTCCAGGACGAACACCAGCCCCGACCCCTCGGCGGCCGTCCGAGCGGCGAGCTCGTTCCACCCGGTGTCGGGGGCGAGCGGCCGCACGGCGACGACGAGAGGAACCGCGGCGACGTCAAAGCCCGCGCGGGCCACCAGCGGCGCGCCGATCGTCTCCGCGAGGGTGCTCCACAGCGGCAACGTCGGGCCAACGGCGACAATCTGGCCGAACCGCCAGCCGGAATCCTGGATCAGCTCGGTCAGGGCGACCATCAGCGCTTCATCGCTTGGCGCCACGGGTCCGGAATCCGGAGCGAGGATCACCGCGCCGCTGTCGGCAAACCACTGTTCGCCCGGGCGCAGCTCGTCGGGACGGCGGGGGGCGTACAAGGCGTACCGGCGCGTGACCAGAATCTCCCGCTCGGCAGCGGCCCGCTGCTCGGGATGCTCCGCCGCCTGCGACGCACCCTCGAACGCGACCTCCGCTGCCTGGTACCGGCCGGCATCCCGCAGGATGCGCCCCCGCAGCTTGAGGGTCTCGGTATGGGGCTCCAGGGCGAACGCGCGGTCGATGGCCAGGAGGGCGCGGTTGCGATCCCCCAGGCGATAGGCGGCATAGCCCAGCTCGTGCCAGACGAGGCCCAGGTCCGGGTCCGCCTCGACGGCCCGTTCCAGTGTGCCCAGCGCATCGCGGTAGCGCTCCAGCTCGATCAGCGCCGCGCCGGTCAACGCGAGGGCGAAGGCGGAATCGGCGAAGTGCGCCTGGGCCGCCTCGGCGAGCCGCAAGGCATCCGCGGCGCGGCCCTGGCCCCGCAGCAGCTCGAAGTATTCGGCCCAGCACGGCTTCAGATCGGGGCTCCGCTGCAGCACCTCGCGGTACGCCGCCTCGGCGTCGGCCAGACGACCTTCCCGCGCCAACCACCGCGCCCGCGCCATCTCCCGTTCACTCGGGGCGTCGGGGAACAACTCGTAAGAGGCGGTCGTCCGCATGGCGGGCAAAGATACGCCCGCTCCGGATGCTGGCTAGGCGGCGCCCGGCCTCGCTAGATTGTGCGCCCATGGAACGTGAACGCATTCTTCGCGAGCTGTCCGAGTTTCTCCGCATCCCTTCCATTTCCACACTGCCCGCGCACAACGCGGATTGTCGTCGCGCGGCGGAGTGGGTGGCGACCGACCTGCGGCGACTGGGCTGTCGCGACGTGCAGCTCTTGGGGAGCGATACGCATCCCGTGGTCTGGGGCGTCGGGCCCGACGTGCCGGGCGCGCCCACCCTGCTCATCTACGGGCACTACGATGTGCAACCGCCGGATCCGCTCGCCGAGTGGACGTCGCCCCCGTTCGAGCCCACGGTCCGGGACGGCCGCATTTACGCGCGCGGCGCCGCGGATGACAAGGGACAGGTCTTCTGCCTGTTGCGGGCGATCGAAGCCCTCGGCGCTCCCCCCATCAACTTCCGGTTCTTGATCGAAGGTGAAGAGGAGTACGGCAGCAAGGTCCTCTTCGATCTGCTGCGCCGGGAGCCGGAGCGGACGCGGGCGGACCTGGCCCTCGTCGCCGACATGTCGTACGTCGCCCCCGGGTGGCCCGCCGTGTACAACACCCTGCGCGGGATGTGTTACGCCGAAATCACGGTTCGGACGGCCAAGTCGGATCTGCACTCTGGGGAGTATGGCGGCGCGGTGCCGAACGCCCACGAAGAGCTGCTGCGCTTGCTGGGGCGTCTCAAGACCGACGACGGCCGGATCCACATTCCCGGCCTCTACGCGGCGGTCCGACGTCCCTCGCGGGCCGAGCTCGCCACCTGGAAGAAGCTGCCGTTCAAGGAGTCGGAGTTCCTGAAGAAGCGCGTGCAGGCCAAGGCGCTCGCCGGCCTGCGGAAGTACTCAGTCCTGGAGCGCCTCTGGACGCTACCCACCTTCGAGATCCATGGGATCATGGGCGGGTTCACCGGCAACGGCGCGAAGACCGTGATCCCCGCGGAGGCCACCGCCAAGGTCAGTTTGCGCCTCGTGCCCGACCAGAAAATGAAGACCGTGGCTCGCCAGCTCAGCCTGGCCGTCAAGCGGTTCTCGCCCAAGTACATCACCGCTTCGGTGCGCGTGCTGCATGGAGCAGACCCGGCACAGATCAAGCTCGACCATCCCGCGTTCCTCCTGCTGGATCGCGCGTTCAGGGAGGTAGTGGGACGCGGCACGGTGCCGGCCCGCGCCGGCGGCTCGATTCCCATCGTGCCGGCCCTGGGTCAGCGGGGCGCCGCGGTAGTGCTCACCGGCATCGGCTTGCCGGACGACCGGCTGCACGCTCCCGATGAAAAGCTCGATGTGCAGCAGCTGTGGGATGGGATTGCGGTGTTCGGGCGGTTCTTCGAGCTGCTGGGAGAGAGAAACGACGGTAGATGAGGCGACGTTAGAGTGAAACGACGCTAGAGCAAGGCGGCGCTAGAATGAGGCGATGCTCGCCCCTATGCGCCGATTCACCCTAACGTCGCCGTTTCCTAACGTCGCCTCATCTGACGACGCTCCTATCGTTTACTCGCATTTCTCAACCGGTTGATGTCGTGCTGGGTGAGTCCCCGCCCACCGTAGCGCTCTTCGGTCCACGGGTCGCCGCGCATGTGGTAGCCGTTCTGCTCCCAGAACCCGGGAACGTCCTCCTCGAGGAACGTGAGTCCGCGGACCCACTTCGCGCTCTTCCAGAAGTAGAGGTGCGGCACCATCAGCCGCGCTGGGTACCCGTGCTCCGGCGTGAGCCATTCCCCATCGTGTTTCAGGGCGATCAGGTTCTCCGGCCGGTCGAGGTCGGTGAGAGGCAGGTTGGTCGTGAATCCCTCTTCCGCCGAAACCAGGCAATACCTCGCCTCGCGCCGGAGCCCCGCGCGCTCGAGCAGCAGCTGCACGGCCACGCCTTCGAAGCTGTTGTCGAAGCGGCTCCAGGTGGTCACGCAGTGGATGTCGCAGGCGACGGTCTTGCGCGGCAGCTGCAGCAGCTCGTCATAGCTGAGCGTGAAGGGACGCTCGACGAGTCCGTCGACGGTGAACGTCCACGTGCGGGTGTCGACGTGCGGCACCAACCCATAGTGGAGCACCGGCCACTTGGAAGTGAGGATCTGGCCCGGGGGCAGGCGATCCTTCACGAAGGGACTGCCGCCATGCCGAAGGCGCCCGCAAACCCGTGGATCACCGCCTCAACAGTGTCAGCCCAGAGGGTGTCCCGCCCGTTCCCCAGCTCCCGCTCCACCGATGTCATCACGACCCCCGGAATGCCGCACGGGACGATGCGATCGAAGGCGGCGAGCTCGGTCGTGACGTTCAAAGCGAATCCGTGCCAGGTGACCCACTGTTTCACGTGGACCCCGATGCTCGCGATCTTGCGGCTCTCGCCGCCATCCCCGGGCCGCGTCCAGACGCCGGTGTAGTCGGAATGGCGCTCGGTGGCGAGCCCGAGCGTCGCCAGACCGTCGATCAGCGCCTGCTCGAGGGTGCGGAGGTACCAGTGGAGGTCCTGACGGTGGCCATCGCCCCGGAGATCCATAATCGGGTACCCGACGAGTTGGCCGGGACCGTGATAGGTCACGTCGCCGCCGCGCTCCACCTCAAAGACGTCCACGCCGTCCGGACGGATGAGATGTTGCTGGTGGGCGCCGCGGCCGAGGGTGATGACGGGCGGGTGCTCGAGCAGCAACAGCAGGTCGTGGTCGAGCCGGCCATCGATCCGCTCGGTCGCGAGACGGCGCTGCCAGGCGAGGGCTTCGCCATATGGGACGCGGCCGGCCTGTATGACCTCGAGCAGCGGTGCGGTCACGTGGCCGGTGCTCCTGGTGGCCGGCCCGTCGCCCCGCGTATCGACCAGCGACTCCCCATCACGCCGAATGCGGCGGCGGCGATCCCCCAAGCGAGGAGGCCAGGGAGACCCAACCAGCGATCCGCCAGGGCAGCGAGGAATCCAATGAGGAGCGCGCCGACTGCGGCGAGAACTGCGATCACGCCGGACTGCCAGAGGTTGTCCACCGGGCGGCTGCGCCGCCAGCCGAAGAACGCGCCGGTGCCGATGGCCGCGAACAGGCCATAGAACAGCGGATCGGCGGCGGCCTCGGCATAGAGGTCGGGGTCGAGGCGGCCTTGCAGCAGTCTGACGAGTATCTGGGCGACCGTCAGGACCGCTCCTCCCAGGCCGGCACCGCACGCCAGCGCGCCCAGCCCGATGGCGATCGGATCCTTCGGCGCCTGGTCGGTCAGATGTTCAGCGCCCGGCCGAGGGAATCGAGCGCCGCTTCGGCGATCGCCTCGGACAGTGTCGGATGGGCGTGGATGGCGAGGTCGACTTCCTCGACGGTGTACTCGTTCTCGCGGGCGACGGCCAGCTCATGGATCATTTCCGATGCATGGGCGGACACGATGTGCGCGCCGAGGATCTCGCCGTACTTCTTGTCGCGGATGATCTTGACCAAGCCGTCGGTCTCCCCGGCCGCCCGGGCTCGGCCGTTGGCGGAGAAGGGGAAACGGCCCACCACGTAGTCGAGCTTCCGCTCCTTGCACTGCTCCTCGGTCATGCCGATGCTCGCGACTTCGGGATGGCAGTAGGTCACGCTGGGGACGTTGTCGTACCGGATCGGGTGCGGCTTGTGCCCGGCGATCGTTTCCGCCACGACGACACCCTCGCGGCTTCCTTTGTGGGCCAGCATCGGCGGGCCGGCGACGTCGCCGATGGCGTAGTACCCCGGGGTCGTGGTCTGGAGGTTCTGGTCGACTTTGATGAAGCCGCGGTCGGTGAGCTGGATGCCGCACTCCTTGAGCCCGATGTTCTCGGTATTCACCGCGCGGCCGGCGGCCATCAGCACCACGGCAGCCTCGACCTGTTGCTTGGCGCCGCCGGCTTCGACGTCCAGCGTGACCTTGTCCTTCCCCACCGTCGCCTTGGTGACCTTGGCGGCCGCGATCGTGGTGATCCCGCGCCTCTTGAAGACTTTGGCCACCGCGTCGGAGGCCTCGGTGTCCTCGAGCGGCAATACGCGGGGCAGCATCTCCAGCACGGTGACCGTCGAGCTGAAGGCGTTGAAGACATCGGCGAACTCCATCCCTACGGCGCCGGCGCCGACGATGGCGATCGATTTGGGCGCCTGTTCCAGGAACAACGCCTCATCCGAAGAGATGACGGTGGTCTTGTTGATCTCGAGACCGATCTGGGGAATGCCTTTCACCCGGGACCCCGTGGCGATGACGACCGCCTTTTTTGCCTCCAGGACGTCGGCGCCGACCTTCACCTTTTTTCCCGGCTGCAGCACGCCCGCACCCTTGACCACGGTGATCTTGAACTTCTTCATCAGGAATTCGACGCCCTTCGAATTCTGGTCGGCCACTTTGCGCGAGCGCTTCATCGCGACGCCGTAATCGGTCTTCACCTCGCCCACCAAAACGCCGAACTCCGCGGCGTGACGGGCCTGGGTGGCGAGCAGGGCGGAAGAAAGCAGGGCCTTGGTCGGGATGCAGCCGATGTTCACGCACACCCCGCCGAGCTTCTCTTTCTCGACGACGGCGGTGGCGAGCCCCAGCTGCGCGGCGCGGATGGCGCAGACGTAGCCGGCGGGGCCCCCTCCCAAAACGATCACGTCAAAGGTGTTCGGCAAGACCCCTCCCAGTGCGAAATGCGAAGTGCGAAGTGCGAAATGCCGAGGCGAGCGCTGTAGCGGCTCCCGGATATCGAATCGGGGCCGTCCACTTCGCATTTCGCACTTCGCATTTCGCACTTCATAACATGGCCAACGGATTCTCCAGCATCTGCTTCAGCGTCTGCAGGAACGCGGCCCCGGTCGCGCCGTCGATCACCCGGTGATCACAGCTCATCGTGATGCGCAGGCGCCGCCGCGGGACGACCGAGCCCCCGACGACCACCGGCCGTTGGACGATCGAGCCGATCGCGATGATCCCCGCCTCCGGCGGGTTGATCACCGCGGTGAACTGGTCGATGTCGAACATGCCGAGGTTCGAGACGGAAAAGGTGGAGCCCGTATACTCGTCGGGGGTGAGGCGCCGCTCTCGCGCCCGCTGCGCCAGCTCGCGCGCCGCGGCGCCGATTTCGGCCAGCGACTTCCGGTCCGCGTGACGGATCACCGGCGTGATCAGGCCGTCCTCCACCGCGACCGCCATCCCGATGTGCACCTCGTTCCAGTAGCGGATGTGGTCGTCCTGGAACCAGGCGTTGCAGGCGCGATGCCGGGCCAGCGCCAGAGCGGTCGCCTTCACGATGATGTCGTTGAAGCTGATCTTCTTGCCCTGATCGCCGAGCTGCTGGTTCAGGGCCTCGCGCGCCTCGGCGGCCCGCTCCATGTCCACTTCGGTCGTGAGGAAGAAGTGGGGGACGGGGCCGAGCGAGGTGGCGAGTCGCTTCGCGATCGTCTTGCGGATTTGGGTGAGGGGGATGTCTTCGTACGGGGCCCCCGTGGAGACGGGGGACGCGGGACGAGGGACGGGCGCTGCTCTGCTGGCAGCCACAGCCGCGGGGGCCGATGCGGTTTGCGCGCGGGCTCCTTCGAGGTCGCGTCTCACAACACGTCCTCCCGGTCCCGAGCCTCGCACCAGATTCAGATCGACGCCGGTCTCTCGAGCGATTCGCTTGGCGAGGGGTGACGCCTTGATTCGGGAGCCTTCCGCCGCGACGGCTACAGCGGGTGCTGGCGCCGCAGCGGCAGGCGCCGCAACAGGTACCACACTTCCCGCTTCCCGCTTCCCGCTTCCCGCTTGGGCTGCGGGCGCACTCGGTGCCGCCCCATCGACCTTCTCCCCGGGCGCCCCGATATACGCCACGACGTTCCCGACCGGGACGGTCGCTCCCTCCGCCACGACGCGCTTGAGCAGCTGACCGTCGGCCCGCGCGACCAGCTCCATCACCGCTTTGTCGGTTTCCACCTCGGCCAGGGTCTCGCCGGTCTTGACCCCTTCACCCTCCTGCTTGGTCCATTTGACCAGCCGCCCTTCCTCCATGGTGGGCGACAAGGCTTCCATGACGACCTTGGTGGCCACGGGGGGCTACTCGAGGTAGAGCACGCGCCGGGCCGCCGCGACGACCTTGTCGGGCGATGGCTTGGCCGCGCGCTCCAGCAGCTTGTTGTAGGGCATCGGGACGTCGGCCTGCGTGACTCGGAGCACCGGGGCATCGAGCAGATCGAAGGCTTCCCGCTGAATCAAGTCCACCACCTGCGCGCCGATCCCGGCGTGGGGCCAGCCTTCCTCGACCACCACCGCGCGATTGGTTTTGCCGACCGACCCGAGGATGGCTTCCTCGTCGAGCGGGCGCAGGCTCCGCAGGTCGAGCACCTCCGCGGCGACTCCCTGCTCGGCCAGCTGGTCGGCGGCCTTCAGCGTAGGGGTGACCGTCTTGGAATGGCAGACGAGGGTGACGTCTTTGCCGTCGCGCTTCAAGTCGGCCTTGCCGATGGGGACCAGCACCTCGCCGTCCGGGACCTCGCCCTTCGTGTTGTAGAGCATTTCGCCCTCCAGCACGATGACCGGGTTATTGTCGCGGATCGCGGACTTGAGGAGTCCCTTGGCGTCGGCCGGCGTCGCCGGGGCCACGACCTTGAGACCCGGGATGTGCGCGAGCCAGGACTCCCAGGCCTGCGAGTGCTGCGCCCCGAGCTGCAACGCCGCCCCGTTCGGCCCGCGGAATACGATCGGCATCGGAAACTGTCCACCGGACATGTACAGCATCTTCGCGGCGGAATTCACGATTTGATCGAGCGCGAGCGTCGCGAAGTTCCAGGTCATGAATTCGATCACCGGCCGCAGGCCCCCCATCGCCGCCCCGACGCCGATCCCGGCGAACCCCAGCTCGGCGATGGGCGTGTCCACCACCCGCTGCGCGCCGAACTCCTCGAGCAGGCCGCGACTCACCTTGTAGGCGCCCTGGTAGACCCCCACCTCTTCTCCCATCAGGAAGACGTTGGGATCGCGCTGCATCTCCTCCCGCAGCGCCTGGTTCAGCGCGTCGCGATAGGTGATCGTCGGCATCGCGTCAGTCCGCGAGCACGTGCTGAGTCAGCTCGGAGAGCTCCGGGTCCGGGCTCTCGTCGGCGAACTTGACGGCGGCGTCGGCTTCGGCGTGTACGCCCGCGTCCAGCTCATCCAGTCCTGCCTGGTCGATCACGCCCTGCTCCATCAGCTGATGCGCCAGCTTCGCGATCGGGTCCTTCTTCTTCTGCTCTTCGACCTCTTCCTTGGTCCGGTAGACGCCGTGGAGAGGATCGGACATCGAGTGGCCCATGAACCGGTAGGTCCGAACCTCCAGCAGAGTGGGGTGGCCGCCGTTGCGCGCCCGCTGCGCGGCCCGTTCCACGGCCGCGTAGACCTCGAGGACGTCCATTCCGTTCACGACCTCGCCCGCGATGTCGTAGCTGCAGGCGTGCTCGACCACATCGGTCACCGCCGCGACCCGCTCAAAGGCGGTCCCCATGCCGTAGCGGTTGTTCTCGCACAGGAAGATGACCGGGAGCTTCCAGACCGAGGCCATGTTCACGGCCTCGTGGAACGCCCCGATGTTGACGGCGGCTTCGCCGAAGTAGCAGAGACAGACCTCGCTCCCCCCCCGGTACTTGATCGCGAAGGCGATCCCCGCGGCGAGCGGGATATGTCCGCCCACGATGCCGTGCCCACCCATGAACCGCCGGGCGGCGTCGAACAGGTGCATGGAGCCGCCTTTCCCTCGGGAGCAGCCGGTCACCTTGCCGAACAGCTCGGCCATGACGGTGTTCGCGGTGATTCCCTTGAGGAGGGCTTGCCCATGCTCGCGGTAGGAACAGATCACGTAGTCGTCGGGTTGCAGCGCGGCGATCGACCCGACTCCCGAGGCTTCCTGACCGATGTAGAGGTGACAGAATCCGCCGATCTTGCCGAGGGCGTAGGCCTCGGCGGCCTTCTCTTCGAAGCGGCGAATCAGCAGCATCTGCCGCAGCATCCGCAGGTGCAGCTCGGTCTTCGCCGGATCTTTGGCCGTCGGGGCCGTTGCGGTCGCCATCGTCTGATTCCCCAGGTTCAGGGAGTCGCGGTGGCGGACGCCACCTGCTCCCATGCGTGGTAGCTGGAACGGACCAGCGGACCGGCCTCGACGTGGCGGTAGCCCATCGCCTGGCCGATGCGCCGGAGCTCGTTGAACTCGTCCGGCGTGTACCAGCGGGCGATCGGGAGATGCTGGGCCGAGGGTCGCAGGTACTGACCGATCGTCAGAATGTCCACGTTCTGGGTTCGGAGGTCCTGCATCGCGACGAGCAGCTCGTCCCAGTCTTCGCCCAGCCCGCAGATGATTCCCGACTTGGTGAGACCGGCGGGGTGCATCTCCTTGGCGCGACGGAGCAGCTCGAGCGCCCGCGCATACCGGCCTCCCGGACGGGCGATCCGATAGAGGCGGTCGATGGTCTCGAGATTGTGGTTCAGGATGTCGGGGCGGGCGTCGACGACGAGCTGCAGCGCTTCGGCCGAACCCTTGAAGTCGGGGATCAGCACCTCGATGGAAGTGTCCGGGAGGCGGCGTCGGATTTCGATCACGCACGCGGCGAAGATCTCCGCACCGCCGTTCGGCAAATCGTCGCGATCGACGCTGGTGATCACCACGTGGCGTAACCCCATGGCGACGACCGCCTCCGCCAGCCGCACCGGCTCGCCGGCGTCGAGCGCGGCGGGTGTGCCATGGGCCACCGCGCAGTAGGCGCAATTCCGGGTACAGACGTCTCCCAGAATCATGAACGTGGCCGCGCGATGCTCCCAGCATTCCCCGATGTTGGGACAGTGGGCTTCCTCGCACACCGTGTGCAGCCGCAGCTCCCGCATCATCTGCTTGAGGGTGACGTAGTTCGCCCCCCCTGGGGCTTTCACCTTCAGCCAGGAAGGCTTCCGTGCGGGGGTGAGCTGAACGAGCGGTGCGGCCATGAAGTGTGTGAAGATAGCTTGGAATTACAGGGGGGGTAGCCAGAGGGCGCGAAAATCAACCTCGCGGTTGAACGGCTAACCGAATCGTCCTACCGAAAATGGGCTCAGGTCGACGGTCGAGCTGCCGGACTGTAACAACTCAGCGATGATATCGCCGGTGAGGGCGGCGAGCAGGATCCCATTACGGCCGTGACCGGTCGCGTACCACAGGCCCTGCACGTCGGGATCCGGGCCCAGGATCGGAAGGGAATCCGGAGTGACCGGGCGCAGTCCGGCCCACGTCCGCGCCGCGGGCAGGTCGCGGAACGAAGGGCAGATCGCGGTGACCACACGGCGAATCTGTGCGAGGCCTTCGGCCGTGGTCTGGGAAGCGAATCCGACCTGCTCCATCGTGCTCCCGGCGATGGCCTCATTCCCGCGAGGGACGATGTAGCCGTGTCCGTGATAGAAGACCCCGCGAGGCAGAGCTGTCGGCCACGCCGTCGCGAGCATTTGGCCTCGCATCGGCTCGACCGGGAGTCGGCGCGGCAGCCCGGCGACTTCGGGAGACCAGACGCCAGCCGCCATGACGACATGCTCGCACGGCACCGTCTCACGCGCGGTACGGATTGCGGTGGTGCGTCCGCCGCTAATGTCGACTTGCCGGACCGCGTCATGCGTCACGGCCGCGCCCAGCCGTCTCGCGTCCGCCAGCAACGCGCCGGTCAGGGCCTGCGGGTCGAGGGCTCCGTCTTCGGGGGCGAACAACGCGCCCTGGCAGGTCGAGGCGAGGCCGGGCCAGCGCTCCAGCACGTCGGTCGGGGTCAGCCAGTCACAGCGCAGGCCGGCCTGGCGCTGCATGGCGACTTGTTCCTCCAGGATTTGCGCGCCGGGTTCGTCCAATGCCAGGGAAGCAATCCCGATCGCCTGGAAGCCGATGTCGATCCCCGTGCTATCTTTGAGTGCGGGAGCCAGGGTGGCGTAGCGGTCACGCCCCCGGATGGCGAGCGGATAGAACTGGTCGTCCGCGATCTCGATCTGGGCCGCTAATAAGCCCGCCGACGCCGAGGAAGCGGCCGCAGGGAGCGGTCCCGGCTCGAACAGGGTGGTGCGCAGGCCCCGGGCGGCAGCGGCCCTGGCACAGGCGGCCCCGATCACGCCTCCGCCGATCACAGCGACCTGGGTTGAAACCGGTGGGGTCATCGGCACGTAGGGACGTCAGCGTATCGGAGCATTCACGGGAGGATACATGTTCCGCAGCATACTGGGTTTCGCGATCCTCGCGATCGTGGCGTGGCTGGTTCTGAAAATCGTCTTCAGCCTGCTCGGCATGGTGATGGGCTTCGCCATGACGATCCTCTGGCTCGCAGGGATAGGGTTCCTGTGCTACCTGGTGTTGCGGGTGGTCAGCCCCAGCACCGCGGACAAGGTTCGCGATGCGATCAAAGGCCGCGGCAGAACGGCCTGACCCTCATCCAGCGAAGCGTCATCGGGGCACTCTCAAATCGGAGTGCCCCGATTCGTTTCAGCGACCGTCGAGTCGCGTCGCCAGGCCCCAGCAGAGCAGCGGGATCAGCAGCTCGTGATGTCCCGTCAACTGGATTCCTCGCCCCCCGGCCAGGGTCGGTCGCTCTACCACGTTGACTCGAGGACGGTAATGGCGCTGCATGTCGCAGTCGACGGCCGTGAAATGGGTCGGCCGCCCATCGTTCAGGTTTCTGGCGATGGTGAGCGCCTTCAGGAACACCTCCGGCATCACCACGGCGCTACCGAGGTTCAAGACCACGCCACCATGGTCGAGCGCCGGCAGCGAGGCCGCCAGCCGTTTGAAATCGCGGTGACTGGTCGCGCCGAGCGCCGCGCCGTCGGCCGAGGGGTGTTGATGGATGATCTCGGCGCCGATCGCCGCGTGCACCGTGACCGGGACGCCCATCTCGCCGCAGGCCAGCAGGATGGAAACCTCCCGTCCGGGCAGCGTCTTCCGGCGGGCCAGCGCCTCGGTGAGCGCTTCACCGGCCCCCTGGTCCGCGGCGGCGCCCTGCGTGATCGCCGCGTTCATCTCGCGGCCGGTCTCTTCAGCCATTCCAAACGTGCCGTCGGCCAGCCCGGCCGCGACGTCTTCGCTGGTGGCGCCGAAGGCCGCCAGCTCGAAATCGTGGATCGCGGCGCTGCCGTTCATGGCCACGTGCGTGATGACCCGGCGCCGCAGCAGATCGACGAGCAAAGGACCGAGCCCGACTTTGATCACATGCCCCCCCAGCATGACGACGACGCCGTGCCGGCCGGCGGCCTCGGCGAGGCGATCGACCACGAATCGCAGATCGCGCGCGGCGAGGATGTCGGGGAGGGAACTCCAGAAGTCGGCAAAGCGGCGATCGGATCCGGCACCCGGTGGATGGGCGAGCAGGGAGGCCTCGACCTTGTTGCGGCGTTGAGCGATGGGCACCGTCTTGAGACGGCTAGTGTCCGCCTCGCGATACTCGGTCATTTCGAATCCGCCGGCGGCGGGGAAAGGTGCGGAGGCGGAGCAGGCGCCGAGAATTCCTTCAGGTTCATCGTGATCGTGCCGAAGGAGAAGTTGGACTGCAGCTTGAGCAGCAGGCGCCGGTCGTCATCGGACAGCCACATCCGCGCGTCGGCGTCCTCAGCCAGAATGCCGCGTCCCTTCGGGATGATCGGCTTGATGACGATCGCCTGGAACTTGTGGTCGGCGACCTCGATCTCTTCTTTCTTGATGACCTGGACGATCACCGGGTTGCGGTCGGGGCGGAAATACCGGGTGTACTCATAGCGGTGGCCGACCACAAGCGGGACCGTCCGCACCCAATAGATGAACGCCATGTCGTCCAGCGGGTCGGCGACGGTCGCCCGCGTCGAGTCCTGCTCGTCCTCGCGGTAATAGCCGGAATCGGGAAAGATGTCGTACCGCTTGAAGCGCTTCTTACCGCGCTCCTCGGTATCCTGGATGAAGCGCCGCGACCGGAAATCGGTCCGTCCCACCCACGACTCCATCGTCTGGTCGAGGTGGTACCAGAGGGCGCCACCATGGATATGGAAGCGGAAGTGCACGGCGTCCTCCCCGCGCACCGTGTCGCGGCCCACGACATCCAGGGTGGCCTCCCCTACGCTGAATATCCCGAACTTGGCTTGGTAGCGGAGGTGCTCCCCCATCGGAAACGGAACGGCGTCGGGCGGAGCGGGCTCGCCGGGGGTCGGCACGGCCGCGCCGGGGCCGAGTAAGGCGCTGGCAGACTTCATCGAATCAGCGGGTTTGGTGGAGTCGGCGGATTTGGCCGAGCCGGTCGAATCGCCCTGCCCCGCGAGCGTCAGGTGCAGGGAGAGTGCCATCAGCATCAACGCCGCGCTCACGGTACGCGCCGCGCGCACGATCGGGCGAGCCTTCCAGGCGGCGACGAGCGCGCTCCAGGGGCGCACCCGGGAGGGACGCGCGTGCAGGTCGTAGCGGGCGGTGACCCCCACCGTTTCTACTCGGCGGGCCTGCGGGATCAGCCGCGCCAACAGCTCCGCATTGGCGACCCACCCGTCGGTGGTGAGCAGCGCTTCCTCGCCGTGTTCCCGGAATGCCTGCCGCAGGGCGATCAGCCTCAGGCAGAGGAATCCGGAAACCGAATCCTTGACCCCCGGTACCTGCAGCAGACGCGGGGCCATCCGCCTCACCCAGCGCATCGTTCGCGAGGTCGCCCCTTTCGCTCTCCCGATCTGCTCCGCCACCACCAGGTCGGCGCCCGACTCGATCCGCTTGACCATCTCCTCCATCGAGTCCGGCGAATGCACGAAATCGGCGTGTAACGTGATGGCGCAGTCCCGCTTGGGCCGGTCGCTCCGCTGCAGGGCGAGCCGCAGCAGCGCTTCCAGACTCTTGGCGTACCCCTGACGCTCGGTATTGGTCACGACCGTCATGGGGAGCACCCGGCCGTACCGGCTCAAGACCTCGGTCGTGCCATCGGTGGAGCCGTCGTCGCAGACGAGGAGCTGGTACTCCCGCTGGAACGCCGTAAACACCTGGCGGACTTTCCAGAGGACCAGGCCGGCGGTCTTGGCTTCGTTGTAAACGGGAATGCAGACGTAAATCATGGCCCTGCAATCTAGACGAGCGTCCGATACAGGGCTACGACGGATTCGGCCATCGCCGCCGCGGTGAAGCGGTTGGGAAGCGTCGGCCGCATCGGGCGGTCGAGCATGTGCACCACCCGCTGGGCCAACCGGGCGGCATCACCCACCGGGACGAGCTGTTCGGCGGGGACGAGCTCCGGCAGTCCTCCCGCCGCTGTGGCGACCACCGGTGTGCCCAGGGCCAGGGCGTGCAGCACGACGCTGCCCAGGCCTTCTTCACGCGATGACATGACGAACACGCTCGCCTGGCGGATCAACGCGTCGACTTCCGTGACGTAGCCCAGCAGGTGCACGCGGTCCGTCAGGCCGAGAGATTCGACCAGGGCGAGGAGCGACGGACGTAACGGGCCTTCTCCGGCGATCGCCCAGTGCAGATCTGGACGCAGGGCGCGGGCGGCAGCGGCCGCCCGGATCAGGGTCGCCTGATCCTTATGGCCGACCAAGGCCGCGACGTTGACGGCCAGCGGGGCGCGGTCCGCGACCCCGAGCTCGGCGCGGAATCGCCGCGCGGGGGGGGCATCCGCGGCGGTGCGGACTTCGTCAGGGTCGATGCCGTCGGCGATGACGGAGACCCGCGATCCGTCCACACCATCGGCCATCAGCACGCGTCGCACGGCATCGGACACCGCGACGATCGCGTCGGCCGCAAACCAATGTCCGTGTGGCCGAATGTGGAAATCCACCCGCCGGTGCGCGACGATGCGGGGGGTCGGTCGGATCCAGCGCCGGGCCCAGACGGCGAGCGAGAGGGCATGGCTCTCGTGAACGTGAATGATATCGGGACGCCACCCGCGTCCCGCGCGCACGAGCCCCCACCACGCCCGCGGGTCCAGCCCCATGTCCCACGTCACGCCGGTCACCGGGACGCCCTCGACCCGCGCGCGCGCCGCCAGGGGGCCCGTGTCCCGCGTCACCAGCAATTGGTCCACCTCGGGGTGCCGCCGAAGCTCCCGGGTGAGCAGTCGGACCTGGTTCTGCCCGCCGCGCCATTCGCGACCGGCATCCACCTGGAGTACGCGCACCGCCACTACCGGGAGGTGGCGGTCGACGGCGTGACGCGGCCCAGGACCGTCCGCAGCTCGGCCAGGGTGAAGGGCTTGTGGAGGAAGGGTCGGTGGAGCGACTCGAGAAACTGGAGGGTGTCGCCGCGCACGGTGTCGCCGGTGGCGAAGATCACACGGCGGGCGATGTCGGGATGAGCGCTGGCCAGATTGTCGTACATCTCGCGGCCGCCCAGGCGCGGCATGCGCAGGTCGCAGATGATGACGTCGAACGGCTCGACCAGGGCGCGCTCGACCGCTTCCGTCCCGTCCGTGGCGACCTCGACGGCGTGACCCCAGCTTGCCAGGGTCGCCTTCATGTAGTGCAGGATATGAGGCTCGTCGTCCACCACGAGAATCCGCAGGCGGCCGCTCGACGCGGGCGCGGCCTCCTCCTGTGAGGGGCGCGCCGGGCGTCGGCCACCGAGCAGCTCGACGGTGAAAGTCGCCCCATGGCCCAGCGACGACTCGAGCGTGATGCGGCCGCCGTGTTCCTTCACGATACCCTGGCAGATCGACAGTCCCAGCCCGGTTCCTTCGCCCTCCCCCTTGGTCGTAAAGAACGGCTCGAACACCCGGGGAACCAGCTCCTCGGGGATCCCGGGCCCGTCGTCCGCGACGCTCACGCTGACGCCATCGAGCCATTTCCGGGCGCTGATCTGGATGTGTCCCGGGCGCCCGGTGCTGGCGATCGCCTGGGCGGCGTTGTTCAGCAGGTTCACGAACACCTGCTTGATCTGGTTCACGTTCATTTCGATCTCGGGCGTCCCCGGCTCGACGTCCAGGACGGCGTCCACCTTGAGCGCCATCAATTGGTTACGCAGCAGCGCCAGAACGGACTCGATCAACGGGCGCAGCGCCTGGGGGACGCGCTCGCCTTCCTGCCGCCGGGCGAACGACAGGAGGTTCTTCACGATCGTGGCGGCGCGCTCGGCCTCCTGCCGGATCACTCGCAGGGGTTCGGCCAGGGCGGGGGGCACGTCCTCGGACTCCGCCAAGTAGTCGGCAAAACCCACGACCGAGGCGAGGGGGTTGTTCAGGTCGTGGGCGATCCCCGAGATCAGTTGACCAATCGCCGACATCTTCTCAGACTGTATCAACTGATCTTGGAGCCGCCGCTTCTCCGTATGGTCCTCGACCGACAGCACCGCCGATCCGGCGTCCGCACCTTCCATGCGGACCGCGCTCACCAGATAGACCCGCTCCCCGGAGCGGATCTCGTGGGCGCCGGGCTCGGCCAGCGCGCGCGTGACCACGCTCGCCCAGGCGGGCGGCACCAGGGTGAGCCAGGCCCGGCCCGGAAGCGCCGTCACGGGCACTTTGACCAGATCGGCAAACACGCGGTTCGAGCGTCGCACGATGCCTTGAGGGTCGATGATGCAGATCGCCTGGCTGATGGCGTCGACCGTCAGCTCCCATTCCCGTTTCCCGGAGGAGAGCAGCTCCAGGAGTCGCGCATTCTCGAGCGCGATGGCCGCCTGGGCCACGACCGCGTTGAGCAGAGCCAGCTGCGGGGGTCCATACGCGCCCGGTCGGTCGCTCGCGAGCGCGATGACGCCGATGGCGCGGCCGACGGTCACGAGAGGCGCCCCCATCCAGGACCCCGGCGGGGTGCCAAGCGGTGCCGCACCGGCGGCGGCCGCCGCTTTGGCGACGTCCCTGGAGAGAAGCGTCGGCCCGCGGCGCAAAGCCAGCTGCAGCAGGGGGTCGTCGATGTGCGCCGCATCACCGCCGCGGTCGTAGGCGACGGCGAGGCTATTGGTATCGCCGTCGAGTGCCAGCACCGTGAGCTTGTCGGGGGTGAGCGCGGTGAGCAGCCAGGCCGCGACCCGCTCGACCACGGTCGACGGCCGGTAGGCGCCGGCCAATTCACGGGCGAGCTCGGTGAGCCCGCTCAGAACCTGCGCGGGACTTCGAGAGGTGGTGCGTGTCGATGAGGAGCGGCTCATGATCCTCGCGAACACCCGGGCGCGGCTGCGCGGCCCGGACATCCGACTCGTAGTGTTGGCCCTGTGCCACCGCGATCCCGGGGCTCGGGCCCGGACCGAGGAGCGTCTGTCCCGGGAAGGGCCGGACGTCCTGCTCGACGCGCCGGGACTCCTCGAGGCACTGTGTGCCGTTCGCTCACTCGCGATGCCGTCGGCCCCACTGTTTTTCTACGTGGCCGTCCGACATGCGCTGCTCGGCGCCGGCGTCGACGATCGCTCGCTCGCCGATTATCTGGCGGCGTTGCTGCTCGAATTCGGGGCGCATGGCCGGGCCAATCGCCTCCGCGCCGCGGATGACCAAACCTACAATTATCTCCTCGAAATCGTCAGCGACCTCGAGGAGCAGGAGCCCGGGCCGCGCGCGTTCGAACTGCAGGCACACCTCGGCAATTACAGTCTGTGGCTGGCCGGGTTGTTCCCGGACTTCATCGCCGCCGTGAAGCGGCGTCGGGCGGGGCCGGACCTCACCTACTACGATGCCTGGGGGCGACGCGGCTATGGGCTCGCGGCGGGCCATCGGCTGGCGGCGCAGTACGGCGTCGACGACATCTTCCGGCAGGCAGCCGAGCGGTTTCCCGCGCTGCGCCTGGCCCTGAATCGCCTCTCCGATCGGACGTTTTTTCCGGCGGTCCGGACCGAAGACAAGCTGTTGCGCAATCTCTAGTCCGCGAGAAACGAGGTCGGGACCGTCGTCACGGCCGAGATCAGCTCCTCCGCGGATCTCACGTAGCGCATCAGAATCGCGTAGGACCCGGCGAGCCGGATCTTCCGCGCCATGATCGCGGGGACGGGCTGCAGCTCTCCCCGCAGGAGCGAGCGCCATGCGCGATACTCACCGGTCAGCCGGAATGGCGCTTCCTCCGCCTGTTCGAGGGTGATGAGCTTCGCGGCGCGACAGGCTCCCCGCTCCAGGTCGAGCCACACGCCGACCGTCTCGGTCCACCCGATCTCCGGTTGTGGCGTGACCACGAGCGACAGGGCGCCGTGCGTCCAGTCGAGGGAGGCATCGCGGTAGGCTGAGCTGGCGTTGATCGCGCGCGCGCAGGCCGCCACCCACTGGCGGGACAGGAAGTCGAGCGACGACGTCATCGAACAGCGTCGGCAAACCCGCGGAACAACGCGTCGCCGGTGAAATCCTCGGGGTGCCATTGCACGGCCAGCAACCAGGGGGCGTCGGGAAACGCGGACTCCGCGCCTTCGATCACCCCGTCCGGAGCCCAGGCGCTCGCGACGAGCCCCGGCGCCAGATCCCGTACGGCCTGGTGGTGACGGCTGTTCACGCTGGTCTGCAGGGTCTGGAGCGTCCGGTGCATGAGCGTCTCGGGGGCGATGGAGAGCTCGTGTGTGCCGTGGGGGTCAGCGTGATTGATGGGCCCTGGGCGCTCCTCCGGCAGGTGCTGAAACAGCGTACCTCCCAATGCGACGTTGACGAGCTGGATGCCGCGGCAGATGGCGAGCACGGGGAGACGCCGTGCCTGGGCGGCTTCGAACAGCGCGATCTCGATGGCGTCGCGTCCGGTGTCGGCGGCATCAAGCTCGGGATGCGGGACGGCGCCGTAGCGCGCGGGGGCTACATCCTCTCCGCCGGTGAGGACCAGCCCGACGACGGCGTCCGCCACGTCGCCCGCCGCCTCCGGCGCCAGATGCGGGGGCACGACCAGCGGTACGAGTCCGGCGTCCGCCAGGGCCGTGACATAGGCCGAGGCGAGCGCCACGCGCTCCCGATCACCGAGGGTGCGTCGGGGCGCGGTCACCGCGACGAGGCGGCTCACGGCTGAGTCGTCGGGGCGCCGAGCAGCGGGCAATGCGGGTTGGAAACGCTGCCCCAGTCCACCCGGACGCCGAACACGGGAAGCGTGAGGTCGCTGCTCGATACCGTGCCGAGCCGCGGATATTCCTTGGGAGGCTGGGTGGATTCGTAGACCAGCAGCCCCATGGCGCGCTGGGTGGAGTCATCCACCACGAGCAGGCCGTACCCGGCGTCCCGCCCGACCCGCGCCGGGAAGCCCGCGCCTTGATAGGCCATGACGATGTTGCCTTGATCGTAGCCGATGGCGATGCGTCCGGTGTCGGCTTGCCCGGCGACGCGCGCCGGCAGGGTGGCCGGGAGGCCACGCGGCACATCGGTGAGGATCGCCCGCGCATTGTTCAGCTGTTGCTGCACGATGGTCGGACCCGCGAGCATCGCGAGGCCGCACACCGGAGACCGGTTGCGGGGGCCTCCGCATCCGACGACTACGATGGTGAGGATCGCGGCGGCGCGGCCGCTCCAGACGCGCGTCATGGCCACCAAGCTAACGGGTCCAGGTCAGAACGAGGGTCGCCGTTCGCCCGGGTTCGAGGATGCGGGGGGCCAGATTGTAGATGTAATTGAAGGTGTTCCCCAGTTTGAGGTGGATGCCCCAGGGTCCCTGGCCCCACGATGCGCGCAGGTCGACCGTCTGTTGACCGACTCTGGGGTCGGTTTCGTGCAGCTCGACGCGCTCGAAGCGGCTGGAATAGCGGAAGTCCCCTCCGATGCCGAACCCGCGCCAGGTGTAATCCGCGCTGATGACGGCCAGGTGCTCGGGCCGGAACGGCAGCGGCTGGTGGATCGCCAGATCCTGGGTGTACAGGTACATGTACGACACGGTAGTGGTCAGGTGGGTGGTGAGGGGCAGGGCGGTCACAGCGACATCCACCCCCGCGAGCCGAGCATTCTGAATGTTCTGGAACTGAATCTGGTTGGTGAGGAAACCGAGAACCGGCTCGATCGCATCTTTGGCTTCCGTCCAGAACCCCGCCACGTCCACCTGGAGTCGCCCGCTCGGGATGAACAGCCGTCCCGCCTCGAAGGACCAGGCGGTCTCGGAGGTGAGATCCGGATTGGGGATCACCCGGATCCCGTCGAAGTAGGTCGTCACGAACCGCTCGGCCAGGCTGGGGGCGCGGAAGGCGCGACCGGCGGAGGCCCGCCACGAACCCCGGTGATCGAGCAGGACCAGCCCAACCCGGGGGCTCACGACGGAAGAGATCGCGCCCGCGTCCACCGAGATGAAATCCGCTCGCACGCCGATGGTCATCCGGAGTTTCCCGAACGCCTGCTCGCCTTCGGCATAGGCGGCGTATTCTCCTTGATTGTGCGTCCCCGTGGTCGCCGTCGTGGTGTCGCCGGAGAAGATGTTGCTCCAGTCGGTATCGAAGCTCCCCTCGACGCCGACGGTCACCGTGCGGTGCTCGTCGGGGTGCGCCACCACCCGTCCTTCGGCTCCGTACCCGGTAGAGATGGAAACGTCGGCGGAGGAGAACTTGGGATTCTGTATCGGGCGCAGTGGGTACTCATCGGTGAAGTGGGTTCGGAACGCGGACAGCCGCGCCAGCCACGAAAGCTGCTCCGAAGGCCGGCGATTGATCACGGCAGCCAGGATGCCCTTGTCGGACCGGGTGAAATTGCCCCGACTGGAGAGCGTGTCACCGTTGTCGACGATTCTGAACGGCTGATAGTCCTGGCCCTGCATGTCATGGCATTGATCGAGCAGTGGCACCTTGGTCGAATCGCGTGCGCACCAGGGTTCGTACACATCGTACTGATCGCTGGCCCACGAGCCGGAGACATCGACGTGGGTCACGGGGTCAGGACGCCATTGCACCTTGCCGGCAGTCTGCCAGTGATTGGCGACGTCCTGCTCGCGGTAGCCGTCCGAGTGGCGTCCCCCTGCTGTGAGGGCGGCGCGCAGCGACGGCGTGCCGTAGGACGCCGAGGCATCGACCCCTTCCTGGTAACCGGTAAAGTCCCGGAAGGCCCAGACGTCGTGCGGAGGATTGGCGTAGTTGCCGCCGGTGGCCCGGACCCGCAGATGGAGCCCCTCGGCGAGATCACGGGTAATGAGGTTGACGACGCCCCCGAACGCCGAGGATCCGTACAGCGCCGAGCCCGCTCCCTTGGCGATCTCGACGTGATCGATCTCGTCCACCGGTAGGACGTCCCAGTTGATTCCCCCGCGGTCAGCCTGGTTCATCGGGACCCCATCCACCAGCAGCAACACCCGGCTGCCCAGGCCGTTCACGAAGCCCGAGGAGCCCCGGATGTTCACCTGGCCGTCGATCATCTGCACGGCGGGCGCATAGTTGACCGCTTCGTCCGGGGTGTTGATGGCCCGTTGACGCAACACCGTGTCGGACACGAGCGCGATCGTCGTCATCGCTTCGGCCTGGGTCTGCGCGTGCTTGGTGCCGGTTACCTGAATCGCGCCGAGCTGGAAGGGCAGCGGCTGGAGGATGACGGTGAGTCGCACCGTGTCACCGGCCGCGAGCTGGATCGTCCGTTGATCGGGCCGGTAGCCGTAGAGTCGTACCGTGACGGTCGGCGATCCGGCGGGAACGTCTGTCAGGTGGAACCGCCCGGTGGCGTCGGAGGCCACCGTGGCTCGCGCGCCCGTCACCGTGATGAGCGCGTCGGCGATTGGCCGCCCGGCGCTGTCGGTGACGCTCCCCGATACGACGCCCGTGCCCTGAGCGGCGAGGCCAAGGCTGAGCGCCATCAGCGCGGGGAGCAGCCGAGTGACGCGGCCGCGCCAGCTGCTCATGGCCGCAACGAGTGAGTCGAGTCCGCGCGCGCCGGGGTCGGCTGCAGCGACGCCGGGCGAGGCTGCAGTCCCTGATTGCAGGCGGCGAGCAATACGAGACCGACGAGCAGAACCAGACGTCGCGTCATGCGGACCAATCTGAGCGCTGTGGGCGCCACGTCAACTTGACCGCTTCGGAGGGCCGGAATACGTTGATTTGCCATGCCGATCTACGAGTATCGCTGCGCCAAGTGCGGCCACGAATTCAGCGAGACCATGCCCATCTCCGAGCACGGGTCGCGGCGTCCCACCTGCCCCAAGTGCGGGGCCCGCAACGTCGAGCCCGAGTTCTCCGCGTTTTTTCCCAAGACGGTGCGGAAGAGCTGAGCCGCCGTGTTCGAGCGCCTGCGTGACGCCTTGCGGGCCGCGCTCGCGGCCGCCACGCCGCCCGGGGATCTGCGCGACCTGACCCGCCAGATGCGGGAGGCGGTGATCGACGCCAAGGTGGCGGTTCAGGAGATCCGGGAGGCGGTGGCCCGGACCGAAGCGCGCCTGGCCGCCGAGCGGCAGGCGTTGGCCGATGCGGAGCGACGCAGCCGCCTCGCGGCCGAGATTCAGGATCAGGAAACGACGGAGGTCGCCCAGCGGTTCGCCGCCAAGCATCGGGAGCGGGTGGACGTTCTCGAGCACAAGCTGGCGGCGCAGCGGGAGGAGCAGGCGCTGGCCGAACGGGACTTCGCCGAAATGCAGGCGCAGCTCGTCGCCGCGGAGCGGCAGCGCCCGGCCGCGACCGCGAACTCGAGTGCGGAGGCGGCGTGGCGCGACATCCAGGCGGCCGGAGGCGCCCGCCCCGGCGTGGACCTGCAGGATGAGCTGCTCAAGTCGGATCTGGATCGGACGGCGCGAGAGGCGACCGCCAACCGCCAGCTCGATGAGCTCAAGAAGAAGCTCAGGAAGGAGTAGGGGATGCTCGCGCTGTTGGTCACGGTGCTGCTCCAGCACCCCCAGCCCACGGTCGCTCCGGGCGACTACGAGAAACGCGCCCACACCTACAGCATCGTCGCCTACGATTCGGCCACCGGAGACCTGGGCGTCGCCGTGCAGTCGAAATTTCCGAACGTCGGCGGGATCGTCCCGTGGGCCAAGGCCGGCGTGGGCGCGGTCGCGACGCAATCGCTCGGCAACACCGCCTATGGTGATGAAGGGCTCCGTTTGATGGGGCTCGGAGCCACGGCGCCCGAGGCGATGAGGATCGTGATGCGGAGCGACACGCGCGCGGCGCAACGCCAGGTAGGAATGGTCGACACCCACGGCAACGCCGCCAGCTGGACCGGCGATTCCTGCTTCGATTGGGCCGGCGGGCGCACCCTGGGCGCGGATGGGCAGATCACCATCGGCGGAAAGGGGGCGATGATCGTGGGCCACGGTTTCGCCGCGCAGGCGAACATCATGGTCTCCGACCAGACGGTGAAGAACATGGCCGACGCCTTTCAGCGCTCGACCGGCGCGCTGGCCGATCGCTTGATGGCGGCGCTGGTCGCGGGGCAGGCCGGGGGGGGCGACAAGCGCGGCATGGAGTCGGCGGCCCTGCTGGTGGTGCGCGCCAACGGCGGCTACCTCGGCGCCAACGACCGCTACATCGACATCCGCGTGTACGACGATACCAACCCGATTCACGAGCTGCAGCGGCTGTATCGGCTGCATCAGCTGTATTTCTTCCAGAGCCGCGCGGAAGACTTGATCCCGATTACGCCCGACGTGGTCCGCCAGCTCGAGCCGATTCTCCTGTCGGAACCCACCAGCCAGAAGGAGAAGTGGCTGGACGCCCCGCAGGGATCGGCCACGCCGAAGTTCTTGCAGGCGCTCGAGAACTTCATGTACTGGGAGAATTACGACGTCCGCGTCCGCAACGACGGGAAGATCGATCGGGTCGTGTTGGACGACATCCTCGCCCGGCGGCATGGCCGCCGGTAGCGCCCTCCTTCCCCACCTCCATCCAGGACCTCATGACCGTCGCGTCCACGACCACCCGGGACACGTCAGGCTGGGCCGGACATCCGCGTGGGATTTCGACCCTGTTCTTCACGGAGATGTGGGAACGGTTCAGTTACTACGGGATGCGGGGGTTCCTCATCCTCTACATGACCGCCTCGGCGGCGAACGGCGGACTCGGGTTCGATGATCGACGGGCGGCCACCGTGTACGGGAATTACGTGGGGGCCGTGTGGCTGACGCCGATCCTGGGCGGTCTGATCGCGGACCGTCTGCTCGGCCAATACCGCAGCGTGCTGGTGGGGGGGATCATCATCGCCCTGGGGCACTTCACCCTCGCATTCAAGTCCCTCCCGTCTTTCTATCTCGGACTGACCCTGATCGTCATCGGGACCGGCCTCTTGAAACCGAATGTGAGCACCCTGGTCGGCTCGTTATACGAGAAGGGCGACGAGCGGCGCGACGCGGGGTTTACCGTCTTTTACATGGGGATCAACCTCGGCGCGTTCATCGGGCCTCTGATCGCGGGGTGGTTGGCGCAAAAGGTCGACTGGCACATGGGCTTCGCGGCCGCGGGCGTCGGAATGACCCTCGGCCTAGTGCAGTACGTGATGGGAAGAAGGCGCCTGGAGCCGGCGCGGGAGCGCCTGGCGGCGCGACCCAAGCCGGCGGCAGCCGAGGCCGCGGCCGGCCGCCCGCGCTACACCCCGGACGAGGTGCAGCGCATCGCGGTCATTTTCATCCTGTTCATCTTCGCCTCCATCTTCTGGGGTGCCTATGAACAGGCCGGGTCTACCCTCAACCTCTTTGGTGATCGGTACACCAACAACGTGGTCCTGGGGTTCGCATTCCCGTCGTCCTGGTACGTGTCCGTGCAGGCCGGCTTCGTCATCCTGCTGGCGCCGGCATTCGCCTGGTTGTGGATCAAGCTCGGACCCCGCCAACCCTCCGTCCCGACCAAGTTCGCCTTCGCGCTGCTGTGCGCCGGCATTGCGTTCCTCCTGCTCGTGCCGGCGGGTGCGATCGCGCAAAGTGGAATGAGGGTCAGCCCCCTGTGGCTGGTGGGCACCTACTTCATCGAGGAATGGGGCGAGTTGAGTCTCAGTCCCGTCGGTCTGTCGGCCGTAACGAAGCTCTCCCCTCCGCGTATCGTCAGCCTCATGATGGGTGTGTTCTTTCTGGCCAATTCCCTCGGAAACAAATTGGCGGGATGGACGGCGGGGTTCATCAGCGCGATGCCGTTGACTCAGCTGTTCGGAACGATCGCCGCGGTGTGTCTCGTGGCGTCACTGATCATGTTCGTGCTCATCCGCCCAGTCCGGCGGATGATGGGCGACGTGCGCTGACAGGAGGTAGCCGACATGCTGCGTAAGCTCGGAGCCGTGGTACTCGCTGTCGGGCTATGCCTGCCCTATGGATGCGACGTGCGACCGATCACCGGTGTGTGGTCCGGGATCTCCATGATCGCGTTCCTCGGCATCCCGGTCCTCCTCGGCGTCGTGTATGTCCTGCTGGTGCTGGTCCCTCCCGTGGCCGAGGCGCTCGAGCAGCGCGGGCAGGGAATCCATGGCCTGTTGCGGCTCTGCTATTTCGTCCTCGCTGGTGCCTACCTGGCCATGGCCATCACCAAAAGCGACAACTGGCCAGGGCCGATCGACGTCGCGGTGATGCTGGTCGTCACCGGAGCCCTCTTCTATTGGGAGCAGGGTCGGGGGACCAAAGCGGCGCGGGTGCCGCTGCTCCTGCTCATGTGCCTCGGCGTGCCCGAGGTCGCCTATCTCACGGGATTCCTGCGGGAGGGGGGGTTGCAGTACGGGGGCATCGTCCTGACGGCAGGGTGGTTGGTGGCCCTGCTCGCGGAAACCCGGGTTCTGGCCGGCGCGCCACGAATCGCGCACGGAGGCTGAGCCAGGGTGTGACCGGCGTCATCGAGTCATCGCTTGGATCAATTCGGCCCCATTGCTCGGCCGTTCCGCCGGCTGCTTGGCAAGCGCCTGCATGACCGCCCGTTCCAGGGCGGTCGGCACGTCAGGTCGCACTACGCGCAACGAAGGCGGCGAGCCGGCGATGTGCCGTGCGAGGATCGCTTGCACGGTCGCGCCGTGGAACGGGGGCTCACCCGCGAGCATTTCGTAGATCATGCACCCCAGCGAGTAGATGTCGCTCCGCCCGTCCAGCTCCTCGACCTGGCCCGCCTGCTCGGGGCTCATGTAGTGCGGAGTGCCGGGGATGAGGCCGCTGGAGGAGAGGCTTTCCCCGCCGGCGCGGATGATCGCCCGCGCGATCCCGAAGTCCGAGACCGCCGGGCGGTCATCGCGGAACAGGATGTTGTCCGGCTTGATGTCGCGGTGGATGATGTTGTGAGCGTGGGCGTAATCGAGCGCCGCGGCGACCCCTGCCGTAATGGACAGGACGTCGGCGAGCGGGAGCCGCGGTTCCCGGACCAGGCGATCCCGCAGCGATGCGCCTTCGGCGTAGGGCATGACGTAGAAGGGCAGCGCGCCGGCCTGTCCCGATTCGATCAGCGGCAGGATGTTGGGGTGGTCCAGGGTGCCCAGCACCGCGGCTTCGCGATGGAACCGCTCCGCCCCGACGACGCGGGCGAACTCGGGTCGCAGGAGCTTGATCGCCACCTGCATCCCTGAATCCACTCGCCGCGCGAGGTGCACGGTGGCCATCCCCCCGCGGGCGATTTCGCGCTCTACCGTGTAGCGCCCCGCGACCGCGGCTTGCAGCCCTGCGTCCATGTACTCCTCTTCTCACGACCCTTGCCGCTTCAGCTCATCGGCGCCTCGGCAAAATGACACGCGGCGACGTGCCCCCCCCCGGGGTCCACCTCCCGGAGCTCGGGCCGCTCCGTGCGACACCGCTCGTTCTTCTGCGGATGCGGGCACCGCGGATGAAACGGGCACCCCGTCGGAGGGTGGGCCGGCGACGGGACGTCGCCTTGCAATACGATTCGCTGCGGCTGCGCCGCGGGATCGGGGACCGGCGCGGCCGAGAGCAGGGCCCGTGTGTAGGGGTGCCGAGGAAGCCGGTACACCGCCTCGGCAGGCGCGTGCTCCACGATGCGCCCGAAGTACATCACCGCGACCTCGTCCGCGATATGGCGCACGACCGCGAGGTCGTGGGCGATGAACAGGTAGGTGAGCCGGCGGCGTTGCTGCAGGTCGGCGAGCAGGTTGAGGACTTGGGCTTGCACCGACACGTCGAGGGCCGACACCGGCTCGTCACACACGAGAAACGCCGGCTCCACCGAAAGCGCGCGCGCGATCCCGACCCGCTGGCGCTGGCCGCCGGAAAGCTCGTGCGGATACGACGCGGCCAGGGCTGGGTCCAGGCCGACCTCCTCCAGCAGTCCGCGGACCCGGGCTTCGCGCCCGGGGCCGGCGGCGAGCCGGTGGATCTCGAGCGGCTCCCGCAGCGTCTGCCGGACGCTCATCCGCGGATTCAGCGAGCCGTAGGGATCCTGGAACACGATCTGCATGCGGCGGCGCAGGCGGCGCAGCGGTTCGGGGTCAAGGCGGAACACATCCTCATTCTCCAGGAGGAACCGCCCGGCGGTAGGCTCCGTGAGCCGCAACAACGTGCGGGCGACGGTGCTCTTCCCCGATCCCGATTCGCCGACGAGGCCGAGTGTCTTGCCGGCCGCAATGCGGAACGAGACGCCGTCCACGGCCCGGACGAGGTGTCTGGGCGCCCCCAGCCCCCACCATTTCCGGTCGCCTGGATAGTGCTTGACGAGTCCTTCGACCTGGACGAGGGCCGGCTCGGTCATGGTGCCGCCGCTCCGCGGCGGCGGGCGGGCTCGACCACGAGCCAGCACCGAGCCGTGTGGCCCGGCCCGACCTCGAACAGCGTTGGCTCTTCCTGGCGACACCGATCCCAGGCGTGGGGACAGCGGGGGTGGAACCGGCACCCCGACGGCCACGCGGAAGCGGCCGGCACGGTTCCGGGGATGCCGCTCAGCCGCTCGCGCGGACGATCGAGGCGGGGGACCGAGGCGAGCAGGCCCTCCGTGTAGGGATGCACGGGATGCGCGAACAGGTCGGGGGTGCTGGCGCCCTCCACTACCTCGCCGGCATACATCACCAGGACGCGGTCCGCGGTGCCCGCCACGACGCCGAGGTCGTGCGTGATCAGCATGATCGCCATCCCCAGCTCTCGCTGCAGCCGATCGAGCAGCTCGAGGATCTGCGCCTGGATCGTGACGTCGAGGGCGGTCGTCGGTTCGTCGGCGATCAACACCTGGGGATGGCACACCAACGCCATGGCGATCATCACGCGCTGCCGCATCCCGCCGGACAGCTGATGCGGGTAGTCGTCGACCCGGAGCTCCGGATCGGGGATGCCCACGAGCTGCAGCATTTCCATCGCGCGCGCGCGGGCGGCCCGTCGCGACAGCCCCTGGTGCACGATCGCTCCCTCGGCGATCTGGTCCCCCACGGTGAGCACGGGGTTCAAGGACGACATCGGCTCCTGGAAGATCATCGCGAGCCGATTGCCGCGGACGGCACGCAGATCGCGTGGTGCCAGGGTGAGCAAGTTGCGCCCCTCGAGCTCGATCAGGCTCCCGGGCCGGATGTGGCCCGGCGGCTCGGGGATGAGCCGCAGCAGGGACAGGGAGGTAATCGTCTTGCCGCAACCCGACTCGCCCACGAGGCCGAGGGTTTCGCCGGGGTACAGATCGAAGGAAACGCCGTCCACGGCGCGCGCCGTGCCGCCGCCCTCGGTCACGAAGTAGGTCTTCAGATCGCGGACGCGGAGCACCGGCTCCGTCATGGTGTCTCCTGGCGCGGGTCGAGGGCGTCGCGCAGCGCGTCGGCGACGGTATTCAGGGCCATGACGACGAGGACGATCGCGAGCCCCGGGAATATCGTGGTCCACGGCGCGGTGGCGAGCTGATCCCGTCCCTCGGCGATCATGTTCCCCCAGGACGGCGTCGGAGGCTGGACGCCGACACCGAGGAACGACAAGGCGGCTTCGAGCAGCATCACCTGGGCGATGCCCAAGGCCATGGAGACGATGAGCGGCGCGGCGACATTCGGCAGAACGTGGCGAAAGATAACGCGCCAGGCGCCGCCGCCTAGCGCGCGGGCCGAGGCCACGAAATCGCGCTCGCGGATGCTCAGGACCTCGGCCCGCACGAGGCGACTCGTCGCGAACCAGCTCGTCAACCCGAGCATCAGGACGAGGGTCGCGAGCGGCAGGTGCGTGGTGAGGGCGGCGGCGACGAGGAGAATGAAAATGCGGGGAATCGCGAGGCCCACGTCGACCAGCCGCATCAGCACCGCGTCGGTCCAACGCCGGAAGTACCCTGCGGCCGCGCCGACCAGCGCGCCCAGCGTCGCCGCCAGCAGCATCGCCAGCGTGCCGACGGAGAGCGAGACGCGGGCGCCGTACGCGATCCGACTCCAGGTGTCCCGGCTGTACAGATCGGTGCCGAGCGGATGCCCCCACGACGGGGGGGCGTTCTGCAGCCGCACGATGTCCAATTGCAACGAAGGGCGATAGGGGGTCAGCAGGGGGGCGACGAGCGCGACGGTGGCGAAGAACACCAGGATGCCGACGGCGATGAGCGTCCCCCGCGCACGGACAAAGCGCCGTCCCGGCCCCCGGTGGTCGGCTCCGCGTCGCTCGAATCGCTGCCGCAGCACCAGGGCGGCGAGGGCGGACCAGGCGATCACCGCCAGCACGGCGAACCAGCGCGCGCCGCTCACGCGTCCGGCGCCCGCACGCGTGGATCGGCGGCCATATACAGCAGGTCGGCGAGCGCGCTGCCGGTGACCACGAGCACGCTCGCGAGCAAGGCGGTGGCCGTCACCACCGGGTAGTCACGCGCGGCGATGGCATCCGCCGTGAGCTTGCCCATCCCCGGCCAGGCGAACACGGTTTCGACCAGCACCGCACCGGTGAGGAGAAACGGAAGGGCCAGACCGACCATGGTGATGGCCGGCAGCAACGCATTGCGAAGCGCGTGGAGCCACACCACCCGACGTTCCGAGAGGCCCTTCGCGCGGGCTGCGCGAACGAATTCCTGATTGAGCGCCTCGAGCATCGCGGCCCGCTGGTAACGGGCGGTCCCCGCGGCCCCGACGACCCCGAGGGTGAGCGCCGGGAGGATCAGGTGACGCAGGCGATCGGCGAGATGCGCGGCGAATGGGGCCGAGTCGGAAAGCACCGGATCCCGGATCCCGCCGACGGGCAGCCAGTGCAGGCGCTCCCCGAACACCAGCAGGAGGACCAGGGCGAGCCAGAAGACGGGGAGCGAGTAGAGGGTCAGTGTGGCGGCACGGATCGCCGCGTCGACCCGGCGTCGGGCGCGGGAGGCCTGGTAGGTACCCAGCGTGAGCCCCAACAGCAGATCCACCGCGAGCGCCGTACCGGCGAGGAGCAGGGTGTTCGGCACGGCATCGGCGAGCGCCTGGGCCACGGGCCGCCGCTGGCTGAAGGAGAGACCGAGATCGCCGTGCCCCAGGGCGCCAAGGTAGCGAACGAACTGTACTGGGAGGGGCTGGTCCAGGCCGAACCGCGCGCGCAAGGCGGCCACGACCGCGGGGTCCACCGCTCGCTCGTCGCCGGGGAGAAACGGGGTACCCGGGGCCAGGTGGATGGCGATGAAGCTGAGGGTGACGACCGCGAAGACGATGGCGAGCGCGGCGGCGAGACGCCGCAGGAGCCATGTCGCCACTCAGCGCTCCGCGCGATCCCGATCGATCAGCTGGTCCGGCGCGATGCGCCAGGTGCGAATCAGCGCGGCCCAGGCGTCGGGCCGGATGCGGACGTGGGTCACGCGCCGGTGCAGCGCGGCCACGTTATCCGCCGCGTTCAGCACGATCGCGGGGGCGTCCTGATTCAGGGTTTGGAACGCGCGCCGCCAGGCGTCGATCGCCCCCGCGCGGTCCGGGGCGGACACCGCCCGCTCGACCAGGCTGTCGAAGGCCGGATCTGCGTAGTGCCCGTAGTTGGAGCCTCCGCCGGTTTCCCACAGCTGGGCCACACCTGAGGACGGCGACGGATCGGCGGACCAGGATTGGATCGCGGTGTCGAACGTCCCCGCCCGGGAACGCTCGCTGAACGCGCCGGCGTCCACTTCGTCGATCACGACCTCCGCACCGATCGCGCGCAGCTGCTCCTGGATCAGGCGGGCGTACATCCGGCGGGAACCGCTCGTCACGGGCACCATCAGGTGGAACGAGAGCCTCACGCCGTTGTGGTCGCGGATGCCGTCGCCGTCCGTGTCCCGCCAGCCGCGGCGTTCCAGTATTCGGCTCGCCTGCAGCGTGTCGTAGGGCGGCACCGTCAGCTCGGGGAGCCAGAGCCACGACCAGGCCTGCGGTATCGGCGCCGGCGGCACCTTCGCGGTCCCCGCGAACACGCTCTGGGCCATCGCGGCCCGGTCGGTGGCGAGGATCAAGGCGCGCCGCACGTCGGGATCGCCGAACAACGGGTGGGGTCGAGTGCTGTCGCCGTTGGCGCGAAGATTGTAGCCCAGGTAGCTGTAGACCGTACCGGAGTATGGGTAGAGCGCCAGCTGTGCGGCGGCCCGGGCGCGCGCCACGTTGGTCGGGGAGAGCAACACCTGCAAGGCGTCGGCTTCGCCCGCCACGAGCTGCGTCACCGCGGCGGAGAAGTCGGTGGCGAAGCGCCAGATCAATCGCCGAATGTGGGGCCGACCGAGAAAGAAAGTCGAGTCCGCGGCCAGCTCCAGCGACTCCCCCTCCTTCCAGGCGACCAGGCGGTACGGGCCGTCCCCCACCGGAGCTCGGCCGAACGCCGCCGTGGTCCACTGACTGCGGGGCACGGCGGAGAGCAGATGCTCCGGCAGGATCCGCATGTGGTAGACCGCGTCGTAGAACATCTCGGGGTAGCGGTCGCGAAACGCGAAGGCGACGGTCAGCGAATCGCGCGCGACGACCGCGGCGATGTGCCGCAAGCTGGCCCGGTAGGGCGAAACCACAGTCGAGTCGGTGTAGGCGGCGAAGCTGAACGCGACGTCGCGCGCCCGGACGGGACGGCCGTCCTGCCAACGGGCGCGGGGGTCCAGGGAAAAGACCAGGGTGAGCGGATCGGCCCACCGCCACCGCTGCGCCAAGAGGGGCTCGAAGCCGGAATCGCCGAGCGTGCTTCCGGCGGGGCCGATGTCAGCGAGCTTCAGGAAGATCTGATCGAAGATGTCGCTGTCGAGCTTCTGATCGGTCACCGGCGGGAGCAGGGACGTCGGTTGGCCGATCCCCAGGATCAGGAGCGTACCGCAGTAGTCACCCGCGCAGTCCACCCGCCCCCCGCCCGATGAGGCGGTTGCGCCCAGGGTGAGAAACAGAAGGAAGACCCAGGTCGCGATGCGCATGCGCCTAAGATTCCATCCTCGCCCCTAGCGGCGCCAGGTCCATGCGGGGTCGGAGAAGCGGACGGAGGACGGCGGGCAAGGACGGGCGAGGACGGGCGGGGACGGGCAAGGTGGACCCCAGGTGCTCGCGATTGCATCGGTCACTTCACCAAAGCCGACCGGGCGCCCGAGAATGGCCGATAGAGTCGTAGCGGAGCTGACCGCTGACGGCTGAACGCTGACGGCTGAGACCGTCTCCTGCGATCCATCCAGCAGGATCGATCCGTGCTGCAGGAAGGCTCGACCGAGTCGCACCTGGGCGGAGCCGATCACTTTCTTCCCGTCAACGACGACCTCGCCACCCACCGGGGCGGAGAAACAAGCGCTCGGGCGACCGTCCAACGCCGGGATCCGCGTGCGGGGGGCGAGTGAGGCCGGCACGCCGAGGAGGCGTAAGGCCCTTGCCAGGCGCTCGTGGATCGCGCGGTAGCTCTCGGTCAAGGAGCCGAACGCCGCGATTGGCGCGGCGACGGCATAGGTCACTTCGTGCTCGTGCCACACCGCTCGACCCCCGGTGGGCCGGCGCACCACGTCGAGACCCAATCGCTCGATGGCGGCCCGATCGTACCGGGTCAGCGCCGGTTCATTGCGCCCGAGCGAAAGGCACGGCGGGGACCATCGATAGAGGCGCAGGAACGCGGCGCCGGAGCGGTCGGCTGCGCCGAGCAGCGATTCATCTTCCGCCATGTTCTCGTCCCCGGGGCGACCTTCCGGCTCGACCGACACGCACCACGTTAAGGTCGCTGCACCGACGGGAGAGGCTGCCACCGGCTGCATCAGGGCCCGACCTTGGCGTACTCCTCGATCGGTGGACAGGTGCACACCAGGTTGCGGTCCCCATAGGCGTCATCGATCCGGCTCACCGGTGGCCACACCTTGTGCTCGCGGGTGGCCGCGGACGGGAACGCCGCGCGCTCCCGCGAGTAGGGGCGGTCCCACCGATCCGCGAGGAGATCGGCCAGGGGATGCGGGGCGTGCTTCAGCAGGTTGTTCTCCTTGTCCGCCTCCCCGCGCTCGACCTCGAGGATCTCACCGCGGATCGCGATCAGCGCGTCGCAGAAACGATCCAGCTCCTCCTTCGACTCACTCTCCGTCGGCTCGACCATCAGCGTACCGGGTACGGGGAAGCTCACCGTGGGCGGATGGAATCCGTAGTCGATGAGCCGCTTCGCGATGTCCGACACCTCGATCCCCGCCGAAGCCTTGAAGGGGCGGGTATCGAGAATGCACTCGTGCGCCACGAGCCCCCCGGGTCCCGTGTACAGCGTCGGAATGTGCCCGGCCAGCCGCTTGGCGATGTAGTTCGCGTTGAGGATTGCGATCTTGGTCGCTTCGGTCAGTCCATCGGGTCCCATAAGCCGGATGTACGCCCAGGAAATCGGGAGGACGCTCGGGCTCCCCCAGGGAGCCGCCGACACCGTGCCGCAGCTTTGCGCGCCGATCCCCAGGGGCACCACAGGGTGGTCCGGGAGAAACGGCGCCAGGTGGGACGCGACGCAGATGGGCCCCATCCCCGGCCCGCCGCCCCCGTGCGGGATGCAGAACGTCTTGTGCAGGTTCAGGTGACAGACGTCGGCGCCGATGTCGCCGGGACGGCACAGCCCCACCTGGGCGTTCATGTTCGCGCCGTCCATGTACACCTGGCCGCCGTGCTCGTGCACGATGCGGCACACGTCCTTGATGGTGGCTTCAAACACGCCGTGGGTGGACGGGTAGGTGACCATGAGCGCGCCGAGCGTGGCCTTGTGGGTCTCGGCCTTGGCTTTCAGGTCCGCGACGTCGATCTCCCCGCGGTCGTTCGTCTTCACCACCACGACCTGCATCCCGGCCATCACCGCGCTCGCCGGGTTCGTGCCGTGGGCCGAGGCGGGAATGAGACAGGTAGTGCGGTGCCCTTGGCCCTGGGCGCGGTGGTAGGCCCGGATCACGAGCAGACCCGTGAACTCCCCCTGGGCTCCGGAGTTGGGCTGCAGGGAGGTACCGGCGAAGCCGGTGATTTCGTTCAACCATCCCTCGAGCCGCCGGAACAGATCCGTGTACCCGGGAGCCTGCTCGCGCGGCGCGAACGGGTGCAACCGCCCGAACCCGGACCAGGTGATCGGCGCCATCTCGGCCGTCGCGTTGAGCTTCATCGTGCACGAGCCGAGGGGGATCATCGCGCTCGTCAGCGAGAGATCGCGGTCCTCGAGCTTCTTGAGATAGCGCAGCATCTCGGTTTCGGAGCGGTACCGGGAGAAGATCGGGTGCGTCAGGAAAGGCGACGTGCGGGTGAGGGCCGCCGGCACGGCGGCGGGGGCATCGGCCACCAGCGCGCCGCGGGGGGCGCCCCCTTTGGCGCTGCCGAACACCTCCACCAGATCCGCGAGGTCCTCATCGGTGACGGTTTCGTCGAGCGCGATGCCGACCTGAGTGGCACCGAGTGCCCGCAGGTTGATCTGCCGCCCGTGGGCGGCCTGGTGGATGGCCGACGCGAGCTTCGCGTCGACCTGCACCGCGAGGGTATCGAAGAATGCCTCGTGGGAGAGCCGGTAGCCCATGGCGCGCAGCGTGGCGGCCAGCCGCCGCGTCTGGTGGTGGACTCGCTCGGCGATGCGCCGAATCCCTTCGGGGCCGTGCCACACGGCATACATCCCGGCGCACACGGCGAGCAGGACCTGAGCCGTGCAGATATTGCTCGTGGCCTTCTCGCGGCGGATGTGCTGCTCGCGCGTGCCGAGCGCCATCCGCAGGCCAGGACGTCCCGCCCGATCGCGCGACACCCCGATAATCCGCCCCGGGAAGAGCCGCTTGTACTGATCCTTGGTGGCGAAGAATGCCGCGTGAGGACCGCCGTACCCCAGCGGCACGCCGAAGCGTTGGGAGTTCCCGACGGCGATGTCCGCTCCCCATTCACCCGGAGGCGTGAGCACGGCGAGGGCCAGGAGATCCGTCGCCGCCGTGACCAGCGCGCCCGCGGCGTGGGCGCGCTCGCACAGCCCACGAAAATCCCGTACGGCGCCGTCGGTGCCGGGGTACTGCACCAACGCGCCCACCACATGCCCCTGGAAGGCGAACTCATCCGGGTTCCCCACGACGATCTCGATTCCCAGCACCTCAGCGCGGGTCCGCACCACGGCGATCGTCTGCGGATGGCACCGGTCGTCGATGAGATAGACGGGACTCGCGCCCGGCTGCGCCGCGGCGACGGTCATATGCATCGCTTCGGCGGCCGCCGTGGCCTCGTCGAGCAGTGAGGCGTTGGCGATTTCCAGCCCCGTCAGGTCGGCGACCGTGGTCTGGAAGTTGAGCAGCGCTTCGAGGCGCCCCTGCGCGATTTCGGCCTGGTAGGGGGTGTACGCGGTGTACCAGCCGGGGTTTTCGAGAATGTTCCGCAGGATCACGGGTGGCGTGACCGTATCGGAGTAGCCCAGGCCGATGTAGGACCGGAACACCTGATTCTGCGCCTGCATGGATCGCAGCTCGGCGATGGTCTGGCGCTCCGTCCTCGCCGCGGGCAGGTCCAGGGGCCGGCGCAGCCGGATCTCCGGCGGCACGACCGCGTCGATGAACGCGTCGAGGGAGGAATACCCGACGACGCGCAGCATCTCCTGGACGTCGTGGGGTCGTGGGCCGTTGTGCCGCGCCGCGAAGCGGTCCGGCGCGGATGAGGGGGGGGTCGAAGCGGCTTTCGCCATAATGGTCTCGTTCAGGTGCGTTGCAGGGACTGGCCGGGCGCCAGGATCACGACGTCGGCCCGACTGCCCACTTTGCGGCGGAACTCCTCGGGATCGGCTTTGATGATGTCCCAGGTGTTGTAGTGCATCGGGACGACCACCGTCGGCTGCACGAATTCGACGGCGCGGACCGCGTCATCGATACCCATCGTGTAGTTGTCGCCGATCGGCACGAGCAGGACGTCCACCCGCCCCGCCAGGAGCTGCATCTCCAGGGTCAGCGCCGTGTCCCCGGTGTGATACACCGTCTGGCCCGCCAGGGTGAGCACGACGCCGCACGGGTTGGTCGTGTACTGCCCCGTGGGGTCGCCCTCCACGCGACCGCCATGGAACGCGGGGACGAGCTTCACGCGTCCGAAAGGAAACGAGTGCGCGCCGCCGATGTGCATGGCGTGCACCTGCGCTCCTTGCGATTCGCAGAACTTGGCCAGCTCGGAGGGGGCCACGACCGTCGCGCCGTCGCGGCGGGACAAGGGGATGGCGTCACCCAGATGATCGCGGTGGCCGTGGGACAAGAGAATGGCATCGACCCGCGGCAGCTGCGCGAGGCTCACATCAGCTTTGGGATTGTCGGTGAGGAATGGATCGATGATCACCCGCTTCCCGTCTCCGGTGACGGTGAAGCAGGCGTGGCCGTGGTAGGTGAGGGTGAGCACGGCGGGCTGTCAGCGGTCAGCCGTCAGCGGTCTGCCAAAAGCTGGTAGCTGACCGCTGCATGCTGAACGCATCATTTCCCTTCCAGCTGCTTCTGATAAGCCGCGGCGTCGAGCAGGCCGGCCGCGTCCGCCGGCTTATCCATCTTCAACTTGATCATCCAGCCTTCGCCGTAGGGATCCCGGTTCACGAGGGCCGGATCTTGCTCGAGGGCGGCATTCGGGGCCACGACTTCCCCCGCGACGGGGCAGAACAACTCGGATACCGCCTTGACGGCCTCGATGGTGCCGAAGACCTGCATCTTGCCGAACTTGGCGCCGGGTTTGGGGAGATCCACGTACACCACGTCGCCCAGCTCGCCCTGTGCGTAATCGGTGATCCCGATCTGCACGACGCCGGCTTGCGCGGTCGGCTTCAGGTATTCGTGCTCGGGTGTATAGCGCAGGTCTTTGGGAATGTTGGCCATCGGGCTGGTGCCCTTCAAGGAGGGGGTTCAGGTGACGCCGCGAAAAACTACCCGCGGCCGCAAACCATTGTCAAGCTTGACCCTGCAGCGCTTCCCACACGCGCCGGGCCTCGCGCTCCAGGTCCTCCCGGCTCCCGGCATTGTCGATCACGAAGTGACTCTTGGCGCGCTTGCGATCCGACGCCATCTGGGAGGCGATCATCTGGTCGGCGGCATCGTTGGTGAGACCGCGTAGCGCCCGCAGGCGCGTGCGCCGGACCGCCATGGGGGCGTCCACCAGCACCACGGCGTCGAATTGGGTCGGATCGAGCACTTCGAAGAGCAGGGGGATGTCGTTCACCACGATGGCGTCTCCCCGGGCGCGGGCGGCGGCCAGCAGCTCGTCCCGGCGCCGCTGCACGGCGGGATGCACGATCGCGTTCAACGCACCCAGCGCTGCGTCGTCTCCCATCACCTTCCCGCGCAGTGCCGCCCGGTCGAGGGACCCGTCGGCGGCGAGTACGTCACTGCCGAACCGACGGGCGATCGCCGCCACCACCTCGGTCCCGGGTGCCTGGGCTTCCCGCGCCAGCAAGTCGGCGTCGATGATGGTCGCCCCCCAACCGCGGAACAGCTCGACCACCGTGGACTTGCCGGCGGCGATGTTGCCGGTGAGGGCGACGTTCAACATGAAGCAGTGCGAAGTGCGAAGTGCGAAATGCGAAGTGACCGTGGGGTGGACACTTCGCACTTCGAATTTCGCACTTCGCACTCAGAGTAGCGCCGTTTGGTCCTCATCCGCCCGCGGAACCTTGTGGCAATGCCGGCACCGGGCCTCGTACGCCTCCCGCCCGCCGACCATGATCGTGGGGCTGTCCCAGGTCGCCGGGCGGCCGTTCACCAGGCGCTGATTGCGGGTCGCCGGACCGCCGCACACCACACAAATGGCGTGGAACTTGTCCACCACTTCCGCGATGCACATCAGCGTGGGCATCGCGCCGAACGGCAGCCCGCGAAAATCCACGTCCGTGCCGGCCAGGATGACCCGCACTCCTCGGTCGGCGAGGTGGTTCACGACGCCCACAATGCCCTCGTCCAGGAACTGCACTTCATCCACCGCCAGCACCTCGGTGTCGGGGCGCCGACGGCGCATGATCTCCTCGGAGCTGTCGACCGGCTCTGCCTCGACCATCAGCCCGTCGTGTGTGGA
This sequence comes from Gemmatimonadales bacterium, assembly GCA_035500495.1. Classification (GTDB taxonomy): domain Bacteria; phylum Gemmatimonadota; class Gemmatimonadetes; order Gemmatimonadales; family GWC2-71-9; genus DASTHG01. Next base: position 58,111 of record DATJXC010000029.1, read on the forward strand.
CACGGTATACAACCCCGCGTAGCGCTCGTCCAAATGGGACTTGAACACCTGAACTTGCTTGCGGGCGATCACGGCCCGCCGGACTCGGCGGATCAGTTCTTCGCTCTTGCCGGAGAACATTACTCCGGCAATGACCTCAATCCATCCGGGGCGGGTGCCGTGGAACATGGGGGAAGGTGCCAAGCGTCGGGTTTCAGGTGTCATATAGGCGCCGTGGGCGTTCTGGCACTGACGCCAGACACCCGGCACCTCGGTGGGGGAAGGGTAGTCGGGGGGGAGGGGGGGGTCAAGGAAGTGTTGGTATCTTGCGGATTTCCGGGGGATACCCCAATATTGTGTCGGTGTATCAAGGGTTTTCTGAAGGCCCCCAGAGATAGGGGTTGAGTTGCAAGGGCTTCTCCCGGACCCACTTCCTACCACAAGGAGACCGCTGTGAACAAGGCCGAGCTGATCGCGGCACTGGCGATGCGGACGAAAATGTCCAAGGCCGATGCCAGCCGGACGATCGAGGCCCTCTTCGACGACAAGGGCATCATCGCCGGTGAGCTGAAGAAAGGCGCGAAGGTGCAGGTCACGGGATTCGGCAACTTCGAGGCCCGCAAGCGCGCGGCCCGGATGGGTCGCAATCCCAAGACGGGCGCCGAGATTCAGATCAAGGCGACGATTGCCCCGGCGTTTCGTGCCGGCAAACAATTGAAGATGGCGGTAAACAAGAAGTAGTCGAGCGAAGCGAAGCGCTGGATACGGGCTGCCCCGCTGGGCGGCCCGTCGGCGTTTATGGGACGGCGGTCAGATCACGCCGGCGCTGCGGAGCCGGGTGATCTCTCCCGCGCTCATCCCGAGCCGCTCGCGCAGAATCATGTCGGTGTGCTCTCCGAGCAGCGGAGGCGCCCGGCGGTAGTTCACCGGCGTCTCGGAAAGCCTGATCGGCGACCCGACGAGCGGGACCGTGCCGGCAACGGGGTGGGGCAGCTCCACCCGCATGCCGCGATGCCGTACCTGCGGCTCCGAGAACACCTGAGCCACGTCGTTGATCGGCGCGCACGGCACACCCCGCTGCTCGAGCTCGGCCACCCACGTGGCGGCGGGTCGGCCGGCGAGCAACTTGGCGACGATCGGCACCAGAACCGCTCGATGCTCGACGCGGGACGGGCTCGTGGCGAAGCGGGGGTCGCCGGCTAGCTCGGGCGCCCCGGCCACCTCACAGAACCGGGCGAATTGCACGTCGTTGCCGATCGCAAGGACGATCGCTCGATCGGCCGTGCCGAAGACCTGATACGGGACGATGTTCGGATGTGCGTTGCCCCAGCGCTGCGGCACCGCTCCCGACACGAGGTAGTTGAGCGCGACGTTGGCGAGAGTCGCGACCTGGACGTCCAGCAGCGCGAGGTCGATGTGTTGGCCGTTCCCCGATCGCTCCCGATGCGCCAGCGCGGCCAAAATGGCGATGCCGGCGTAGAGCCCCGCCATGATGTCCGCTACCGCGACTCCGACTTTCTCGGGGGGGCCGTCCGGCTCCCCGGTCACGCTCATGAGCCCGCCCAGGGCCTGGATCACGAAGTCATAGCCGGCTCGCTCCGCCTCCGGGCCCGTCTGACCGAACCCCGTTATGGAGCAGTAGACCAGCCGGGGGTGCTCTCGGCGCAGTGACTCGTAGTCGAGGCCGTACCGGGCGAGGTCGCCGACCTTGTGATTTTCGATCAGCACGTCGCTCTGCGCGACGAGGCGGCGGATGATGGCCTGTCCCTCGGGGGCCGCGTAGTTGATCGTGATCGACTGCTTGCCGCGATTCGTCGCGAGGAAATAGGCGGCTTCCCCCGTGTCACGGCCCGCGCGGTCTCGCAGCGTGGGAGGGCCCCAGTGCCGCGTGTCGTCTCCCGTTCCCGGACGCTCAACCTTGATGACGTCGGCGCCGAGATCCGCCAGCAGCTGGCTCGCCCAGGGTCCCGCCAGCACGCGCGAGAGGTCGAGCACGCGGATGTGCGAGAGGGCCCCCACACCCGGCTCGGGCACCCTACGCCTCCCGGTACGGTCGCGCCTGCACTCGACGCGAACGAATCGTCGTCGCCGACAGGCCCTGCACGGCACGCTCCGCCGCCGCGGGCACGATCTCGACGATGCTGAACGTGTCCCGGACGACGATGCGTCCGATTTGCTCGCGGGCCAGGCCGATTTCGCGCGTCAGGGCGCCTACCAGATCCTTCGCGCCGGCCCGGTCTTTCTTGCCGACGCTGACGAAGAGTTTCGTGAACTCGGAAGCGGGAGCCGAGGGGGGAGCCGCACTCGCGGTCGTCGTCGCGACTGGAAGCGGCAGCGTCCGCTCTCGGCGGAGGGCCAGGATCGCGGCGGCGACTTCGACCGGATCGTAACGGGCGAAGAGCGGTTCGAGGACGGCCATCTCCGACTCCAGGTGACCGGCCTCGAGCCGCGTCACCACCTCGGCGCGCACGGTTTCCCCTGCGGTACGCGCTAGTTTGGCGGCCGCGGGTAGCGCTAAGGCAGTCAGGGGGGCCGCGATGGACCTCAGGTATTGGACCTGTCCCGGTGATACGAGCAGCACGGGGGGCCCGCTGGCGGAGAGGGTCTGCAGCTCCGCATGGGTCGGCAGGTCGAGGCAGAGGACGGCGTCGGCGTGATCGGGGCAGGGTGTCCCGACGGTCCAGAGGAAGACGTCGGGGCGGTTGAGCGCGTCGAGCACCTCCCTCGTCGCGGCCGAACGTCGCTCCCGGGGGATCACGGCGAACCGGGCGGGTCCCGCCGGCCGCGGCGGTCGCCCGTCGGCATCGAGGGGCAGGTCGCCCACGACGTGAGGCCGCGGCGCGTGCCGCTCGAGCAGCGGCTCGAGGGCGGCCGGATTCCAGGACAGAATGATCCGGCGGGCCCGAGGCATCTGAGTGAGCAGGGTGTCCAGCGAGTCGGCCTCCGGTGACCCCACGATGGTCTCCGGCCAGGCCAGCACTACGGTCGAGATGCTCTCCAGCTTCAAGGCGGTGCGGGCGGCGAGGGCGGTGAGATCCCCGGGGGTGCCGGCGAGGATGTCGATGCGGTCCTCCCGCTCACCGAGCAAGCGGATGGTGCGATCGAGGCCGGTAACGGGGTGGACGGAGATTCCTGCGGGGGCGGCGTGCGCCCACTCCACGGCGCAGCCCTGGTCCCCGGTGACGATCACGGTCGCTGGGGTGGGCGCCTCCGCGGCCCGCTCCTGCGGGAGCAGGTCCCAGAGAACCCGCGCCTGTTCGACCGCGGGGGGACCCACGATCACGACGCCGCGGCCACGCTCCAGCGCGGCCTTCGCAGGCGTTAAGTCCGGCAACCCTGTCACACGATCCTCGATTGTCAAAGGGCAGAACTGCGGTGGGGATGCTAGTTTGGTATGACCCGACGCGCAACGCCTTTCTCACCAACGGAGCGGGCATTACATGAGCGACGGCCTGTCGCCCAATCTGCAGCACCTCGAAACGTCCGCCACGATCGCGATTTCGCAGGAGGCCAAACGCCGCAAGGCCGCGGGCGAGGATGTGATCGACCTCGGCGCCGGGGAGCCGGATTTTCCGACGCCGGCCGTGCCGGCGGAAGCCGGGATCAAGGCGATCCGCGACGGCAAGACGCGCTACCCGTCGAACGAGGGCATTCTCGAGCTGCGGGCCGCTGCGGCCCACCATCTCTCCCTGCTGTCTGGCGGACGCCCGGTGAATGCCGACCATGTCGTCGTCTCGACCGGCTCCAAGCAATCGCTCTTCAATGCGTGCTTCGCCCTGTTCGGACCGGGTGATGTGGTCGCGATTCCGGCTCCCGCCTGGGTCTCGTATCCGCAGATCGTGCACCTCGCCCGCGCGCGGCCGGCCCTGGTCCCAGGTGATGCGGAGTGGGGGCTGAAGGTCAGCGTCCGCGAGCTGGAGCGCATGCTGCCGGCGCCCAAGGGCCTGATCCTCTGCTCACCCTGCAACCCGACCGGCTCGGTCTATACCCATGCGGAGCTCAAGGCGATCGCCCAGTGGGCGGCCGAGCGGGGGGTCTGGGTGATCGCGGACGAAATCTACCGGCGGATTCACTACGGCGGCGGGCCGGCACCATCCTTCCTCGATCTTCCCGATGAACTGTTGCAGCGCGTCGTGCTCATCTCGGGCGTGAGCAAGACCTACGCGATGACGGGGTGGCGGATCGGGTTTGCGCTGGCGCCGGGGCCCGTGGCCAAAGCCATGTCGGCGCTGCAATCCCATACGACGTCGGGGGCGAACCACATGGCGCAGTACGCGGCGGCGGCGGCGCTGTCCGATGAGCGCGTCGAGCAGGATGTGTCACGCATGGTCGGAGAGTTCCGGAAGCGGCGGGACACCCTGGTGACCCGGTTCCGCCAGCAGCTTCCCGGCGTGGAGTTCGTCGAGCCGCTCGGGGCCTTCTACTTCTTCTTTCGTGTGGATTCGTTCGGGGGGATGTCGGGCACGCAGTTCTGTACCCGCCTCATCACGGAAACGGGCGTCGCCCTCGTGCCCGGCGCGGCGTTCGGTGACGACCGCTGGACCCGTCTCTCCTACGCGGCGGCGCCGGCCGAGATCGAGAAAGCCCTGGACCGGATCGTCCGGTTCGCCACGGCCCGCGTCTAGAGCTTGGTCGCGCGGGTGGAGAGCACCTCCAGTCCGTCGTCGGTCACGCGGCAATCGTCCTCGATCCGCACGCCGAACTTGCCCGGTTGGTAGATCCCCGGCTCGATCGTAAAGACCATCCCCGGCTCGAGGCGGGTGTCGTTGCCGTGCACCAGGTAGGGTGCCTCGTGCCCGTCCATCCCCATCCCGTGACCGAGTCGATGGGTGAAGTACTGCCCGTAGCCGCCGGTGACGATCGCGCCGCGGGCGGCGGCGTCCATCTGCTCGCACGTCACGGTGAACGGCTTCCCCAGCTGCATCGCGGCCGTCTGAGCGTCGTGCACCAGATTGAACACCTTCTTGAACTCGTCCGATGGCGCGTCCCCGTACCAGTGGGTCCGGGTGATATCGGAGGTGTAGCCGGAAACTAGGCAACCGCAGTCGATCAAGACGACGGATTCTTTTTCCAGCTTCGAGCCGCCGGGCCCGCCGTGGGGGAGGGCGCTCGAGGGCCCGAACTGCACCAGGCCGCCGCCACTCGACCCGCGGCTGGCCATTTCCTGGGCGAGGTGGGTCGCCACCTCCTGTTCGGTTGCCCCGACCGCGAGGGCGGCGAACGTCGCGGCCATGCTGTCCTGGGTGATCTCGATGGCCCGCCGGATCTGCGCAATTTCCTCGGGATACTTGATCATCCGGAGCCGGTCCGTCACGGCGACCGAGCTCCGGAGGTGCCAATCTCCCCCGGCTACGTCCGCGAGACGGAGGTACGCGCCGTAATCGAAACTGGGCTCGATGATCAGCTCCCCGCGGTGGCGCGGTGGCTTGGCCGCCTGCAGCACCGCCTTCACGAGCTTCCAGGGATCCTGATCCTCTTCCCATCCGCGCACGTCGGAGATCGTGGTGCCACGCTTCACCCGCTCGACTTCGAAGCTGGGGCACACGATCACGGCCTCGCCCTTCAGCGGCACGAGCAGGGCGATGAGCCGTTCGCTGCGACCGGGGTTTGATCCGGTGAAGTAGGCGTAATTGGTGCTCGGCTCGACAATGAAGAGGTCGAGCTTCTGCGTGTTCATCTCGGCGCGCAGTCGGTCGAGCCGGCGAGCGAAAACCTCCGGGCCCAGCGCCGGCGTCTGACCCTGGGGCACGAGGGCGCGGCCGCTCGCGCGGGAGCGACGACCCGGGGCTATCCCGCCGAACCGCCCGACCATCACTGCCCCGCCCGCCGCCGTCAGAAACTCCCGCCGTTCCATCGACTCACTCCGTTGAAGGTCCCGCGCTATATTACGCGACCCTCACCGCCGCTGGAAGGCACGGACCGTCATGCAGTACGAAGCCCGTATCGAATCGCTGGATGGAAAGCTCCCCAAAGTCGCCTATCACTGGGACCCGGAGACCGACATTCTGTCCGTCGCCTGCAAGGGTGGGGCGAAAGCCACGGGGATGAATGGGACCGTGGATCTGGAAGGAAGCGACGGCTCCTTCATCGTCCTCGATATCGCGGGTGGTCTGCTGCGCGGGCTGGATGTGGTCACCTGGCCAGACCAGGTCCGCAACGTCGACGGTTTGGCGGCTCCGGCACCCGATAAGGAAGGCCGCGTGGTGTTTCCGAGCCGGCGGTCGCAGCCGGAGATCACCGCGGTCGAGGTGGACACGGCCCTGACCGTGGACAAGAACCCCAGCGAGTCGGTGTTCCACATGCGGGTGGGTCGGGCCCGTCCCGTGACGGTGGTCCGGGTCGGCGACAACCTGCTCGTGGAAGTGGACAAACAGTCACACCTGGCCGGCCTCTGGCTGATCGAAGTGCCGCCGTTCCCGGACTTCGACGCCGCCAGCTAAGCTCGACCGGCTCCCCTCCGTCGGGGGCCAGCGTTTCGATCGCCGAATGCCCATACGTTGGATGGATGCGGCTATAGCCGCCGGCGCGGTGCCCGCCGCCTTTGTTCCGGAGGCGAGCCTCGGGCGTACCGACCTGACCACCGTCACGGGGGCCGACCTCGTCGAAGGAGAGCGTCTCCGCGCCCTGCCCGTTGGAGCGGCGGTCGGCCCGCCCGGTCCTGCGGCCTTTCTCGACGGTATCCAATACTGGGCGGTGACGGGGTACGACGGTGTGACGCCCATCGTCCGCGCCTACGTCGCGGCGGCGATCCGCCGTCGCGGACCGGACCGGCGCCTCCACACCGTGGCCGAAGCCATACGGGAGATCGGCATCACCTGCCGGGCCGCCCTGTCCCCGGCGGTGCGGAACGCCTTGGCGCGGTTCGAGGTGGACCTGATCGATCTTCCGGTGGCGGAAGCAAGCCAGCCCGGCCGCCTCCTCGCGGCGGCCCACGTGCAGGTGGACCGGGCCCGGGAGCAGATCGAACGTGACCTAGCCGAGCCCTACGTCGCCTCGATGGGAAAGGAGGAGTGGCTGGTGGTCGACGGTCTGCTCTCCGATACCGTGGCTCTGGCCCGCCACCCACGCGCCGTCGGCGTCGTGAAGAGTCATGGCGCTCAGTACTTCGAAGGTGAGGACCTGGTCACGGCGCTCACTTTGGCCCAGGGTCATCGCACCAGCGTGTTCCGGCCCCGGGGCCACAGGCACCAGCCCGTATTCTCCTGGTATCTCCGGCTGTGGCCGTGGCAGGGGAACGACCTGCACTACGGACTGCTGCGGGTCGAGGCGCAGGCCGCGGAGGACACGGTGGCCAGGGCCTCGGCCCTCTCGGCCTGGCTGCTGGGCGAGCGCGCCCCGTTGTCGACCCCGGACGCGCGGTGGGACCGGCTGCTGTATCCTATATATGAAGTGGAAGCCTACCTGAAGTCCCGCGCTCCGGGGGATCTGCTCCCGTTGCCCGGCGCCCGTCTCCCGAGAACCGGCACGTGATTCTCCGCCCCGACACGGACCCGGTCGGCCGGGTCGTCGCGACCGAGCTGAAGCCAGCTACCCCGCACCAGTTCCACTTCTGGACGGCGACCGAGACCACGATCGGGATCGGAACGATCGTCAAGGTCGAAGCCGCCGGGAGAGGGGAGCCGGGAGAGGGGCGTGTCGTGTACGGGGTAGTCACCGACGCCTACGCCTACTCCGACCTGGCCACGCCGCTGCATGACGTGGTTGGCGCCGAGGGGGATCCGGCGCGCGCGGCGGAGGCGCCGACGGCCCGCCAGGAGATCCGGCTCTGGACCGCGGCCGTGTTACGGCAGATCCCCGAAGAGCCGCTGCAGCCGGTGCCGCTCGGTCGGGTGTTTGTCGCGAGCGATGCGGACGTGGCGCAGGCGCTGCGGATGGATGCCTATCTCTCCGGGGCCACGCCAACGGCCATCCCCATCGGGCTCTATTCCTCAGGAGGACTCGAGGCCCCGGTCTACCTCGACGCCGACTTCCTGCTCGGTCCTGAGGCGGCGCACCTGAACATCTCCGGTGTGTCGGGGCTTGCCACCAAGACCAGCGCCGTCGAGTTTCTGCTCGGCGCGGTCTTCCAGCACTTCCCCCGTCACAAGGGTCGGATCGCGGCCGTCTGTTTCAATGTGAAGGGCCCCGATCTCTGCTTCCTCGATCAGCCGGGCGCGCTGACGGACGAGGATCGCGCTCGCTACGAGCGCCTGCACGTCGTCCCCCAGGCGTTCTCGCCGGTGCACTACTTCGCGCCCTTCAAGGCGGACGGGGTGAACCTCAACACCCTGCGGACCCATCCCGGTCTGGTGGAGACGGTCGAGCCGCTGGTGTGGGGGCTCGGCGAAGTGCTCGATTTCGCCGAGGTCCTGCTCAATCGTGACGATATCGACGCCAAGGCGGATGCGTTCATCGACTTTCTCTCGGACCGGGTGCTGAACCGCGAGTTTGAGGACGGGTTCGGGGGGACCCATCGCGTGCAGACGTTCGCGGACCTGGAGCGGCTGTTCCGGGCGATCTTCGACGGGCTGGAGCTGTCCGGCCGGAGCGACATGTGGCGCACGCATCACATTGCGACGATCCGCAAGGTCCGCAACCGGCTCGGCAACGTGTCGACGCGGTGCAAAGGGCTGGTCACCGACGACGGGGCGGCGAACGACCTGCCCTGGGGGCGGTTCGAAGACCGCGCCGTCTACGTGATCGACCTTGCGAACGTGGATCCCCTGGGGCAGGACCTCGTGTTCGCCCGGGTCGTCTCGAAGCTGCGCGAGCACCTCGAGAAGCGCGCCCTGGGGGTCGACGCGGTGGCCGTGTTCGTCGACGAGCTGAACAAGTACGCGCCCGCCGATGGCCCCGAGACGTATGTGAAGAAGATGCTGCTCGACATCTCGGAGCGCGGCCGCTACCTGGGCCTCGTGCTGTTCGGGGCCGAACAGTTCCGTTCGCAGGTCCACCGCCGGGTGGTGGGGAACGCCGCTACCCAGGTGTTCGGGCGCATGGATTCGGATGAGCTGGCGACCCCCTCGTACCAGGTGCTGTCGCCGGCCACCAAGATCAAGCTCGCGACGCTGCCGGTGGGGGAGCTGATGGTCCGCCACCCGCATTTCACCCAACCGATCTTCGTGCGGTTTCCCCGCCCGCCGGTCCTGCGCGGGCGCGACGGCGTGGAGCGCTTCCCGCCCGCCGCGGACCTGCCGTTCGAGGAGGCCGTGGTCCGGCAGCTGGTGCGCCTCGACCGCCGGGTGAAGCCGAATGTCGTCAGGGATCTGATCGCCGATCGGGAAGAAGACGACGTGCGTCGCGCCCTGGGGGCGACCCGCCGTGAACGACCGGCCGATGTCGTCGCCTTCTTCCGCAGGGTGCTCGGGGCGCGGGTAGGTCCCGAGTCGCCGCGGGAACGGGCCGTGGTGCCGCCGTTGAACCCGCTTTCCGAAGAACCCTACTGAGCGAGGAGCCAGCGCGCGTGCGGTGGTCCGTCGTTTCGGATGCTCTCGCGGTCTGCGGCCTCGCGGCCGCGGCGCTCGCGTGTGGCCCCGAGCCCTACAGCGGGCCCGTCACCGGCAAGATCCTGTTGCGCTACCACCCGCCGGCGGGTGCGCGTTACGCCTACGCCTTCTCGCAGGTATCGACCATGAAGGAGCCCAACGGGCCGATGGCGGGCATGGGCGAGCAACGAATCGAGCTCGCGATGTGGTTCAACCAACAGGTGGGCCCGACGGAGGGGAATGGCGCGGGGGTCGGTCTGACCGCGGTGATCGACTCGGCCCGCGTCACGTCGCCGCTGGTCGGCGGCGACGTGGCCCGCCAGTTGGCTGGGGCACGGACGACGATGATCGTGGACGACCACCTGCGCGTGCTCCGCGCGGATCCCGCATCGCCCCTGTCGCACGACGCGAGCCAGGTCGCGGAGCAGATGGTCGCGTCGCTCCGCACGATGAGCTTCCCGTTGCCGGACAGCGCCGTCGGTCCCGGCGATTCGTGGATGACACCGATGCAGGTGCCCTATACCGATTTCGCGGGCGGAGAGCCGGTGTTCGCGACCACGCGGCTCGCGGTGCAGAGCCTCGAGGTGGTGCGGGGCGATACCGTCGTGGGGTTCACCGTGGAGGTACAGCTCCCGCACAAGCCGATCCCGGTCGTGGTCATGGGCCAGCCTGGCACGATCTCCCTTTCGGGGACCATCGCCGGGACCCAGAAATTCTCGCTGAACCGCGGAGCCATCCTGGCCACCGAATATTCCGGGACGGTCGTTGTCACCATGAGCGGTGGGACCTTGGGGCCCAACGCGATGCACCTGGACATCGGACAGGAGGCGTCGCTGACGTTGCTGGACGGAAGGCAGGGAGGGCGCTGAACGCGTGAAACTGGCCCACCTCGCCGATCTCCACCTCGGTTTCCGCCAGTTCGACCGGCAGACACCGCGGGGGGGGAACCAGCGCGAGGCGGACGTGGCGCAGGCCTTTGCGCGCGCGGTGGACGATCTGCTGGAGCAGCGTCCCAATCTCGTGCTGGTGGCGGGCGACGTCTTCCACTCGGTGCGACCGACCAACCCGGCGATCCTGTTTCTCTTCCAGCAGCTGCAGCGCCTGCGGGTCGGGCTGCCGGACGTGCCGGTCGTGCTCGTCGCGGGCAACCACGATACTCCGCGGTCCGCGGATACGGGGACCATCCTCCGCCTGTATGAGGCGCTCGGCGTTCACGTCGTGAACGAAACCGCGCGCCGGCTCGTGTTCCCCTCGCTCGACTGCGCGGTCCTGGCCGTGCCGCACCAGGCATTGATCGCCCCCGAGCGCCCGGCGCTGCGACCGGAGCGGGGCGGCCCACGTTTCAACGTGCTGCTCGCCCACGGGGAGCTGCCGGAGCTGACCCCCATCGGCCAGGTGCCGCTCGAGTTCGGGGGCGCCCCGCTCTCCCGCGAGGAGCTCGGGATCGCCCACTGGGATTATGTCGCCCTGGGCCATTTCCACGTCGCCAACGAGGTCGCGCCCAACTGCTGGTACGCGGGATCGTTGGAGTACGTCAGCGTCAATATCTGGGGTGACCTGCGGGAGCAATCGGATCGAGCCGGGAAGCGGGAGGGGAAAGGCTACCTGTTGGTGGACCTCCCCGGCGCCAAGGTCACCTTCCGTCCGGTGGCTCCGGCGCGGCGCTTTCTCGATCTCCCCCCGGTGCACGGCTCCGGTCTCACGGCCAAAGAGGTCATGGCCCAGATCGAGCAGCGGGTCGGAGCGGCCAAGCCGTCGATCGACGACCAGGTGGTGCGGCTGGTGGTGTACGACGTCTCCCGCGGTACGGCGGCGGATCTCGACCACGCCGCGATCCGCGCCTTCAAGGCGCGGGCCTTGAACTTCCAGCTGGACATCCGGCGGCCTGAATCGCGGCGGGTGACGGGGGTCGGGGCTCCCGGAAGCCGGCTGACGCTCCCCGAGACCGTGCGGGGATTCCTGGCGCACCGCCCCCTGGACGCCGATCTGGACCGCGACGAGTTCGTCCGGTTGGGCGTTCACTACGTGGAGCAGGTCAGCCGGGAGGACCACGGCTGATGCAGCTCCACCGGATCCGCCTCGTGAACTTCCGCCAGCACGCCGACACCGATCTGGCGTTCGGCCCGGGCGTCACCGGAATCATCGGGCCGAACGGTTCCGGAAAGACCACGCTGCTCGAGGCGATGGCGTGGGCGATTTACGGCGTGCAAGCGGCCCGGGGCGACAAGGACTCGGTCCGGAACCTGAGGGCCAAGGCGCGTTCATCCGTACGCGTGGAGGTGGAGTTCGGTCTCGGGAAGCACGAATTCCGGGTCGTGCGCGGCCTGCATCAGGCGGAGCTGTACCAGGACGGCCATGTCGTCGCCAATGCCAACCGCGAGGTCACCGACCGGCTGCAGCGCGCGCTCGGGATGACCCATGACGAGTTCTTCAACACCTACTTCACGGCGCAGAAAGAGCTGGCCGTGATGGCCTCACTCGGGAAGACCGAACGAGCGGCGTTTCTCGCGCGCATGCTGGGATATGAGAAGCTCGACTTCGCGCAGGTGGCGGTGCGCGAGACGCGCAACGCGGCCGCCGCCGAGCTGCGTGGGCTCGAGGCCGGATTGCCCGACCGTGCGGTGCTCGCAGAGGAGCGATCCCAGGCGCAGCGGCGTCTCGAGGGGGCCCGGACGACGGCGACGGAGGCCAATCGAAAGCGTGCCGCCGCCCTTGAGGCCCTCGAACGGGAGACGCCCAAGTGGAAGGCCTGGGAGGAGCGCCGCGATCGCAGCCGCTCTCTCGAAGCGGACCGCGCCATGGCGGCGCTTGCCGTCCAGACCGCGGTGCAGGAGATCGAGCGGATCAACAAGGCGCTGGCTGATGCGCTGCGAGCCAAGAGCCAACTCGCCGAGCTGGCCGATCCCCTCGCCCCCGTGGGTCAGCTGAAGGAGGAGCTCGGTCGCCTGGAAGAGCTGCAGCGGCATGAAGCGGCCCGCCGGGCGGAACAGGCTCAGCTGACGGAGCTGGCGCGAGCGCAGGCGGAGCTTGAGGCCCGGTTGCAGGAGCTTGCCTCCGCCGACGCCACCCTTGCCCGAGTGGAGCGGGAGGCGGCGACCGTGCAATCCCGCGTGCGGGTCGTGGAACAGGCGATCGAGGAGGAGCGGACCGCGTGGGTCCGCGACCGCCAGGATGCGGAGACGAAACGGCTGCAGCTGCGCGAGCAGTACAAGGAGGTCAAGGAGCAACGCGACCTGATCGCTGGACTCGGACCGGAGGGGGTCTGTCCCACCTGCAAGCGGCCACTCGGGAGCGAGCATGCGACGGTGGTGGAGGTGCTCGATCGCCAGCTCGAAGACATCACCATCAACGGGCAGTTCTTCAAGCAGCGGGTGGAGCAGCTCGAAACGGAGCCGGCGAGCCTCCGGGCGGCCGAAGCGGAGCGCGACCGGGCGCTCGAGGCGGAGCGGGCGGTGAATGCGCAGCTGGGCGCGCTCAAGGAACAGCTGCAGGAGCGGGGGCGCGCCCAGGAGTTTCAGACAGCCGGCGCGGCGCGGGCCGCGGAGATTTCGGCCCGCCTGGCGGCGCGCCCCACGGGCTACGATCGCGAGCGCCATGAGGTCGTGCGGGCGGAATTGACGCGGCTCGAGCCGCTGGCGTTGGAGGCGGCGGTGCTCGACGCCAAGGCCAAGACCGCGGAGAGCCTGGTGCAGGAGGCGGAGCAGGCCGAGGCCGCCCTCACCCGGCAGGAGCGCCGGGCCACCGAGCTGGCGGACGCCATCGCCGCTCAGGGGTTCTCGGAGGCGCAGTTTGCCAGGGCCAAGGAGCGCTACGAGCGCCTCACGGGGGCGCTGCGGGAGAGTGAGCTGGAGGTGCTCGAAGCGCGCGGGGCGCTGATGCGGGCCGAGGAAGTCATCACCGAAGTCGACCGGCGACTGGTCGAGCGCGAGGCGCGGGAGCGCGAGATCGCCGAGCGCAAGGTGCGTCTGCGGTTGCACAACGAGCTGGACCGGGCCTTCTCCGATCTCCGGGCCGAGCTGAATGCCGCGATGCGTCCCGAGATCGCCGAGCTCGCCTCCTCCTTCCTGGCCGACCTGACCGATGGGCGGTACGATGCGATGGACTTGAGCGAGGACTACCGGGTCACCATCCTGGACGACGGGATCCCCAAGACGGTGATTTCCGGCGGGGAGGAGGATCTTGCGAACCTCGTCCTGCGGCTCGCCATTTCCCAGATGATCGCCGAGCGGGCGGGTCAGCCGCTGTCCCTGCTGGTGCTGGACGAGATCTTCGGCTCGCTCGACGAATCGCGGCGGCAGCACGTCCTGGGGCTGTTGCGGCGCCTGGGGGATCGCTTCCCCCAGGTCATTCTCATCACGCACATTGACCAGGTGCGGGAAGGATTGGATCGTGTGATCCGGGTCGAGTACGATGTCACCTCCGGCAGCAGCGTGGTGCGGGACGATACGGCCACACTCGCCGCGGGAGGAGGAGGGGGGCTCGATGCGGGCGTGGCTGCCTGAGCGGACGGTGACCGGGCCGATTCCCGTGACGGTGCAGGACGTGCGGGAGCTGAACCACCTCTTCGCCGAGTCGTTCACCGACCGGTATCGCCGCGACGGCCTCGTCGGGGTCCGCGTCCCGGAGCTGAATCCCAAAGTCTGGGAGTACGCCCTGCTCGACGCCGGACACGGCGCGATGCTGTGGCGCGATGAAGCCGGCGCCATCGCCGCTTTCAACGTCGCGCACCGCTGCGGGTCCGAAGGCTGGATGGGGCCGCTCGCCGTCCGCATCGACCGCCAGGGGACCGGGCTCGGCAAGACGATCGTGCGCACCGCGGTCGATTGGCTGATCGACCAGGGCGCGACGACCGTCGGACTCGAGACCATGCCGCGGACCGTGGAGAACATCGGCTTCTACGCCCGGCTCGGGTTCGTCCCCGGGCATCTCACCGTGACCATGAGCCAGGACATCGCGGTCCGCCGGAGAGGGCAGCCGGTACCGGCGTTGTTGTCAACGCAGGCGGCCGCCGACCAGGAGCGCTCCGTCGCCGCCGTGCGCGGGCTGGTTTCGACGCTCGGGCCGGGCTGCGACTTCACGCGGGAGATCCTCCTTACCGCGGAGGTGGGACTCGGCGACACCGTCCTCGTCAGCGACGGGGGCGAGCTCACCGCGATGGTGCTGTGGCACACCGCGTCGCTCGCGGCGGATCGCGGCTCCGATGAGCTTCGGGTGCTGAAGCTCGCCGCCCGTGACGCCTCGGCCTTCGAGGCCGCCGTCACCGCGGTGGAGCGTTCGGCCGCGTCGCTTGGGCTGCGACGCGTCGCGGTGCGGTGCCAGACCGGGTACCCTGGCGCCTTCCGCGCGCTCGTGGCCCGCGGCTATCAGGTGCGCTGGACGGACCTGCGCATGAGTCTCGACGGGTATCCCGAGCGGCTGGCGGCCCGTGGGGTGCTGTTCTCGAATTGGGAGATATGATCGCCGGCCTGCTCATCTTCGCCGCGACCTACCTGCTGATCGCGGTGCAGCGTCTCCCCTTCATTCATCTCAATCGCCCGGCCGCGAGCCTCCTCGGGGCCGTCGCCATGGTCGCCTGCGGCGTGCTGACCATTCCGCAGGCATACGCGGCGATCGATCTCGACGTGATCGTATTCCTCCTCGGGCTGATGCTGATCGTCGGGTACCTCGAGGTGGGGAAGTTCTTCGAGTGGGGGGCGGAGTGGGTGCTGCGACGCGCGCGCACCCCGGGGCGCCTGCTCTTCGGCGTCGTCGTGGGTGGCGGCCTGTTGTCGGCGTTATTCGTGAACGACACCGTCTGTCTGGTCGTGACCCCGGTGCTGCTCGCGGCCCTCGGTCCCCTGCGCGTCCGCCCCATCCCGTATCTCCTGGGCTTGGCGATGGGCGCGAACGTCGGCTCCGTCCTGTCGGTCACCGGCAACCCACAGAACATGCTGGTCGGCATCTGGAGCCAGACGACCTTCGGGGCGTTCGCCTGGCGCATGCTGCCCGTGGCCGTGGGCGGGCTGGCGATAACCTACGGATGGCTGCGCTGGACGTTCCGCACGGAGCTGCGCGAGCCGTTCCTAGAGTCCCCGGCACCGGTCCCGGTGAGTCTGGATCGACCCCTCGTGGCGAAGGGGATCCTGCTGTTCGGCGCCGCGGTCGCCGGGTGGCTCGCCGGCGGCTCGCTCCCCGGCGTCGCGATCACGGCGGGAGCGGTAATGGTGCTCATCGCCGGTCGGGATCCGGCGTATGCGATCGAGCGGGTGGACTGGGACCTGTTGCTGTTCTTCGCGTCGTTGTTCGTGGTCATGCGCGGCTTCGAACAGACCGGCGCGGTGGCGTGGATCGACCGCCACGCCCTCCAGCTGGCCCAGCAGCAGTCGCCGCTCGGCACCGCGGCGGTGGTGAGCGGGGTGATGGTGACGCTGTCGAACCTGATTTCCAACGTGCCGGCCGTCATCTTGTGGCGGAACACGGTGCCGCACCTGCCCGATCCTGGCCTGATGTGGCGGGTCGTCGCGATGAGCGCGACCTTCGCCGGGAATCTCGTGCTGATCGGCTCGGTGGCGAACCTGATTGTCGTGGAAAAAGCGGCACACCGAGGGGTGCGGATCGGGTTTTGGACCTATGCCCGCGTGGGGATACCCCTGACGCTCCTGACCACGCTGTGGGGAATCGGAGTACTGACTCTCTCTTAGGCGCTGGGCGAGCGCGGCTCACGGGCGGGCCGCGGTTCGAGCGATTGGTCGGTAGAGCCGGTGACGTAGATCGTCGGCGAGAGGCCTAGCACCTCGAAGCCATGTCGGGTGCCAGGGGCCAGGTCGAGGCGATCACCCGGGCCGAGCTCGAATGCCTCCCCGCCGACGGTGATGCGCACGAATCCCGACAACACCCACCGCACTTCCGGAAACGGGTGCGCATGCTCGTCGACATGGGTACCCGGGATATCCGACCACCACGCCGTCACCATCCCTTCCCGCTTCAACGCGCCGCGCAGCGTCGAGAGCTGCAGCGGGCCGAGGGTGGGGTCCCACCGCCTGACGGTCGTCATATTCAGGAACGTAGGAGGGGAGGGGGGGCGGCGCCAGCCATCGGGACTCGATCCGGGGTCAGGACAGGAACTTGGGAGCGCCCACGACGATGCGTCGCACCAGGAGGATGATGCCTCCGGCGTAGAGCAGGTGAATGAAGCCGGTCGGCACCTGATGCACGAGCAGGGCGATCCAGATGCCTAGCGACGCAATTGCGACCACGAGGGACAGATTCACGGGGGACCATCCTATCGGCGCGGTGACGGTGGTCACGGGACCGGTCGGCGAGCGCGATACCGTTCACGCCGGTCTATTGACGAATGCATTCTACTTTGACAAGTTGAGTTCGGGAACGGAGAGCTCAATTTTTGAGCCAACAGCTCGATCGTGGACCCAGATACTGTGACCAATGTCAGGCCCCTTTGCGGGGGAAGACAGACGCTACGGTGAGGGACCAACGCTTTACGCTCGGGCTTCAAAAATCCTCTTCGTTCCTTCTGTAACCGGTCGGCCGGATCGCGACAGCGACGCCGGCCGATCGTCGTTTACGCTCGCTCCGAGCGGATCGTTTCCCTGAACCTCCGCCACACCAGGAAGCGTCGTCGTCCGATCGCGTACTCGAACGCCAAGATCACCATCCACAATCCGTAGGCCACCGCGACTTCCACGCGCCAGTGGGGCACCAGGAATTGGGCCAGCCACAGGACGAAGATGACCGCGGCGTCGATCGCGTCGAACTCCATGTTGGCGAGGAGCAGCATCGCGAGCGCGGTTTGGAGCAGGGTCAGCAGGATTTCGAGCCGCTGGGCGGCGTCGAAGTGGAACGCCGCGAACGTGCCGTAGTGGTGGTAATGGGAGTAACCATAGATGAGTGGGATCATCGCGGCGAGCACGGTCCACTGATTGATGTTGCTCGACACCAGATTCATCAGCGCCAGCGGTGCCTGAGTCACCCGGCGCGCCCAGTAGAACGCCGAAATCTTCTCGGGAAATTCCGACAGGAACGGCGCCACCCATTGCACCAGCACGAACTGACTGATGCCGAACGTTCCGGCAATCGCGAGCATCGACTCCAGAAACGGGTGGGCCGTGAGGTACAGCAGGCCCCCGCCGGCGGCGAACAGCCCCGCGATCGCCGCCGGCCGGCGCCACCCGCGTTGCCGATAGGCCCACTGGGAAACGATCGGCGCGTCCTCGACGTGCTCGCTCGCGTGCGGAGGGTTCTGGAACAGCACCCACACGTAAGCGCCGTAGAGGGCGATGAGGACGACCGCGTCGCCCCAGGCAAACGAGCCTTTGAGCAGAATGACGCCGAAGTACAGGAGCGGTGGGACCAGCCCCACGACTTCCACCGCGTGTTCGGCCTGCAGCTCGATCGCCGGGAAGCGTCGGCCGGCGCGGTGCCGGCCGAAATACGCGAACACGAAGTAGATCATCGGCCACCCGAGCCCGAGCAGGAGCCGGATCGCGCCGGTGAGGTTGGCGATGGCCAGATGCGCCCGCGCGGGGTCCTTCCCGGCGTCCCACGCGATCACGGCTTCCACGGCGAACTCGGGGAGCGTCTGCAGCCAGGCGAGGATGGCGAGCGCCAGCCCCTGAGACATCAGGAACTGGGCCGCTTCCGCGCCCCAGGCCACCAGGAACGCGGACAAGAGCATCGCGGGGAAGGTCCAGAGGGCCGAGACCGCCGAGGCTCCCCCCTCCACGACGACGGCGAGTAACTTTATCAGTCGCAAGGTGCCGCAAGTGTACTCTCGACCCGGAGCGCCTACAAGCCATGCCCCGCTGCGCGGTGACGCGACGGCTGCATTTCAACGCCGCTCACCGGCTCTCGAACCCGAGATTTACCGACGCGGAGAACGACCGCGTGTTCGGCGTCTGCAACAATCCGAACTATCACGGGCACAATTACAATCTGGACGTGACCGTCGAGGGGGAGATCGATCCGGCGACGGGGTATGTGATGGACATCAACGTCCTGAAGGAGCGGGTGGAGGCGGCGGTGGTGCGGCAGCTCGACCACAAGAACCTCAACCTCGACGTTCCCTGGTTCCGCGACCTCAACCCGACGGCGGAGAACATCGCGGTGGTGTGCTGGCGGATGCTCGTGCCGGCGGTGGCCCCCGCCCGCCTGAAACGGATCCGGCTCTGGGAGACGGAACGGAATTATGTCGACTACGACGGGAGTGACGATGGGACGTGATCAGATCCAATCGGCCAGCCTGCACAGCTTCCACGAGGCGCATGCCGAACCCTCCGCCCCCGCTTCGGCGGACGGCTCCTTCGAACGACTCGTCACCCAGATTCTCCTGCAGCTCGGGGAGGATCCCCAGCGGGACGGATTGCTCGAGACCCCCGCCCGGGTCGCGGCCTCGCTCAAGTGGTTGACGCGCGGCTACCACATGTCGGTCGAGGACGTGATCGGCAACGCCGTCTTCGAAGAGAAGCACGAGAACATGATTCTGGTGCGCGACATCGAGATCTATTCGATGTGCGAGCACCACATGCTGCCCTTCTTCGGACGAGCCCACGTGGCGTACCTGCCGGACGGCCGGATCGTCGGGCTGTCGAAGATTCCGCGAGTCGTCGAAGTTTTCGCCCGGCGGCTCCAGGTACAGGAGCGCCTGACCGATCAGGTGGCGGATGCCCTCTGCCGCGTGCTCCAGCCGCTCGGCGTCGGCGTGGTGATCGAGGCCTTCCACCTCTGCATGATGATGCGTGGCGTGGAGAAGCAGAACTCGAAGACCGTCACCTCCGCGTTGCGCGGCGCGTTCCGCGACGATGCCAAGACGCGCGACGAATTTCTCCGGCTCGTGCACGGCGGCTTGAGCCGGTCGTGAGCGGGGCGGCGGGCGCCGGGCCGCTCCCGCTGAGGGGGAGCATCGCGCTCGTCACGGGCGCCTCACGGGGGATCGGACTCGCGGTCTCCGATGAGCTGCGGGCGGCCGGAGCCCATGTGGTCCGACTGGCCAGGAGTCTGACCGACGGCTCAGGCGATCGTGAGACGACCTGGCGGTGCGACCTGGGACGCGCCGACGAGGTCGAGCGGGTGATCGCCAGGACGCTCGAACAGGTCGGCGTCCCCGACGTCGTCGTGAACAACGCTGGGGTGTTCTTCTCCAAGCCGTTGGCGGAAGTCAGTCCCGTCGAGTTCGCGGACCTGATCGCGGTGAACCTCACCGGTCCGTTCCTGGTGGCGCGGGCACTCGTTCCCCACCTGGTGCGCCGGGGCCACGGCCACCTCGTCACGATCGGGTCATCGAGCGATCACATTCCCTATACCGGATCCGCCGCCTACGCCGCCAGCAAGTACGGCGTGCGCGGCCTGCACGAGGTGATCGCGGCCGAAGTGGCCGCTTCAGGCGTGCGTACGACGCTCGTCTCGCCGGGCTCGGTGGACACCGATCTCTGGAACGCGATCGATCCCGACGCGAAGCCCGGATTCCGCAAGCGCAAGGACATGCTGCGGGCGGAGGATGTGGCGGAGGCGGTTTTGTTCGCGGTGACGCGGCCGCAGCGGGTGGACGTGACGGAGATCCGGCTCATGCCGAGCGCGGGGAGCTGACCAGTGCGAAGGGCGAAATGCGCAGTGCGAAGTGACCGTTCTGGCGTATCTTCCTCCGTCGAAGCGGCGGAGGCCAACCCCGATGCACATTGAGCTCACTGAGATGCTGCGCTGCCCGGAGCCGCACCGCGACGCGCTGCTGGTGCTCGCGACGAGCGAGATGAACGGTCGCATGGTCTGGCGCGGCGTGATCGGGTGCCCCGTCTGCGACCGGCAGTATGAGATCATCGACGGGATCGTGGACTTCACCGAAGTCGCCGGCGTCGAGCCCGGCCAGCGGACGGTACGCCGAACCCCGGCGCCGCCGTCCCCGGCCTCTCCCGACGCGCAGACCCTGCAGGCGCTGCTCGACCTGTCCGGACCTGGCGGGTTCGTCGTGCTGGTGGGCTCCGCGGCCCGCAACGCGGTCGGCCTCGCCGCGTTGATGGGGGGGGTGCACTTCGTCGGGATCAATGCCCCAGAGGACGTCGGCGAGCTTCCCGTGCTCAGTCTGCTGCAGACCGACCACGTCATTCCCCTGCGGGGGGCCATGGCTCGCGGCGTCGTCGTTGGTGCCGAAGTGGCGACTGAGGCGTGGATGGCGGAGGCGAGCCGGATCCTGCTGCGAGGCCGGCGTCTGGTCGTCGAGAGCGAGCGCGCCCGTCCCGCGGGCATGACCCAGCTCGCCGTGGCGGACGGCCTCTGGGTCGGAGAGAAGCGCTAGCTAGAACGCGGCGGTGGACGGGTGATGCGCCTCCGCGTCCACGTACGCTGCTTCGATCTGAGACTGGTAGCGCTTTTCCACCGCGCGCCGCTTCACCTTCAACGTCGGCGTCAACTCCCCGTTCTCGATCGTGAAGTCCTGTTCCAGGAGCACGACTTTCTTCGGGCTCTCGAAGCGCGCCAGGTCGCGCAGCATTCCCATGACTTCCATTTCCATCTTCGCCTTCACGTCGGGCAGCGCGAGCAGCTCGGCGCGCGTCGTGTACGGCAGGCGCCGCTCCCGCGCCCAGGGCTCCAGCTGCTCGTAGTTGGGGACGATCAGGAGAATGGGGAACTTGCGCTGATCGCCGAGCAGCACGGCGTTGCCCACGAACTTGTTGAGCTTGACCTTGTTCTCGATCGGCTGTGGGGCGACGTACTTCCCGCCGGCGGTCTTGATCAGGTCCTTCTTGCGATCGGTGATCCGGAGGAAGCCGTCCGCGTCGAGCTCCCCGATGTCACCGGTGTGGAACCAACCCTCGGCGTCGATCGACTCGCGCGTGGCGTCGGGTTTGCCGTAATAGCCCTGCATGACGTTGGGGCCCTTGGCGAGGATCTCGCCGTCCGCAGCGATCTTGAGTTGCACGCCTGGAACCACCGTCCCCACGGACCCGAGTTTGGGCCGGTCGAACGGATTGAGCGTCAAGACCGGCGAGGTTTCGGTGAGTCCGTAGCCCTCGATCACCGGCAGGCCGGCCGCGAAAAAGAACTTGGCGATCTCCGCCGACATCGGCGCGCTGCCGGTCACGAAGAACTTGATCCGGCCCCCCGTGCGCGCGCGCAGCTTGGAAAACACGAGCTTGTCGGCCACCACCCGCTGCAGCCGCAGCCCGGCGGGGACGGGGAGGCCGGCCAGCTGGTAGGTCGCCGCCGCTTCGCCGACCCGCTTCGCCCAGAAGAAGATCCGGCGCTTCAGGGGGCTGCCGGACAGCGCGCTCTCCAAGACCCGCGCGTACACCTTCTCGAGAATGCGGGGCACGGCGACGGCGATCGTCGGCCGAACCTCCTGCAAATTGGGCCCGATCTTGTCGATCGACTCCGCGTAGCTGATGACCACACCGGCCGCGAACAGGGTGTAATCGACCATCCGCTCGAAAATGTGCGACAGCGGCAGCATCGCGAGCGCTTCGTCGCCCTCGACCAGCGGGAAGACCTCGGTCGCCGACGCGACGTTGGAGCAGAGATTCCGGTGCGTCAGAATCACACCCTTGGGCTCGCCGGTCGTCCCGGAGGTGTAGATCAGCGTCGCCATCGCCTCCGGGGCCACGGCGAGGGCTTCTTCCCGCCACCGCGGGTACTTCGCCGCGGCCGCCGCCCCGCGGGCCTCGAGCTCGGCCAGGGTGGAGACGCCGTCCCGTCGGCCGCCGGGCTCGAACACGATCACGTGCTGCAGCGCGGGCAGCTGGGCCCGAACCTCGAACACCTTCGCCACTTGCTCGGGCGTAGAGCAGAACACCACGCACGCTCCCGAGTCCCGCAGGATGTATTCGGTTTGCTGGGCGGTGAGCGTGGGGTAGATCGGCACGTCCGCCGCCTGCGCGCACAGGCAGGCGTAGTCGGTGAGCGCCCATTCCGTGCGGGTCTCGGAGAGCAACGCGACGCGATCCCCAGGCCGCACTCCCAGGTCCCGGAGGCCGAGCGTGATCGCCTGCACGCGGCGCTCGATGTCGTGGTGGCTGATCCCCTGCCAGGTGCCGTTCGCCTTGGTCCGGCAGGCCGCCGGATGGGCGTCACCGAACCGCTTGATGCTGTCGAAAAAGAGATGGGTGAGGGTGGGGCTGTTCACGGCACGTAGACCACGACGAAACGGACGGAGTCCGGCGCGACCAACGATCCGTCGACATGATACGACCGGGCCAGCACGACCACGGAATCGGGCACGGAGCCTCCCTCGAAGCGCACCTGGAACACGGCGAGCCCGGAGCCGTCGGTTCGCAGGGTGTCCTTGGGTAGTAATGTGAACGTGCCGACCCCGGCGGGGAAGGTGGAGTCGCTGAGAATGATCCGTCGTGCGCTGAGACTGCGCGGACCCACGGCCGCGAACGCGCGCACGGTGAAGGAATCCGAAAGACTGTCTGAAGCCGACGCGCTGATCGTATCGACCTGGCTTCCCAGGGCGCCGAGCGAGTCCAATGGCGGCAGGATCGTGAGCGTGACGGGAGACGAGATGAGATTACCGACCCGGGCCTGAATCCGGCCGGTGGTGCCGCCGATCAGGCCGACGGTCTTTCCGGTGGCGCTGTCCACGACCTTGACGGTGGTGTCGATGCGCTGCCAGAAGGCGGTGGCGGTGACGGTGTCGCCGCCGGCACTCAGGGCTTTGGCGCTCGCTTGAATCGTATCGCACACTATGGGTTGGATCGTATCGCACGCCTCGACCAGGCCGCTGTCGGGAACGGAGGTCACGAGCGCCACGATGGCGCCGGTGTCGACGGTGACCGACTTGCACGCCGCAACGGCCGCGCAGCCCAGCGCCGCGAGGCGGGCGCCGCACCGAAGTGACGGAATCAGGGGGCTTCGGCGGATAGCGGGGGAGAGGGTTCGGCCGCCGGCGGCGCCGCCCCCAGGTCTTGCAATGCGCGGGTCGCGTGCTCGACCCACTTCTGAGCGTCCGGTCCCTTGGGGGGTTGGCCCAGAAACAGCTTGAGATGCTGGGCGGCGCCGTCGGGGTCGCCGCGCTTCAACAGCAAGAAGGCGAGGCCGTAGTGCGCGCCGGCGAGCGTCGTGTCGAGCTCGAGCGCCCGCCGATAGTGGCGGATCGCCTCATCCAGACGTCCGGTCTTGGTGAAGGCGATCGCCATGTTCTGGAGAATGCGCGCATCGTTGGGGTGATCGCGCAGGGCGAGCCGATACGAGGTCAGGGCGGCGTCGTAGTCACCCTGGCGCTCGAGGGCGAGCGCCTCGTTCAGGTAGTCGAGGCGCTGCGGGCCCAGCTCGCCGGATGACGAGCCGCCGAACAGGCGGCGCCAGAAACGCATGCGCCGAAAATAGCTTGCGGCCCGTCGCGTTCGCAATGTAGCTTCTGCCCGATGCCGCCCTCCCCGCAGTTCCCCGTTCCGCGAAAAACTCGGAACCCAGGCCGCCAGTCGCCGAGCGGCGTGCTCCAGGTCGACTGGCCGTTCTTCGGTGAGCTGTGCCGGGCGCTCGCGCTCAAGATCTTCCGCGAGTACGATCCCGATGTGGTCATCGGGATCGCCAAGGCCGGGGTCATTCCCGGGGCGGTGGTGGCATCCATTCTGCAACGCGACTTCGCGTCGATACAGATCACGCGCACCGAGGGCGGAGCCCGGCCCGTGGTCATTGCGGGACCGCCGCGGCTCCTGTCCGGGAAACGGGTGCTGATCGTCGATGAAACCTGCGACTCGGGCGACACGATGAAGCTCGCCCTCGCCGCGGTCCGCGAGCTCAAGCCCGCGGCGGTGAAGACCGCCGTATCGTTCCGCACCGGTCCCTACGCGACCGATTTTTACGCGCTCGAGACCGACAGCTTCATCATCCTTCCCTGGGATCGCGAGATCATCGTGGACGGCGAGATCGTCGTGCGACCGGACTACGCCGAGAAGCTCCGGGATGCCGGGCTTTGAAGGATCGGCTGCTCGCGGCGCTCCGAACCTCTCGCGCCGACTACACTGAAATCCGCGTCGAGCACACCTGGAGCTCCGCCGTAACCTTCCGCGGGGCGCGCCTCGAGTCCGCCACCGTTTCCGAGGATCGCGGCGGGTTTGTGCGGGCCTTGAACCGCGGCTGCGGCTGGGGCATCGCGTCATTCAACTCGGTCGATGCGCTGCCAGCCATGGTGGCTCGCGCCAACGAGCTGTCCCGCGCCGTCCGCCTCGACGCCCCGATCCGCCTGGCCGAAGTCGCCCCGTCCCAGGCCGAGCAGCTCCTCGACCTGGACGGCGACGTGCGCGGGGTCTCTCTCGCGGACAAGCGGCGCCTGCTCGAGGGCTACAACGGCGAGATGCTCGGGGTCCCCGGGGTCGTGGATACGTTGGCGAGCTACCACGACGAGGTCACCGAGTACTGGTACGCCAACACGGACGGCACCTTGCTCCACGAGCGCCGGCCGGAGATCGTCCTCTCCGGGACGGCCATCGCTCGGCGCAACGGCACGATCGAAAAAGGCCTGGAGTCGGTCGGGCTGCGACGGGGCTGGGCCTCGGCCCAACATCACGCCGCCGGGTTCCGCGAGGCGGGACGCCGTGCCGCCGCGCTGCTCGCCGCCCCCACCGTCAAAGGGGGGACCTACCCTGTGGTGCTCGATCCCGAGCTGGCCGGCGTGTTCGTTCACGAAGCCTTCGGTCACCTGTCCGAAGCGGACTTCGTGTACGAGAATCCGCAGGCGCGGGAAATGATGACGCTGGGCCGGCGTTTCGGGCGACCGGTCCTGAACGTGGGCGACCATGGTGCCGCGGTGGGGCTCCGCGGCACGCTCGGCTTCGATGACGAAGGGACCCCCACGCAGGACACCCCGCTGATTCGCGAAGGCATCCTCGTCGGCCGCCTGCACTCCCGGGAGACCGCGGCGACCATGGGCGAACGGCCGACCGGAAACGCCCGCGCCCTGTCGTTCCGTCACCCGCCGATCGTCCGGATGACCAACACGTACATCGGGAACGGGAGCGGCACCTTCCAGGACCTGATCACCGACATCAAACTGGGTGTCTATGCCTGCTCGGCATTCGGCGGGCAGACGCTGCTCGAGAACTTCTCCTTCACGGCGGCGTACGGGCACATGATCCGGGACGGCCAAAAGGCCGAGCTCGTGAAGGACGTGGTGCTGGCCGGCAACCTGTTCCAGACCCTCGACCGCATCGAGCGGATCGCGGGCGACTTCCAGTGGAACCAGATGGGCGGAGGCTGCGGCAAGGGCGGCCAGTCGCCGCTGCCCGTCACCGAGGGAGCGCCGCACGTGCGGATCGAAGGGGCGCTCGTCGGGGGCGATGTGCCCGCGTGATCGCTCAGGTCCTGGAGGCCGTCCGCGGCCAGGCGGAAGCGGCGGACGCGATGTGGCAGCGGGGCGAGCGGACCAGCATCGCCTTCGAAGCCGGGCGACTGAAAACCTGCGGCAGCGCCGAAGAGGCCGGGGTGAATCTGCGCGTCGTCCGGGACGGCCGCGTGGGGATCGCCGGCACGACCACCACGGACGTCGCCGACCTGGTGCGACGCGCCCTGGCGTCGGCGCAACTTGGGGAGCCGGTCGCCCTCGCCCTCCCGGCGCGCGCGAGTTACCCCGCCATCGAGACCACCGCCCGAGCCGTCGCCGACGCCTCGCTCGACCAGCTGATCACGTTGGGACGGAGCCTCGTCGACCGCGTGGCGCGGGACGGCTGCCAGGTCAATGTCTCGATCGAGCGCAGCGTCGCGGAAACCAGCGTCGGCAATTCATCGGGCGTGGAGGGTCGTTACGACTCGACGGGCATCGCCATCGGCGTGGACTTGATGCGGGTGGCGGGCAACGACGTGCTGATGGTCTACGACTATTACGTCGGGGTCGACTGGCCGAGCACCGCTGCCCTCGACAGTCTGGTCCACTCGATCGCCACCCGGCTCGACCACGCCCTTCGAGTGGTGGAGCCGCCGGAAGGCGCGCTCCCGGTCGTGTTCACTCCGGCCGGCCTTTCGCCGATCCTGCTTCCGCTCGAGCAGGGGCTCTCGGGGAAGGCGGTGCTGCAGGGCGTGTCCCCACTCGCCGGAAAACTGGGGGATCGGGCATTCGACGAGCGGTTCACCCTGATCGACGATCCCCTCGCGCCGGGCCGTACGTCCTCCCGACCGTTCGACGATGAAGGCGTTCCTTCGGTGGTGACTCCCCTCATCGAGCGCGGGGTGGTCCAGCGGTTCGTCTACGATCTCGAAACCGCCGCGCGCGCGGAGCAGGCGAGCACCGGCAATGGGAGCCGGGGCATTTTCGCCAAGCCGAAGATCGCGTACTCGAACCTCGTGGTCGGCAAGCGCGACTCGAGCGCGGCCGGGACGGCGTCGCTCGGCGGCGGGCTCATCGAGGCGCTCCAGGACGGTCTCGTGATCGACGACCTCATCGGGGTGGGGCAGGGCAACGTGATCGGGGGAGCGTTCAGTCACCCGGTCGCGCTCGCCTATCGCGTGCAGGGCGGGGAGATCACGGGGCGGGTCAAGGACGCGGCGGTGGCCGGGAATGTGTACGAGCTGCTGAAGCGGATCGGAGGATTCGGGACGGACGGCCGCTGGCTGGGGGCGCGCTGGACGCCGTCGCTCCTGCTCGAGGGGGTGTCGGTGGCCCGGCGCTAGGTGCCGGCCAGCGCATCCTCGTAGGTTCTGCCTTGCGTCATCGCTTCGTAGACCTGCTGCAGCGTTTCCTGCGACGCCGAGAGAAACCGGCACTGCGCATCGCCCTTGCTGCGGCATTCCACTTCCATGACGGCCACCGGTTCGGTGGAGACCCGCCCCAGGAAATCCGCCAGCATCCCGGAGGAAAAGAAGCACATCGGCATCCCGGCCGTTCCCGGCTCGGCCTCCGCCCAGTCCGCCGAGTCGAGCGCGAGCGCCGCGCCGCCGAGCGGCCTCACCGTCACACTCCCCCAGCCGCTCGACTGCAGAAACGCCGACAGGGCGCCGGGAAAGTGCGCGGCATCGAGATCCCCGGGCACGCCCACGCCCGTGTGGCTCGGTAGCCAGGCGCAGAAGCTCTCGTAGATCCCCTGCCCGGAGGCGTACCCGGCTTCCTGCAGGACGGCAATAGCCTGATCGGGGGTGTGTTGCAGCAGGCTTTGGTGAAGCTGGCGGAGGCCGCCGCGGCCTACACTGAGAACGGTCATGGCGAGCGCCAACTTAAGACTTTCGGTGTGCGCGGCGCAACAGTTCGGCCTCGTCGATGACGGCGATCCCCAGGGCCCGGGCCTTGTCCAGCTTGGAGCCGGGCTCACCGCCCACGACCAGGGCGGTCGTCTGCTTGGACACACTGTCGGTCACATGCCCCCCGGCGGTCTCGATGATCCGGCCGGCCTCGGCCCGGGAAAGGGTCGGTAAGGTCCCCGTGATGACGTAGGTCTGACCGGCGAGGGGCCCGCTGCCCCCCCGCTCGCCGGCGGGTTCGTCCATGCGGAGCCCCAGGTCCTTGAGCCGCGCGATGAGCTTGCGGTTCCTGGCGTCGGCGAAGAAGCCCGCCACCGCCTCGGCGATGGCCGGCCCGATTCCCCGGACCTCCCCGATGGTCTCCACCGGGGCCTTGGCGAGGGCCTGCATCGTACCGAACTGTCGGGCCAGGAGCCGAGCGCCCTGCACGCCGACGTGCCGTAGCCCCAGCGCGAACAGCAGGATGGACAGCGGCTGTCGTTTGGAGGCATCGATCGCGGCGAGCAGCTGCTCGGCCGATTTTTCGGCGAACCCTTCCAGGGTGAGCAGGCTCAGCAGATTCAACCGTTTGCGATCGTAGAGGTCGGCGACATCCTCGATCAGCCTGGCGTCGAGCAGCGCGCGCACCCGCTCGTAGCCCAGGCCCCGGATGTCCATCGCCTCCCGGGACGCGAAGTGGAAGATGCTCTCCTGGATGCGCGCGGGGCAGGAGACGTTGGGGCAGTAGGTCATGACCTCGTCCTGCGGCTGCTCCACCTTGGAGCGGCAGGCCGGACAGCGGTCCGGCATCCGGAACCGCTTCTCCTTCCCGGTGCGCTTGTCGCGGACGGGTCCCAGCACCTGCGGAATCACCTCGCCGGCCCGCGTCACCTCCACGAGATCACCGATCCGGATGTCCTTGGCCTCGATCAAGTCGGCGTTGTGGAGCGTCGCTTGGGAGACCGTGACGCCGCCGATCTCGACCGGCTCCAGCACCGCGTACGGATTGAGCGCCCCGGTGCGCCCGACGTTGATCCGGATCTCGTGCAGGCGCGTGATCTGCACCTCCGGCTCGAACTTGCGGGCGATCGCCCAGCGGGGCTCGCGGTCGCCGACGGTACCGAGCTCGGCGTGAAGTGCGAGGGGGTTCACCTTCACGACGATTCCGTCGGCCCCGTAGTCGAGGCCGGGGAGGCGGCGCTCCAGCTTCACGATGGCGGCATGGGCGGCGGCGAGATCGCGCACCAGGACGTGGTGCGGCTCGACCGGGAACCCCCAGTCGGACAGCTGCCGCAGCAGCTCGTCCTGCGTCGTGAACGGGAGCCGCTCGCGGCCCCGGCCCTCCGGGATCTCGACATGGAAGCAGAACAGTCGGAGCCCGCGCGAGCGCGTGATTCTGGAATCGAGCTGGCGCAAGGCGCCGGCCGCGGCATTGCGGGGGTTGGCGAAGGGCGGCTCGCCGGCGCGCTCGCGCTCGGCGTTCAGCTTCTCGAACCGCGACTTGGAGAGATAGACCTCGCCGCGCACCTCCATGTGCTTCGGCCAGCTCCGGCTCTTTCCGTCCTGGCGCAGCTGGAGCGGGAGGTCGAGCACGGTGCGCAAATTCGGAGTGACGTCCTCGCCGATGACCCCGTTGCCGCGCGTGGCACCGGTGACGAATGCCCCGTCCTCAAAGGTGAGACTGATAGCGGCGCCGTCGATCTTGACCTCCAGGGTGTAGCCGGCCGATGTCACCTCGGGGACCAGACGGGCGTTGCGCTCTTCCCAGGCGGTCAGCTCCTCGACCGAGAAGGCATTGGCGAGCGACAGCATCGGGACGAGATGGCGGTGCTTGCGGAACGCGGTCGCGGGCTCCGCGCCGATGCGCTGGGTCGGGGAAGTGGGAGACCGGAGGGCCGGATGCGCGGCCTCGAGCGCCTGCAGCTCGCGGAACAGCCGGTCGTATTCGGCGTCCGAGATCTCCGGTTTGTCGAGGGTGTAGTACGCGAAATTCGCCCGCTCGAGCAGCCGTCGCAGCTCGGCGGCCCGGGCGGTCGGCTCCTTCACCGCCCCTTGGCTTCTTCTTGGATGACGGCGAGCGCCACTCCGACCAGCCGGTCGAGCTCTTCGGCGCTGGCCCGGGGGAGGAGTCCTTCGCCCCACGCCCCTTCCTGCTTGCCGAACGCCTCGAGCAGCCGGCGGAGGAACGACAACAACGCCGTCCGTTCGAGCTCCATCTGCGAGAGCCGGTCGTCGCCCTCGCGCTGGCGCCGGGCCAGCCGTTCGTAGCGGTGGGCGTTGCGTAGGGACTGGGCCGTGAGGGAGGCGACCACCTGCACGAAGCGCACATCCGCGTCGGAGAAGGTGGGCCCTTCGCGGAAGGTGCGCAGGAAAATCGCGCCGATCGCGATCCCACGCCAGCTGACGGGAACGACCGTGATCGATTTCACGCGGCGGTTCTGCAGCTCGCCTTTCACGTGCTTGAGCGTCGGATCGGCGAGGGCGTCAGGGATGAACACGGTTTCGGAGCTGTGGAGCGCGCGTTTCAGCTCCGGATAGCGCTCCAGATCCACCACGTAATTGCGGATCGTCGGATCCTCGTAGGACGCTACCAGCCGGACCGACTTCCCCCCCCGCTCGGCGAGGAAGATGGAGCACCGGTCCAACCCGAAGGTCTCGCCCAGTTTCCGCGCGATGGATTGCAGAATGTCGATGAAGTGCAACGAACCGGAGATCTCTTTCAGGATCTCGATGACCGCGAGCAGGTGCTTGCGCTCGTGCTCGAGCTCGGCGACGCGCGCCGCCAGCCGCTCCGATTCTGCCTGGGACAGTGCCGACGAGATGGTCATGCGGGAACAATATTCGCCTCGCGGCGCGCGCTGCACAATGCTGTTGCCGCGCTTGTTGGGGCGCGGTAGCTTCGACCGAGCGGGAGTCTGGTTGCGAATCGAGGACGACGGCCTCGTGACGGCGAGCGGGGTGAGCGCGCGGCGCACTAACCCTTGCGGAGCAGGTCCTTGGCGTCGTCCGCTTTGTGGGCGCGGAGGTCGGCCAACGCCGCGGCGGCTTGCTCCCGATAGTAGTGATCCATCGGGTCGGTCGTCGGCAGGCCCGCGATCGCCTGGAGCTCGGCTTCGGCTTTGTCGGGCATGTCCAGGTCGAGGTACACGCCGGCCAGCTCGAGCCGGTGATAGATGTGCTGGGGATTCAGCGCCACCGCCTTTTCCATATAGACCCGCGCGCTGTCCCAGCTCGCCTGGTCCATGAACCCCGCGCCGAACAGGGTCTTGGCGAAGAACTTGGTGAACCCGGACAGGCGCTTCACCTCGGCGTGCCAGATCCCGAGGATGTGGTACGCGGCATCGTGGGTGGGATCGATTTGGACCGTCCGGGCGGCCTCGTCATAAATGATCTTGGCGAAACGGACCCGTTCCTTGCCGCCGCGCGTCCGTGACAGCCGTCCCAGGACGAGGGCGAGCACGTAATGGCCGTTGGCGCCGGTCGAATCCGCCTTCAGGGCGGCCTCGGCGTAGGTCTGGCCCAGGGAGTAGAGACTGTCGCGCTGCGTCTTGAGGGAGTCGCCGAGCAGCTGCTTCGCCACGTCGGCGATCTCCCGCGCCGCTTTCCAATTGGCCTCGTAGGTCGTCGGGGCGAGGCCCACGGCGGCCTGGTAATGTTTGAGCGCGTCGGCGGAGTGCAGCTGGGCCCGGGCGCTGTCGCCCATCGCGATGTGGTCGGCAAGCGATTGCGCATCCACTGACGGGGGAAGGGCGACCGCGATCAGCAGCGGGGCGAGCCAACGGGTGACGCGCATCGTGAGACTCCGCAGTGGAGGGTGACGCTCGAATGTTGGTCGTTCCTCTGATCGAACGCAAGCGCGACGGCGGGGCGCTCACTCCGGAAGAATGGTCGGCGCTGATCGCCGCGTACACCGCCGGTAACGTGCCGGACTATCAACTCGCCGCCTTGCTCATGGCCGTCGTGTTTCGAGGACTCGAGCGCACGGAACTCGCCGCGCTCACCGACGCGATGATCGCCTCCGGCGACCGCCTCAGCTTCGACGGCTGGTCCGTTCCACGCATCGACAAGCACTCGACGGGGGGGGTGGGGGACAAGGTATCGCTGGTGCTGGCGCCCCTCGTCGCCGCGTGCGGGGTCGCCGTGCCGATGATGTCTGGGCGCGGGCTCGGCCACACCGGGGGGACCCTCGACAAGCTGGAAGCGATTCCCGGATTCCGGACTCGCCTTTCCCTCACCGAAGCCAAAGCTCAACTGCAGAAGATCGGCTGCGTATTGATCGGCCAGACGCCCGAGATCGCCCCCGCCGACAAGCGGCTGTACGCCCTGCGCGACGTCACGGGCACCGTCGAGGCGATTCCCCTCATCGCGGCGTCGATCATGTCGAAGAAGCTCGCCGAAGGCCTCACCGGGCTCGTGCTCGACGTGAAACACGGCAGCGGCGCGTTCCTGCCCCCCACGGAATTGGGACTCGAGCTGGCCAAAACGATGATCGCCCTCGGTGAGGACCGGGGCTGCCCCACCGTCGCCCTGCTCACCGCGATGGACCGCCCGCTCGGTCGCGCCTGCGGCAATTCCCTGGAAACCGAGGAAGCGATCCTCGCCGTGCGAGGGGAAGGACCGGAGGATCTCATGGAAGTGACCTACGCGCTGGGCGTCGAGATGTTGCTCGCCGCCAAAGTGGAAAAGACGCCGGCCAAGGCGCGCCAGCGCCTGGAGAACGCCCTCAGCTCAGGGCTCGCCGCGGAGAAGCTCGAGCAGGTGATCGAGGCCCAGGGGGGGAATCCCAACATCGTCGAAGACCCTTCCGTGATGCCGCAGGCCCAGGCGGTGGAGGTCTTCGCGGCTCCGCAGAGCGGCGTCGTGACGCGGGTGGAGCCGCGCACCATCGGTCGGGCGGTGGTGGCCTTGGGCGGCGGTCGCACCAAGGTCGACGACGAGGTCGATCCGAGCGTGGGGTTCGTGATTACGGTGAAGCCGGGCGACAAAGTCCTGCAGGGCGAGCCGATCGCGTCCCTGTTCGCCCGGGACGCGGCCGGGGTGAAGCTCGGGTTCGAGGCACTGGCGCAGGCGATTCAGATCGGGGACCGGCTGGGGGAACGACCGCTGCCGCTCATCTCTCATCGGGTGACGCGGGCCGGGGTGGAAGTACTGACCAAAGAGCCCGCCAAGGCCAAACGCCGCTAGGGGTGGGGCGACTTCCCCGGCCCCCAGTCCCGCACCGAGTCCTCATCGTCCGCGTCCCGCACCTCCCGCTCCGCCTGCTCCAGCTCCGTGCGGTCGATATCGTCGCTTTCGTTCACCCGGCGGTGGGCCGTCGGCTCAGGCGCGTCCTCCCGACCGCCGAACAGCCACAACAGGGCGCCGAGAACCACGGCAAGAACGATTAGGGAAGGGAGCATGATGGCTACACATCGAGGTTCCGAACGAACTTGGCATTCTCTTCGATGAACTTCCGACGCGGCTCGACCTCGTCCCCCATGAGGGTTTCGAAAAGCTGGGAGGCCTCGAGCGCATCCTCCATCGTCACCTTCAAGAGGGTCCGGCGCGGCGGGTCCATCGTCGTGTTGCGCAGCTGGTCAGGGTTCATCTCCCCGAGGCCTTTGTAGCGCTGGACGCCGACGGTGCCGCGGCCGCCCGCCCCACCTTCACCGCCGTTGGAGAGCCGCTTCACGAACTCGTCGCGCTGCTTTTCGTCGTAGGCGTAGTACTCCTCTTTCCCCTTGGCCACCCGGAACAACGGCGGTTGGGCGATATAGATGTAGCCGGCGTCGATCAGCTGCTTCATCTCTTTGTAGAAGAAGGTGAGGAGCAGGGTGCGGATGTGGGCGCCGTCCACGTCGGCGTCGGTCATGATGATGATCTTCTGGTAGCGGGCGTCGGGAAGCTTGAAATCCTCACCCACACTCGTGCCGATCGCCGTGATGATCGTGCGGATCTCTTCGTTGCCCAGGATCTTGTCGATCCGGGCCTTCTGGACGTTCAGAATCTTGCCGCGCAGCGGGAGGATCGCCTGGAAGGAGCGATCGCGCCCCTGCTTGGCTGAGCCGCCGGCTGAATCCCCCTCGACCAGGTACAGCTCGCAGAGCGTCGGGTCCGAGAGGGTGCAGTCGGCGAGCTTGCCGGGGAGCAGCCCGCCCTCGAGGGAGCTCTTCTTGCGGACCAGCTCACGCGCCTTGCGGGCCGCTTCGCGCGCGCGGGCGGCGCTCACCGCCTTGCCGATGATCGTGCGGGCGACGCTGGGGTTCTTGTCGAGGAACTCCCCCAGCGCGTCGTTGACCACGGTCTTGACGATGCCCTCGACTTCCGAGTTGCCGAGCTTGGTCTTGGTCTGCCCCTCGAACTGCGGGTCCTTCACCTTCACGTGAATGACCGCGGTGAGCCCTTCCCGGATGTCGTCGCCGGTGAGGGTGAACTCCTCCTTCTTGAGGATACCGTCTTTCTTGGCCCACTCGTTGATCGTGCGGGTCAACGCGGCCTTGAAACCGGTGAGGTGCGTCCCGCCTTCGTGTGTATTGATGTTGTTGACGAAGGAGAAGGTGTTCTCGTTGTAGCCTTCGTCGTACTGCAGGGCACCTTCGACTTCCACGCCTTCGCGGGTCGTCTCGAAGCTGATGACTTTCTGGTGCAGCGGCTTGCGGTTGCCGAGCAGCCACTTCACGAACTCCACCAGCCCGCCCTTGTACTGGTAGCGCTCCTCTTTGGTCTGACCCTTCCGCTCGTCCTTGAGCGAGATCTCCAGTCCCTTGTTCAGGAACGCGAGCTCGCGCAGCCGGTTGGCCACGGTGGCGAAGTCGAACCGCGTTTCGGTGAAGATGTCGTCGTCGGGAAGGAACGAGACGGTCGTGCCGGTGCCCTTGGCTTTGCCGATCGTCTCGAGCTTCTGCGTGGTCTCGCCGCGGGCGAAGGCCATGTGATGGCGCTTGCCGTCACGGTCGACCCACACTTCGAGCTTCTTGGAGAGGGCGTTCACCACCGACACGCCGACGCCGTGGAGCCCTCCCGAGACCTTATACGTGCTCTTGTCGAACTTGCCGCCGGCGTGCAGCACGGTGAGCGCGATCTCGACCCCGGGCTTCTTCTCGGTCTTGTGGAGGTCCACCGGGATCCCGCGGCCGTTGTCGATCACGGTGACGGCGTTGTTGGCGTGAATGGTGACGTCGATCTTGGTGCAGTACCCCGCGAGCGCTTCGTCCACGGAGTTGTCGACCACCTCGTAGACGAGGTGGTGCAGGCCGCGACCCGAGACCGAGCCGATGTACATCGCCGGCCGCCGACGCACCGCCTCCAGGCCCTTCAGGACCTGGATGGCGTCGGCCTGGTAGCCGCCGTTGCCCTTCGGCTTCGCTGCCGCTTGAGAGTTGGGTTTCGCCATCGCCCTTACCGTGCCAGTAGCCAGCGGATCGTCTTGATCCGACCGGCGCCGCGGCCCGCGTTGACGCGGGCCATGATGTCGGGAGTCATGAGCTGCAGCTCGTTCATCCACGCGCTGGTCGTCACGCGCACGAACAACGTGCCATCCGGGGTCACGCTTTCCGGCGCCGTGACCGCGGCGACCGGAGCCCCGACGAGCCGGGGCCAGTCCATCACCACCTGGGCCTGGGCAATCCGGCTGCCCACCCCGGAGCGGGTGAGGTAGCCCTTGAGGGCTTCGCCCACCGCCATGGGAGCGCGTTTTCTTGGCTTCTTGTCGGTCATGGAAAAGGCTACCGGGCCCCTCGGAAAGCCTTCGTAAGATACGCGGAAATGATTGTCAGGTCAAGACTTAGTTGCGGTACTCACAACCCCTTCGCGACCACGAACGTATCGAGAATGCCGACCCAACCATGTGTATCCCGAGCGGAAAATTGGACCGTCACGCGCTGGCCCCTGACGTGGCTGGGGCGCACCTGCACGAGGACCGATCCGACGAAGCTGGTTTGCAGATAGGCGTCAGCGCCGATTGTCGGTTCCGAGTCCACGACCAGAAATACGGAGTCGATGCCGTCGGGGTCGTTCGCGGCCATCGTGACTTGCAGGGTATCGGAAGTGCTGACGGAGTCCTTGTCGAACTTGACCGAGAGCTGGGGCGGCGCGGGGCGCTCCCGGTCGGCGCCGCAGGCTGCCAGCGTAACCAAGCCGAAAATCACCCACAGCCGCCAGGGCCAGATCACCTACCCTCGAACCTGGGCGGCCGCTTCTCGAGGAATGCGGCGGTACCCTCCCGCATGTCCTGGGTCGCGGCCAAGAGACCGAAGTGATTGGCTTCGAGCAAGAGCCCTTCGTCGAGGGTCATTTCGAGTCCTTGATCCACGGCTTCCATGGAGAGCCGCACGGCCAACGGGCCCATCGCCAGAATACCCCGCAGCAGCTTCTCCGATTCGGCGAGCAGGTCGGCGGGTGGCACCACTTTATTCACCAACCCAATGCGGTGGGCTTCCTGGGCATCGATCATCTCGGCGGTGAGAATGAGCTGCAGCGCCACCCCCTTGCCGACCAGACGGGGGAGTCGCTGAGTGCCGCCGTACCCCGGGGCGATGCCCAGTTTGACTTCGGGCTGGCCGAACTTGGCCGTGTCGCTCGCCACCCGCAGGGTACACGCCATCGCCAGCTCACAGCCGCCTCCCAGGGCGAAACCGTTCACCGCGGCGATCGAGGGCTTGCCGCAGGTCTCGAGTCGACGCAGCACGGCCTGGCCGCGCATCGCGCGCGCCTTGCCGTCGAACGGGCCCTGTCGCGACAGGTCGCCGATGTCCGCGCCGGCCACGAAGGCCTTCGGGCCGCTACCGGTGAGGATCACTCCCTTGATGGCGGGATCGGTCGTGATCCGTTCCACGGCGTCGGCCAGCTCGGCCATGACCTGGTCGTTCAGGGCGTTGAGTTTGTCGGGCCGGTTGACGGTGACGAAGGCGATGCCGTCGCGGAGATCGAAGAGGAGAGTGGAGTAGGTCATGGGGGAATCCTACACACAAAGTGCGAAGTGCGAAATGCGAAGTGCGAAGTGGTAGGGGATGCTTCGACCCCGTAACCGAAGCGCGCGCCAACATTTCGCATTTCGCTCTTCGCA
>DATJXC010000030.1:0-2718 GCA_035500495.1 Gemmatimonadales bacterium
GCGCTGACGCGCCGCTTCCGCTCTCTCGTGGCCGTGGATCACATCGACCTCACGGTGGAGCACGGCTCGATCTTCGGATTGCTGGGACCGAACGGCGCCGGGAAGTCGACCACGCTCAAGATGCTGACCACCCTCCTGGCCCCCAGCTCGGGCAGCGCCAGCATCGGCGGATTCGACGTCGTGCGCGAGCCCGGGGCGGTACGACGCCGCATCGGGTACGTCCCCCAACTGCTCTCCGCCGACGGCGGGCTCACCGGGTACGAAAACCTGGTGCTTTCGGCCAAGCTCTACGGGTTGCCGCGTCGCGAGCGCCAGACTCGCATCGCCGACGCCTTATCCTTCATGGGGCTCGAGCCGGCGGCGGACGATCTCGTGTCGGCCTACTCGGGCGGCATGATCCGAAGGCTGGAGGTTGCGCAGGCGCTGTTGCACCGGCCGCTCGTTTTGTTTCTCGACGAGCCGACCATCGGCCTCGACCCCATCGCCCGGCGCGCCGTCTGGGAGCGGCTGCGGGAATCCCGCCGCCAGTTCGCCACCACCATTCTGATGACGACGCACGATATGGAAGAGGCCGACGACCTCTGCGACACGGTCGCGATCCTGCACCAGGGCCGGGTCGCCGTGCAGGGGGCCCCGGCCGACCTCAAGCGTCAGGTCGGTCCGGCGGCGACCCTGGACGACGTGTTCGTCCATTTCGCCGGCGCTGCGATCGCGGAAGGAGGGTCCTATCGTGACATCCGCAGCACCCGCCGCACCGTCAAGCGACTCGGTTGAGCGGCGCGCGATCGCCGATTTCGTCAGGCAAGCGCTGGCGATCGCGCAGGTGGAAACCCGGAAGATTCTCCGGGATCCCACGGAGCTACTCACCCGGATGGTCCAGCCCACCCTGTGGCTGATCGTCTTCGGGGAGGTGTTCACCCGCACGCGGGCAATCCCGACGGGGGACTTGAGCTACCTCGAGTTCATGGCGCCCGGCGTGCTGGCGCAAAGCGTGTTATTCAGCGCGATCTTCTATGGTATCGCGATCATCTGGGAGCGCGACCTCGGCATCGTGCACAAGATGCTGGTCAGCCCCGCGTGGCGGGGAGCGCTGGTGTTCGGGAAGGCGTTGTCGGCGGGGCTGCGCGCGCTGGCCCAGGCCGTCATCATTGTCCTCCTGGCGCTCGTCCTTGGCGTGCACGTCCGTCTCGAGCCGGCGAGTCTCGCCGGCCTCGCCATCGTGGTGGTATTGGGCGGCGCGCTGTTTTCGACGTTTTCGTTCGTGATCGCCTGTCTCGTCAAGACGCGCGAGCGGTTCATGGGCATCGGCCAGGTGCTCACGATGCCCTTATTCTTCGCGAGCAACGCCATCTATCCGATCGCGCTGATGCCGGCGTGGCTGCAACGGGTGGCGCAGGTCAACCCGCTCACGTATCTGGTCAACGCGCTGCGGCAGCTGATGGTGCACGGCGGGGAGAGTAGCGTGGGGCTCCCGACCGATCTCGCGGTCCTGTCGATCATTTTCGTCGCCTTGGTCCTGATCGCGTCGCGCCTCTACCCGGAAATCGTGCGGTAGGGCACCTATCGGTTCGGGCGTCTCGCGTGGGGAAGACCACTTGAGGGGGGAGCATGGATCAGGAGCATCTGCATCGGCTGCTGGAGCAGCTGCACACCGAGCTTCGGGCAGCGAAGCCCGTCGGCGAAGAGAACCGGACGGCCCTGGAGCGTCTCGCCCGGGATATCCGCTCGGTCCTCGATCGCCGGCCGGCGCCCGCGGGCACCGAGCCCTACCGGGCGATGCGGCCCCGGCTCGAGGACGCGGTCCGGGCGCTCGAGGCCTCGCATCCGCAGGTCAGCAAGGCGATCGAACGGGTCGTCGACACTCTCGCCCTGTATAATCTCTGACCTGAGCGATTAGAACTTGGACCAGAGATACTGGTTCGTGACCTCATGGTGGAACTGGATCTCGGCGGCCTTCACCTCCGCCCCGAGCGCCCGGGGGCAACGGTCGGCCTGCGCCTGCTTCAGATCGGCGAACTTGCCGTGGACTTCCACGCCAAGGATCTCTTCGAGGAAGGGGCTGGCCTTGTAGATCCGGATCGCGTCGTAGATGTTGTCGGACAAGAACTGGGTCTGTTTGCTCTCGCCACCCACCATCGGTCCCTCGAGTCCCGTGCGGAAGATCGTGTAGATCGCCAGATAGGGATTGGCGTCGGGCGCGATCGAACGCACCTCCACCCGCTTGGACCGCTCATTGCCCAGCGGAATCCGGATCATTGAGCCGCGGTCGATGGGGGACGCTTTGATCTGGTTCGGCGCCTCGAAGTGCGGGTCCAGGCGCCGGTAGGCATTGACGCTCGAGTTCAGGAGCAGGCAGATCTCGGCGCCGTTGGACAGAATCCGGTGCGTGAAGTCCCAGCCGGCCTTGGACAGCTGATCCTGCCCCTTCTCCTCCCAAAACAGGTTCTTCCCCTTGCGAGCCACCGATACGTTCGTGTGCATGCCGTTGCCGTTGACGCCGGTGACCGGCTTGGGCAGGAAGCAGGCGGTCATGTCCATCCGCGCCGCCACCTGCCGGGACAGGAGCTTGTACAGCTGCACCTGGTCCGCGGCGATGCACGCCTCGGCGTAGCTGTAGTTCATCTCGAACTGTGACGGCGCCACCTCGGGATGATCCTTCTCGTTGGCGAACCCCATGGACCGCTGCACCTCGGCCGCCGTATCGATGAACAGCCGCAG
>DATJXC010000031.1:0-19746 GCA_035500495.1 Gemmatimonadales bacterium
ACGGATGAAGTATAGGCGGGCCGGGCGCGAGGGCAACGGGGGGGCGACGCGTCAGTCGCTCAACCGCTTGAGCAGGTGCCGCGCGATCACGATGCGCTGGATCTCGCTCGTCCCTTCCCCGATCTCGCAGATCTTGGCGTCGCGCATCATGCGCTCCACGGGGTATTCGGTGGTATACCCGTAGCCGCCGTGCAGCTGGACCGCTTTGATCGTGACGCGCATCGCGAGCTCCGAGGCATACAACTTGGCCATGGCGGCCTCCCGCTTGATCGGGAGTCCCTGCTGCTTGAGCCAGGCGGCGTGGTAGACCAGGTGCTTCGCGGCCTCGATTTCCGTGGCCATGTCGGCGAGCGCGAAGTGCACCCCCTGGAAGCTGGCGATCGGCTTGCCGAACTGCTTCCGCTGCCCCGTGTACGCGAGGCATTCCTCCAGCGCGCCTTCGGCGATCCCCAGCGCCAAGGCGCCGATCCCGATCCGGCCCCCGTCCAGCGTGCGGAGCATCTGGCGGAATCCATTGCCCAGCGGACCCAGGACATTCTCCTTCGGCACGATCGCATCCTCGAACACCAGCTCGCGCGTATCGGACGCACGCCAGCCGAGCTTGTCCTCCTTCTTGGCCGCCTTGACGCCGGGGGTCTTGAGGAGGCTCGCGTCGTGCCCGACCCCGACGCGCTGGGCTTCGGCCAGGTCGGTCGTATCCTTGGTCACGACGAACGACGTGATCCCCCGGGTCTTCCCGGCGTGAGGATCGGTCCGCGCCGTTGCGACGAAGATCTCCCCCACCCCGGCGTGCGTGATGAAGATCTTCGAGCCGTTCAGCACGTAGTGGTCGCCCTTTTCCACCGCCACCGTTTGCGTCCCGCCGGCGTCTGAGCCGGCCCCAGGCTCGGTCAGGCCGAACCCGCCCAGCACCTTTCCAGCCGCAAGGAGGGGGACGAATCGCCGGCGCTGCTCCGGCGTCCCGAAATCCATGATCGGGGAGGTCCCGAGGGTGGTGTGGGCGCTGATCGTGATGGCGTGGCTCGCATCCACCTTCGCCATCTCGTGGATCGCGATGATATAGGAGAGGTAGTCCATCCCCGCCCCCCCTAGGTCCTCAGGCCAGGGGATGCCGAGCAGACCGAGGTCCGCCATCTGCTTCACGTTGTCCCAGGGGAACCGGGATTCGAGATCGTAGGCGCGGGCGGAGGGCCTGACGACCGACACGGCGAAGTCGCGGACCATTTCCCGCACCTGCTCGTGCTGCTCGTTGAAATAGAGCGAATCGTGCATGCCGCAATATAGGCGGGGGTCATCGAAGCTGGCCACGAAAAGGCACAGATAGCGCCTGTCAGAACGTCAGCCACAGCACTTGGGTGACCGGGCTCACCCCGCTTTGCGCTTCAGGGTGGTAGAACAGTGCCGGATTCCCCTACCCGGAGTTCTTGGCATGCTCGATTCTCTGCAAGGTTTCCCGGAGCAGTGGCGCGCGACGTTTACCGTGCTCGCCTCGGGTTTCACCTGGATCGTCGATCTCCAGACCACGATCCTCTCATTCGCCCTCACCGGGACCACCGTCGGTGAAATCATCGCGAAGAGCACGCTGCTCCTGCTTCCCAGCGCGCTCCTCGTGGTCGGGTTGTGGTGCACGATGGCGTCCCTGTACACGCTGCCGTTCCGATCGGGGCGTGGCGGTTTCCTGACGGCCCTGCTGATGTCGTGGTGGGACGCGGGGCGCATGGCCTGGTTCTACTGGGCCGGCCTGGTCCGATTCGCCGTGGTGCTGGTCGGGTGGGTCTGGGGTCTGGTGAAGCTGGCCGGGGCCCTCCTCCTCCGCCTGGTCAAGTTCCTCTTCACCCGCCCGCTGGCGTTGCTTGACTGGATGTCGCGTCAGTACTTCCAGCCGGGCGTGCCCTGGATCGCGTTCCTGTTCATCCTGTTCTGGTCGGCGCTGGAAGCCACGATCTTCACGTTCACTCTGCGCCCCACGATCACCGAGGTGCTGGCGGACCTGACCGGAAGCGAGCTGTCCAACGTCGCCGTAACCCTGATCCTGTGGCCGTTCCTATTCATTCTGATTTCGGGCAGCTTCGCCGCGATTCAGGCTCTGGCCGAGGCGATTCGCTCCAAGCACACCTCGCAGATCATCGCGATGAGCCTCGTCGAGGCATTCGTGATGTTCTTCGAGGTCATGTTCCTCTACCGGGAGCTGATCGACGCCATCACCCCCTGGATCGCGCAACAGACCGGATTCCAGCTGGGGTTCTTCTCCACGCTGGCCCTCGCCTCGTTCGGGTGGATCGGCGTGCGGGCCATGACTTGGTTCCTGTTCGGGCGGTTCGGGACGCCGGCGCTGCTCGGGATCCTGGCGCGGCAGAACCTCGCCGGGCAACCCGGGGTGGTGGCCGTGGCGGGGATTCCCGAGGACTTCTGGAGCGGCCCGATCGGGGCCTTGAAGCGGGAAACGGAGTGGTTCCGCCAGGAGGCGCGGACCGCGTTCGAGCTGCTCTCGCTCCCGGTTTTACAGCTGCTCGCGGCCGCCCTCAACTTCGCGGTGGTGGTGATTCTCAGCCGCCCGACCTTCGTGCTCCCGTTCAAGAATCTCGACCAGGTCCTGGCGGGCACACCGCTCTTCTCCGCAGGCACGAAGCATATCGTGCCGGGAGGGACCGCATGAGGCGCGTGCCCACCTTGGCCGCCGCGGCCCTCGTGGCCGCGGTGACCGCCTGTGGCGGCTCGGGTCAACCGGATCGCCCGGCACCGTCCACGCTGATTCTCGGGATCGACGTGAGCGGATCGTTTCGCAACTCGCGCAACTACGATGACGCGATCGATTTCGCCGCGTTGTACATCTATGCTCACCTCCACGGTCTGGGCGGTTTACACGAGCCGACCGCACTCTTCATCAGCTCCGTCGGCGGGGTGCGGCCGGGCGAACCCAAGGCGTTCCATCCGATCAACGACTTCGAGGGTCGGACCGAGGAACAGATCGCGGCAGACCTGCGGACCTGGTTTCCCAACGTGGACGCCTACACCGATTTCAACGCGTTCTTCCAGCGTACCAGCGATCTGGTTAAGGAACGCGGCTTGATCCTCGCCCCGCTGAACGTGATCCTGCTGAGCGACGGGGTCCCCGACGTGCCTCCCGGCACCCGGCTGGCGGCGAACCAGAGCCCGTTCGCACGGCTCGATCTGACGCCGCTCGAATTCCTGTCACGCAGCGTCACCGTGCGGCTGCTGTACGCGAACCCGACGGTGGGCGACGACTGGAAGCGGCTCGTCCCGCGCCGCCGGGTGCGGATCTGGACCCAGGAGTCGCAGGTGATGGTGGGGTGGCGCAACCATCTCCACCTGGATCGGCCGCTCGACCAGCAAGACGACCTCTGGAAATGGGTGCGGGATAACGTGGACTTCC
This sequence comes from Gemmatimonadales bacterium, assembly GCA_035500495.1. Taxonomy (GTDB): domain Bacteria; phylum Gemmatimonadota; class Gemmatimonadetes; order Gemmatimonadales; family GWC2-71-9; genus DASTHG01. The sequence continues at coordinate 3,395 of DATJXC010000031.1, forward strand.
GGGTGCGCACGGCCCGTCTGCTCTGAGACGGGAGGAGGGGTGTGGCCGCGGCGCCTCCCTCAGGGGCAACGGTCACACCCCCCGCACCGTCGACTTACCTCCCCAAAGTGCGCCAGCAGCGCGCGCCGTCGACAGCCGCGGGCCTCCACGTAGGCCCGCATCGACGCGGCCATCTCCCCCCAGCGAAAGTCCTCCGGGCGCCACAGCATGCGACACTCGGCCGCCAGTCCGTCGCGGCCCGCCCGGCCGGCCTCCTGGTAATACGCTTCCAGGGTCTGGGGCGGCCCCCAATGCGCCACCAGCCGCACGTCCGGCTTGTCGATCCCCATCCCGAACGCGCTCGTGGCGACCACGACCGGCGCCTTGCCCTTGAGGAATGCCCCCAGCACCGGACGCCGCACCTCGGCGTCCATCCCCGCGTGATAGGGAGCGGCGGAGATGCCGCGGAACCGCAAGGCGCGGGCGATCAGCTCCGTGAGCCGCCGCGTGGGGGCATAGACGATGACGACACCCTGGGTCACGCCGCGAACACAGGCGACCAACCGCGCGAACCGGACGCGCTCGTCGGGAACCCGCTCGACGACAAACCGCAGATTGGGACGGTCGAAGGAGGCCACGACCACCTCGGCCTGCGGGACGCGGAGCACCGCCAAAATCTCCCGGCGGGCCTCGGGCGTGGCACTCCCGGTGAGAGCCAACGTGCGTGGATCCCGCAGCCGATAGCGGAATTCCCCAAGCCGCCGGTACACCGGCCGGAAGTTCGTCCCCCATTCGACGATGCAGTGCGCTTCATCGACCGCGAACAGGCCAACGGCTCGACCGGATGTCCGCAGCTCCGTGCACAACGCCGCCAGGCGCTCCGGGGCGCAGTACAACAGGCGGACTTGTCCGCCGAGGGTGAGTCGCAGAATGCGGCGGCGGTCTCGTGGCGACAGCGTCGCGTTCAAGTACGCCGCCGCAATCCCGCGCTGCCGCAGCGCCGCCACCTGGTCCTGCATCAGCGATATCAGCGGTGATACCACGAGCGTCAGCCCATCCGAGAGGAGGGCTGGTACCTGATAACACAGCGACTTGCCAGCCCCGGTCGGCAGTACGGCCAGCACGTGTCGCCCGGCCAGGAGGGGGCCCAGCACCCGCAGCTGGAGCGGCCGGAATCGCGGGTACCCAAATCGCTCGGAGAGGAGCGATCGGGCATGCCAGAGGGTTGTCCCAGCTGTTTCCACGACCCCAAGAAAACGGTCCCGCGATTCTTGCCGGGACCGGAATTGCGCGAGCGGGGTCGGATCTACTCGGGGGTGCCCGGTGGCGTTGCTAGCGTCGCACCAGTACCAGGATGGCCGCCTGGGGCACGACGAGATAGCTCTTGTCCTCGAAGGTGATCTCCACCGACGCCTTCCGAAAGAAGAGTGCGTAGTCCCCCACCTCGGCCTGCATCGGCAGGTACTTCACTTCGCCGCTGCGGATCTTCCAGGGCTCGTCGTCCATGCTGGTCGGCTCGGTCATCGGCGTCCCCGGCCCAGTGGCGACGATCTTCCCACCCTGCACCTGGCGCGATTCAATCGCCGTGGCCGGGAGGTAGAGTCCCACGTTGGTGCGCTCTTCTCCCACCTCGGGGGCGATCAGCACCCGATCGCCGACGACGATGAGTCGCTTGGGTGGGAGGGAGGAGTCGTCGGGCATTCCCAGCTCAGCAGTGCTGGTCGAACGCGCGCCGCAGATCAGCCGCGATGTCGGCCGCCACCCGGCCTTCGATGTTCTTGCGCTCCAGCATGAACACCAACCGGCCACCGACGAAGAGGCCCATCTGGGGCGACGACGGGGGATAGCCCGTGAAATAGCTGCGGGCTCGTGCCGTCGCGTCCGCATCCTGCCCCGCGAACACCGTCAACAGGCGTGCCGGTCGCCTGCCCTGCTGCAGCGCCAGGGCCACGGCGGGCCGCGCCTTGCCGGCGGCACAACCGCAGACCGAGTTCACCACCACGAGCGTGGGGGGGGACGCCTGCTCCGCGCCGAGCGCCGCGTCTACCTCGGCGGGGGTGCGGAGCTCGGTGAACCCGATGCGGGTCAGCTCCTCACGCATCGGCTGCACCAGCCGGGGGTCGTACATGAAGGTGTTCAAACCAGCCATCGCGTCCTCCAGGATGTCTCGTACTATAGCACGGCGAATAGCGGTCAGCGGTCAGCGGAGGGTGGAGCCTCTCGCCTCACGAACCGCAACACGAACACGCCACCCAGCGCCACCACACCCGCCCACACCAGAACGTCCGAATGCCACACCATCCCGGCGAGCCCCAACAGCAGCCCCGCGGCGAAGCCCACCGCCTTGAGGCGCATCATCGCTTCAAAAAGGCCGCGATGGCCTCGCGGAAGTCCGGCGTCCCCCGGCTCACCGCGTTGACGTCGGCCGAAGAACGGATCCCCGCTTCGAACGCCATGCCATCCAGGTGGTAGAACTGCTGTTTCGTGAAGGCGAGCGCCGTCGCACTGGTCGCCGCCAGGGCCTGCAACACCTCAGCGACCCGCGTCTCGAACTCCGCGTCGGGATACACGCGGGAGATGAATCCCGCCGCGGCGGCATCCCGCGCGGAGAGGAGCCGTCCCGTCGCCGCCAGATCGAAGGCGAGTTTCTCTCCGACGGTGCGCCGCAGCATGTTGAGGACGAGCGCCGGGACGAACCCCCGCTGCACCTCGGGGTAGCCGAACTGGGCGGATTCACCGGCCAGCACCAGATCGCAGGCCGTCGCGAGGCCGCACCCACCGGCGAGCGCCCGCCCCTGCACGACCGCGACGACCGGCTTGGGGATCTGGCGCATCCGAATGAACAGGCCGCCGAATCGCAGCGCCGCTTCCCGGTTCTGGTCCAGCGTATGGTCGGCCGACGCGAGCAGCTCCGGCAGATCCATCCCGGCGCAGAAATCCTTCCCGGCCCCGCGGAGCACGATCACCCGCGTCTGGGCATCGAGCTCCCCCTGCTCCAGGAAGGCGTAGAGGGCTTCGATCATCGGCGTGTCGATGGCGTTCTTCTTGTCGGGACGGTTGAGCGTCCCGATCAGGAGACCGCCTTCACGCGCAACCAGGACGCGGTCGCTCATCGGCGGGTGGGCGCGGCGATCTCCATCCGCAAGAGCGCGGTGGAAAACACCTTGCCTTGTGCGTCGGTCTTCAACGAGATGGTCCCGCCGCCGTCGAGCGCGCCATGCAACAGGAAGTTGAGCGCGTGGAGATTGGGGAGCTCGAACCGCTCCACCGGCCCGCGAATCATCCCCTTGAAGTGGCGGGCGACCCGGGCCGCCGTCACCTGCGCGACCAGCAGCGGATAGTCCTCGGGCTTCAAGGCGATAAGACCGACATTGGCCGTATCCCCCTTGTCGCCCGAGCGCGCGTGGGCGATCGCCACGAGCCGGATCGTGGGCTTCACACGGCGACGATGTTTACGCATGGCTGCACCATGGTCTTGTCGATCAGCGCGGGCCAGTAGGCCACGATCTCCTCGGGCTTGGGCCGGCCCCCCGCAAATCCGGTAACCGATGGCGGCCCGTTCAGGATCAGGGGGGCGATCTCGCGGGTGAACCGCTCCACCGGCGCCAGCTCCCGCGCCCGTACGCCGACGCGCAGCTGAACTTCCGGCACGTCGGCGGTCTCCATCTCCCGCAACGCGAGAGGTCCGTGCGTGGCGTCCACCCCCACGAACTCGGTCAGGATGGCTTCGAACTCGAGGCCCAGGTCCTTGAGGCGCTGGCGCAGCACGCGGTCGGCCAGCCGCGCCTTGCGGTAGGCATCGGGCCAGGCGTAGACCAGAGTGCCCACCGCCTTGTAGCCGTAGAAGTAGGCCGCGGAGACCTTGAGCTTGTCCGTCGCCGGCCGGCCGCGGATCCCGGAGAACCGAACCCGATCTTTGCCGGCCTGTCGCAGCCGGATGGTGGTGAAGTCCGCGACACAGTCCGGAGTGATGTAGGCGCGCGGGTCCCCCATCTCGTAGACGAGCTGCTCGGTGACACCGGGAACGGAAACCCGTCCCCCGGTGCCGGGGTGTTTCGTGATGTCGAAGGTTCCGTCCGGGTGAGCCTCGACGATCGGGTAGCCGACGTTCGCGAGGTCGGGGACGCGATCCCAATCGATGAGACAGTTGCCGCCCGAGCACTGGGCCCCGCACTCGATCGTGTGACCCGCGACCGTCCCCGCCGCCAGCAGGTCCCAGGCGTCGGCGGGCCAGTTGAAGGCGTGCATCATCGGCCCCAGCGTGAGCCCCGTATCGGTCACACGGCCGGTGATCACGATGTCGGCACCCCGCCGCAGCGCTTCGACCACGGGCCCCGCTCCGAGGTAAGCGTTGGCCGACTGCACCCGCTCCCGCACATCCGCGAGGGGCCGGCCGGTATCGAGATTGTTCAGGGTGTGGCCCGCGGCCAAGAGCGCGTCCAGCCGTCCCAGCAGATCGTCTCCCGTGACGACCCCGATCCGCAACTTCCCGCCCAATCCCAGACCGCGGGCCGTGGTGGCGACCGCCTCGGCGCAGGCCGCGGGATTCACGCCGCCGGCATTGGTGGTGACTTTGATGCGCCGCTCCGCCAGCACCGGCAGCAGTCGCCGCATCAGGGGGATGAAGTCCTTGGCGTAACCGAGCGTCGGGTCGCGGGACTTCTGCTTCTGCATGATGGACATCGTCACCTCGGCGAGGTAGTCCATCATGAGGTAGTCGATAGGCTTCCCCTCACCGCCGGTGACCTGACGCCAGGGCGCTTCGAGCCAGTCGCCCCAGAACCCCTGCCCCGCGCCGATGCGGACGACTTGGGTTGGCGTGGGGGTCATGGGATGGCCTGGTGTCGCACCGCGTCCGGACTGTTGGCGACTCGAATCCGCCACTCGAGGAACGGGATGAAGCCTTCCGTCAGGCCCGTGCTCGCGACCGGAGGCTGACGCAACGCCGTCCGTCCTCCCGGCACCACGGTGACGTCCTGATCCCCCGCCAGCGGTTGCGGCGTCGCCGCCAGGAATCGGATCCGCACCGTGGCGACCCAGGCGGGCGGCGGGGAGGTGACATGCGCGAATCCGGGAAGCAGCTCGACCTGAAGTGTCTGCCCGACCAGCGAGTGCTCGATGGTGAAGCGCTGCCGCTCGAACGCGTAGTTCATCGGCTCGGCGTGGACCTGCTGGCCTGTCGAGTCGTACACCGTCACCCCGAAGTCCGTGAACCAATTCCACTGCGGCCGGGGCATCTCGACCTCGACCTCACCTTCGGCCGCCCAGGCCGGAGCGGTCACGCGCAGGCTCTCCGCCGCAGCGCCGCTGCCCGTCACGGAAAACGAACGCTCGGCGCCGACCTGGACCACGGACGCCTTGCCGGTGACGGTCCCGTCGCCTGGATCGGATACCTCGACAAAGCCACCGCCGCCGGGTTGCATGGCCACCGGCGCGACCGCAGCGGTGACTTCGACGGTGGCGGGTGGTCCGGTGAGGGCCGTCAGGTCCAGCTCGTAGACTCCGGCGACCACGTCTTCGGCCGGGACCTCGAGGGTTGCATGGCTCGTGCGACCAAAGCCGAGCGGCGTGTCCTGCCCGGGATTGCCGCGGGCGGGTTGACCCGACGGCTCGTGCAGCTTCATGACCACGGCGCGTTCCGAATCCGCCACCACCGCCGCGATGTGGAGCGTGGACCCGGGATGCCGGATGCGGAGGAAATAGCGTTGCGTCCGACCGGTCACGATCGTGCGTGCCGAGTCCGCGAGCGGCCGCGCATCGAGATCGTAGGGCACGACGATCGTCGTGATCAACCGGAACAGCGGCCCCGCAAGGGTATCCCCCGGATTGCGGGCCGTGACGGTCCCCACGTAGAGGCCGGGTGCGGAGAGCGCCTCCCCGTGATAGTGGACCGTGACGCTGGTCTGATATGGTCCGGCCGTCACGGTGTCAGGCGCTTGGAGCCAGGACGCGTCGCTGCGCAGCGCAAACCGCGCCGCCCGGTAGCCGTCCACATGGTGAACCGCGAACCGGGCCAGGGTGTCCCCCGGGCCGGTGAGTCCGTCGCGTCGAAACACCGCCGATACACCGGTTCCCGAATCTACCCGCACCACGTAGCGCGATCCCTGGTGACCGGCGACCAGCCAGCGGTAGGCTGCCTCGAGCCGCGGCACGCCCGCTCCCTGATCGAGCACGGTCCACCCAGGGAGCGGCGACGCGGTGGCTTCCAGCGCCTGGCCCAGCTCGGCGGCGCTCACCGTCCGGCTTTCCTGCACCATCGCTGAGAGGAGGCAGGCGACGAGTCCCGCCGCGTGAGGAGCGGCCATGGACGTTCCGGTCTTGTCCTCATCCCCCACATTCCAGGCCGGAACCGTCGAGAAGGCCTGGCCGGGTGTGAGGAGATCGGGTTTGGCCAATTCGCCGCCGCGGGAGCTCCACCAACCCATCAGATCCGGCGGGGGCTGCGCACCGGGCTGCGGCACCGCGGTGAACACTCCGGGTTCCAATGCCCCGACCGACAGCGCCAGATCGGTCGACGCCGGGAAGCCCATGGTCGACAGGCCGGGGCCGTCGTTTCCCGCGCTGATGGTGAACGCGATCGACGGGTGCGCCGCGAGAAAGGCGCCGACGATCGAGTCGATCGTCGCTCGGCCCTCGAGCTCGTTTCCCACCCCGAAGCTCATGGTGATGACGAGCGGGAGCGCGCGATCCCCGGCAAACCGCGCGGCGTAGGCCAGGGCCCGCTCCATGCTCCCGCTGACGCTGATGCCGCCCCGGGCGTTGTTGGCGATCTTCAGCCCGATGATCTGGGCTCCCGGAGCGACCCCATTGAACCCCGGGACGTTGAACATGCGGTAGCCGCTGGCGATCCCCGCCACGTGCGTGCCGTGCCCCGAGGTGTCGAAGTACAGCTCGAGATCCGGCGTCGCACTGGAGTCGGTGAAATTCGCGACGAGGGTGAGGGGCTGCCGGCCGAGGGCGATCGTTTCGCGCCCCAGCCGGTAGTCGTGTAACGGCATCTCATCCTCGAAGGTGCCGTTCAGGTTCGAATCGAAGAACACCACCCACCCATCCACGGCTTTCACGACGACGACCGGGAAGGCATCGGTATTGGTGCCATTGCCGTTCACGTCCGCGGCGGGAAGCGGCCCGAGGGGGAGCTCCGAGAACACGCCGCCGTACCAGGTCGAACCGACCGCGAGGCGACTGATCCGCCCCGCCCCGCGGAGCACGCGACCGGCCACGGTGACCGTACCGTCGGCCGCTGGGCCGGGCAACGGCGCGAGGGCCACATGTCCCTCACCGGAGAAATCCCGCAGGTCGAGGATCTTCGGTGCGCCGGTGCTGGTCGTGATGAGGCCCGGGACACCGGGGTCGACTCCCGAATCGAGGATCGCGATGAGCACGCCGCGGCCGTCGAAGGTGGCGTGCGCCGCCTGGAAGCGATCGACGCCGGTGCTGTGCAGCGGCATCAGCCCGGCCATGAACGCGAGCTGCGGGGGGAAGATCGGCTCCTTGGGCTTCGTCTCCGCCGGACCCGCGGCACTCCCGTCGGCGGGAGCGGCCGTGGCCCGCCCCGGTGTGGCACTCGCGACGGGCGTGGGAGCCACCGCCGGCCGAGCTCCCGAACCACCGCCGCAGGCGAGCGCCCCAAGCGCCAGTGCGGCGGCGCAAATTCGGACTCGCAGGATCATAGGGACTCGGGGAGCACGAAGGCACCGATATGCGGACCGGCATACTGGGTGGCGACCTCGAGCAGAAACGCGAGGGTATCCCGCGTCTCTTCGGGGAGCACGATGGCGTCGATGTACCCCCTCGCTCCCGCGAACCGGGCATCGAGCTGGTGCTCGTAGTCGGCCCGCATCGAGCCGACGGCGTCCGCGTTCTCCGGGTCGGCCACTTCGGCTCCGAACACCGCCTGGATGGCGGACTCCCCTTCCATGACACCCATCCGACCGGTCGGCCAGGACACGAGGAAATCGGGATCGAATCCTTGCCCGGCCATCGCGTAGTACCCGGCGCCGGAGGCGTGGTTGACCGTCAGCACCAGCTTCGGGACCGTGGCCGTCGCCATCGCTTCGACAAACCGCGCACCGGCCCGGATGATCCCCGAATGTTCCGCCTCGGTGCCGACCATGAACCCGGACACGTCCTGCACGAACAACAGGGGGATGCGCTCGCGGTTCGCGTTCTCGATGAAGTACGCCACCTTTTCGGCGCTCTCCGTGTAGATGATCCCCCCGATGCGCGGCGCCGTGCCCGGTTTCCCTTTGATGACGCCTCGGGAATTCGCGATCAGCGCCACGGGACGGCCCTCGATCAACCCGTGTCCGCAGATGATCTCGTGCGCCACGTCGGGCTGGAACTCGTCGAGGCGGCCCCCGTCCAGCAGGCAATCCAGCACGGCCCGCATGTCGTAGCTCATGCGGTGGTCGACCGGGAGCAGGTCATACAGCGCCGCCGGGTCGCGTTTGGGAGACTGATAGGTCCGGCGCGGCAGTGCGGTCCAGGGCAAGCGGGCGACGTATTCGCGGATCCGCTCGAGGCATTCCACGTCCGATTTCGCCTTGTAGTGCGCCACCGCACTGGTCGCCGTGTGCGTGGTCGCGCCTCCCAGCGTTTCGGCGTCGACCGTCTGCCCGGTGGCCCCTTTCACGAGATTGGGTCCCCCGAGCCCCATGAACGAGGTGCCTTCGACCATGAAGATCACGTCCGAAAGCGCGGGGAGGTACGCGCCCCCGGCGATGCAGGGTCCCATGACGGCCGCGATCTGCGGCACGTGCAGGTAGCGCCGCATGATCGAGTTGTAGTGGAACAACCGCGCGGCGCCGTACTGCCCGGGGAACACGCCACCCTGGTAGGGGAGGTTGACGCCGGCTGAATCCACCAGATAAATGATGGGAACCCGCTGGCGCATCGCGATCTCCTGCGCGCGCAGCATTTTCCTGATCGTCTCGGGCCACCAGGAGCCCGCCTTCACTGTGGCGTCGTTGGCGATGACGACGACCGGCCGGCCGCCGATCTCGCCCAATCCCGTGACGACACCGGCGCCCGGGGCCTGACCGTCGTACTGATCATAGGCGACGAGGAGACCGACCTCGAACCACGGTCCCTCCGGGTCGAGCAGCCGTTGGACGCGCTCGCGAGCGGTGAGCTTTCCCTGATCGTGTTGGCGGCGAATTCTGTCCGCGCCGCCGCCCAATTGCAGATTGGTCTTGAGCTCGCGGTATTGGTCGGCGAGCGCGTGGAGGCGCGCGGTGGTCAACGCTGCGAAGCCCAGTCGGCGATGTAGCGGACCAGCTCGGACGTGGGTGTTCCCGGCCCGAACAGCTTGCCGATCCCCTGCCCTTCGAGGGCCGCCGCGTCCTCCGGCGGAATGATGCCCCCGCCGGTGAGGAGCACGTCGGCGCGGCCCGCGTCGGCCAGGAGCCGGTGCACCCGCGGGAACAGGGTCATGTGCGCCCCCGAGAGGATCGACAGGCCGACGACGTCCACATCTTCCTGCACCGCCGCCTGCGCGATCATTTCCGGCGTCTGGTGCAGGCCGGTGTAGATCACTTCCATCCCCGCGTCCCGCAGGGCCGCCGCCACCACCTTGGCGCCGCGGTCGTGCCCATCCAGGCCGGGCTTGGCGACGAGCACGCGAATCGGCCGTGTGCCGGCCTTCTTGGCGGCGGCCGGCGCCGGGGGGGGGCTCATCGCCGGAACCTCAGCAGCGCGGCGAGGCCGTCGACCCGTCGCCGGGCCCGCTCATCATAGAGCACGTCGACCTGCGCCCGCTGCGCCAGAGCCTCTTCCACGGCGTCGTCGATGCGCGCGTCGTCGTCATGCCCGTCGGCGAGCAACGTGCGCACCTGGCCGCGCCCCAGGGCTTTCAGCGTCGCGTCGAGCCCATTGACCCCCCACCCCGTCGCAACCGCGTCGTGCACGGCATCCGCGTGGGCGCGCTCCCACGCGCGCTTCCGCTCCTCGCGCAGCGCCAGCGCCGCTTCCCGAACGGTCGCGGGACTGACCGTCTTGGGGTTCACCCGCACCACACCGAACAGCAGGTCGTGCAGATAGGTGTGCAGGTGCGGCACCAGCGCGGCCGCGTCGACGCCGATGCCGGCGATCACCAACCCGGACAGCGGCCGCTGCGAGTGGATCCGGAAGATCTCTTCGGCCACGCGGGCGTAATGGCGGTGCTTCTCCTCGCGGATGCGGCCGTGATGGGCGTACTCCCCCGCCGACCCCGTCATCCCCGCATGCATGGTCTGCCGCTCCCCGTGAAACTTGGCCGAGCGGGTGGCCGACGACGTGAGTCCGGGCAGCTCCACGATCCCGAACGCCGTGACGGCGAAGAGGCGCGCGCCGGTCCGATCGCACGCGGCGACCAGGATCGTCCCGAACTCCTGCTCCAGAGCGACGAGCTCCCGGGTCAGCGCGGTCCCGGCCACGGCCAACCGCGAGCGGTGCACCTGGGGCAGCGGGACGGCTTCGAACAGTCCCGCCCGCCCGCACACGAATACCGCGACCCCGCGGGCGGCCGGGAGGCTCCCGGGCTCCTCGAACCAGCGCAGCATGCGCGCGAGATCGGCGGCGATCGCCTCGCGCACCGCGCGCTCGAGCGGCTGGCGCGACAGGCTCTCCGCCGTCTCCTTGACCCGGTTCTTCATCTTGATCAGGTATTTCCCGCGGGTCTTGTCCCGTGGCTCGAGCTTCAGGTAGCAGGAGACGACGGGGCCCGCCTCGGGCGGAATCGCCGCGAGGCGCTCCAGCACTCCGTGGACGTCCTCGGAGCCGACAACGAATGGAAGGGCGGTCATGGCGCTCGCCTAGAAGAACACCGGCTCCCGGTACGCGCCATAGACGCGCTCCAGGGCCTGCCGGATTTCGAACAGCGTGCAGTACGCGCGGGCGCAGTCGAGCATCGGTCCGATCACGTTGTGGTCGGTCTCCGCCGCGGTCCGCAGCGCGTCGAGCGACCGCTCCACCAGGGTGGCGTCCCGTTCGGCGCGCAGGCGCCCCAGGCGCCGTCGCTGCGCCGCCTCGGCGTCGTTCGCGATCTTCAGAATCTCCACCGGATGATCGTCGTCGGACAGAAAATCATTGACGCCGACGATGACCTTCTTCCCGTCTTCGACCTGCCGTTGAAACTCGGCGGCCGAGCGCGCGATCTGGCGCTGGAACCACCCCGACTCGATCCCGCGCACCACCCCGCCGATCGACTGGATCTCGGCGAACAAGGCTTCGGCTTCCCGCTCCAGCTGGTCGGTCAACGCCTCGATGTAGTACGACCCACCCAGCGGATCGGTGACTTCCGCCACGCCGGTCTCCGCCGCGAGAATCTGCTGGGTGCGCAGGGCGACCTGCACCGCCTGCTCGGTCGGCAGCGCCAGGGTCTCGTCCAGCGAGTTGGTGTGCAGCGATTGCGTCCCGCCCAGCACGGCCGCGAGCGCCTGGTAGGCCACCCGCACGATGTTGTTCATCGGTTGCTGGGCCGTGAGCGTCACGCCGGCGGTCTGGGAATGGAACCGCATCATCCAGGACCGCGGTGACTGGGCCGCGTAGCGCTCCTTCATGTGGCGCGCCCAGATGCGTCGCGCGGCGCGCAGCTTCGCGATCTCCTCGAAGAAATCGTTGTGAATGTCCCAGAAGAAGGAGAGCCGCGGGGCGAAGGCGTCGACATCCAGGCCGCGCGCGATCCCCCGCTCCACATACGTGAATCCGTTGGCCAGCGTGAAGGCCAGCTCCTGCGCCGCGGTAGCCCCCGCTTCGCGGATGTGGTAACCCGAGATCGAGATGGTATTCCACTGCGGCGTATGGGTGGTGCCCCATTTGAACATGTCGACGATGATCTTGAGGGCCGGCTCCACCGGATACACCCAGGCATGCTGGGCCATGTACTCCTTGAGGATGTCGTTCTGCACGGTGCCGCGGAGCTTGGCCGACGGCACGCCCTGCCGCTCCCCGGCCGCCACGTAGAAGCAGAACAGGATGGCCGCCGGTCCGTTGATGGTCATCGAGGTCGAGACTTGGTCCAGCGGGATGCCGCGGAACAGATCTTCCATGTCGGCCAGCGAGGAGATCGCGACGCCGCACTTGCCGACCTCGCCTTCCGCCCGGGCATGATCGGAGTCGTATCCCATGAGGGTGGGGAAATCGAACGCCACTGAGAGCCCGGTCTGTCCTCGCTCGAGCAGGAACTTGTAGCGGCGGTTCGTGTCTTCGGCCGACCCGAAACCCGCGAATTGCCGCATGGTCCATAGCTTGCCGCGGTACATCGTCTCGTGAATCCCGCGGGTGAACGGATAGCGCCCCGGCTCCCCCAGCTGGCGCCCCGGATCGAAATCCACCTGGTCCGCCGGCCCGTAGACCGACCGCTTCTCGATTCCACTCATTGCGTGGCTCCGCTCTTGACCTGGTCCAGTATCTCACCGGCGACGTCGTAGGGACTGCGCCGGCCGGCGGCCATGTCGTCCATCCCCTGCATGAGCGTTTGCTCCGCCCCGGACTCTTCCCAAATCCATTGCCGCAGCGCCCGATTGACCACGGCGCGGGTGCGCTCGGCCAGCCGGTCCCGACGACCCTGTTGCAGACGGCCCGACGTTTCGAGGAAGCCGCGGTGCCGATCGAGCGCCTCGGCCAACGCCGCAATGCCGTCTCCGTGCGTGGCGACCGCCGCCAGCACCGGCGGCTCCCAGACGGAGCCGGGAACCGCTTCGGGCGACGCCCGGGCGGGTGCCGCATCGGGCCGATGATGCGCCGTCATGTGGCGGAACGCGTTCCCCCGCCGGATCCCGAGCATCACCTCGATCTCCTGACGCAGGCGGTCGGCGCCGGCCCGGTCGGCCTTGTTGACCACGAAGATGTCGGCGACTTCCATGATCCCGGCCTTCAGGGCCTGGATCCCATCTCCCGATTCGGGAACGAGGACGAGGACCGTCGATTCGGCGGTCCTCGCGATGTCCAGCTCCGTCTGTCCGACCCCGACCGTTTCGATCAGAATCCGATCGTAGCCGCAGGCATCGAGAATATCGCACACCTCGGCCGTCGTCGTGGCGAGTCCCCCCATCGACCCGCGCGTGGCCATGGAGCGGATATAGACGCCGGGATCCAGACTCACCGACTCCATCCGGATCCGGTCGCCGAGGAGGGCGCCCCCCGTGAACGGACTGGTGGGATCGACCGCGACGACCGCCACCTGCATCTCGCGGTCCCGGTAGTACCGGGTCAGGCGCTCGGTGAGCGTGCTCTTCCCCGCTCCAGGAGGGCCGGTGATCCCGATGCGGCGGGCCCCGCGCCGTCCCACGCGCGCATGCACGTGATCCAGAACGCGCTCGAACCCGTCGCGCTGGTTCTCCACCAGACTGATGGCGCGGGCCACGGCGGCCGTGTCGCCACGATCGAGCCGGCTGAACAGATCGTCCGGTATCATCGCTGCCTAAAGATAGTCACACTCCGCCCTCCTGCCGGTCGAGCACCGTCGAACGGACCGGCCCGGGCCGCACCGCGACGCGTTCCACCCGCGTGGGTGAAGCGGCCAGGATGTCGAACTCCAGACCATGCAGCTGAAACCGCTCACCCGCGAGCGGGATGCGCCCCAGCGCCTGCGTGAGCAGGCCGCCGACCGTCTGCACGCCGCGATCCTCGACCGGCCGGCCGAACCGCTCGGCCAGCACCGCGGTCGAGACGCTCCCCTCGACTTCCAGGACGCGCGCCGTCACGGGCGGTGACTCGACCGCGGCCGGTCCCATCGGGGCCGCCGGCGTGACGAACAGCTCCTGGACCAGATCCCGCAGCAGGTCCTCGAACGTGACGAGGCCCGCGGTCCCGCCGAATTCGTCGAGGACCACCGCCAGGTGGCCGCGGCCGCGCTGCATCTCGAGCATCAGGTCCCCGGCGTGCCGCGTGCCCGGCACCGTCAGCACCGGGCGCACCGGCACGCTGGCGTCGGGCTCGTGATGGATCAGGTCGAACGCGCGCGCCATCCCGACGATCTCGTCGATCGATCCCCGGTAGACGGGATACCGGCTGTACCCGGATTGGGCAAAGACGTGCGCCGCCTCCGCCGCCAGCATCCCTTCGGGAATCGCCACGATCTCGGTACGGGGCGTCATCAGCTCGGCTACCGGCCGGTCCGAGAACGCGAGGACCCCCGAGACCACGGCCATCTCGTCCGTGGCCGCAAGCACCCCGGAGTCCCCGGTGAGGACGGCGGCAAGGGTGGTGCGGGCCGACGGATCGCGCGCCGGCACGAACGGGGAGAGCACGACCTCCAGCCGCTCGAGCACAGGTACGGTCCGGGCGACGAGGCGATCGGGATACCGACGGCCGACGACTCGCGGCACGAGATACGTGGCGGTGACGAAGATCGGGACGATCACGATCAGCGTGAAGCCGGCGGCGAACGTCGGCGTCCCATTGGCGAGGAGCGCCGGCACGGCCGCCGCCGCGAGCAGGACGCCGAGCGTGGTGACGGCGTTGGCCGTGGCCAAGACCCGCCCCGGGTGCTCCACCGCCCGGACCGCGCCCGGCGCGCCCCGCAGCTTGTAGGACACCCACCGCGACAGCTCCGCCTGGCTGACGGTGGCGGTGGCCGCGCCGGCCGCCGCCGCCGTCGCCGCCACCCCGAGCCCGACGATCAACAACGCGAGCGCGGCGATCATCGCTTTTCGAGGCGCACCAGGCGCACGCGACGGCGCTCCACCCGCTCCACCACCACGCGGTACCCGTTCAGCGACAGCTCCTCACCCGAGCGCGGCACGCGCCCGAGCACCGAGTAGATGAGGCCACCGACGGTGGACACCTCCGGGTGCGTGAACGGAGTCCCGAGGGCCGTGGAGAGATCGTCGAGACTGGTACGGCCATCGACCCAGTACCGGCCGCCGTCTTCGCGGATCTCCACGGGGGCCTCGGTGTCGTGCTCGTCGTGGATTTCACCCACGATTTCCTCGAGGACGTCCTCCAGCGTGACGAGGCCGGAGGTCCCGCCGAACTCGTCGACGACGATGGCCAGGTGCGCCGGGCCGCGCTGGAAATCCCGCAGCTGGGCATCGAGGGTCTTGGCTTCGGGAACGAACGCGGCCGGCCGGACCAGGTCCTGCCACCGCTCCACGCGGTCGCCGGGCGGGACGCCCATCACCATCGGCACGAGATCTTTGGCGTACAGGACGCCGGCGACGTTGTCGGAAGTTCCGTCGAACACCGGCAGCCGGGTGTGCTCGCTCTTGCGGAACGCCTCGAGCACGTCCTCCCGCGACCCGGAAAGATCGACGCCGACCACGTCAAGCCGCGGCGTCATGATCTCGTCCACGGTCGTATCGGCCAGGGTGAAGGTGCCGAGCAGCATGTCGCGCTGCGCCGCCCCCAGCTCGGGTTGCAGGGGCCGCACGGGCACCGCGAGGGCGTGGAGTCGGCGATCCCCCCAGGTCAGGATCTGGAACAGCGGGCCGAACGGAATCATCGTGCGGCGGGCGACGGGGAGCGCCGCTTCGGCCAGCTCGGGCGCCACGCGCGCCACGCTGCGCGGCAGCGCGTCGCCGAGCACGAACAGGAGCGCCACCACGATCACCACCGTCGCCCCCGCGCCCGCGGCGCCCCGCGTCCACCAGGCGAGCGCCTGCGCCGCGGCTACCGCCGCCAGGACCAGCAAGGCAAGACGGGCGACATAGAGGGCGCGATGCACCGGGACACGCCCGTCCCTGGCGGGCGGCGGATCGCCGAGCGCGTGCACGGCCTCGCCGACCGCCGCTTCCTCGGCGAGCGCAAGCAACCCGGCCCATACCACGGCCACGATCGCCACCAGGACGGCGGATGCGACGAGCGGCGTCACGTCCGAACCGCGGCTCCCCGCGCGCGCAGGCGGCGCACGTAGCGCTCCTGGCGTCGCCACATCGCGGAGCGGGTCCGACCGGGGCCTTCCGGATGATCGTAGCCCAAGACGTGCAGCGTCCCGTGCACGGCGAGCCGTACCATCTCCTCGTCGACGCGGCGCGCGACCACCCGAGCACCCCGTGCCGGTCCCCGTTTCTCCTTGCCCAACCCACCCACAAAATGCTCCGCCGCCGCGCGGCACAGGTACACATCGCCGACCAGGGTGCCGTCAGGCTGCGGCAGCGCGAAGGCCAGGACGTCGGTCAAGGCGCTCCGACCTTTGGCCCGCCGGTTCAAGCGACGCATCGCCGGAGCGTCCAGGAGGGTGAGCTCCACACGGGTGCGGCGCGCGCGCTCCCACCCGAGGACCCGGCGCGCCACCGCCGCCAGCCGGCGTTCAAGCACCGGCCGTGGGCTGCGCCGGTTCCCACGCTTTGGTGAGCCCGCCACTGTCCTCCGGGTAATCGATGCGGTGATGATGCATGCCGGACAGCACGCGCACGAACTCCGCCTTGACCAGATCGATCTGGTGCAAGGTC
>DATJXC010000032.1:0-46062 GCA_035500495.1 Gemmatimonadales bacterium
TGCTGCCTTGACCCTAGAACCCGCTAGGCGTCTGTGCGTCTAGGCGTCTAGTATTAGGCATGCCTCGGGAACTCGCGATCTTCCCGCTCCCCATCGTCCTCTTCCCCGGCGCCATCCAGCCTCTCCATATCTTCGAGCCCCGGTACCGCCGGCTGCTGGCGGATTGTCTCGACGGCGACCGCCGCTTCGGGATCAACTACGTGGCCAATGCTCCCTCGCCGGATGACCCGGTCCCGAAGCCGGGACAGGTCGGATGCATCGCTCGAATCCGCGAAACGGCCGCTCTGGCCGACGGCCGCTCGAACATCATCACCGAAGGCGAGCGGCGCTACGACCTGCTCGAATGGGTGCCGGGCGACCACCCCTACCGGGTCGCCCGGGTCGAAGAGTTCGACGACCTTCCCGAGGAAGCGGGCGAAGCCGAATCGGTCGCGGTCGGCGTCCGCCGGGACTTCTCGCGCTTGGTCGCCGCCCTGGCGGTCCTGACCGATCGGCCGGCGGACCCCACGCCCCTCCCCAAAGATCCCACGGCGCTGTCGTTCCACATCGCGGCGACCCTGGAGCTCGATCCCCAGGACAAGGTGACGCTGCTCGGGTTGCGCAGTACCATCGCGCGCCTGCGCCGCCTCGCCGCCGTACTGGCACCGCTGGCCGCCGATGGAGACCGGCGCGCGGCCGTCCGCGTGAATGCCCGCGGCAACGGCAAGAGCGGCCTGCGTCCCGAGATCGAGCGCCGGCCTCCATGACCGACCTCACCGCGGTGTTTCCCGCTGCACTGGCCGCCGACCTGGCAGACATCGTCGGGCCGCGCCACGTGCGCGCGTCACCGGCGGAGCGCGTCACCTACGCCTCCGACGGCTTGCCGACGCACCGTCGCGTCCCGTCCCTCGTGGTCCTGCCTGGGACCCGCGAAGAAGTGATCGCCGTCGTCACCCTGCTCGCCCGGCACGGCGTCCCCTTCGTCCCCCGCGGCGCGGGCACCGGACTTTCGGGCGGTGCGCTCGCCGGTCCCGAGGCCGTGCTGCTGGTGCTGACGCGCCTGAACCGGATCCTCGAATTGGACGCCCCCAACCGCCGCGCCGTGGTCGAGCCGGGGGTGGTAAACGTCCGGCTCTCGGCCGCCGCCGCGCCTCACGGCCTGCATTACGCCCCGGACCCGTCGAGCCAGACGGCCTGCACCATCGGCGGGAACGTGGCTGAGAACGCCGGCGGCCCGCATTGCCTGAAGTACGGTGTCACCAGCCAGCACATTCTGGCGCTCGAAGTCGTGCTCGCCGATGGCCGGGTGGTCCAGCTGGGAAGCCCCGGCGGGGAGACGTGGGGACCAGACCTGGTCGGTGGCTTCGTCGGATGCGAGGGGACGTTCGGCGTCGTCACCAGAATCACGGTACGACTCACCCCGTCGCCCAAGGCGATTCACACCTTGCTGGGGGATTTTCGTTCCCTGCGCGCCGCGGGCGAGGCCGTCTCGGCGGTGATCGCGAGCGGTGTCGTCCCCGCCGCGTTGGAGATGATGGACCAGTCCTGCATTCAGGCGGTCGAGGACTCGGTGTACGCCGCCGGCTATCCCCGCGATGCGGCGGCCGTTCTCCTGGTCGAGCTCGACGGGATGCTCCCCGACGCCGTGGCCGCGGAGGCGGCGGGGGTCGAACGCATTCTTCGCGAACGCGGGGCGCGCACGGTCCGCGCGGCCGCCACGCCGCGCGAGCGGGAGCGCCTCTGGCAGGGACGCAAGAAAGCGTTCGGGGCCATGGGCCGGTTGGCGCGGGACCTCGTCGTCCAGGATGCCGTCGTGCCCCGCTCGGCGCTCCCCGACGTCCTGGAGCGGATCAGCGGGATCGGCCGCCGCTATGGTCTGGTGGTCTCCAACGTGTTTCACGCGGGAGACGGGAATCTCCACCCCAACATCTCGTTCGACGCCACCGACGCGGAGCTCAAGGCACGCGTCGAACAGGCATGCCAGGAGATCATGGCCGTCTGCATCGCCGCCGGGGGCACGATCACCGGGGAGCATGGCGTCGGGATCGACAAGTTGCGCTACATGCCGGACGTCTTCGATGCCGATACGCTCGCGGCGATGCACGACCTGCGCCGCGTGTTCGATCCCGACGAGCGCGTCAATCCGGGCAAGGTCGTCCCCGTCCACGCCTGCCGTGAATGGCGTCAGGCGCCCGCCGCACGCCAAGGGGCCGCGGCGGTATGAGCGCCGTGGCCGAGCGGCTCCGAGCCCTGCTCGGTGGCGAGGCGGTGAGCGATGCGCCCGCGGACGGCGCTCCGCCGCGGGCCGCTCCCAGCTCCGCCGACGCCGTCGCGTTGCTGCTTCGCACCGCCAATGCGGAAGGGTGGAAGGTCCGCATCGACGGTGCCGGCACCTGGGTCCCCGAAGACGCACCCGCCGACGTCGCCCTCAGCACCCGCCGCTTGAACCGGGTGCTGGCGATCGAGCCCCAGAACCTCGTCGCCTCCATCGAAGCGGGAGTGTCCCTCGAGCGGTTGAGCCAACAGCTCGCCGAGCGAGAGGTTTGGCTCGCCCTCGACGCCCCCGGCCTGCCGACGCGCACGATCGGGTCGGTCGTAGCGACCGCAACCGCGGGGCCGCTGCGCGAAGGATTCGGGCCGATCCGCGATCACCTGCTCGGCCTCACCTGCGTGACCGGGGATGGGCGCGTGATCACCGCCGGCGGCCGGGTCATGAAAAACGTCGCGGGCTACGATCTGACGCGTCTCGAGACCGGGGCGTTCGGAGCCTTCGGTGTGATCGTAGCCGTGAATCTGCGGCTGCGGTCATTGCCGCGGGTCGACCGCACCTTCCTCGTGGTGGGCACGCGCGACGCCCTGGCCCAGCTCGCCCGGGACATCCGCGCCGCAGGTGCGCGGCCGGCCGCTCTGGAGCTCCTGTCTGCCGCCATGACGCAGCTCGAGGACTGGGTCCTCGCGGCGCGGGTGGCCGGAACGCCGACGGCGGTGGATGCCGAAGCGACCGTCATTCAAAGTGTGGCGGGGCCTCGGATGCGGACGCTCGAGTCCGCCGAGTCGCACGATTTCTGGGCGCGTGCCGCGGCGGGGGCCTTGGCCGGCCCGGTCACGGTGCGAATCGGCGGACTCCCCGATACGCTCGACGATTTGCTCGATCTGGTGCGGCACCAGCTCGGCCTGGACGAGCGGGTCTCGGCCACGCCGGGGGCCGGGACGATTCGTTGGACGGGAGCGACCACGGCGGACCGGCTGCATCACCTGCGGCGGACGCTGGGCGAACGCGAAGTGCCGCTCACCCTCGAGCGGGCGCCGTGGATCATCCGACGCTCCGTCGGTCATTTCGGCGCCTATCGCGAAGGGGTCGGACCCCTCGTCTCCGCGCTCCGCGCGTCATTCGACCCCGGCGGCACGCTGGTCGCGGCGCTCGGGGACCGGACATGACCGATCGCGGTGGCTTCGCGTCCCTGGACGCGTGCGTCCACTGCGGCTTTTGCCTGCAGGCCTGCCCCACCTTCCTCGTCACCGGGGACGAGGCCGACGGTCCGCGCGGACGCATCGAGTTGATGCGGAGCCTCGAGCGCGGGGAGCTGGGGCCGGACGATCCCGCCCTGCGCTCGCACCTCGACCGCTGCCTGGGGTGCCGCGGCTGCGAGCCGGTGTGTCCCGCCGGGGTGGGATATGGCCGAGGGCTCGAAGCCGCCCGGGCACGCATCGCCGAGCGACATCCACCCGAGAGGGTTGCGCGTCTCGCGCTCCGGTTGCTGACGTCGACCGACGCGGCACCCACCGTATACGCCCTGGGTCGTCTGTTTCGGGCGACCGGCATCCCCACTCTGCTGGCCGGGTGGGGACGCCTGCGGTTCACGCTGGGGATGCTCGGCGCCACCCAAGGGAGCCGGCAGCGGGGAACGGGGAGCGTGACCTCCCGCGGCACCGACACGAACCGCTCCCCGCTCCCCGCTCTCCGCTCCCCCGTGCAGCTGTTTCGCGGTTGCGTCATGGAAGGCCTGTTCGCCCACGTGCACGACGCCACCGCTCGCACGTTGCGGGCCAACGGCTACGATGTGCAGGAGGTCCTGGGACAGGTCTGCTGCGGCGCACTGCACGCCCACGCCGGTCTTCTGGACGACGCGCGACGGATGGCGCGCCTCAACATCGCGGCCTTCCCGGGGGATGCGCCCATCGTGGTGAACAGCGCGGGATGCGGCGCCCTGCTGCGCGACTACGGCCACCTCCTCCCTAACGAACCGGACGCCGCCGCTTTCGCCGCGCGCGTGCGGGACATTTCGGAGCTGCTCGCGCTGCGCGGGCCGGCCTCCGGTGCTCCACTCCCCTACCGCGTCGCTTACGATGCGCCGTGTCACCTCCAGCACGCGCAAGGTGTGACGGAGCCGCCGCTCACAATGCTGCGCGCCATTCCCGACCTGGATCTGCGCGAGACCCCCGATTCGGCTCAGTGCTGCGGGAGCGCGGGCCTGTTCACGTTGGCGCAACCCGAAATGTCGCGAAACGTCCTCCGGGCCAAACTGGCGCGCCTGCGGGAAGACCCTCCCGACGTCCTCGCCACCGGCAACCCCGGTTGCCTGATGCAGCTGGGGGCCGGACTGCGCGCCGCCGGCCTGCGGACGGTGGTGCGGCACCCGGTCGAGCTGTTGGATGAGTCCTACGCGCGGGCGGGCTGGTACGGATCCCGCCCCGACCTGACTACCTTGCCCCAATGAGCACCACCCCTTCATTTCCACCGCAGAGCTTCACTCAGCCGCCGATCGTCGCCCGCTTGGACGCCTCGCCCACTTTGGCGACCGTGGCGCATGCCCTTCGCACCGGAGCGATCGTGGCCCCGGCCGACGTTGGCGTCATTGACCTGGTCGGTTCAGGCGCGGTCGCCTGCATGCAGGGCCTCCTGACCAACGATGTGGAAAAACCCGGTGACGGGGCGTTCATCTATGGTGCGTTGCTCACCGCCAAGGGGATGATCCTCACCGACGGCTGGGTGACCCGAATGGGCGAAACGGTCCGGATGGTGGTGCCGGGCACTGGACGGGAGCGCGCGCTCGCGGTGTTCACGAAGTCGATCCCGCCGCGACTGGCCCGCGTCACCGACCGGACCGCGGACCTCGTCGTGTTGCGCCTGGCCGGCGCCCATGCGCTCGCCCTCGCGGGGGCCGCCCAGCTGGCGCTGCCACCTGGGCCCGGCCGCACGATCACGGCGCCGGAGGGTGAGGTGGCGCGAGGGCCGGACGGCGTGCCTCCACCGTTTGCCTTGCAGGTCGTCGCCGATCCGGCGCACGCCGAGGCTCTCACCGCTCGGTTGACCGCCGGTGGAGCCGCACTCGCCGACGCCGCCGCCCTCGAGCTCGCCCGCATCCTGACGGGGTGGCCCGGGCTCGCCTCAGAAGTCGACGAGAAGACGATCCCGCAGGAGGTGCGGTTCGACGAAATCGGTGGAGTGTCCTACACCAAGGGCTGCTACACCGGGCAAGAGACCGTCAGCCGGCTGCATTTCCGTGGTCACGCGAACCGAGTCCTCCTCGGACTCGAGTTCGACGGTGAGCCCGACCACCAGGACCCGCTGCCGATTCTCCGAGGAGACAAGGAAGTCGGCCGCGCGTCGAGCGTCGCGTGGGTGCCGGATCCGGGGCCGAGTGGTCCCGCGGCCGGGCGCTGGATGGGCCTCGCGGTGCTGCGACGGGAGGTCGAGACCGCCACCATGGTGCGCGCCGGCGGGGTCGACGCGCGTGTCGTCGGGTTGCCGCTGCCGCTGCGACGTCACGACCCGGCTTGAGAGTCCTCGTTACCGGTGGGAGCGGTCTCCTCGGCAGCCATGTGATGGCCGCGCTGCGGGCCCGCGGTGACACCGTCCGGGCCTTCGTGCGGGAGCGTTCGCGTTCCGTGGTCCTGGAGTTGGGAGCGGAAGCGGTCCCAGGCGATGTCACCGATCCTGAGACCTGGACGCGGGCGGCGGCCGGCGTGGACGGCATCGTTCACGCGGCGGCGATCGTGCTGGAGCCCGCCTCACTCGACACTTTTCGAGCGGTCAACGTTCGCGGCACGGAATTGGCGCTCGCCGCCGCGGCGCGGGCGCTCGTGCCGCTCGTCCACGTGTCTTCCGTGGCGGTCTATGGACGGGACGCGGCGTTCGCGGAGGGCCAAGGCCGGGTCGGTGAGGACTTTCCGTTTCAGCCGATTCCCGACTACGACTTCTACGCCCGTTCCAAGCGCGAAGCTGAATTGCTCGCCCGTCGGGTGGCGGAGGAGCGTGGGCTCTCGGTCGTGGCGATCCGCCCCAACGTGCTCTTCGGAGAGCGCGACCGGCACTTCTCACCGCGTGTGGCGCGCGTGCTGCGACGAGGCCTGCTGCCCTGCCTTGGACCGGGGGACAACCGGCTGTCGTGTGTGTACGCCGGCAACGTCGCGACGGCGATCCTCGCGGCGCTCGATCGGCCGCGGCCGGGGTTCCGGGCGTTCAATACGACGAACGACTCGGAGCTCACCCAACGGGAGTTCTTCGACGCGTTCGCGGCGGCCCTGGGCGCCCGACCCATTCCGGTCCGGGTCCCGGTCGCCCTCGCCCGCCTGGCCATCGACACCTTCGCCGCCGCGCGCACCTGGTGGTCACCGCGCCTCTACCCCGGTGCGGCACGCTCGACCATAAGCTTTCTCATCGGAGAGAATCCGTATCGTTCCGACCGTGCCCGCGCAGAGCTCGGGTGGCGGCCCGCGGTCGCTCCCCACGAAGCGATTGCCCGCACCGCGGGATGGCTTCACAAAACCAAAGGGCCCGGGTAAGCACCCGAGCCCCGCGGCAGACTGACTGACCTGGACCTTACGGCTTCTTCTTGGTCGCCGGAGCCGGAGCGGCCGGCGCGGCCATCTTCTTCCCGGTGTCGGCCATCATCTTCTTGCTGGTATCGGCCATCATCATCTTGCTGGTGTCGGCCGGCATAGCCGCTGGTGCAGCCGCTGGCGCCGCGGCGGGTGGCTGCTCCGCCTTCTTGCAGGCTGCCGCCGCTGCCACGACGGCGAGCGCGATCGCGAGACGCTTCATTCCTTGCTCCTTGCGGTAAACGGTTGACGGGGGCCCGAAACGGGGCAAAAAGTAGCACTCCTCCCCGGTCAGTCAAGGCCGGACCGCCTGCGGCGGCTATATTTTCTCCAATGCCCGACCGGCGGACTTTCCTCGGCTGGCTGACCGCCACCACCGCGACCGCCGGAGCGACATCGGGCCGGGGCCGCCTCCAGCAGCCCGTCATCGATGCCCATCCCACCGCGCTCTACCAGCAGCCCGACGGTCGCAACAACCTCGTCCGCGTGACCATCGCCGGACTCGACGCGCCGGCGGCCCGAGCCCGCGTCACCGACCGCCACGGCGCCCTCGTGGGAACGGCCGGGGTCCTCCCGGTCGCCGAAGGGCTGACCTTGCAGGGGGAAGTCTGGGTTCCGCTCTCCGAGGCGGCCGACTTCCAGTTCGAGATCGAGGTCGGGAAGCGGCGGGTCGCGAGCCGCCGCCTGCGGCTCACGCCCCCGCGTCGCTGGACGCTGTACTGGCTGTCCGCCAACCACACCGACATCGGCTACACGGACCTGCAGGAGCGCTGCCTCGAGGTGCACCGGCAGAATCTGGACGCGGCGCTGGCGCGGCTCCCACAACATCCCGACTACCGTTGGACGGCGGAGGTCGCGCTGCAGGTGATCTCCTACGTCGAGAATCGATCGCCCCAGAGCGTCGCGGCACTGTTGCAG
Organism: Gemmatimonadales bacterium; assembly: GCA_035500495.1. Lineage (GTDB taxonomy): Bacteria > Gemmatimonadota > Gemmatimonadetes > Gemmatimonadales > GWC2-71-9 > DASTHG01. The sequence continues at coordinate 7,720 of DATJXC010000032.1, forward strand.
GCGATCCGCGACGGCAAGATCGGATTCCACGCCCTGTTCGCCAACATGCTGACGGGGTTGCTCGACCACGAGACCGCTGCCCGCATGGTCTGGCCGGCGGGGCGCCTCGCCCGCGAGCATGGTCTGGCCTTTGCCTGCGCGCAGATCACTGACGTGCCGGGACAGGCCCTGACCTTTCCGATGGTGCTTGCGGCCAGCGGCGTCCGGTATCTGGCCAGCGGTCCCAATCCGGATCGCGCTCCCCCGTTGTTGCCGCCCGACGAAGCCAAGGCCGCGGGACTCGCCGGCGAGTTCACCGCATATCCCCAGTTGTATTGGTGGGAGTCTCCCGACGGCAGCCGCGTGCTGCACTGGCGCAACCACCACTACGGCGACGGCCTGCGCTTCGGCTTTAACGTGGGCGCCGACGAAATGGGCCGGCGTCTCTCCGACTGGCTGCTCGCGAACCCCGTCTTTCAGTCTCCCGCCTACCCGTACGACTTGGCCCTGTTGTACGGGGCGCAGTGGGACAACGCGCTCATGGACGAGCGGTTGATCGACAATATGGAGGAGTTCAACCGGCGCTACGCGTTCCCCCGCATCGTCCCCGCCCGCGCGGAGGAGTTCTTCCGCGAGATGGAGCAGCGCTATGCCCGGCAGATCCCGGTGCGGCGTGGGGATACGGGGTTGTACTGGGAGGACGGTGCGGCGTCCACGGCGGCCGAGCTGGCGACCTTCCGGAAAGCGCAGCTCGCCGGGCGGGCGGCGGAGATCCTGGCGCTGTGGGACGACCGCATCGATCCCTCCGATCCCGAGCACCTCCAAGGCCGGCGCGCACGCGCGGAGGTGCGAGCGGCGATGTGGCGTGAGCTGCTGCTCTTCGGCGAGCACACCTGGGGCGCCGCGGGAAGCATCTCGGACCCGGACGGCCGGCAGACCGTCGAGCAATGGGCGTATAAGCGCCGGTTCATCGAAGGGGCGGCTGCCGCCGCCCGGTCCGAGGTGGCCGCCGCGCTGTCGCGCATCGGGCGAGGCACCGATAGCGGCGCGGGGCGGATCGTGTTCAACGGGTCGAGCTGGCCGCGGACCGACCTGGTGCAGGTGCCCGGCGGCGCGGGGCGCGCCTTCAGCTTCAACGCTCAAGAGCTCCCGGTGGTGGATACTCCCGACGGGGACGCACTGGTACTCGTCTCGGACGTTCCCCCACTCGGATACCTGGCGCTCAAGGAAGGCGACCGGGCGCCGGCCCCTCCACTAGATGAAGGGGACGCTCTCGACGCCACGGCCGGCGGGTTCACCGTCCGGTTGGACCCGACGACGGGAGCGGTCGCCTCCCTGGTGGGTCCCGATGGCAAGGAGCGGGTGAAACCCTCAGCCTGGTCGGGACTGAACCAGCTGGTCTACGTGACCGGCGGCAGTGACAGCGCCCTCGGCACCTCCGCGGACCGCCGGCTGCTCGCCACCGCACCACAGCTCACCATGGTGCAATCGGCCCGGACCTCCTCCCGGCGCCTGCGCCTCCCGGGGATCGGGGTCCGCCTCGAGATCGTCCGAACGCTTCCCGGATTCCCTGCCGTGCGGTCGACCATCTCGCTGTACGACGCCCTGCCCTGGGTCGACATCGAGAACGTGCTCGAGAAAACGCCGACCACGGACAAGGAATCGCTTTACGTCGCGTTTCCCTTCGCATTCACCAAGCCGACGGTCGAGGTGGAAGTCCCCCTGGGCCGCATGACCGTGGAGCAGGATCAGCAACCGGGCAGCTGCCGCGACTGGTACTGCCACACGCATTGGGTGTGGCTGCATGACAAGGCGGACGGCGTCCTGTGGAGTGCGCCCGACGCGCCCCTGTTCACCTTGAACGACATCATTCGCGGCGAGTGGCGGCGGCACATCGTCCCCGACGGCACCCTGTTCTCGTGGGCGATGAACAATTACTGGTTCACCAACTACGCGGCGCGGCAGGGTGGCGCGGGACCCTTTCGGTTTCGCTATCGCATCTCTCTGCTCGCGCCGGGCGATCCCGCCGAGCCGGTGCGGCGCGGGTGGGCGGCGTGCGACCCGCTGTACGTCAGCGCGCCGTACGTAAACGCCTCGCCCGGCCCGCTGATCGGCAAGGACTACGCCCTGTTTCTTGCCGACAAAGGCACGCTGGTCGTGGGCGCGAAGCCCGCCGATGACGCCGACGGCGCCATCGTCAAGCTGCTCGATGTGAGCGGGATCGCCCGATCAGTAGGAGTCTGGCCCGCCGCCTACAGCTACCAGCAGGCGCGTCGCGCCAACCTGGTAGAGATGAACGGGGATGCCCTACCGTTGGCCCCGGATCGCCGGGCCAGTGTGAGCCTTCCGGCCTGGGGTATCGCCACCACCCGGTTGTTCACGCCACGGGACGGCGCCGGCTAACCGCGGGGAATTGGCACCGCGCGTCTGGGCGGCTAAATTGCCCGGCACAACTGTCGTCGTGGCGATTTGCGGCGTATTGCGGCCACGTTAAACAACCCGCTAAAAGGCCGGCCCGGTGGTGCCGCTCTTTGGCGCCGCCGGGCGTGTCGTAGGCAGAGGAACAGGAGGCGAATGTCGTGACCGGATCGGCTCGGCCTGGGACGGAGACGCTGCGCGCCGCATTGGCGCGGCGCATCCTCGTGCTCGACGGCGCGATGGGGACCATGATCCAGCGGCATCGCCTCGGAGAGGACGACTACCGCGGCGAGCGGTTCCGCGCGCACCCCCGCCCCCTGGGGGGGAATCCCGATCTCCTGTCGCTGACCCGCCCGGACGTGATCGAAGCGATCCATCGCGCGTATCTCGAGGCGGGAGCGGACATCCTCGAGACCAACACGTTTACGGCCACCCGCATCGCCCAGGCCGACTACGGGCTCGAGGAAACGACCCGGGAGATCAATCTCGCGGCCGCGCGCCTGGCTCGGCGCTGCGCCGATGCCGCCTCGACCCCGGGGCAGCCGCGGTTCGTCGCCGGCGTGCTCGGCCCCACTAACCGTACCGCCTCGCTCTCGCCCGACGTCAACAACCCGGGCTTCCGCAACACGGATTTCGAGAGCTTGCGTCTGGCGTACGCGGAGCAGGCGGACGCCCTGCTCGAGGGCGGAGTGGATCTGCTGCTCGTCGAGACGGTGTTCGACACCCTCAATTGCAAAGCCGCGCTGTTCGCCATTCGCGAGGTGCTCGAGCGCCGCGGCGCCGACATCCCGGTGATGGTCTCCGGAACGATCACCGATGCCTCGGGGCGTACCCTCTCGGGTCAGACCGTCGAAGCGTTCTGGAACTCGATCCGTCACGCGGAGCTTTTCAGCGTCGGACTGAATTGCGCCCTCGGCGCCAAAGAGCTGCGCCCGTATGTGGAGGAGCTGTCACGCCTTGCCGACACGTACGTGTCGTGCCATCCCAACGCCGGGCTCCCCAACGCCTTCGGAGGCTACGACGACACCCCGGAGCTGATGGCAACGCTGCTGGGCGAGTTCGCCCGCGGCGGCTTCCTGAACATCGTCGGCGGGTGCTGCGGGACGACCCCCGACCACATCCGGGCCATCGCCGCGGCCGTGCGCGATGTCCCGCCCCGGCCCATCCCCGGACGCCCGCCCACCACGCGCCTCGCGGGACTCGAGCCCCTCACGCTGTGGCCGGGCCGCCTGTTCGTGAACGTCGGTGAGCGGACCAACGTGACGGGCTCCGCCAAGTTCGCTGAGTTGATCAAGGCCGGGGATTACGAGCGTGCGGTCGAGGTCGCCCGCCACCAGGTGGAGAACGGCGCCCAGATCATCGACGTGAACATGGACGAGGGGATGCTCGACGCCGGAGCGGCGATGATCGCCTTCCTGAACCGCATCGCCGCCGAGCCCGACATCGCCAAAGTCCCGGTGATGATCGATTCCTCGAAGTGGGAGGTGATCGAAGGCGGGCTGCGCTGCCTCCAGGGAAAAGGAATCGTGAATTCCATCTCCCTCAAGGAGGGAGAAGCGGCGTTTCTCGACCGGGCGCGCCTGGTGCGGCGCTACGGCGCGGCGGTGGTGGTGATGGCGTTCGACGAGCAGGGACAGGCCGACTCGGTAGAGCGCAAAGTGGCGATCGCCGAGCGCGCCTACCGGTTGCTGACGCAGGCGGTCGGGTTCCCGCCGGAAGACATCATCATCGACCCCAACATCTTCGCCGTCGCCACCGGCATCCCCGAGCACAACGGCTACGCCATGGCGTACCTGGAGGCGACGCGGGAGATCAAGCGGCGCTGCCCGCGGGTGCTCATCTCCGGAGGAGTGAGCAACCTTTCGTTCTCGTTCCGGGGCAACGCCGTCGTGCGCGAGGCGATGCATTCGGCGTTTCTGTACCACGCGATCCGGGCCGGGATGGACATGGGGATCGTCAACGCGGGCCAGCTCGCCGTCTATGACGACATTCCCAAAGACCTGCTGGAAGCGGTGGAGGACGTGCTCTTCAATCGCCGGGCCGACGCGACGGAGCGCCTGACCACCATCGCCGAGCATACGACGGCCCACGGTCGCACGGCGACCAAGGAGCGCTCGCTCGCCTGGCGCGAGGCGCCGCTCCCCGAGCGGATCACGCACGCGCTGGTCGAAGGGATCGATGCCTACATCGTGGAGGACGTCGAGGCGGCGCGGCAGGCCGCCGCGCGGGCGATCGAAGTCATCGAAGGGCCGTTGATGCAGGGGATGAACGTCGTGGGAGACCTGTTCGGCGCCGGGAAGATGTTCCTGCCGCAGGTCGTGAAAAGCGCGCGGGTGATGAAGAAAGCCGTGGCCCACCTGGTGCCCTACATCGAGGCCGAGCAGGCGGCGTCGGGGACCGCGGGGCGGCCGGCCGGCCGGATCGTGATGGCCACGGTGAAGGGAGACGTGCACGATATCGGCAAGAACATCGTGGGGGTCGTGCTGCGCTGCAACAACTACGAGGTGATCGACCTCGGGGTCATGGTCCCGGCGCAGAAGATCCTCGACACGGCGCGCGAGACCAAGGCGGATGTGATCGGCGTATCGGGTCTGATCACCCCGTCGCTCGAGGAGATGATCCATATCGCCCGGGAAATGGAGCGGGAGCACCTCGCCCTGCCGCTCCTGATCGGCGGCGCGACCACGTCGCGGATGCACACGGCGGTGAAGATCGCGCCGGCCTACTCGGGGCCGGTGGTGCACGTGCTCGACGCCTCCCGCGGGGTAGGGGTGGTCAGCGCCCTCCTCTCCGATCGCCGTGACGCGTTTACCGTCGACATCCGGGGCCAGTACGCGCGCCTGCGGGAGGAGCATGAGGGCCGGCGCGAGCGGGCGCCGTTACTCGACCTCGCGACGGCCCGGAAGAAAGGGCTGCGCCTCGACTGGGCGGGGTTCCGGCCACACCGGCCCCGGCATCTTGGCGTCTCCGCGTTCGAGCTCCCTCTCGAAGAGCTCGTGTCCTACATCGACTGGACGCCGTTCTTCCAAGCCTGGGAGTTGAAGGGACACTACCCCGACATCCTGAAGGACCCCACCGTGGGGCCCGAGGCGCGCCGGCTGTTCGCCGACGCGCAAACGCTGCTCGACCGGATCGTGCAGCAGCGCCTGTTGCGCGTCCGGGCCGTGGTGGGCCTCTTCCCCGCCAACGCCGTGGACGATGACGTCGAAGTGTACGCGGGTGAAGACCGGTCGGGGGTACTGACCACGCTGCGGTTCCTGCGCCAGCAGCAGGCGAAGGACGACGGCCGGGCCAATCTCTGCCTGGCCGACTTCATCGCGCCGCGTGGCGGGGCACCGGACTGGATCGGCGCGTTCGCGGTGACGGCGGGGCACGGGCTCGATACGCTCGTCGCCGACCTGGAGCGACGCCACGACGACTACTCCGCCATCCTGGCGAAGGCCCTCGCCGATCGGCTGGCCGAAGCGGCGGCGGAGCGCCTGCACCAACGCACGCGGCGCGAGCTGTGGGGGTACGCGGTCGACGAATCGCTCGATCCCGCCGCGCTCCTCGCGGAGCGGTTCCACGGCATCCGCCCGGCGCCGGGCTACCCCGCCTGCCCCGATCACACCGAGAAGGCGGCGCTGTGGACACTGCTCGACGTCGCGCACCGAACCGACATTCAGCTGACTGAGAGCTACGCGATGTGGCCCGCCGCGTCGGTCAGCGGATGGTATTTCGCCCATCCCGAGGCGCATTACTTCGGCGTGGGGCGGATCGGTCGCGACCAGGCCGTCGACTATGCCCGGCGCAAGGGGCTCACGTTGCGCGAAACCGAGCGCTGGCTGGCGAGTAACCTCAGCTACGACCCCGACGCGTAGGAAAGCAGACCTTTACATGCCGCGCGACCGCCGGTTAACGTCGAGCCTATGACGAAACCCGGTACCCTGGGCGAGCTCAAGCAGAGCGAATGGGCCGCCCCCGCCCGCCGCGCGCGGACGGTGAAAGACGAGCTCCGCGAAAACCTGATCTGCCTCCTGGAGAACGGCTCGCCGCTTTTCCCCGGGATCGTCGGCTACGAAGACACGGTGGTCCCGCAGCTCACCGACGCCATCCTGTCGCGCCACAACTTCATTCTGCTCGGGCTGCGCGGACAGGCCAAGAGCCGCATCCTGCGCCAGCTGGTCACGCTGCTCGACGAGGAGATCCCGATTCTCGCCGGAAGCGAAGTGAACGACGACCCGTTCGGGCCGATCTCCAAGTACGGCACCGAGCTGGTGCAGGCGCAGGGCGACCGAACCCCGATCGCCTGGCTGCCGCGCGACGCGCGGTACGTCGAGAAGCTCGCCACCCCGGACGTCACCATCGCCGACATCATCGGCGACGTCGATCCGATCAAGGCCGCCCGCGGCGGGCACTTGCTCTCCGACGAGCTGACCATGCACTTCGGGCTGCTCCCGCGGGCCAACCGGGGCATCTTCGCGATCAATGAACTTCCGGACCTCGCCGGGAAGATCCAGGTGGGGCTCTTCAACATCATGCAGGAGGGCGACGTCCAGATCAAAGGCTACCCGATCCGCCTCGCCCTGGACGTAGCGCTCGTCTTCACGGCCAATCCCGAGGACTACACGGCCCGCGGCAAGATCATTACGCCACTCAAAGACCGGATCGGATCGGAGATTCTGACGCATTATCCGCAGACGGTGGAGCTCGGTGCCACTATCACGCGGCAGGAAGCCTGGCTCGAGCGCAGCGGCCGGCCCCTCCGCCTCCCCGACTTCATCGCGGAGCTGGTCGAGCGGGTCGCTTTCGAGGCCCGCGCCGACAAGCGCGTAGACAAGAAGAGCGGCGTCTCCCAGCGCCTCCCCATCAGCGTGCTCGAGAACGTCGCCTCCTCCGCCGAGCGCCGGTCCATCCTGACCAAGGAGAAGTCCGTCGTTCCCCGGGTTTCCGACGTGTACACCGCCCTCCCGGCCATCACTGGCAAGCTCGAGCTCGAATACGAAGGTGAGCTGCAGGGTGCCGAGACCATCGCCAAGGACCTGATCCGCCGCGCCGCCGGTCAGACATTCGAGGCCCGGGTGGGCGGCGCCAATGTGGACGACATCGTGCACTGGTTCGACGAAGGCGGCGCGCTGAAGATCTCTGCGGACGAGCGCTCCGAAGCCTGCCTCAAGGGATTCAGCGTGGTCCCCGGGCTGTTGGATCTACTGGACCGCGTGGGTCTGGCGCCCAAAAAGGATCCCGCGACGATGGTCGCGGCGTGCGAGCTGGTGCTGGAAGGGCTGGTTGCCGAGAAGCGGATCTCGCGCAGCGAGGAGCTCGGCTATACCCGCGTCCGGCCGGATCGCGGCGCGGGCCCGCACGGCAAGCCGGGATTGGGAGGCATGGGAGGGGGGGCCGGGCCCAATCTGTTCACCTGATCCACCGTTTTTCCTGCATCGCTCCTGCATCCGTCATCCGTCACTCCCCCTAACCGTCGTCGGGAGCCCCTATGGCACAGTTCACCTTCGGGATCATTCTCCTCATCGTCGCGTTCTTCGTACGGCTCGCGGGATCGCTGATCCGCCCCGAAGGCGGGGGTGCGGGGGGCCGCTCGGTCGGGGGGATTCTGCGGTTCGCTTCCCTGGGCGCCCTGCTCGTCGGCATCGCGCTCGTGTCGCTGTCCACGATCGTCGTCATCAAGCCCGGGGAAGTCGGCGTGCGGCACGCGTTCGGCTACGTCGACCCGAGCCCCTTGCTTCCGGGGATCCGCTACGTGACGCCCTGGTCCGACATCGAGCGGTACTCCACTCGTGAGGAACAGTGGCCGGAACGGAGCGAGCAGATCGAGCAGATCGCGGCGCTCTCCTCGGAACAGATGGGGATGACGGTCGAGGTTTCGATCCGCTGGCAGATCGATCCCACGCAGGCCCCCAAGATCTTCACCGAGATCGGCGACGAGGACCAAATTCGCGGCGCCGTGCGGAACGCGATCCGCAAAGGGGTCCGCGACGGCATGGTCCTGTTCTCCATCAACGACATCGCGCAGCGGACCCGCATCGCGAACGTCATGGAGTCGCTCGTGGATTCGGCCCTGGTCACGCAGCCGCGCATCGGCGGCGGGACGTTCCGCATCGCCCAGGTGACGGCCTTCTTCCTGCGCGATTTGCAGCCGCCCGCTCAGGTCGTCGCCGCGATCAACAACAAGATCGCCCAGGAACAACAGATCGAAACGGAGCGCCACCGCGTGGAGGTGGCGCGGCTCCAGACCGAGCAGCAGCGGCTCCTGAACCAGACCCTCACGGCCGAAGCGCTCACCAAACAGTGGATCGAAGTGCTGCACGACATGAAGAACTCGAGTAACCTGATCATCTTCGTTCCTACCGAGGGCGGGTTGCCGCTCCTGAACCTCGGCGACCTGCGACGGAACCTGCAACAGAAGTGAGGTGGTCAGGGGTCAGGGATCAGCGGTGACGGCTCGAGGTCTCGTTCCTTAGGCGGGTCAGGATTCCCGGAGTTCCGGCACGCGCCAGGCCGCCACGGCCATCGCGAGGGCGCACACGATCCCGCCGCCCGCCACGGCCGCCGGAGCTCCGAAGCGCTCGGCGAACGCCCCGGCCTGAAACGCGCCCAGCGGCGACATCCCCACGAATACGAACGAATAGAAGCCCATGACGCGCCCCCGCAGGAAGTCGGGGACGTGCGTCTGCAGCAGGGTGTTGGTGAGCGCGTTGTTCACGATCATGGCGCAGCCGGCGAGCGCCAGCAGCAGCACGGCCAACCCGAAAGACCGCGATGCCGCGAACAGCGCCAGCAGCAGCCCGAAGCAGGTACCGCCCGCCAGCATCAGGGGGCCGCGGAAGCGCAGGCGTCCACTGTTCACGGCGATCGCCAGCGCACCGAGCATCGCTCCCACGCCCACGGCGGCCGTGAGCAATCCATACCCGCTCGCGCTCTGGTGCAGCACGTCCCGGGCAAACACGGGCATCAGTACCAGGAAGGGGAAACCGAACACCGACAACGTGGCGGTCAGGAGCACGAGGGTTTCCGTGCGCCGGTCGCCGCGCAGGAAGGCGACGACCTCGCGCAGACCGGTGGCGGCGGAAGGCGCACCCGGGTGCGGGGTGAATGGGGGCAGCCGCATCGCGAGCAGCCCGGCGATCACCGCGATGTAGCTGACCCCGTTCAGGAAGAAGCAGGCCCCCACGCCGATGATCCCGATGAGGATTCCGGCGACCGCGGGGCCGACCACTCGGGCCGCGTTGAACATCGAGGAGTTCAGCGCGATGGCGTTCATCAGGTCGTCCTTCCCCACCATCTCGACGAGAAACGCCTGCCGGGTGGGGATGTCGAACGCGTTCACCAGCCCCAGCCCCACCGCCAGAATCATCACGTGCCAGACGGTGACCGCATGGGTCCACACCAGCGTGGCCAGGACGAACGCCTGCAGCATCGACAGCGACTGCGTGATGACGACGGTGCGGCGCTTGTCAGTGCGATCGGCTACGACCCCCGCATAGAGGGTGAACGCGAGGACGCCGAGTGAACCGAGGGCCGAGACCAGGCCGACGTAGAAGGGTGAATCGGTGAGCTGCAGGACGAGCCACCCCAGCGCCACCGACTGCATCCAGGTGCCGGTGAGCGAAACCATCTGTCCCGAGAAGAACAGACGGAAGTTCCGGTGCGCCAGCGCGCCGAGCCCGTAGCGCCGGGCGACGTCGGTCATGGGCGGCAAAGCTACACGAGGCCCTGCAGACGCGTGCCCGCCTCCCAAGAGGGCCTGTCACGTTCTGAACCAGCGGATCGCCTGGGAGAGGGGAATGACCGGAGATTCCGGCACTTCCACCGCGGGGTCCGCCGGTTAGTTTCTTGAAGCATCCCGTCGGTCTTTCGTGACCCCAGTGGAGGCCCCATGAAGCATGCATGCAACGTTGCAGCCATACTCTGCTTTCTCGCCGCACCGGTGTCGGCCCAGGTCTTCGAGTCGTACAGCTCATCGTCAGGAAAGCACTGGGAGATCACGCCGACGGTCGGGGGATACTTCGGCAGCGATATCTACTCGGCGACGGGGGTCAACCTGCACGCCAGCGATTCCTGGAGCTACGGCGGTCGCATCGCGTTCTATCCGCAGCGCCAGTTCGGCCTCGAGGTGGGCTACATGTACGCGCAATCCGACATCTCGAGCAGTAAGCTGATCGGCGGAACGCAGAAATACGGCACCCTCGCGCTGCATCAGATCGACTTCAACGGGAACTTCGAGGGCGGATCCAGCAAGCTCGTCGGGTATTTCACGATCGGGCTGGGGATGACCATCGTGGATCCCAAGATCAATTCCCAGTTCGTCGCCAACCCCTCGAGCTCCACCAAGTTCGCATTCAACACCGGTCTGGGATTCAAGGCCTGGATGAACGACAAGCTCGGCTTGCGCGTCGATGGCCGGCTGCGCACGATCGATACCAATCGAACGACCAGCTCCGGCGTGTGGTGCGACTACTACGGTTACTGCTGGTACTACGCGAGCACGTGGTATAACTCGGGGGAAGTGACGGGTGGGATCGTACTGAGATTCTGACAGGGATGAGGCGTCGTTAGAAAGAGGCGTCGTTAGAAAGAGGCGACGCTAGAAAGGGCGACGTTAGGGGGAGGCGAAAGGCAAGACCAAACCCTGGCGTCGCTTTTCTTGTTGTGCCGCTACTTCTAACGACGCCTCACTCTAGCGTCGCAGCTCTCTAACGACGTAGTATCCATCATGCGTTCCACCACGTATTCCAAGTACCTCCCCGAACTCGCCGACACGATCAACCTCCAGGGGTTGCTCGATCAGCTCGCCGATTTCCTGCTGCAGTCCGGATTCGCCGGCGGCCCCTACAACCACCCCTATTGGGGCGATTTCGGCGACGACGAGCAGGATCGCTCCCTCGATGCCCTGCGCCAGGCCATCCTCCAGGCCCTGATGGACTCGGGACAGCTGACCCCGGAGATGTTGAAGGCCCTGCGTGGGGAATCCACCGGTGACGAGGCGCGCGACGCCGACCTGCAACGCCAGCTCGGGGAGCTGCTCGACAAGATCGTGCAGCGCCTGATGGAGGAAGGGTACCTGAACCTGGAGCAGGCGCCGCAGATGCCCGCCGGGCAGCAACCGATGTTCGGGCCCGGGGGCATGGCGCGGGAGGCCGCGCGGGACGTCCAGTTCTCGCTCACCGAGAAGGGGATCGACTTCCTCGGCTACAAGACCCTGAAGCAACTCCTCGGGAGCATCGGGAAGTCGAGCTTCGGGGCCCACGAGACCGAGCACCTCGCGACCGGGATCGAGGCCGAGGCGGTGAGCAAACCCTACGAATTCGGCGACACTCTGAATCTCGACGTGAACGCCACCCTGACCCGCGCCCTGGAGCGTGAGGGTCTGGGCGTGCCGATCAACCTCGAATACGAAGACCTGATGGTGCATCAGGCCGAGTACCGGTCATCCTCGGCGACCGTGCTGATGCTCGACTGCTCCCACTCGATGATTCTGTACGGCGAGGACCGGTTCACCCCGGCCAAGAAGGTCGCGCTGGCGTTGACCCACCTGATCCGCACGCAGTTCCCCGGCGACACCCTGCGCGTGGTGCTGTTCCACGACACGGCGGAAGAGATTCCCCTGGGGCAGCTCGCCCACGCCCAGGTGGGGCCGTATCACACCAACACCGCGGAAGGGCTGAAACTGGCGCGGCGCATCCTCCTGGGACAGCGCAAGGACATGCGCCAGATCATCATGATCACCGACGGCAAGCCCTCGGCGCTGACCATGCCCGACGGCCGCATTTACGTGAACTCGATGGGGCTCGACCCGCAGATCCTGCAGGCGACCTATCACGAGGTCGCCCTGTGCCGGCGCGCGGGGATCCTGATCAACACCTTCATGCTGGCACGGGACAAGAGTCTCGTGGATTTCGTCAAAACGGTGAGCGCCATCTGCCGCGGCAAGGCGTACTTCACCAATACGATGACGCTGGGGCAGTTCATCCTCATGGACTTCATGCGGAGAAAGACGCGGCGAGTCAGTTAGCGGCTCGTTCCCCTGGCCTGGACGCAGGCTCGGCCTTATCCTTCCGGCCTCTTTGCCCCCACGCCATGCCTGTACTTGAGAGCATTCAAACCGCCCTGGGTGACCGCTACGCCATCGAACGCGAGATCGGTCGGGGCGGCATGGCCACGGTCTACCTGGCCCAGGACCTGAAACACGACCGCCAGGTGGCGGTCAAAGTGCTCCACCCCGAGCTGGCCGCTACCCTGGGCCCCGAGCGGTTCCTCCGGGAAATCAAAGTCGCCGCTCGGCTGAGCCACCCGCACATCGTCTCGCTGCATGATTCCGGTGAAGTAGGCGGGTTCCTCTATTATGTGATGCCGTTCATCGAGGGCGAATCGCTGCGCGACCGGCTCAATCGCGAGCACCAGATCCCGCTCGATGAAGCGCTGCAGATCACCCGCCACGTGGCCAGCGCCCTGGCCTACGCTCACTCGACCGGGGTCGTGCACCGGGACATCAAGCCCGAGAACGTGATGCTGCACCAGGGCGAGGCGGTGGTGACCGACTTCGGCATCGCCAAAGCGGTCACCTCGGCCGCGGGCAACAACTTGACCCAGACGGGTTCGGCCGTCGGAACCCCGGCGTACATGAGTCCCGAGCAGGCCGCGGGTGACCCGGTGGACAATCGCAGCGACGTGTACAGCCTCGCCTGCATGCTGTACGAAATGCTGACGGGTCGGCATCCGTTCGAAGCGAACACCGCGCAGGCAATGCTGGTCAAGCACCTGACGGAGACCGCCCCCTCCCTCCGCGCCGTTCGTGCCGACCTCCCCCCGGCCGTGGAGCAGGCCGTAGCGAAGGCGCTCGCCAAGAAGGCCTCCGACCGGTTCGCGACGGCCATGGAGTTCGCCCAAGCCCTGCACAGCGGCGCCACCCCGCCTGGGGTGGCATCGGTCCGCCCCGGCACCGCGAAGTCGATCGCCGTGCTGCCCTTCGTGGACATGAGCCCGCAACATGATCAGGACTATTTCTGCGAGGGGATCGCGGAGGAGTTGATCAACGCGTTGATGCGCATCGAGGAGCTGCAGGTAGCCTCCCGCACTTCGGCGTTCGCGTTCAAAGGCAAGAACGAGGACATCAAGGAGATCGGACGCAAGCTCCAGGTCGAGCATGTGCTCGAAGGCAGCGTCCGCAAGGCCGGGAATCGGCTGCGCATTACGGCGCAGCTCCTCAAAGTGGCGGATGGCTACCAGCTCTGGTCGGAGCGCTTCGATCGCGAGCTGGAGGACGTATTCGCGATCCAGGACGAGATCGCCCAGAGCATCGCCAAGGCGCTGCGCGTGGTGATGGCCGAGAAGGACATCGGCGCGATCGCGCAGGTCCAGACCGACAACGTGCAGGCGTACGACTACTACCTGCGTGGCCGCGGCTTCTTCCACCAATGGCGCAAGAAGAGCCTGCTCTTCGCCCGCCAAATGTTCACCCGGGCGATCGAGATCGACCCCGGCTATGCGCTCGCGTACGCCGGAATCGCCGACTGCTGCTCCTCGCTCTACACCTGGTTCGACCGCAATGACGAGTACCGGGCCGAGTCGGAGCGCGCGAGCCTCAAGGCGCTGGAGCTGAATCCGGAACTCGCGGAAGCACACGAGGCGCGGGGTGTGGCGCTCACCGTGGCCAAGCGTTACGACGAGGCCCAGCAGGAGTTCGAGCGGGCCATCGCGCTGAACCCCAAGCTCTATGAGGCCCATTACTTCTACGGGCGCCTCTATTTCCTGCAAGGGAAGCTCGCCGAGGCCGCGCGACGGTTCGAGGAGGCGGCGCGGGTGCGCCCCGAGGATTTTCAGACGCGGATGCTGCTCTCCGGCATCTACACGAGCCTGGGCCGGCCCCACGATACCACGGCGATGCGGCGGCAGGCGCTGGACATCATCCAACACCATCTCGAGATGTATCCCGACGACGCCCGGGCGTATTACTTCGGGGCGGGCGCGGCGCTGGCGATGGGCAAGCGGGACCAGTCCCTCGCCTGGCTCGAGCGGGCGCTGGCCGTGGATCCCGAAGACCCGCTCATTCTGTACAATGTGGCGTGCGTCTACGCCGTGATGGGCAAGGTCGAGGAGGCGATCGACTGCCTCGAGCGCACCGTCGGCCACGGTGGCACGGGGCACCGCGAGTGGATGCGACACGACTCGGACCTCGACGCCCTGCGCGGTAATCCCCGATTTGAAGCGCTGCTCGTGGAGTGATCTCGATTAAGGAGCTCTGACCATGGTCCGCTGGATTTCGCGGCCGGCCTCGCTGGCCGGCACCCTGCTCCTCACCGGCGTCGTGGGCCTTGGCGCGCAGACGCCAGCCCCCCGGTTCTCGGTTTCCTATTCCGCCGCGACGAACCCCGGCCCCATCACCGGCCGCGTCTTCGTATTCGTGAGCCACGACTCGAGCCCGGAGCCAAGGCAGTACGGCCACCCCTTCGGCCGCGGCACGCCGCTCTTCGGCAAAGACGTGGCCGCCTGGAAGGCGGGCGACCCGGCCGTCATCGACGACACCACCCTCGGCTATCCCTTCGCGAGCCTCAAAGACCTGCCCGCCGGTGACTACTACGTGCAGGCGCTCGTCAACGTCTACACCGAGGTGCACCGCGCCGATGGACACACCATCTGGGTGCACTGGGACCAGTGGGAGGGCCAGCAGTTCACCGAATCACCGGGGAACCTCTACAGCGAGGTGAAGAAGGTCCACCTCGATCCCACCGTGAGCGCCCCGGTGGAACTATCGCTCACGAAAGTGATTCCACCGGTAAAGGTGCCACCGGACACGCGCTGGGTGAAGCACATCAAGATCCAAAGCGACTTGCTGACCAAGTTCTGGGGACGGCCGGTGTTCCTCGGCGCGACCGTGCTCTTGCCCAAGGGATATGACGAACACCCCGCCGTGAAGTACCCGGTCGTCTACGAGCAGGGCCACTTCGGACTTGATCCCCCGCTCTTCTTTTCCGAAGACACTGCGCCCGTTCCGCCGTCGTTCGCCGAGAAGTTCCACGCGTACAACATCGAGACGGGCTCGGAGCTGCGCCGCGACTGGAACGGCCCGGGACTGCCGCGGTTCATCGCGGTCTCGTTCCAGCATCCCACGCCGTACTTCGACGACTCCTACGCCGTGAATTCGGTCAACAACGGCCCTTACGGCGACGCGATTCTCACCGAGCTGATCCCGTACTTGGAAAAGCACTTCCGCATGATCCCCAAGCCGTACGCGCGCGTCCTGACCGGGGGATCGACCGGGGGGTGGGAATCGATCGCGTTGCAGCTCTACCACCCCGACTTCTTCGGGGGAACGTGGACCCTCTATCCCGACCCGGTCGATTTCCGCCACTACGACCAGTTCGATGCCTACGCGGACACCAATGCGTTCGTGTTCACGAGTCCCGGCGGGTTCTTCCTCGAGCCGTCCACCGAATGGCGCCACCCCGAGCGCTGGATCATGCGGGCCAACGACGGCCAGCCGCTGATTTCGGAACGCCAATACAGCCAGTGGGAGGAGGTGCTGGGGAGTCACGGCCGGTCGGGAGATCAGTTCGAGGCGTGGGAATCGGTGTACGGTCCGGTCGGCGACGACGGCTATCCCAAGCCGCTGTGGAACAAGCGCACGGGACACATCGACCACGACGTGGCCAAGTACATGCGCGATCACGGGTTCGATCTGCGCTATTACCTGGCGCAGCACTGGGCCAAGATCGGCCCGCAACTGGTGGGAAAGATCCACGTCGACGTGGGCGACATGGACAACTTCTACCTGAATCTCGCGGTCTACGACCTGCAGGCGTTTCTCGACACGGTGTCGACGCCGCGCGCGCACGCCATGTTCCGCTATGGCAGACCTGAGAAGGGGCACGGCTGGCAGCACGCGACCCAGGCGCAGATCCTGAAGGAGATGGCGGCCGAGATTACGAAGAACGCGCCGAAGGGGGAGAGCACGACGGCGTGGAAGTACTGATAGGTGCGAGGGGTCGGGTGTCAGGTGTCAGGGTTACTCCCCCGCACCCGACACCTGACCCCTGACACCTGCATACACCATCCTTGAGAGATCCGCCACCAGCCCGTACGCATCCTCGTCCTTCTTGATCCCCGCCGTCAGGACCACCAGCACGTAGGGGTTCCCGGTCGCCGGGTACACGACCGCCGCATCGTGATACACGACCTCGGCGATCCACCCCGTCTTGTGCCGCACCACCGTGCCCGCCGGCACCCCGGCCGGGATCCCTTCCTTGAAATGCTGGCGACCGAGGATCGCGAGCATCGAATCGCACGACGCCGGGGACGCCGCCCGGTGCTCCGCCACGGCCGCGAGCAGCACGCCCAGGTCGCGTGCCGTCGTCGTGTTGTTCCGCCCCGCCTGGTACGCCTTGCCGTCCTCCACCCCGCGCAACACCAGGATCGAATCGGCGCCCAGCGCGTGTGCCGTGGCATTGGCGCGCTCGGCCCCCACCCGGGCGATGAGCAGGTTGGTCGCGAGATTGGACGACACCGTTTCCATCAGCTCCACGAGCTCCCGGATCGAGGCTCGACCCCCGACCCGCTCGTAGAGCGAGCTGTCGGAGTCGTCCTTCTTGTCCAGCTGGTACGGAGAGCTGTCTACAATGGAGCGGAACGAGTTGGTGACGGGGATCTTGTCGTCGAGCGACAACCGGCCCGCATCCCGATCCCGGAACAGCTGGATCATGACGGGCAACTTCATCGTGCTCGCGGCGTGGAACCGCCGCCACGCTCCGACGAGGAGCGAATCGTGTGAGCCGAGGTCCAGAAGGTAGAGACCGACCGCCGTCGCGGGAGCCTGGGCGACGCGGGCCTCGAGCCGACTGCGCAGGGAGTCGAGCCGCCCTCGCTGCGCGGCGACCGGGTGGACCAGGACGGCGATGGCTACGATGCCGGGAATGGTGCGTTTCATGGCGCCGAATATAGTGGTTAGATTGACCGGCAATGACCCAGTTCGTCTTCGGCACCAACAATGCCGCATTCGTGCAAGTGATGTACGAGGAGTACCTGCGCGATCCGCAGTCAGTCCCCGAAGAGTGGCGACTGTTGTTTGATAATGGGAAGCTGGCGGACCTGCCGATCATTCCTGCTACCAAGGCCGAAGTAACAGGGAGAGGGGAGAGGGGAGAGGGACCCTCCGATGCAGCGCTGCGTCCCTCTCCCCTCTCCGCGCTCCCAGGTAATCTGAGCCCCATCACGGGCCCCGCGGCCCGCCTCGTCCAGAACATGACGGAATCGCTCGCCGTCCCGACGGCCACGTCGTTCCGCGACATCGCCGTGGGGGTCCTCGACGCGCGACGCAAGGCCATGAACACGGCGCTGGCCGCCGCCGGCAAGAAGATCTCGTTCACGCACCTGATCGGCTACGCCCTGGTCCAGGCGGCGAAACGGTTCCCCGTCATGGTCCACGCGTTCCAGGAGGTCGAAGGAAAGCCGCACCGCCTCGACCCGGGCACCGTGAACCTCGGGCTCGCCGTGGACGTCGAGAAGAAAGACGGCAGTCGCGCCCTCGTGGTCCCGGTCGTCAAAGGCGCCGACCGCCTCAGCTTCGCCGAGTTCCACGCGGCCTACGAAGCGCTGGTACAGAAAGCCCGGACCAACCGCCTCGTTCCCGACGACTTTGCCGGTGCCACGATGACCCTGACCAACCCGGGGACCATCGGCACCGTCGCGTCGGTCCCGCGGCTGATGAAGGGGCAAGGCTCGATTATCGCCACCGGTACCATCACCGACGTCGCAGGCGCGAAGGTGATGACGATCACGAGCACCTACGACCATCGCATCATCCAGGGCGCGGAGTCGGGGATGTTCCTGCGGTACCTCGATTCCCTGCTGCAAGGAGAGGAACGGTTCTACGAGGGGGTGGCGGAGAGCCTGGGAGTGGCGGGAAGTGGGATGAGGGACGGGGGAAGGGTGCCTACAACCGCAGCTACGCTTCCCCCTTCCCCGGTCCCCCTTCCCGCCGTATCCGACGAGCTCCTCCTCCGCGCCATCGCCCCCGCCATGGCCCTCGTGCGCGCCATCCGGCGCCTGGGACATCGGGCCGCCCGGCTCGATCCATTAGGCTCGGAGCCGCCGGGCGATCCGGCGCTCGATCCGGCACAGCTCGGACTGACCCCCGACCTGATGGCCCGCATCCCCGCGGATCTGCTCCGGGTCTACGTGCCGGGCGCCACGCTCGCCGAGACGCTGCCGCGGCTGCAAGAGACTTATTGCGGGACGATCGCCTACGAGTTCGAGCACCTGGCGAGCCACGAAGAGCGGATCTGGCTGCGCCAGGTGGTCGAATCGGGGGAGCATCGCGCTCCGCTCTCCGCCGATGCCAAGAAGGCGCTGCTGCGCCGCATCACCGCCGTGGAGGTGCTGGAGCAATTCCTCCACAAGGCCTATCTCGGCCACAAACGCTTTTCGATCGAAGGGCTCGACATCCTGGTCCCCATGCTCGATCTCACCATCGAGCTCGCCGGCGCGGCGGGGACCCGGGACGTGGTGCTCGGCATGGCGCACCGCGGCCGGTTGAACGTACTGGCGCACCTGGTGGGGCTCCCCTACGAGACGCTGTTCGCGGAGTTCGAAGGCGGGCGCAAGGTCGAGGAGACGCTGGCCCCCGAAGGCGGCACCGGCGACGTGAAGTACCACCACGGCGCCGAGGGCGTCTATCAGACGACCGGCGGCAAAGCGGTCACCGTGACCCTGGCGCCCAATCCGAGCCACCTCGAGGCGGTGAACCCGGTCATCGAAGGCCGCACCCGCGCCGAGCAGACGAACCGCAAAGGCCGCGAACCGCTGCACGATCCCAACCTGGCCCTCGCGGTGCTGATTCACGGGGACGCGGCGTTCGCGGGTCAGGGCGTCGTCGCGGAAACCCTGAACCTGGCGCGCCTCTCGGGCTATGCCACGGGTGGCACGATCCACCTCATCGGCAATAACCAGATCGGCTTCACCACCGACCCGAGGGATGCCCGCTCGACCGACTATTCGAGCGATCTGGCCAAGGGGTTCGACGTCCCGATCATTCACGTCAACGCGGATGACCCCGAGGCCTGCCTCGCGGCGGTGCGGCTGGGCATGATGTACCGCGAGAAGTTCCACGGCGACGTACTCATCGACGTCGTCGGCTACCGGCGCTGGGGTCACAACGAAGGCGACGAGCCGAGCTACACCCAGCCGGTGCTCTACGAGCGCATCAAGGCGACCCCGACGGTCCGGGAGCGCTACGCCGAGCAGCTCGCCCGCGAAGCGGTGATGACCGCCGAGGCGTCCGCGGCCGAAGACCAGGCCGCCTACGATCAGCTCACCCAGATCCAGCAGGCCCTCAAGGCGAGTCTCTCACGGACCAGCCAGGGCTCGGAGCCGCAGCGCATTTCGCGCGTGGAGACGCAGGACCCCGACACCGGCGTGCCGGCGGAGCATCTGACGGCGCTCAACGAACAGCTGCTGACCTGGCCGGCGGACTTCACCGTGAACCCGAAACTCCAGAAGCAGCTCGAGCGACGCCGCGAAGCACTGGCCGGCGGAACCATCGAATGGGCTCACGCCGAGGAGCTGGCGCTCGCCTCCCTGCTCGTCGAGGGTACGCCGATCCGGCTCAGCGGCCAGGATACCGAGCGCGGCACCTTCTCGCAGCGTCATCTGGTGTTGCACGATGCGGTGGGCGGCGCCCGCTACACCCCCCTGGGACACCTGGCCGGGGCGCGGGCGGCGCTGGAGCTCCACAATAGTCCCCTTTCCGAGAACGCTTGTCTCGGCTTCGAGTACGGGTACGCCGCGGCGGCGCCGGAGACGCTGGTGTTGTGGGAAGCACAATTCGGTGATTTCGCGAACGGCGCCGAAGTGATCATCGACCAGTTCATCATCGCCGGCCTTGCCAAGTGGGGACAGACCTCGCGTCTCACCCTGCTGCTGCCGCACGGTTATGAGGGACAGGGACCCGAGCACTCCAGCGCGCGGTTGGAGCGCTACCTGGCGCTCGGCGCCGAGGGCAATATCCGAATTGCCAACTGCACCACACCGGCGCAGTATTTCCACCTGCTCCGTCGCCAGGCGAAGCACCCGGAGCTGCGGCCGCTGATCGTGATGACGCCGAAGAGCCTGTTGCGACTGCCGGCGGCCACCTCCAGGCTCGAGGACCTGACGACGGGCCAGTTCCGGCCGGTGCTCGCGGACCCGACGGTCGAGTCGCGGCGCAGCAGGATCACCCGGCTGCTGCTGTGCAGCGGCAAGGTGTACTACGACCTGATGGCGGCCCCGGCGCGGGCCGACCGGCCGCACGTGGCCGTGGCGCGCATGGAGCTGCTGTATCCGTTCCCGGTGTTACCGCTGGCCGACATCCTCGGAGCGTACCCGGAGCTGCAGGAGATCGTCTGGGTGCAGGAGGAGCCGAGCAACATGGGGGCGCGAAAATTCGTGGTGCCCCAGATCCGCGAGCTGGCGCCGACCGCGGTCTCCGTGCGGGACGTGTCGCGGCCCGAGCGGTCCAGTCCCGCGGAGGGCTACCCCGCGGCCCACCAGGCGGAACAAGGGCGCATCGTTCGCGAGGCCTACGGCTGATGGCGTTCACGCTGAGCAGTACCGCATTCGCGCCTGGGGCCGCGATTCCGGAAAAGCATACTTGCGACGGACCCGACGTCTCCCCCGCCCTCGCCTGGGCCGGGGCGCCCCCCAATACCAAGGCCTATGCGCTGATCGCCGACGACCCCGACGCCCCCGCGGGGATCTGGGTGCACTGGGTGCTGTTTAACGTGCCGGGAAAAACCACCGGCCTGCCGCAAGCGCTATCGAAGATGGATACGCCGATAGAGGTCCCTGGGGCCCTGCACGGGAAGAACGACTTTGGGCGCAATGGCTACGGCGGCCCCTGCCCGCCGCCGGGCAAGCCGCACCGTTACGTCTTCAAATTGTACGCGTTGGATACGCCGCTCGCGCTCAAGGCCGGTGTGCGCAAGAAGGATGTGGAGCACGCCATGCAGGGACACGTGCTCGCCACCGCTCAGCTGCTGGGGTCCTACGGCAGAAAACGCTGAACCCTACGGCTGCCACTCCGTGACGAGCCGCCCTCCGTGGACGACGGCGATCAGCACCGGCTTGCTCGGCACGTCGCCCATCGAATCGAAGGCGATCCTCCCCGTGACCCCCTCGTAGGCCGGGCGGCCTCGACCCACCGACGCCAGGTAATCGCGCACCGCCTGGCGGCTCGATCCGACCCGGGAGATCGCGTCGGCGAGCAGCATCACGATGTCGTACGCCGCGGCCCCGCGGTGATCGGGGCGTTGTCCCGCATACGCCGCTACGTACGCGGCCACGAACGCGGAGTTCTGCTCCCCCGCACGGTCCGCCAGATAGACCGCCGACGTGCGCACCCCTTCAGCCAGCGGTCCATCGGATTCGATTCCCACCAGCGCGTCCCCTCCAAGCACCGGCCAATGGACTCCCGCCGCCTGCATCTCATGGAGGAAGGCCTCCGCTTCGACCCGCTGGGTCGCCAGCACCAGAGCATCGACGCCGCCACGCTGGCGCAACCGCGCGACGTACGGGGCCGCCGAGCCGTGGGTCGCGAGAAACGGATCCTGCTCGACCACCACGCCACCCAAACGCCGGAACTCCGTGATAAATGTGCGCCGCACGCCGCGCCCGTAGTCGTCATCGGTAAAGACGACCGCGGCGCGGGTGGCCCCGAGCCGCTCCCGCGCGAACCGGGCGAGCTGGGTGCCGTGGGCCAGATCGCTGGGGCAGACCCGAAAGAACCAGCTGGACACACCGGAGAGATCGGGACTCGAAGCCGAGGGCGAGATCACCGGAACCGGATCGCGACGACTCGTATACACGCCGAGCGCGGCGCGGGTCGGGCTGGACGACAGATGCCCCACGACCGCCACGACCGGGTTGGAGTCGGCGAGCCGGATTGCCGCCCGCACGGCGCCGTCATCCGTCCCGCTGTCATCGACGAAGACGAGCCGCAACAGCCGGCCCCCCACGCCGCCCCGAGCGTTGATGTGCTGCTCGGCGAGCCGGGCCGCGAGACGCATCGACGCGCCGCGGGACTCCCTGAATGGGCCAGCCACACCCACCACGACGGGATCCCCCCGGGCCACGCAACCCGCCACCCATAGGGTTAGCAGAGCCAGCGGCTTACTGGCGCGGAGCATCCTTGCTTCCCCAGACCTCATGCGCTCGCCGCACGAACGCCCCAGGATCCTCCACGCTGATGAGGACGCCATAGTCGCTTCGGGTCGGCATCCAGACTGCTCGGGTACGGTCGGTCAGAAACACCAGCGCGCGCTCCCCACTTTGGAGCCTGAACCATCCGGCCAGGTACCCCGGCAAGCCGGTACCAAAGGTGCGGCGGCGCGGCACGAATGCTTCGTCACGCCGCAGATCGACGCTGCGGATCGAATCGACCCGAAGCAGGGTGGCCGGAATCCGGCGCCCGAACATGTCGCCGCGGATCGTGAGGGCCTCGGGAGAGACTTCAAACGTCGCATGGCGCCCCCCCCAGGCGGCGTACCCGATCACCAGCGTGACGCACGCCACCAAGACCACCACCAGAACGACTACGGAGTACGGGCCGCTGGAGGAGGGCACGATGTGAAAGACGTACCGCACTGTGACTCCCGGGAAGGCGAGGGACTTGTAATTTAGGCGCATGCTCCTGACCCTGCTTCGCTACGCCGTCTTCATCATCTTCAGCCTCGCCTGCCTGGTGGCGGTCGCCTCCTGGCTGGTCCGCACCAAGCAGGTCTCCCCGTTCGGCCCCCTGGGTCGCGGGCTCCGGCGCTTCTCTGACCCGGTCCTGCGCCGGGTGGAGATGCGGGTGGCAGCGATGGGTGGCCGCCCGGGATCAGCGGGGTGGTGGCTGGTGATCGGCGTCGCGGTTGGGGGAGTGCTCGTCATCTCCCTCGCTCAGTGGCTTCTGACCGCATTCTTGACGACCGCGGGCGCCTGGCAGACAGGTCCCCGGGCGCTCGTGTCGCTGCTGCTCGACGCCGCGTATGCCCTCCTGGTCCTGGCGCTGGTGGTGCGGGTTGTCGGGTCGTGGTTCGGAGCGTTCCGTTACTCCTGGTGGGCCGGTCCGGCCTACAGGCTCACCGACTGGATCGTCGAGCCGCTGCGGCGGGTGTTGCCGCCGTTCGGGCCACTCGACTGGAGCCCACTCGCCGCATGGGCGGCGCTGTGGATCGCGCGGGCGTTGATCCAGAGGATCCTGTATTTCTGATGGGGACGCTCACGGTCCACGTGGTCCCACGGGCGCGCCGCACGGCGGTCGTGGGACGTCACGGGGACGCGATTCGGATCCGGCTTGCGGCCCCGCCGGTGGACGGAGCGGCGAACGCTGAGCTGGTGCGATTCCTGGCCGAGCGGCTGGGAGTCCCCCGGGCTGCGGTGACGATCCGGACCGGTACCACGGGCCGGCGGAAGACCGTCGCCATCGCTGGCGTCACCGGCGAGAAGGCCGAACGGGTGCTGCTCGAAACCGAGGAGGCAGAGTGAGATTGCTCAAGACGTTGATCAGCTTCGTGGTCGGGACGATCGTGAGCGTGCTCGGCAGCAAGGTGTTCGGCGCGTTCGGGGCCGTCCTGGGCTTCGTCGTGGGCGGGGTGGCGGCGTGGTGGGGCGCGCGCCGCGTGCTGGGGGAGTGAGCGCTACCGTTTCGCTTCGCCCTTGAAGACGTTGAACAGGTACGCGAGCGAGGGGACGAGCACGACCACTCCCAGCGCCAGTGCGGCCAGCACCAGCTGCAACGTCGGCGCCGGAGCCGCGGCGGCTTCGATCGTCAGACTCGGCGGCAGCACGTAGGGAAACTGCCTCAGGGCCCATCCCCAAATCACGCAGGAGACCTGACCCGCGGCCGCCACCCGGGCGAGCCGGTAGCGCCGCGTCCACAACGCCCACCACGCCACCGCGGCGGCGACGGTCGCGACGCCGATCACCAGCGAACCCGGCGTCGCTGACATCATTGGAGGCCCCCCCACCACCAGCACCACCACCCCAGCCAGGAGTGCCCGGCTCCGAAAGTCCTCGCTCAGCTGTCGATCATCGGCTTCGAGAGTCAGATAGACGGCGGCGAGATAGGCGAAACAGGCCAGCGTGAGCAGACCCACGCCGACACCGAACGGCGTCAGCCACGGAGCGATGTAAGCGGCGGCGAAGGCGCGCGGCGGGTCGTTGGACCACGACCCGACTGCTCCCGACGCCAGGGCTCCGAACGCCGTCCCCAGGAGGAGAGGCGTGGTGAGACTCGCGACCGCGAACACCCGTCCCCAGCGCAGCTGCACCGCGTCGCGGTCGCCGCCATAGCTGCGAAACGCGAACGCCGCCCCTCGCAGCACGATGCCGAACAGGGCAAGGGTCAGGGGGATGTTCAGCACCACCGAGAGCCGCGCGAACGCGACCGGGAAGCAGACGAACAGGAGCACGATGGCCAGGATCAACCAGACGTGGTTCGCCTCCCAAATCGGCCCGATGGCGTGGGCGATCAGCTCGCGCTGCCCGCGCGCCCGCGGACCCGCGGCGAAGAGGTCCCACACCCCACCTCCAAAATCGGCGCCGCCCAGGAGGACGTAGGCGTTGAGTGCCACGAGCACAGCGCCCGCGAGGAGCAAGGGAAGGCTCACCGCCGGGCCTCCAACTCAGCGGTGTCCCCGGTGACGGGACTGCCCAGGATCTGACGCGACAGGAGCACCGTCACGACCACGGCGAGGAACGCGTACAGCACTACGAACGCCGCGGTGCGGATCGGCTGCCCGGGCATCGGAGTGAGCGCGGCCGACGTTCGCAGCACTCGGTAGATGATCCAGGGCTGGCGGCCCAGCTCCGTGGCCATCCACCCGGCTTCGATCGCGATGAACCCGAACGGGGTCCCCCACGCCAGCGCGCGGAGGTACCCTCGGCCGATGGAGGCCCCCTTCTGCCGGACGAGCCAGACCCCCCACAGTCCAACAAACGCCATGTACGTGCCGAGGCCCACCATGACCTGAAACGAGAGGTGCACGGCCGGGATATTGGGCCACTCATCGCGAG
This sequence comes from Gemmatimonadales bacterium, assembly GCA_035500495.1. GTDB lineage: Bacteria > Gemmatimonadota > Gemmatimonadetes > Gemmatimonadales > GWC2-71-9 > DASTHG01. The sequence goes on from DATJXC010000032.1 coordinate 33,139, forward strand.
GGACCTGGTCCAGACCGGTGACGGTCGCGCTGGGCTCGTGAAACGCGAGCAAGGACAGACCGGAGGGGATCTCGATCGCAAAGCGCAGCTGTTGTGCGGTCGTGTCGGGCCAACCCCCGATCGCGAGCGGCGCGTGGTCCCGGGTCTCGAACAAACCTTCCATGGCCGCCAACTTGGCGGGTTGGTGTCGCGCGACGAATCTTGCCGACAGATCCCCCGAGAGCGGCTGGAGCACGGCCGCCGGCGCGCCGACCGTCAGTGCCACGATGAGCGCATGGCGGTGAAACAGGGCGCTCCGCCCGCGCAGCATCAGGCCGGCGTGAATCCCCGCGACGGCCAGTCCGGTCGCCGCGTACGCCGCGAGCGTCATGTGCACCACCTGCGACAGCGCGGCCGGGTTGGCCATTGCCTGCAGCGGGTGGATATCGGTGAAGCTGCCGTCCGGGGCGAGGGTGAATCCGGTCGGCGCGTTCATCCAGGCGTTGGCGATCACCACGAAGACGCCCGACAGGGCGCCACTCACGGCGACCACCACCCCCGCCAGCAGATGGGCGCGGGGGGTGACCCGGTCCCACCCGTACAGATAGACGCCGAGGAAGATGGCCTCAGTGAAGAACGCGAACCCCTCGAGAGAGAACGGCATCCCGATGACCGGCCCCGCGACCCGCATGAATCCGGGCCACAGGAGACCGAGCTCGAAGGAGAGCACCGTTCCCGAGACGGCGCCCACGGCGAACAGGATGGCGGTGCCGCGGGCCCAGCGCTTGGCCAGGTCCAGGTAGATGGAGTCGCCGCTCGCCCGCCAGCGCCGCTCGGCGATGACCATCATCGCGGGGCTCGCGATCCCCACCACCGCGAAGACGATGTGGAAGGCGAGCGACAGTCCCATCTGGAAGCGGGCGGCGAGCAGGTCGGACACGAACCGAACCTAACGGTGTGGGGAGCGGGGTGAGGAGTGGGAGCCTCTCCCCTCTCCCCTCTCCCCTCTTCCCCGGTACTAGATTTCCGTTCCTATGCCGCCTACGCTCCGCTCCCTCATCGCCGATCGCCGGGTTCACCTGTTTGACGGGGCGATGGGAACGATGCTCTACGGCAAGGGCGTCTTTCTCAACGTCTGCTTCGACGAGCTGAACCTGCGGCAGCCGGCCCTCGTCCGTGAGGTGCACGAGCAGTATGTCCGCGCGGGCGCGGAGATTCTTGAGACCAACACCTTCGGGGCTAACCCGGTGAAGCTCGGCGGGTATGGCCTGGCCGACGACACCGAACAGGTCAACCAGGCTGCGGCCGAGCTGGCCCGGCAGGCCGCCGGGAGCCGGGCCTGCGTCGTGGGCGCCATCGGTCCGCTGGGTCTTCGCATCGAGCCGTTCGGTCCGACGTCACGAGAGGAGGCCCGCGCGTTTTTTGCGCGGCAGGTCCGGGGGCTCGCGGCGGGCGGCGTAGACGGCTTCGTGCTCGAGACGTTCAGCGACCTGGACGAGATCCACGAAGCGATCCTCGCCATCCGGTCCGTCTCCGATCTGCCGATTGTGGCGCAGATGACGATCGGCTCGGACGGGCTGACGGCGTACGGCACCGCCCCCGACGTCTTCGCGCCTCAGCTCGCCGCGTGGGGCGCCGACATCGTGGGCGTGAACTGCTCGGTCGGTCCCGCCGGCGTCCTCGAGGCCGTGGAGCGGATGGTGAAGGTGACCGATCATCCCATCTCCGCCCTCCCCAACGCCGGCCTCCCGCGCGACGTCGGCGACCGCAAGATCTACCTGGCCTCCCCGGAGTACATGGCCAACTACGCGCGGCGGATGGTGGAAACCGGTGCCCGCTTTGTGGGTGGCTGCTGCGGCACGACGCCGGAACACATCAAGAAGATCCGGGATTACCTGGCCAGCGTGTCGCCGCGGCAACCGTCCGTCGTCGTATCGAAAGAGGCGGTGACCGCGCCGGCCGGCGTGTCTCCCGTCCCGCTGGCCGACCGCTCACGCTGGGGCCGGAAGCTCGCGGCGGGGCAATTCGTCACGAGCGTCGAAATCGTCCCGCCCAAGGGCGTGGACGCGGCGCCGATGCTCGAGCAGTGCCGCGCGCTCAAGGCCGGTGGAGTGGACGCGGTGAACGTGCCGGACGGTCCGCGCGCCCAGAGCCGGATGGGGGTCCTTCCCTCGGCGATGCTGATCGAGCGGGAGGTCGGGCTCGAAACGGTGATTCACTACTGCTGCCGGGACCGCAACCTGCTCGGCATGCTGTCCGACATCCTCGGCGCCGCCGCGGCCGGGCTGCGGAATATCCTCATCATCACCGGGGACCCGCCCAAGATGGGCCCCTACCCCGACTCGACCGCCGTGTTCGATATCGATTCGATCGGGCTGACCAATCTCGTGTACCGCCTGAATCATGGGCTCGACCCCGGCCACAATCCGATCGGTACCCCCACGCGCTGGGTGATCGGGGTCGGCGTCAACCCGGCCGCCGTGGATCTGGACCGCGAGCTGTCGCGGTTTCACTGGAAGGTGGATGCCGGAGCGGAGTTCGCCGTCACCCAGCCGGTGTTCGACCCGAAGCAGCTGGAGGCTTTCCTGCGGCGGGTCGAGTCCTACCGGATCCCCATCGTCGCGGGGATCTGGCCCCTCGTCAGTCTGCGCAACGCCGAGTTCCTCGCCAACGAGGTGCCGGGGGTGTCGGTGCCCCCGGAGGTCCTGCAGCGGATGAGCCGGGCCCAGGAGGGGGGAAAGGAAAAGGCGCTGGCGGAGGGGGTCGCCATCGCCAGGGAGATGCTCGCCCGGGTCCGGGGAGTCGTCCAGGGGGTGCAGGTCAGCGCCCCGTTCGGCAAAGTCGAAATCGCCCTCGAGGTGATGCGGAGCTGACCCTTCGGCGTTCCCACTCCCCAGTCGTTCGGCTCGGCGTACCTTATCCGTCGCTCACCAAGGTCATCATCACAGAAGGAGACTCCCGTGCGACGCCCGCTCAGTGCCCTCGCGTTTGCCCTCACCCTCGCCACCACGACCGCCGCGGCGCAGTTCGGACCCCCGGCGACAGGTTTCATCGTCGAGAACCCGGTCCTGCGTCGCCTCTGGGCGTTGGGGATGGACAGCACCCAGCTTCCCCGGCTGGCGCAAACCCTGTTCGATTCCCTGGGTCCACGGCTCACCGCCTCACCGGGTATGGAGGCCGCGCAGAACTGGTTGGTCCAGACCTACACGAGCTGGGGCGTCAGCGCCCGCAAGGAACAGTACGGCACCTGGCGCGGCTGGCGCCGCGGGCCGACGCACCTGGACCTCCTCACTCCCCGCGTCCGCTCCCTCGAAGCGGTCATGCTCGCCTGGAGCCCCGGGACGGCGAAGGCCAAGCCGGTGCGTGGCGCCGTGACGATTCTGCCGGACGTGCAGGATTCGGCAGGGTTCGTCACCTGGCTGGCGGGAGCCAAGGGGAAATTCGTGCTCGTCTCCTTCCCCCAGCCGACCTGCCGCCCCGACACGAGCTGGGCGCATTGGGGCCGCAAGGAGGCGGTCGACAGCATGAAGGCGCGCCGCACCGCCGCCCAGCAGGCGTGGACTCAGCGGATCGCGAGGCTCGGGTTTGGCACGGGAAGCTCCATCGCCAATCCGGCGCTGTGGCAGCGCCTGGAGCAGGGCGGCGTCGCCGGCATCATCACGTCATTCTGGTCCACCGGGTGGGGCGCCGACCGCATCTTCGCCGCCACGACCGAGAAGACTCCCGTGCTGGACGTGGGCTGCGAGGACTACGGCTTGCTGTTCCGTCTCGCCCAGAACGGTCAGGGCCCCACGGTCGAACTGACGGCGCAGTCACAGGCGTTGGGCGAAGTGCCGGTCTTCAACGTGCTCGCCGAAATCAAGGGCAGCGCGCTGCCGAACGAGTACGTCATGCTGTCGGCGCACTTCGATTCGTGGGATGGCGGCTCCGGGGCGACCGACAACGGCACCGGCACACTCACGATGCTCGAAGCCATGCGCATCCTGAAGCAGGCCTATCCCAATCCCCGCCGGACCATTCTGGTCGGTCACTGGAGCGGTGAGGAGCAGGGACTCGTGGGCTCCAAGGCGTTTGTGCACGATCATCCGTCGATCGTGGACAGCCTGCAAGCGCTGTTCAATCAGGACAATGGCACCGGCCGGATCGAGAGCATGAGCGCCTCCGGCTATCCCGCGGCGGCGAGCAACCTCTCCCGCTACCTGTCGCAAATTCCGGCCGATCTGACCCGCGACATCAAGTTCAGTTTCCCGGGGATGCCGGGGGGCGGCGGCACCGACCACGCATCGTTCGTCATGTGCGGGGCGCCGGGGTTCGGCCTGGGATCGGGCGACTGGGACTACTTCAGCTACACCTGGCACACCCAGCGTGATACCTACGACAAGATCAGCTTCGAAGACCTGAAGCTGAACGCCACGCTCGTGGCGATGCTGGTCTACCTCGCCGCCGAAGACCCGCAGTGGATGCCGCGCGATCGCCGCACCGTCTTCCCCAACCGGCCGGACGGCACACCGGGTGCCTGGCCTCCGTGCACCGATTCGCCGCGGGCGACTCCCCCACTGGTCCCGCCGGCTCAACCGGCCGCGGGCGGTGGTAACACGCCGCGGTGACCGCCGCCACGCCGTCCACCCGCGACGAGGGCCTGGTCCGCGCCATCGGGACCCGCGCCCTCGCCGCCGGCATCTTCAACCTGATCGTCGGCGCCGGGATCTTCGTCCTCCCCGCAGTGGTGGCGACTCAGCTGGGGTCGGCGGCGATCCTCGCCTACCTCGTGTGCGGCGTCGTGATCGGTCTCGTCATGTTGTGCTTCGCGGCATCCGGGAGCCGGGTGTCACGGACCGGGGGGCTGTATGCGTACGTCGCCACGGCGCTCGGCCCCTTTGTCGGCTTTCTTACGGGGATCTTGCTCTGGTTCGCAGCCGGCGCGCTGGCGAGCGCGGCGGTCGCCAACGCGTTCGTCGGCACCCTGGCGGAGCTGGTACCGGTGCTCGGTCGCGGGGCCCCGCGAATCGCGCTGCTCCTCCTCGTGTACGGCGGGCTCGCGGCGGGGAACATCCGTGGCGTGCGGGTCGGCAGCCGCCTCGTTGAGGGAATGACCGTCGCCAAACTGGCGCCCCTGCTGCTGCTGGTCGTCGCCGGGGTGTTCGTCGTCCAACCATCCAATCTGCACCTGGGCGCGCTCCCCACGCTCTCGCAGATCGGCAACGCCGCCCTGGTCCTGTTCTTCGCCTACGCGGGTTCGGAGGTAGCGCTCACGCCGAGCGGAGAGGTGACCGAGCCCACGCGAACGGTCCCCCGCGCGCTCGTCATCGCGCTGCTGGCGGTCACGGCACTCTACGTCTCCGTGCATCTCGTGGCGCAGGGCGTGCTCGGGTCGGCGCTCTCGGAGAACCAGCAGGCTCCGCTCGCCGCCGCCGCCGGGAAGGCCTTGGGCCAAACCGGCCGTCTTATCGTGCTGGCCGGCGCGGCGATCTCCACGTTCGGCTATCTGAGCGGCGACATGCTGGCATCGCCACGGATGCTGTTCGCCTTCGGTCGGGATGGTCGACTGCCGGCGTGGTTCGCCTGGGTCCATCCCCGGTTCCGCACTCCGGTTCTGGCCATCGTGATGCACGGCGGGGTGACCTATGCGCTGGCGGTCAGCGGGACCTTCACCAAACTGGTGATCCTCGCCAACGTCGGCATGCTGGCGGCCTACCTGGCTTGCATCGCCGCCACTATCGTGCTGCAATACCGCGATGTACGGGCGGAAGGAGGAGGACCGCCGTTCCGGCTTCCTGGTGGTCCGCTCGTTCCGGGGTGCGCGACGCTGATCGTGCTCTGGCTCCTCTCCCACGCGACCTCGGCCGAGTATCGCGCCACGGGAGTTACGCTCCTCGTCGCCGCGGCGGTGTACGGCGCCAGCCTCTGGATGCCGCGGGGTTGGCGCGTGAACGCCTGAACGGGTCCTCACCCGTCGGAGGCTCAAACAGCGCACTATGTCGTTTGTGTTCGAGATCGATGCGGAACGGCGAGAGGTGCGGATCGTCGGATCGGGCCCGAGCAACTTTCGCGAAACGGCCCGGTTCATCGAACGCGGCATCCATGGGCATCACTACGAGCCGGATTACGCCATCTTCATCGACCTGCGGGCCCTCGAGTACGTTCCCTCGCTCGCCGAGGCACGACGGTTCGCCACGATGTTCCGGTCCCTGCACAACGTTTATGGAGGACCGATGGCGGTCCTCGTCCAGACCGCCGTGGGGTTCGGGATGGCGAGCCTGATCGCCGTGCTGATCCGGGCCATTGGGTACCACATGCGGGCGTTTCAGCATCCCGAGGAAGCGCGTGCCTGGCTCGACCAGGCGAAGGCGAAGACGCGCGTGAAGCCGAGCCCCTAGGTGTACCTTCAGCAGCTGGTCGCGCATCTCGCGTGGGCCGACGACCGAGTGCTGGCCTCGTTGCGCAGCGCCACCGCGTCCGACCCCAAGACCCTGGAGGTGTTCGCCCATATCCTGGCCGCGGAGCACGTCTGGCTCGCCCGGCTGCAGGGGGCCACACCGCGCCACCCCGTCTGGCCGGCGGTCTCGCTCGAGGAGTGCGCCGCGATGGTCCAGGCGAACCAGCGGGACCTGATGCGATACGTCAAGGCATTGATCCCCGCCGACCTGGACCGCGGGGTCACCTACACCAACAGTGCGGGCCAACAATTCACGTCGCGCCTCGAGGACATCCTGCTCCATGTCTGCCTGCACGGGGCCTACCACCGCGGGGCGATCGCCTGGGCCCTGCGTCGCGGCGGTAGCGTCCCAATGGCGACGGACTACATTGCGTTCGTGCGTGGCGTTCCCGCCGCGACCAGGGCGGACACGCCGCAACCGAAACCTTGATTGTTACCGGTTGTTCTCCGACACCCTCCCACATCCCCCATCCCACTACCGAGGAGCTCATGGGCAAAGGCGACAAGAAAACCAGGCGCGGCAAGATCTGGCGCCACAGCTACGGAAAGACCCGGCCGAAGAAGAAGCGCCGGCCGGTGGACCAGAAGCGACCCGCGGGCGAGGGTTGAGCGTCGCTCAGGTCTTGGCGCGAAGCCCGAGGAACGCCACGGTGTCGATCACCAGGTACATGAAGAACCCGTAGACGCACGCCGGGTAACCGAACACCGTGCCCGGCGCGCCCGGCGAAGGGCAGGTGCCCCCGGCGTGACCGAACAGCTCCTGGTAGGTCAACGTGCCGGAGAAGATCAACCCGAACAGCCCGATGGCGAGAATCGCCTGCAACGCCCGTCGCATCGTCATGGAACCCACCCTCGCGGTCTCGTGTTTTGACGATACGTAGTCCCGGCTCCGACAAGAGAGTCGAGAAAAACCGTGTAGGATTCTTCAGCGAGAGGGGCCGTCGATGAAAGTGGGGATTCTGGGGACCGGTGACGTCGCCCGCGCGCTGGGGGCCGGCTTCGCCAAGCGAGGGCACGAGGTGAGGATCGGGTCCCGCGATCCCGCGGGGGACAAGGCCAAGGCCGCCGTGCAGAAGATCGGGCCCAAGGCCACCGCCGGCACATTCGCCGAGGCGGCGCAATTCGGGGATGTGGTGGTGCTCGCGACCCTCTGGAAGGGCACCGAGAACGCGCTCAAGCTGGCGGGGGGCGACCGTCTGGCCGGGAAAGTGGTGATCGACGCCACGAACCCGCTCGACTTCGACAAGGGTGTGCCTCCGACGCTCGCGATCGGCCACACGACCTCGAGCGGGGAACAGGTGCAGGCGTGGATTCCCCGGTCGCGCGTGGTGAAAGCGTTCAACATCGTGGGTAACGCGGCCATGGTGGACCCGCAATTCCCCGGGGGCCCGCCCGACATGTTCATCTGCGGCAACGATCCCGCAGCCAAGCAGACCGTGACCGACATCTGCACGTCGTTCGGCTGGCCGACCACAGACCTCGGCGGCATCGAGATGTCGCGCTACCTGGACCCGCTCGCCATGGTCTGGATCATCTACGGATTCAAGACCAACACCTGGAATCACGCGTTCAAGCTGTTGCGCAAATAGCACGGAGGTCCGCGATGTCTCGGCTCACGATATCCTGGTGCACCGCATGGCTCGCGGTCACAGCCGTCCCCGCCCTGGCTCAGCAGCCGACCATCTCCTGGCCCCAGCACTCGATGGACCGGCCGCAGCCGCCGGTGGTGACGCCGGCGCCGGCAGGAGCCCCCGTTCCTCCTCCCTCGGACGCGATCGTCCTGTTCGACGGCAAGGACCTGTCGCAGTGGGAGAGTGATTCCGGGAAACCGGCTGGGTGGAAGGTCGAGGATGGCGTGATGGAAGTGGCAGGGGACGGCAACCTCGTCAGCAAGCGCGGCTTTGGTGACGTTCAGCTCCACGTGGAATGGATGGCCCCCGTGCCACCCAAGGGCGAAGGGCAAGAGCGCGGCAACAGCGGCGTGTACCTGATGAGTAAGTACGAGGTTCAGGTGCTCGACTCCTACCAGAACCCCACCTACCCCGACGGGCAGGCGGCCGCGTTGTATGGCCAGTATCCCCCGCTCGTGAACGCGAGCCGGCCCCCCGGGACCTGGCAAACATACGACATCGTCTTCCACCGTCCTCGGTTCGCCGCGGACGGCAAGCTGCGCCAGCCGGCCCGTGTCACCGTGGTTCACAACGGCGTGCTGGTGCAGGACGAGGTCCAGCTCACCGGGCCCACGGCACACCGCCGCCGCCCTCCATACGAAGCCCATCCCGACAAGCTGCCCCTGCTGCTCCAGAATCACGGGAATCCGGTGCGCTACCGCAACGTGTGGGTTCGGGAGCTCCCGGAGCAACCGTGACCAACGGAGGGCCAGGTGCCCCCACGGAGCCGCTCGCCGTGCGGGCCACCACCTGGTTCGCCCTGGCGTTCGCCGTCGGCACGGGCGGTGTGCTCGTCCTGGCGGGGACCGGCCTGGTCTCTCAATGGAGCATTGCCGGGCAAGCCGTCACGCGGGAGCAGTTCCTGCGTCTCGCCGGTCCAGTCCTGGGATTTGCCGGCGCCTGCGCGGCGGCGATCGCGTACGGATTCCGGACCCGACGGGCCTGGTCCCGTCACTTGGTCCCGGCGCTGTTCGGAGGGGTCGCCCTGCTCGCGAGCAGCGCGTTTCGGACGGGTGAGCTGCCGCGGGAGATGGCGTGGCAAGCCCTGACGCGGCCGCTCGTGATGCTGGGGGTGACGGTGTGGTACTTCTACTTCAAGAGAAACGTGGCCGACTACTTCCGATCCCTCCGGTAGAGCCAGGTTCATAGCATTACGGCAGGGTCAGGGGGGGGAGCGACGGGCGCCCCTCGCGACGGCGCACGGCCGGCACAAGAACGCCGCTCACGATGAATTCTGAAAAGAGTGTGCCGCCGAAGCGCCTGTCGCGAGAGCGCCCTAGCTCCCGCCCCTAACCCTGCCGTAATGCTTACCGGACGCTGCCTAAGCGACCGTTACCTCTTTGCAGAGATACACGTCCTGGATCGCGTGGAAGAGCGCCACACCATCCTTGAGCGGCTTCTGGAACGTCTTGCGCCCGCTGATCAAACCCATCCCGCCGGCCCGCTTATTGATGACCGCGGTCATCACCGCGTCGGCGAGATCGTTCTTGCCCGCCGCCCCGCCTGAGTTGATGAGCCCGATGCGCCCCATATAGCCGTTCGCCACCTGGTAGCGGCACAGATCGATCGGGTGATCGCTCGAGAGCTCGGTATAGATGCGCTCGTCGAACTTGCCGTAGCTCGATTCGCCCATGTTGAGCGCTTTGAACCCGCCGTTGTTCTCCGGCAGCTTCTGCTTGACGATGTCGGCTTCGATCGTGACGCCCAGGTGATCCGCCTGGCCCGTGAGATCGGCGGCCACGTGGTAGTCCTTGTCCTTCTTGAAGGCGCTGTTGCGCAGATAGCACCACAGCACCGTCGCGAGCCCCGCCTCGTGGGCCGCCGCGAAGACCTGGCTGATCTCCACGATCTGGCGCCCGCTTTCGGCCGAGCCGAAGTAGATCGTCGCGCCGATCGCCGCGGCCCCCATGTCCACGCACTGCCGCACCGTCCCGAACAGGATCTGATCGAACTTGTTCGGAAAGGTGAGCAGCTCGTTGTGGTTCGCCTTGACGATGAACGGGATCTTGTGGGCGTACTTCCTGGCCACCGCGCCGAGCACCCCGAAGGTGGAGGCGACGGCGTTGCACCCGCCTTCGATCGCCAGATTGACGATGTGCTCGGGGTCGAAGTAGTCCGGATTCTTGGCGAAGCTCGCCCCGGCGGAATGCTCGATCCCCTGGTCCACCGGCAGGATCGAGAGGTACCCCGTGCCGGCGAGACGGCCGGCACCGTACATCCGCTGCAGGTTGACGAGGACGCGGTTGTTGCGATCGGTGGGCGCGAACACGCGATCCACCCAATCGGCGCCCGGGAGATGCAGCCGGCTCTTGGCGATCTTCGGTTTGTCGAACTTGAGGAAGTAGTCGGCCTTATCGCCCATCGCCTGTGTCACCTGATCGATCAACGCCATTTGCCGCCTGACCTGTGGGGAGTCGCTGATGTCGTCGAAAACGAACAGCGACAAACGTGTATCCGCCGGCGGGGCGCGGCAAGGCCCGGACCGCTTGCATCCGCGACCTTCCTGAGCCTGGCGAAAGGTGGTAGCCTCTGCGGACGATGACCGCGTCCGGAGACCTCGCACCGAAAGCGGCCGCCCCCGGGCGGCTGCAGTCGCTGCTGCCACCACTGCACTGGCTGCCGGGCTACCGGCTCAACGCGCTCCCCCACGATCTCGTCGCCGGAGTGACGCTCGCCGCGTACGCGATTCCCGTCTCCCTCGCCTACGCGTCGCTGGCCGGTGTCCCGCCGCACTACGGGCTTTACTGCTACCTGTTCGGCGGCCTCGCTTACGCCCTCTTCGGCAGCTCCCGGCAGCTGGCGATCGGACCGACCTCGGCGATCTCCATGCTGATCGGAACCACCGTCGCGGGAATGGCCGGGGGCGACGTCCAGCATTGGGCCGACATCGCCGGGCTCACGGCCCTGGTACTCGCCGGGATCAGCATCCTCGCCTGGCTGCTGCGCCTGAGCGCGGTCGTGGCGTTCATCAGCGAAACCGTCCTCACCGGATTCAAAGCGGGAGCGGCCCTTACCATCGCGACCACCCAGTTGCCGAAGCTATTCGGCGTGCCGGGCGGCGGTGAGCACTTCGCCGCGCGCGTCTGGGCCCTCGTGCAGCAGATCCCCGACACCAATCTGGTCGTGCTGGGCTTCGGTCTCGCCGCCATCGCCTTGCTCGTCGCCGGCGAGCGGCTGTTGCCTGGCCGCCCGGTTGCCCTGGTGGTCGTGGTGCTGGCCATCGTCGTCGTCTCGGTCACGCCCCTGACCGAGCTCGGAATCAAAACGGTCGGAGTGCTCCCTCAGGGCCTCCCGCCACTGCATCGCCCACCGCTCAAGGCCGCCGACGTGGACGGCGTCATCCCTCTCGCCTTCGCCTGCTTCCTGCTCGCCTACATCGAGGGGGTATCGGCGGCGCGCACCCTCGCGCGGCAGCACGACTACGCCATCGACCCGCGGCAGGAGCTGCTCGCCCTGGGCGCCGCCAACCTGGCCGCGGCGTTCGGGCATGGCTACCCCGTGGCCGGAGGGCTGTCGCAGTCGATGGTGAACGACAAGGGCGGCGCGCGCACGCCCCTGGCGCTGGTCTTCGCCTCCGCGACGCTCGCCCTCTGTCTGCTGTTCCTGACCGGCCTGCTGCAGAATCTGCCGACCGTCGTGCTGGCGGCAGTCGTCCTGGTCGCCGTGAAGGGGCTGATCAACATCAGCGAGATGCGCCACCTGTGGCGGGTGAGCCGCTTCGAGTTCGCGGTGGCGATGACGGCGCTTGCTGGAGTGCTGGTGTTCGGGATCCTGCGCGGGGTAGTCCTCGCCGCCCTCATTACCATGCTCATGGTCATCATCCGCGCCGCCCGCCCCCACGTCGCGGTGCTCGGCCGCATCCCCGGAACCCGGCGCTACTCGGACCTGGAGCGGAATCCCGACAACGAAGCGGTGCCCGGCGTCCTGATCGTTCGGGTGGAAGCCTCGGTTCTGTACTTCAATGTCGACCACGTTCGCCAGGAGATCCTCGCCCGGGTGCGGGCCGCTTCCGGTCCGCTCCTGGGGATCGTCTGGGACCTGTCGTCCACACCGTACGTCGACGTTTCTGGGGCGCGGATGATGGCGGAGGTACAGGAAGAGCTCGCGGGGCGTGAAGGCACACTGCGACTCGTGGATGCCCGTGCCCGAGTTCGGGACTTGTTGCGCGCGGAAGGGCTGGAGAAACAAGTCGGTCCCATCGAACGATCCACTTCGGTCGACGACGCGGTGGCCGAAATGCTGGCGTCGCGTCCCAGGTAGCAACGTTGCCTCAGGCCGCGCCGCCGGGTAGAATTGCGGTAGCGTTCACTTTCTTCCAGGAGCACTATGAATCGCACATTTCTCGCCGCCGCCGCGCTCGGGTTGCTCGCGTGCGGACCGAACATCACCGCCGACCGCGATACCTCGGTACCGATCCCCGCGGGCGCCACTTGGGCGTGGGGCCGGCGCGACACCGTGAGCCACTACGAGATGGATCCGGTGGTGAACAACCAGGTGCTGCACCAGAGCGTGCAAAGCGCCATCATCCAGACCATGACCCAGAAGGGGTTCAAGCAGGTCGAGGACCCCTCACAGGCGACGCTGCTCGTCACCTACCACATCGGGATGAAGCGCGAGCAGACCTACGAGACGACGACCACGGGGGTCGGCGGCTGGTACGGCGGGTACGGCTGGGGGTACTACGGCGCGCCCACGTTCACGACCAGCACCACGCGTCCGGTCGAGTATCGCACCGGCGCCCTGCTCGTGTACCTGCGGGATCGCGCGACCGGAAAAGTGGCCTGGCAGGGCTTGTATACGAAGGACGTGCATGAAACAGCCCGGGTCGATCACGCCAAG
>DATJXC010000033.1:0-4018 GCA_035500495.1 Gemmatimonadales bacterium
GGGGGCGGCCCCCAGTCGGCCACAGGTCTGATCAGCAATCCGCGGTGTGATCCAGCCGGCGGCTGAAGCGGATTCCGGCTACTGCGCGAAGGTGTATGTCGCCTCCCAGTACCAGATGCTGCCGCCCGGGTGCGCGACGGATGCATCGGCCTGGAACCCCGCGAGATTCCCCGTCCCGCCGGAGAACGTGCACGTACCGGCGTTGGTCACGAGGTCGATGTCGCAGTGACCGAAGGCGGAGTCGGTCCCCGAGCCCGGCGCGGTGAGGGTGACGTCGCTGTGCAGGGCGGCGGCTCCGGCCGCGGACGCGTACAGGACTGTCGAGCCCACCGCGATCGCGCCCAGGTTCGAGGTCGCGATCGTGCACGATGAACCGGCGAGACCCGTGTAGTTCGAGCAATCCGTCGTCACCCGGAGGCTGCCGCTCCGGGCCGGCGGCGGGTCGGCGGGCACGCCCTTCGGCGCCGTGGTATTCGATTCCGAACACGCCGTGATGGCGCTGGACACGACGATCGCGGTGGCGATGAGCAACTGGCTGCGGATCATTGGATCCTCTCCGATATACGTTGCTGCCGCGCTGACCCGGTCCTCGCGACCAAGCCCCTTGTCACGCTGATTGGCGCCGGCTTGAGGACCACGGTAAGGGCCGACCATCGCGGCCTCATCGCCGGCACGTCGCGGTGGCGTCGCGGCGCCCCCTGGTAGCGGGTTCGGCGGGTTGCCATCGGGCCCGGCCCCTTGCTCACGCCCCCCGCGCACAGCAGGATTCAGCCACTCCAGGGAAGACAGAGGATGGCGGCAACGGACAGCGTGTTCCGACTCCGCGTGCTTGGTGGCTTCGCGCTTGCAGGTCCGCCCGGAGCCCCGGCACCCGCGCGCCCCCAGCGCCGGGGCGACGCGGTTCTGGCGGTCCTGGCCGTGTGTGGTGACCTGGGGTGCACCCGGGAGCGGCTGGTCGCGCTTCTCTGGCCGGAGAGTGACGAAGCCCGCTCTCAACAGGGGCTTCGCGACGCCCTGTATGCCATTCGCCGTGCGCTGGATCCCAGCGCCGTGCTATCCGCTGCCCGCCTGCTGCGCCTCAACCCCGAGGTCGTCGTCTCGGATGTTCAATCGCTCGCGCAGGCCCTGGCCGCGGGGCGGCACGCGGATGCGGTGCGGGAGTACGCCGGACCGCTGCTGGACGGCTTCCACGTGGACGACGCGCCGGAGTTCGAGCGCTGGCTGGACGGGGAGCGTACCCGCCTGGCACGCCAGCAGGCGGAGGCGCTCGAGCACCTGGCCGTGGCGGCCGAGCAATCCGGGGCGTGGCACGAGGCGGTGAGCTGGTGGGGGCGTGCAGCGGAGCACGATCCCGTCAACTCCCGCTTCGTGCTCCGGCAGGCCCGCGCGATGGCCGCGGCCGGGGACCGGGCGAACGCCCTCAAGGCTGCCACCGATCACGCCCGGCGGTTGCGCGAGGAACTCGACCTCGAGCCCGACGGCGATTTCCTCGCGGCCATCGAGCGGATCCGGCGAGGGGAGACGCCGGAGCGGCATGCCCTCCTGCCCCGCCTCGCGGCGGGACCGGCGCTTTCCCTCCAGGCTGGGGACCCGCTGCCTCAGGCCCAGGAGCCGCTGGCGGTAGCGACGGGATCCGCGGCGCCGGCGGCCGGCGCGGCCGTCGGCCATGCGAAGCGCGGACGAAGCTGGGTGCCATGGGCGGCCGCGGCTGCCACGATCGTCGTGGCGGCCGCTTCCGTCGGGGTGGGGAGCTGGTTGAAAACACGCGCGGCACCCCTCCCGCCGCGAACCGCGATCGCCGTGCTGCCGTGCTCGAACCGCACCGCCGATTCGGCCCATGCATACTTCGCCGGTGGGCTGCACGACGAGATCCTGAGCCGCCTCAACGAGGTCGCGTCGCTCACGGTCTTCGGCGGGCAATCGCTGACTGAGTACGGGGAGACGTCGAAGCCGCGACAGATCGCCCGGGAGCTGGGAGTCGGGAGCATTGCGGAGTGCAGCGTGGAGGTCGCCGGAAACCAGCTCCGCGTCAATGTGCGGCTCTTCGACCCGTTCACCTCGGTGACTCTCTGGGCGCACCCATACGACACGACGCTGGACGACGCATTCGCGGTGCAAAGCGACATCGCCCGGCAAATCGTGAGCGCGCTCGGAGCGACGCTGGACAGTACGGAGGCCGCAGCAATCACCGAGGCGCCCACGCAGAACAAACAGGCCTATGACTTCTACCTGCAGGGGCAAGACTACTTTGCGCGGCCGGGGTTCGGCCGGCAGAACCTCGAATCCGCGCAGCGGCTCTACGAGCAGGCGCTGGCGCTCGACCCTGCCTTTGCCCTGGCGCACGCCGCGCTGGCCACCCTCCATAACTCGATGTACCACTTCTTCGATGCATCCCCTGCCAGACTGGAACAGGCGAGGCGGGAAGCAACCCTGGCGCTCCGGCTCGCACCACACTTGCCGCAGGCGCATGCAGCGGCGGGCCTGGTGCACCTCAACGATGGCGACACCCGCGGGGCCCTGGCCGAGTTCAAGCTCGGGCGGCAGTACGCGCCGAACGACGCCGGGCTGTGGGGCTGGATCGCGGGCTTGAATGGCGCGCTGGGCAATTGGGATAGCGCCGTCGTGGCGGTCAACCGCGCGCGAACACTCCTGCGGAGAATCGACTCGCGCGACGCGAACATGTGGCACGGCATCGGGGACACGTATCACTACCTGCATCGCTACCGGGAAGCCATCGAGGCATACCGCAAGGAGATCGCGCTCGCGCCGGACGTCCCCCAAGCCCGTCTCTCGCTGGCTTGGAGCTACATCTTGTGGAAGGGCCAGGTGGATACGCTTCGCGCCGTGCTCAAGGCCTTGCCACCGGACGGAGATCCAGGAGGGGGAGGCGGGACTATCATCGCCCAACGTCTCATGTTGGCCACGATGGAGAGGCGCCCCGACTCCGTACTATTGCTGCTTCGCGTCGCTCCGTGGGCGGTGGGAACGAGCCCGGACGCCACCCTGGCCCGTGCGCTGACGGCTGCAGTGGCGTACCTCATCCGTGGCGACAGTGTTACCGCCCATGCCTTCTACGATACGGCTGCCGCCATCCTCGACTTCCGGGCGCGCGCGCATCCCCACGACGTGGACCATCGCACGCGCGGCGCGGTCTTGGCATGGCTCGGCCGCCGCGCGGAGGCGTTGCGCGAGGCCCGCTGGCTCGAGCGGTCTGACGAGTATCGCCAGGATCGCGACCTGGCACTGGGCGTCGGCGAAATCCTGATGCGGGTTGGTGAAGTCGATTCCGCGCTCCCGCATATCGAGCGTTCGCTGTCCGGCCCGTCTTCCACCACCGCTCCCATGCTCCGCCTCTACCCGGACTGGGATTCCTTCTGGAGCGACCCGCGCTTCCGGGCGCTGATGGCGAAGTACGCCGACCCGGAGCTTGGCGCCGAGTGACGTTCAGGATCTCGCGGCGTAGCCGGTCGGTGGGCGCCGCGCCCGAAGCCTAGGGGCGCACGGCGGCGTGCGTGCCGATCAGGGTGCTCGTGATCTCGAAGTCGATCACGTCGCCGGGCGTGATCAGGATCGGCTCGGCGGCGGCCTGCCGTCCGTACGCCGTCGCGTGGGCGACGAACTGGATCATGCGGTCGGTGGACAACACGTCCCTGCGCAGCACGAACCGGCTCGGGATGCCGGGGTTCACCGTCCCCATCCGGTAGCTCGTGTTCGCCCCGATCGCGTACACCTCCATCGGCAGTTCCCAGTCGTTGGTCACGACGACCACGACCGTGTCGCTCTCCGACTGCCGGAACTGGCTGAGCAGCACCAGGTCGTACGGCGAGTTCACGGTGGCCACGCCCTTCCTCACCCACACGGTGCTGTCCGAGTACGCCTCGGTGAGGAGCGTGCCGTTGGCGAATACGCTCGCGACCGGGACGTGCTTGAGGCCCTTCGGCTGATCCATCGCCACCACGACGCGGTCGTCGAGGCTGTCGGTCGTCAGGAGGCGCGCGAAGACGTACGGCTTGTCCTG
>DATJXC010000034.1:0-31182 GCA_035500495.1 Gemmatimonadales bacterium
GAAGAACCCGTCGGCGTCGCCGGAATCGAGCAGACCCAGAATGTGGGGATGCTGGAGCCGGGCGGCGACCTCGATCTCCCGGGAGAAGCGGTCGGGGCCGAGGGTCGCGCCGAGCTCAGGGCGCAGCACCTTGACCGCCACCTTGCGATGGTGTTTCACATCCTCTGCCAGATAGACAGTGGCCATCCCGCCCGCGCCGAGCTCGCGCTCGATCGTGTAGTGGCCGGCCAGAGCGGCGGCGAGCCGGTCGGGGACGCCGGTCAACGACTCCTCCCAGTGACCATGTGAGCCCCTCGCTACCGGTGCCGGAGCCGAATCAGGTGGGCCACCGTGTCCGCCAGCTCGTTCGGCAGGGGAATGGTCAGATGGTACTGGGCAATCTTCCACTCGCCGCCGATAAACCGCAGCACGCCGGTGCCGCGGGTCTCGCCGTAGTGGTCGTTAACGAGAATCTCGTCGAACCAGGCGACCTGCCCCGTGGGATCGAACTCGACGTGGCGCATGCCGGCTCGCGGAACGTAGGTCCATCCCTGTCCGGTGGCGAACCGCTTATGGACGTAGACCTGGAATTCCTCTCGTGTCCACCGTTCGGTCGCGTCCGTGCCGATGAAGACGCCCTCCGGCGCGAACAGGGCGAGGTAGGCGCTCTCATCCGCTACGGTGGCGTCGTGATGCAAGGCGTCGAGCACGGCCGACACGTCCCGGGTCGCCGCCGCTCGATCGAAGCCGCCGACGCCCTGTCCGAAGAGCGCGCCGGCACACAATCCGAGCACGCCGCAAGCGAGCAACTGTTTCATCACCGCGTCCTCCTTGGTGCGGAGCCTCATCCGGGTGGGGCAGTATCTTCCCCGCGATGCACGACCCGCTGAAGGTACCGCTTGGAACGGCACTTTGGGTGCTGGCAACAGCCGTGTTCATCCCGATGCGGACCTCCGCCGCGCAGGCGGTCGCGCCCTGGCGCTCGGCGGCCCGCTATTCCGCCGATCACGACGGCGACGCCGTGCTCGTGTTCCGCCACGACAGCCTGCTCCTCGAAGATTACCAGAACGGGTTCGACGGGGAGTCGCCGCACCCACTGGCGAGCGGGACCAAGACCTTTTCGTGTGTGCTCGCCGCGCTGGCACTGGGTGACGGCCTGCTCAGGCTCGACGAACCGGTGGCGCGTACCCTGGTCGATTTTCAGACCGATTCACTCAAACGACAAGTCACCATTCGTCAGCTCCTGAACCTGACGAGCGGCCTCGACGCGGACGAGGTCGCGCGCCCTGGCGAGCGGTTTGTCTATGGTGGGGTAGGATTCGCCGTGTTCGGGGAGGTTTTGGCCAAGAAACTCCACGGCCAGGATCTTGTCGCGTACTTGAGGCGCCGGATCTTCACGCCGCTCGGCGTCGACGTGACCGATTGGCAGCGCGACGACGCAGGCCATCCGTACCTGTCGAGTGGCGCGGCGATGACGGCCCGCGCCTGGGGACGATTCGGCCTGCTGCTGCTCCACCGGGGTCGCTGGCAGGGCCGACAGCTTGTCCCGGCGTCCGAGTTGGCCGAGTGTGGTCACGGCAGCGCGGCAAATCCCGGGTACGGCCTGGGGATGTGGCTTAATGCGTCCGACCCGACCGGACCGCCCCCGCCCGGCGTACAGCGAGCGGGGCCGAAGGACCGCCTCATCCTCGCGCCGGACCTCCCCCACGATCTCTGGATGGCCGCAGGCTCGGGGGGACAACGGCTATACGTCCTGCCCTCGCAGCATCTCGTGGCGGTGCGCTTCGGGCATAACACCGGCCCCGACTACCGGGACGACGTCTTCCTGCGGACGCTGCTGGGGCGGTGAGGGGGGCGGGCCGCCTCCACGGTCATCACCGTTGCATCAGCTTCGCTTTCAGGGCTGGAAGCCAGTTGATCCACACCATGATCGCGGGCTCCGTTTCACCCACTCGCCGCGCGATGAGGAAATGCCGGCCGTCGGGGGCGACGTCGTAGGTCGCCGGAAAAGCCCCAGGCAGACCGACGTAGGAGTCCATTTCGAAGAGCTGCTGCCGGCGGACCACCTGGAAGGAACCGCGCGGCGCGTTGAGCGCGATGTCGGCGGCAATGAGCGCCTTCCCGAGGCGATAGAACAGCCGCGCGCCGGTCGGAGACCAGACGGGCTGGATACCGCCGGCGTTCGAGACCTGGATCCGCGGCCCCGCCGCCGGGAAGGGGCGTGCGTACACCTCGTAGCGCCCCGACTCGTCACTGACATACGCGATCCACTTGCCATCGGGCGACAGTCGTGGCGCTCCCTCGCTCGAGGCGGTCGAGACGAACGGACGCGCGGCCTGATTCACGCCGACGGTGGCGACGTCGATGTTGTCGCCACCGGGCGCATCGTGCGTGCCGAGCACGAGCGTGCGCCTGTCGAGGGCGAGGACGGCGGTGGTGACCAGCCCTGCCCCGGACCTCCCCTCGTACAGCACCGCGCCCGTATCGCTGCCGTCAGCGGCTAACGCTCGCACGCTGGCCTCGGAGTAGGTATTGAACAGAATTCGGCGTCCATCGGGGGCCCACTCCACATCGAGCGCCCAGTCCGAGGGCGGGATGTTCATCAGCGTCGCGCCCCGCAGGTCGTCCACCCAGACTCCGCTGCGCCCACGGATGGTGGCCGAGAACGCGATACGACGGCCGTCCGGCGAATACCGCGGGACGGCGTACGCGACCGTGTCCGGGAGCACCGGGAGCCCGACCCCCCGCTCGTCGACGACCTCCAGGCGGAATGCCTGCGGCTGCACGTGGAGCGCGAGGGTCCCGTCGCCGGCCAACACCGCCTGCGCGATCCCCGCCGGGGCGTCGGGGATTCGCACCGGATCGCCGGTGATCCGGCGGCGCGCGAGGTCGAAGGGCACCGCCATCAGGTTCCGGACCGGGTCGAGGTAGACGAGCACCCCATCCGCCACCCCGGCGATCCCGCCGTCCTCCAGAATAGGCAGACCGAGATCGCGCCATGTGCCATCGGAGAGGGTCACCACCCCAAGGGTGGTGCTCGTGGTGGAGCCCCGCTGCCAGTTGAGGAACAGGGCGGCCTCCCCATCCGGGAGGACGTACGGTTCATGGTGCATGATGAGATCGGCGCCGCCGCCGGGCTTCGTGAGCTGGCGGATCGCGGCGCCCGCGCTGTCCGGCACGACGCTCAACCCGTTGGTGTCGGAGAACTCCTGCATGCCGAGCACCAGTCCGAATCGCCGGCTCCAGCCGACACCGACGGGACTCACGGACAGTTTCGTGATGCGCGCGGGCGGCGCTCCCTCGAAGCCCGCCTTCAACAGGCTCGCGTCCGAGCCCACGAACGCCAGCGACTTTCCATCGGGCGAGACCGTCGGCCATCCGCCACCTTCGGTCCCGGGAAGGGGATGGGGGTCGACCGCGTCGAAGTCCCGCCGGTAGAGCCGCGCGACGCCGTCCCGGACATCCCGATACACGATGAACCGGCCGTCGGGGGCGATCGCGATCTCCCCGGAGGTCGCGGCGCTGGCAGCCCTGGGGATCACGAACCGCACGACGTGTCCCGCGCGCCCGGTGGATGCCGGAGCCCGGAGCACGAGGGAGACGGCGACGGCGACCGCTCCGACGGCGATCGCCCACGGCACCAGGGCGCGGAATCTCGTGCGCCACGGCGCGCGGGCCCCCGAGTAGTCCGCGAGCCTGTACGCCGGATCCTGCAGCGCGTGCACGAATTCGGCGGCGGTCGCGAAGCGGTCGGCGGGAACCTTCTCGAGCGCCTTGGCCATCGCCGCCGCCACGTTCGGCGGCACGTTCTTGCGCCGCTCGGTCACGGGCGGCGCCGGATCGGCGATGATCTGGACGATGATCTGCTGCGCGGTGGATCCCGTATGCGGCGGCTGCCCTGTCAGCATCTCGTACAGCACACTCGCCAGGGAATAGATGTCGCTCCGCCCCGTGATCTCCTTCTCGGCTGTGGCCTGCTCCGGGCTCATGTAGTGCGGCGTCCCCAGGGACAGGCCGGTCTCGGTCATCCGGCTCCCCGCCGCCGCGCTCACGGCCAGCGCGATCCCGAAGTCCGCGACCATCGGCCGGCCGTCGTGCAGCAAGATGTTCTCGGGCTTGATGTCGCGGTGAATCACGCCGTGGCGGTGCGCATAGTCGAGCGCGTCGGCGACCTGCGTCGTTATCCGGACCGCCTCCTCGATCCCGAACTGGGTCTCCCGATTCAGTTTCTCCCGTACCGTCTCACCCTCGATGTAGGGCATGACGTAGTAGAGGAACCCCTCGGCTTCCCCGGAATCGAACAGCGGGAGGATGTGCGGATGGCTCAGGGCCGCGGTGGTCTTGATCTCCTGGATGAAGCGGTCGGCGCCGAGCACGGCGGCGAGCTCGGGCTTCAAGACCTTGATAGCGACCCGGCGATCGTGTTTCAGGTCCTGGGCGAGATAGACCGTGGCCATGCCGCCCTGGCCCAGCTCCCGCTCGAGGCGGTAGCGGTCCGCGAGGGCGGCGGAGAGACGCGAGATGGCAGCGTCAGTCATGGGCGGCACCGGCTCGCGTCATTCGGTGCCCGGGTGCGATATTCGGGTGAGAGTGCCCGCGGGGAACGACCCATCTTCCGGAGTATGGGGTTGAGCTACATCCAGGGTACCGTGCGTGGTCCCGCCGGCGAGCGCGCCGTCCGCTTCCTGATCGACAGCGGGGCGGTCTACTCGCTGCTGCCCGAAGACGCGTGGCGTGCCATTGGCCTGGCTCCCAGGCGGGAGATGGACTTCGCCCTGGCCGACGGCACCACCGTTCGACGAGCGGTCTCCGAATGCCACATCTCGCTGCCGCAGGGTGAGGCCCACACCCCGGTGATTCTCGGCCAGCCCGGTGATGCGGAGCCCTTGCTCGGCGTCGTGACGCTGGAGATCCTCGGCCTCGTCTTCGATCCGTTTCACCGCACGCTCCAGCCGATGCGCGCGCTGCTCGTCTGACGAGGATAGCACGGTGGCCATGCCGCCCCCCAACTCCCGCTCGATGTGAAAGTGGCCTTGGTGGGTGGCGAGGCGTGCGGTGGGGTCGCTCATCGGGTCGAGCCGGTCAGGCTACTGCCGGTGCGCGGCGCCGTCGTGCTCCAGCTCCTGGAACCAGTTGCGCACCATCACCAGCGAGGACGCCGCCTGCGGCCCCTGCGCCTGGACGGCGCGCACGAACAGGAAGGCCGCATCCCCCGGCAGGACCACGTACACGTGGGAAGTGAAGTCGCTCTCGAACGCCTGGGCGGAAAAGAGGCGGGTCTGGGCTCCTGACGTGAACGTGGGACCCGGCAGGATCTGGACCGCGAACAGCGGCAAAATGTGGGGGTGCTGCAACGCGGCCGTGGTCTTGATCTCCTGCACGAACCGGTCGGCGCCGAGCACCGCCGCCAGCTCCGGGCGCAGGACCTTGATGGCGACCTGGCGGTCGTGCTTCAAGTCCTCGGCGAGATATACGGTCGCCATGCCGCCCGCGCCGAGCTCGCGCTCGAGGCGGTAACGGTCGGCCAGGGCGGCGGAGAGACGGTCGGCGACCGCGCTCAACGGGGGCCGTGGCCGGTGCTTCGAGTTCTACCGGTGTCGCTCGGTACTCGATCGGTGGTGGCGCTCATTTGTCTGGGGAGATGCAGGCTGCCAAAATGTGGCCGGAGATGAGGTTGCGCTAGGGTAAAATGTGATTCACCGCGATGGACTTGCCCGAGGCCCGGAAACCCAGTCACGCGGAGGCCCGTACGATGGCCATACCCATCCCGGCGGCGTGTCCATGCTCGACCTTCTGAAACAGCACGCGCGCTACGGGGTGCGCGCGCTCGGCCGCACTCCGGTCTTCGCCCTCGTCGCGCTCCTCTCGGTGGCCATCGGCAGCGGGGCGACCACCGCCATCGTCACGCTCGTCGACACCATGCTGCTTCGCCCACCCCCCGGCGTGGGCCACGCCGAGCGGCTCGTCCTCGTGGGGCGTACGCAGGACGGCCGTGGCTTCGACAACTTCTCCTACCCGACGTTCGCGGCCTACCGGACCGCCCACTCCCTGAGCGGGCTCGCCGCCCTGGAGCTCGGGCCGCAAACGGTCAGCCTTGCCCGATCCGGCGGGGGCGAGCCGATGCACGTCTCCACGGTCAGCGGGAATCTGTTCGACGTCCTGGAAGCACGGCCGGCGCTGGGACGCTCCTTCGCGCAGGACGAAGATGCCGCCCCGGGCCAAAAACCGGTCCTCATCCTGAGCTACGCTTACTGGCAACGGCGCCTCGGGGCCGACCCGGCGATTGTGGGCCGGCCGCTCGTGTTGAACGGCACCCCGTTCACCGTCGTCGGCGTCGCGGCCAGAGGATTCCAGGGACCCTTCGCCGTGGTGCCGGACGGTTGGGTGCCGCTGGCGGCCACGACCTACCTCGGGACGCCCGCAGCGATGTTCACCGAGCACCGCGGGGTCTGGCTCATCGCCGTGGGCCGGCTCGCCCCGGACGCGAGTCTCGATCAAGCGCAGGCCGAGCTGGCGACCATCACCGCCCGTCTGGCCCAGGACTATCCCGACGCGTATGAGGGCAAAGGCGTCGCGGTCGAGCGGGCGAGCCTGTTTCCGGGCGACATGCAGGCCGCGATCGGGGGGTTCCTCGCGCTGCTCCTGGCGGTCGCCGGCCTGGTTCTCGTGATCGCGAGCACCAACGTGGCCGGGATGCTCCTGGCGCGCGCCGCCGCCCGGAGGCGCGAGATCGCCGTGCGCCTGGCGCTCGGGGCTTCGCGTGCCCAGCTCGTGGGCCAGCTCGTGGTCGAGTGCTTGCTGCTGTTCGGGGCGGCGGGCGCCGCGGGACTCGTGATCGCCCACTGGATGGTTCGGGGATTGCTCGCGCTCGTGCCTCAGCTCCCGGTGCCGATCGCGTTGGACGCGCGTCTCGACTGGCGCGTACTCGGATTCGCGCTCGTCCTCACGCTCGTCACGGGTTTGCTCGCCGGGCTGGCCCCCGCGCTCCAGTCCACCCGGCCCGACCTGGTCCCGGCGCTCAAAGCCGGGGCCGGCAAGGAGGGCACGGGACGCCTGCCGCTCCGCAGCGGTCTCCTCGTGGCCCAGATCGCGCTCTCGATGGTATTGCTGATGGTCGCCGGCCTGTTCGCCCGCACGCTCGTGCATGCCCGCAGTATCGATCCCGGCTTCGAGCCGCGCGACGTCTCCTTCACCGCACTCGATTTCGGGACGGGCAACTACTCGGACGAGCGGGGACGGCAAGCCGCCGGGGCGATCCTCGACCAGGTGCGCGCCCTCCCCGGCGTCCGCGCGGCCGCCCTCACGGCGATGTTGCCGCTCGGTGGCGGAGGCCTGGGCTTCGGCCGCATCGAGGTCCCCGGGCGGGAACCGCCCAACCCGCGCGAGGGGTGGGGGGACGCCGACTGGGACGTGGTGACACCCGGGTACTTCGCGACCCTCGGCATCCCGCTGGTGCGCGGCCGCGATTTCTCCGCGGCGGACCGGGCGGGAATGGCCGACGTCGCGATTCTCAATGAAGCCTTCGCCGCGACGCTCTTCCCCGGCGAGAACCCGGTGGGGCAGACCCTGACCAACGAGGGCCGCACGCTCACGGTGATCGGCGTCGCCCGGAACGCGAAATACCGCAGCCTGGGTGAGGCACAGCGCAACTTCATCTATGTGCCGCTCGAACAACGCTACTTCGCCCGGACGAACCTGCTCGTCAAGATGGCGCCGGGGGCCGCGGCGCCGGCGGCCGCGGTGCGGCGCATCGTGACCGGGGTCGATCCGGCGCTCCCGATCCTGCGCCAGGAAGCGCTCGGGGAACAGATGGCCGTCGCGCTCCTGCCGCAGCGCCTGGCGCTGTTCGTGTCGGGGGGTCTGGGCATCGTGGCGCTGCTCCTCGCGCTGCTCGGCATCTACGGGGTGACCGCCTATGCCGTAGCGCAGCGGACGCGCGAGATCGGGGTGCGCGTCGCGTTGGGCGCGCCGCGCTCGCATGTGCTGCTGCTGGTGCTGCGACAGGGACTGCTGCTGGCGGGGTTCGGCGTGGTGGTCGGGGCGCTGGCGGCGTTCGGAGCGACGCGGCTCCTGCGGGGCCTCCTCTATGGCGTCGCGCCGGTTGACGCGGTCGCCCTGGGCGGCGCGGCGGGGGCGCTCGCCCTGGCGGCGCTGGCGGCCAGCTGGGTGCCCGCCCGGCGGGCGGCAGGACTCGATCCGGTCATCGCCCTGCGGACCGAGTAAGCGCCCGTCGCGAGGCCATGCGCCCGGCGATCACGGGTCCAGCGGGTGCCGCCAGCGGAGCCCGGTGAAGCGCGCGTAGTCCCGGTCCGTCGTGACGAGCTCCGAACCCGATTCGATGGCAAGCGCCGCGAGCCACGCGTCCGGGATCAGGTTGCCCCGGGCACCCGCATCCCGGCACAGGCGAGTGAAGAGATCCCAGTGCCGCGCGTCCGGCGCAACCGGGACGGCGTTGGGCTGCCCGCGAAACCGCTCCGTGAACGCTATCGCCGCGTCGAGCGGCGTCGGGGGATGGAACACCCGCGGATGCGTGACGACGCGGAGGAAGCCGCTCAACACGTGGTCGGAGACCGCGTAGGATTCATCCGACCGCACCACGCCGTCCAGCCATCGCCGGAAGTCCGCGTGTCGCGCGGCGTCTTCGCGAAAGGCGTACACCAGCACGTTGACATCAACGAGTCGCATCGCCCCGATCCATCAGGTCGAGGAGGCTCGCGGTGTCGTCGAGATCCACACCAGGCTGGAGCCCCTGGCCCGCGAAGGTCGGGAGCGGCTCGCCGCTGCCACGCCCGCGGCTGCTGGACCGCGTCAGCGCGTCGAGCGCCTCGAGGCCGCGGCGCAGGACGTCCGACTTGGTGGCCGAGAGCCGGGCGGTCAGCCGGGCGAGGCGGGCGAGATCGGCCGCGTCGAGGTAGACCTGCACGGGCTCGGCCACGCGGCGGGCCTGCCGGGCCCGGTCATGAGATCGTTTCATGATTTCATGATAGCCACCGGGACCTGAGGAGGCAAGGCGTCGACCGATCGAGGCAATCCGCATGGACGTCGCCGACTGGCAGCGCGACGCCGCGGGCCATCCATACCTGGCGAGCGGCGCGGCGATGACGGCCCGCGCCTGGGGGCGATTTGGTCTGCTCTTGCTCGACCGGGGTCGTTGGCACGGCCGGCAGCTCGTTCCCGGAAGCTCCCTGGCCGAGTGCGGTCACGGCAGCGCGGCCAATCCGGGGTATGGCCTCGGGGTGTGGCTCAATGCCCCGGACCCCACCCGGCCGCCCCCGCCGGGCGTGCAGCGCGTGGGACCACGGGATCGCCTGATCCAGGCGCCGGACTTGCCACACGACCTCTGGATGGCCGCGGGGACCGGCGGGCAGCGGCTCTACCTCCTGCCCTCGCAACACCTCGTGGTGGTGCGGTTCGGCCATAACACGGGTCCCGACTACCGGGACGACGTGTTTCTCCGGACGCTCCTGGGACGCTGAGGACCGCGCCGCACTCCCCGGCTCACGGTGCCAGTCGTTTCATCGTAAAGACCCCATTCGGCTGCCGCGACACGGCCTCGATCACATTCCCCTTGGCATCCACTGTGAACACGATGCTGATTCCCTGGACTCCCTTGAGATCGAATTCGGTCCGGCGATAGGGGACGAGCTCGTAGGGTGGCTGACCGCGAACGTTCAGCACGAGCACGGCACCTTGTCGCACCACGGTCACCGTGTCGGTGACGAGCACGTACCGCCCGGTGAAGCGCTCGACGTAGGTCGAATCCCTCAGATTGGCATCGGGCAACCGGTGGAATACGATTGCCGGCACCGACGGCTCGAACGCCGCCGCGACCGCATCGATATCGCCTTTCACGTTCCCCGAGAAGTTGAATTTCATGTCCTCGAAGGTCGGATCGGCGGCGTTGCGCACCCCGTTGAAGACGTCGTAGTGCCACTGCTCGAGGGCGGTCCGGATGCCGTTGTACGTCGCGGTGAGATGCGTCGAGTCCAGGGTGATGGACAGCGTGCCGTACCCGGAGTCGGCGTAGTCTCCCACGTAATCCGCCAGCGGGTGAGAGGGCTTGGTGTTCGGCACCCGGACCGTCTGCTTCTTCTGTTCCGCCTTCCGCACTTCCGTCCGGGCGACATCGCGGCGAGCCAGCGCCTCGGCATTCCAGTCGCGTTTCGCCCCGCCGAAGATCCGGTCGGCGGCGTGCAGATCCACGAGCCCCGGAAGCGCCGCGCCATCCTGGTTGGTCAGGACGACGATGCCGATGTTGTCTTGCGGATACAGCGTCACGAGCGCCGAAAAGCCGTCGATGTTCCCGCCGTGTGAAACCCGATAGTGGCCGCGGTAGCTCGTGAGAAACCACCCCATCCCGTAGTCCGCGGCCCCGAACTCTTTCTGATCGGACAGGCCGATCGGCATGTGCGGGGCGTGCATATCCAGGAGCGTCGCCTTCTGGATGATCCGCTTGCCGTCGACGCTGCCGTCGGACAGTTGCATCCGCACCCACTTCAGCATGTCATCGATGTTGGAGTTGATGGACCCCGCCGGGCCTACCAGGCTGATATCCCGGAACGGCATCTGACGGACCGTATCGTGCCGGACTTCGTAGGGCAGCGAGAAATCCGGCGCGCGCTGCGATTCCGCGACCGACAGGTTCGTGCCCATCATCCCGAGCGGCCGGAACACGAGCGAGCGAATGGCGTCCTCCCACGAGGTCCCGACGAGCTTCCCCACCAGGTACCCCGCGGTCACGAACATCAGGTTGTTGTACTGGAACGTCTCCCGCAGGTCCTTGTTGGGCGGGAGGTAGCGCAGCCGCCGCACCAGCTCATCGCGGGTGATGGTCTTGTTGTTGTACCACACGAGATCGTGACGCGGCAGGCCGGATCGGTGCGTCACGAGATCCCGCACCGAGAGTCGCTGCGTCACATCGGGGTCGTACATCCGGAAGCCGGGGAGATAATCGGCGACCGGCTTGTCCCAGTCGACCCGTCCCTGATCGACGAGAGTCCCGAGGGCGAACACGGTGAACGCCTTCGAGGCCGAGCCGATCGCGAAGAGCGTCTGGGTCGTCACCGGCAGCTGCTTGTCGCGATCGCGGAAGCCGTGCCCTTTCGCGTAGACGATCTGGCCGTCCACGATGATCCCGACCGCGGCACCCACCACCTTCCAGGATGCCACGGCCGAGTCCACCCACTTGTCGAAGCCTTGGAGAGCCCGTCGTGCCTGATCAGCCGGCGGAACACCCGCGCTCATCGTGAACGGGAAGCTCTGGCTGCCCTGCGTGAACGTCCCGGCGATCGTCTTCCCGTCGGCCGAACGGACACCCTGAAACGTCGGGGTCCCGGCTACGCCCGTCATGACGAACGTGATCGAGTCGCCCTTCACCGTGATGGGTTTGAGCGCCAGATCCTTCGCATTCTGTACCGGGATGGAGATGTCGCCCTTGTAGCCGCCGGCGGAATCAGCGAGGTCGACGTCGAACGCGAGCCCCTGACCGGGAATCTGTATGCTCCCTTCCCAGTGGCCCGAGAACGAGCGGGGGGGGGGCTGCTGGGCGGGCGCTGCGCAAGGAATCGCCAGCACCAGGGCAAGGAGCGGCAGGCGTTTCATTCTAGAGGCTCCACCCGGCACGGTAGGCCGGGTTCAGGTAGGTCGGAGGCACGGTGACGTTGGTGACGGCGCCCGTGGCGGGATCGATCTCGAGCGTCCGTCCCAGACGTACGGCGAGACACCCGAGCAGCACCATTTCGGTGAACGGTCCCGAGTACGTATCGAAAGCGGATCCGGCCGCGGGGCCGCCTTTGCAGGCCTCGATCCACTCGGCGTAGACGCCCTTGGAGCGGGGATACTTCTGCGGCACCGGGTGCGCGGTGATATCGGCCATCTTCGCCGCGTCGAGCAGCTTCGGATCGTCGGCGTACGTGCCGGCGACGAGCTTCCCCGCGCTGCCGATCCAGAGCTGGCCGCCGCCGGTGTCGGGCGGCCACGCGGCATCGTCCGCGATCTCAAGGGGCCGCGGGGGATAAATCGCCCCGTCCTGCCACACCACTTTGACCTCGGGCCGGGTTCCCTTTGCGGCAAAGAAGTAGGTGATGCGGGAGGTCGCGGGCGCGGTCTCGGCGAACAGCGGCGCAGACTCCGGCTCGACCCGGGTCGGATAGCCGAGATCCAGTGTCCAGAACGTCGCGTCCATGATGTGACAGGCCATATCGCCGAGCGACCCGGTTCCGAAATCCCACCACCCGCGCCATTTGAACGGGGCGTAGGCCGGGTTGTAGGGGCGTTCGGCGGCCGGGCCCAGCCAGAGATTCCAGTCCAGCGAGTCCGGGGTGTGGAACTCCTCGAGCGGACGCTCGATTCCCTGCGGCCACCAGGGACGGTTGGTCCAGAAATGGACCTCCTGGACTTTCCCGATCGCCCCGGCCTCGACCCACTCACGGATCAGCCTGGTGCCGTCATGCGTGTGGCCCTGGTTCCCCATCTGCGTGGCGACCTTGTGCTGCTTCGCCGTCTGCGCCAGGGCGCGCACTTCACCGAGCGTGCGTGCCAGCGGCTTCTGTACGAAGGCGTGCTTACCCTGCTTCATCGCGAGCACGCCGGCGGGCGCGTGCGAATGGTCGGGCGTCGAAACCGTCACCGCGTCGATGTTCTTTCCTTCTTTATCGAGCATCTCGCGGTAGTCCTTGAAGCGTTTCGCTTTGGGGTAGTTCTGGAAGGCGTCGAGCGCCATGTGCCAGTCGACGTCGCACAGGGCGTAGATGGTCTCGGTGGCCGCGACGCCGTCGATATCGCTGCGACCTTTTCCCCCGCAGCCGATGCAGGCGACGTTCAACTTGTCCGACGGCGCCAGGTACCCACGCCCCAGCACGCGGCGGGGGACGATCGTAAACGCCCCCACGGTGGCTGCATGACTCACGAATGTCCGCCTCGAGATCCGCTTCCGTGTCATGTCGACCTCACCAATGCCGGTTTGGTATTACGCCTCCGTTCGACGCCTAGCAGTTGCAGTTCTTATGTGTTGCTAAAATGCCCCCGCGCGCGTCAACGCGCGAGGTGGAGAATCGCCGAGGGGCGTGTCAGGGGAGATGGCGGCGATACACCGGTTCCCACATCGCCGCCCGGATGTGGGCGACCAGGTCGCGAGGCCGAGGCACGGTCGCGAGGCCCGCCTCGTAGGCCGATTCCGCCACCGCGACGGCGATCTTCTGCGACACGTCGCGGATCGTGGGCAGCGGGGGGAAGAGCGACCCCAGCGCCAGGTCCGGCTCCGCGACCTCTTGCGCCAGGGTTCGCGCGGCTGCCAGGAACATGTCGTCGGTCACGCGGCGCGCGCCCACGGCCGTTACCCCGAGCCCCACGCCGGGAAAGATGTACGCGTTGTTTCCCTGGCGCGGGACGAAGCGCTTCCCGCCGAGCTCGACAGCCGGGAAGGGACTGCCGCTCGCGAACACCGCTCGGCCCCCGGTCCACCGGTAGGCCTGCTCCGCCGTGCACTCCGACTGGGCGGTGGGGTTGGACAACGCGAAAATCGCGGGCCGCTCGTTAAGCTGCGCCATGGCCCGCAGCACCGGCTCCGTGAACGTCTGCGGCTGGCCCGACACGCCGACCAGGGCGGCCGGGCGAAGCGCGGTCACGGCATCCACCAGGGTCGCGACCGGCGCGTGCGGGTGGGCGTAGGGCCGCTTGTGCGTCTCGAGATCGGTGCGCGAATCCGCCACGAGCCCCCGTGAATCCATGAACCAGATGCGGCGGCGCGCGTCCTCGGCACGAGCCCCCTGCCGGACCTGGGCCGAGACGATCAAGTCCGCGATCCCCGTCGCCGCTGAACCGGCTCCGTAGAAGAGAATCGTCTGATCCATCAGGGGCCGTCCCGTGACCCGGGCAGCCGACAGGAGGCCGGTCAGCGTCACGGCCGCGGTCCCCTGGATGTCGTCGTTGAACACGCGGGCCCGGTCGCGGAAGTGCGCCAGCAGGTTGATCGCGTTTTCGGTCTGGAAGTCCTCGAACTGGAGCAGCGCATCGGGGAAGACCTCCGCCACGGCGGCCACGAACTCCTCCACCAGCTGCAGGTACGCCGGCCCCTTGAGCCGCGGCTGCACGAGGCCGGTGTACAACGGATCGGAGAGCAGCCCGGCGTTGTCGGTCCCGACGTCCAGCATCACCGGCAGGGTGCGGGCCGGATCGATCCCGGCGCACGCCGTGTAGAGCGAGAGCTTGCCGATAGGAATGCCCATCCCAAAGGCGCCCAGATCGCCGAGCCCCAGAATCCGGCCACCGTCGGTCACGACGATGACCGCGACGTCACGCTGCGGCCAGTTGCGCAACACCTCCCGGATCTTCCCCCGGTCCGCCGCGGTCACGTAGAGGCCGCGGGGCCGGCGGTAGATGTGCCCGAAGTGCCTGCAGGCTTCCCCCACCGTCGGCGTGTAGATGATCGGCATCATCTCGTCGATGTGATCCAGCACCGTGCGGTAGAACAGCGTCTCGTTGCGGTCCTGGAGGGCGATCAGGAACACGTACTGCTCCAGCGCGTCCGTCTTGCGCCGGTAGTTGCCCATGACCCGCTGCACCTGCTCCCCGAGCGTGAAGACCCGTGGCGGTAGGAGCCCCCGCAGGCCGAGGGCGTCCCGCTCGTCGGCGGGGAACGCGGTTCCTTTATTGAGTAACGGGTCCTGGATCAACGCGATCCCCCTCCCGGGGGCGGGGGACCGGGACCGAGAGTCGGACACAGCGGGTTCCTTGTTCGGGCTAGGCGAGAATCGTCAGGACGGCGTGAAGGACGGGTGAAGGCGGTTAGAACCTGCGCTCACGCGGCCGGGCCGAACCGTTTCAGACCCCGGGCCCTCGCTTTCGCCGCCTCGACCTCGCGATTCCTCGGCGGCGCCGTCGTGACGAGCGAGTCGAGCAGCGTGCGCACCGTCGCCGACACCTCCATGACCGCGTGGTCGAACGGCGCCTGGTTCGTAGCAGAGGGCTTCGCGAACCCGCTCACCTTGCGGACGAACTGCAGGGCGGCGGCCCGGATTTCCGCGTCGGTAACCGGCGGGTCAAAGTGGTAGAGCGTGCGGATGTTGCGGCACATCAGTGCGACTCCTTCCCTCGTTTGGCGAGCCGGGTGAGGCTCTGATCCACGGCCGCCTTCGTCTCCGGATGGGTCAGGCGGTCCCGTACGGCGGTGAGCTTCTCTGTCGCCACGGGAGGCGGCAAGGCGTTCTCGATCGCGATCAGCGCCCAGCGTCGCACCGGCGCCCGGGCGTCGTCCAGGTGCTTGAGCACCAGATCGAGCGCATGCGCGCTCCCCCGGGCGCCCAGGATCGTGAGCACGAAGGACGCATTGATGCCCTGCCCCGTCAGGCTGTCAATCGCGCCGATGAAGGACGTATCGTTGGCCTGCACGATCGCCCGCATCGCCCCCTCGCTGATCACGTCGCGATACGACGAAGTGGCCAGACCTTGGCGAATCAGGCCCTGCCGTCCCGCGGAGTCGAGACGGGCCAGCCCCGCGAGCGCGCTGCCCCGCACCGCGTAGCTCGTGTCCCGCTGCCAGGCCTGCCGCAACAACTCGCGCGCGCGGTCGCCGCCCAGCACGCCCAGCGTCGTCGCGGCCGCGGTCCGGACCTGGGCCGAGGTGTCGGCGAGCGCGCGCGCCGCCGCCGGCAGGGCCAGCTCGGCCGGGGCCGAGTCGAGCGCCTCGAGCGCCGACCGGCGGGTGAGGAAGTACTCCGCGGACGTGGCGGCACCGGCCAACGCGGCCACCGCCGCGGTATCGCCCTTCCTTTCCTTCAGACGATCGATCACCCAGGCGCGGTCCCACAGATCCGGATCCTGGGTGAGCTGGGTCGCGAGCCAGGCGGTCGGCTGATCGAAGACGAGCTTCTTGAGTATCGTGTTGCCGTCGTCGAACACGACCATCGTCGGCGCGCTCATCACGCCCGGGATGTCGATGGTCTGCTCGCGGGCGTCGAGCTGCGCCCGCCGCACCACGTCACCGGCCGCCGTGCCGACCCGGATCGTCACGGGCATCCGAAACACGTCGGGCGTGGTGAAGCGCAGCCCGGTGCTGTCGGCCTTGGCGCTGTCCACCTGAGTTTGCTTGACGGTCAGGTGCACGACGTGCGCGGCGCTGTCGTACGAAGTGGTGACGCTGAATTCCGGATACCCGGCCTGGTACATCCATTCATCCCAGAACCAGGAGAGATCCTCACCCGTGGCCGCCAGCACCGCCTGGCGCAGGTCGTCCGTCGTGGCGTTGCCGAACGCGTGATCGGTCAGATACCGGTGCACCGACGCCCAGAACCGCTCCGGGCCCAGGTAACGCTCGAGCATCCGCAGCACCAGGGCGCCCTTGGGATAGATGTTGTTCGATCCCAACGCGGCGAGCGGCATCCGCTGTTGCGCGTCGATGTCCAGGAACTGCCGGTACTCGTCCAGATAGTAGTCGTCCTCCGCCGCGCGGCCGAGGCGCGTTGACCAGTACTGGCCCGGCATGAACTCCGCGAACCCCTCGTTGAGCCACATGTTCGCCCAGTTCACCGTGGTGACATAGTCGCCGAACCATTGATGCGACAGCTCGTGCGGGATCAGGATCCAGCGGTACCAGGGGCGATCGGCGTAGGCCTTGGAATCGGGAAGCCAGTCCACGAGCGTCGTGGCGCTGACGTTCTCCATCCCGCCGAAGAAATCGGCGACGGTCGTCTGGGCGTATTTGGCCCAGGGATACTTGATGCCGGTGAGGCGGGAGTACACGTCGATCATGTCCGGGGTCACCATGAACAGCGGGCGGCCCAGGCCGCTGTCTTCGTGGTAGACGTAGTAGTCGACCGGAATGCCCTTCCAGGTGTCCGCGAGCTTGACGAGTGGAGCGACGATCAGCGACACCAAATAGCTCGCCGACGGCTTGTCCTGCCGCCAGCTCATCGTGCGCGTGCCATCCGCGTTGCGGCGATCGGCCATGAGCCGGCCGTTCGAGACCGCCGTCATGCCCTTGGGCACGGTCGCCTCGAGCGACCAGGTCAGTTTGTCGTTCGGGAAATCGTAGGTCGGGAACCAGAAATGGTTGTTGTGATCTTCTCCCTGGCTCCAGATCTGCCGCGGCCGGTGCGGCAGGCCTTCCGGCTGGATGAAGGTGAGCCCGCGGCCGTTATCGACCTTGGCGTGATACCCGATCGTGAATCGCACGGTGTCGCGGAATCCGACCGGCTTCGCGAGGAACACGACGAGCGTGTCGCCGTGGGCGGTGGAACGGAGTGCCTTGCCGGCGGCATCCGTCACGGCCCCGATGCGGAGCTTGGCCCCCGCGTCGAGAATGATCGAATCGAGGCCCGGCCGCAGCGAGAGCAGCGTCGTCGCGACCCGTCCCTCCAGCGAGGTCGAGTCCCAGTTGAACCCCCACACCGAGATCCGCTGATCGACGAGATCGTAGTCGTGGGACCGCGTGTATTGGTCGTTGGCCATCCGCTCGGCGTTACTCTGGGCTGCGAGGGGCGTGGCGGCCAGCGTGAGGGCGAGCGCGGCACCGCGAAAGGAGGTCATGGGATCAGCCATCCGTCGTGATTTGTTTGATCAGCTCCGCGCGGACCGTTTCCGCGCGCGCGGTCTCCACCTGGCAGGTCCCCGCGGCTTCGTGCCCCCCGCCGCCGTACTTGAGCGCGAGACTGCCCACGTGGGTCTTGGAGGTGCGATTCAGAATCGATTTGCCGATGGCGAAGACGATATTGCGTTTCCCCCGTCCCCACATAACGTGCATGGAGATGTTGCATTTGGGGTACAGCGCATAGATCACGAACCGGTTCCCCACGTAGATGGTCTCTTCGCTGCGCAGGTCCACCTCCACCAGGTTTGCGTGCACGGTCCCGCGCCGCGTGAGCTGTTCCAGGAACGGCACCCGGTGCTCCCGGTACAACGCGACCCGGGCCGCCACGTCGGGGAGCTTGAGAATGTCGTCCACCTCCAACGTCCCGCAGCTGTCCACGAGCGCCATCATCAGCTGGTAGTTCGATACGTCGAAACTCCGGAACCGGCCCAGTCCGGTACGGGCGTCCATCAGGAACCCCAGCAGGATCCACCCCGCGGGATCGAGAATCTCCTCCCGGCTGAACTGCCCCGAGTCCACCTTGTTCACGGCCTCGAGCAGCGATTCCCTGATGGTGGGGAACCCCTTCTTGCCCCCGAAGTAGCGGTAGACCACCTGGGTCGCCGACGGGGCGGTGCTGTCGAGGATCAGATTGGCGGGCTTCTGCCCGCCGATGCGCTCGGTCTCGCTGGCGTGGTGGTCGAAGGCCAGATGACACCTGGGGGAGTAGGGCAGATTGGTCGTGATGTCGCGCTCCGTGATCTCGACCTTCCCGTCCTGCACGTCCTTGGGGTGCACGAACACGATGTCGTCGATCATCCCGCGGGCTTTGAGCAGGGCGGCCGAGGCCACCCCGTCGAGGTCGCTGCGGGTGAGGAGGCGATACCGTTGCTCAGCCATGTCGAACTCCCGAAAAGGAGACGCCTGCCGGTGGGGTCGGTGTGGACAGCAGGTTATGCCGGCGTGGAGCGTGGAGCGACGGCTCCTCGAGGCCGGAACAACACCGCGAAGATAACCAGGATCACGAAGGCTCCCACGGCGGGCACCGTCCAGATCCCTCGCCAATCGTGGGTGCCGTCGGGAAGGCGATACGCATCCACCACGCGGCCCGCCACGACGACCGCCCCGATCAGGTATCCGAGTCCGTTGGTCACGAAATTGAGCAGCCCCTGCGCCGCGGCCCGGATCCGCACGTCGGCCCGCTCATCGGTGTAGATCTGCCCGCTCACGAAGAAGAAGTCGTAGCAAACTCCATGCAGGAGAATCCCCGCGTAGATCAGCCACATCCCCGCTCCGGCGTCGCCGTGGCCGAACGCCAGGTAGCGCAGGCTCCAGGCGAGCATGCCGCCCAGCATGATCACCTTGATCCCGAACCGCTTCAGGAATACCGGGAGCAGCAGCATGAACACGATTTCGGACATTTGCCCGAACGTCTGGATGAACGCCGGATCCGGCGCGTGAATCTCGTTCAAGAACGGATTGGCGAAGGCGTAATAGAACTGCAGCGGGATGCATAACAGGAACGACCCGGCGAGGAACACCACGAACGTCGGCTCGCGCAGCAGCTGCAGCGCGTCGAGACCCAGGGCGTCCCGCACGCTGAAGGGCGCGCCCGCGGCCTTGGGCGGGGTATGCGGCAGGAGCAGCGAGAACACGCCCAGCACGACCGAAGCACCGGCCGCGAGGCGCATCGGGAGCGCCTGGGCGTCGGCGTGCAGCACCTTGCCCACGATGATCCCCGCCACGATCCAGCCGATCGTTCCCAAGACCCGGATCAGCGGGAAATCGCGCGTCGAATCCTGGACGTGGTGGAACGAAACCGAGTTGGTCAGCGAAAGCGTCGGCATGTAACACAGCGCGTACAGGATGAGCAGGGGGTAGAACGTTTCGAAACTCGTCCGCGTCGAGACCATCCACATCACCACCGCGCCCCCCAGATGCAGCACCGCCAGCAACTTCTCCGAGGCGAAAAAGCGATCGGCCACCATACCAATGAAGAAGGGCGAAACCAGGGCCGCGATCGCGGTCGCGGCGTATGCGTATCCGATCTGGGTGCCGGTGAAGTGCAGGGTCTGGCCGAGGTAGGTCCCCATCGTGACGAACCAGGCCCCCCAGATGAAGTACTGGAGGAACATCATCACCGAGAGTCGGACACGAACGCTCACGGCAGGACTCGGATCTTGATGTTGCGATAGGCCACCCGGTCTCCATGGTCCTGCAACCCGATCGCCCCCCTCGCGTTGCGGCCGTAATGCGCATGCGGCGCGAACTTGCTCGCCTTGACCTTGGCTTCCCAATCGGCGCTGCCCAGCTCGTATTCCACGACTTTCACGCCGTTGAGCCAGTGCTCGACGTGGTTGCCGTTGACCACGAGCCGCACCGCATTCCACTCGCCGGCGGGCTTCACCACCCCGGCCGGCGCAGGATAGAGGCCGTAATCCGACCCCGCGGCGGTCAGCCGGGAACGCCCGTCGGGATGACGCGCGTCGTCCAGGACCTGCATCTCCGGCGCCGTCCAGTAGATCGCGTCATCGTCCTCGCTGGCCCGGTAGAAGATCCCGCTGTTGCCGCCCTGGGAGATGTTCCATTCAAGCGTCAGCTCGAAGTTCGCGAACTTCTCCTTGGTCATGATGTCGCCGGCCGAGGCCACCCGGGTCAGCGTGCCGTCCACCACCTGCCACCCGGCCGGCATGGAGTCCAGCCGGAACCCCCGCCATCCGGCCGTCGTCCGGCCGTCGAACAGGAGCCGCCAGCCGCCCTGCTGCTCCGCTGGCGTAAGGGTATTGAGCTGGTGGGCGCCAGCACCGGCACAGGCGCCGAGGAAAAGCGTGACGGCTGCGTGGGGAACCAGGCGGGTCAAGGTCATGGAGCACTAGACTACGCCCGGGCCTGGGATTCGGCCAGCGGGCCCGGCCTCTGGCCGGGACGGCCAATGACCGATACCGTTTCACCACCCGATGCTCTACGGCGTACTGGCCACCGCGATCGCGCTGCTGCACTTCGCCTACATCGTGTTCGTCCTGGGCGGCGCGCTCCTGCTCGCCTCCAGCCGCTGGTGGGCGCTGCTCCATGTCCCTGCGGTGCTCTGGGGCGCCTACGTCGAACTGACGAGCCGGGTTTGTCCGTTGACCCCGCTCGAGAACGCGTTTCGCGCCCGGGCCGGGCAGGCCGGGTACAGTGAAGGGTTCATCGAGCACTATCTCACCCGCGTCATTTACCCCGAGGGTCTCACCACCTCCGTGCAGATCGGGCTGGGCCTGTTCGTGCTGGTCCTCAATACGGCACTGTACTGGTGGGTATTCCACCGGGGCTCGACCGCCGGATGAGCGACCCCGTCCACGTCGTGCGCCCCCTCGCCGATGATGCGGAGGCGGCCGAATGCGCCCGCATCATGGCCAACTCCGAGCCGTGGCTCACCCTGGGCCGCAGCTATGAAGCCTCGCTCGCGGCCGTGCGCGATCCGGCCAAGGAAGTGCACGTCCTCGTGCAAGGCTCGCAGATCCTGGGGTTCGTCATTCTCGACATGCGGGGCGCGTTCCGCGGATTCCTGCAGACGATCTGTGTCCACAGCGACCACCGCGGGGCCGGGCTCGGCACCCATCTGTTAGAATGGGCCGAAGAGCGCGTGTTCCGCGAGAGCCCGAACTTCTTTCTCTGCGTGTCGTCCTTCAATACGCGGGCGCGGCGGCTCTACGAGCGGCGCGGCTATACCGTCGTCGGCGAGCTGACGGATTTTCTGGTGCCCGGCCACGGCGAGATCCTGCTCCGCAAGACCCGCGGCCCCTGGGCGGTATTCTCCAAGCGATGACCGGGAAGACCGTGGGACTCCTGGTCGCGCTCGGCGTTGCCGCGCGACTCGTGAGCGCCCAGGACTCGATCCCGGCCGCTCCGGACTACGCGGCCGCCGCCGCGACGCTCAGTGGGTTCATTGCCCACGAGATGCGCGACAAGGGCCTCCCCGCCGTCTCCATCGCCCTGGTGGACGGCGGCCGCACGGTATGGGCCCGCGGTTTCGGATGGGCGCGGCGGCGCGACTCCCTCCTCGCGACGGCGCAAACAGTCTACCGGGTCGGCTCGGTGTCCAAGCTGTTCACCGACATCGCCCTGATGCGCCTGGTGGAGGCCGGCAAGATCGATCTCGATGCCCCGGTGACCCGCTACCTGCCGGACTTCCAACCGCACAACCCCTACGGGACTCCCATCACCTTGCGTCAGTTGATGACGCACCGCTCGGGGCTGGTGCGGGAGCCGCCCGTGGGGAGTTTCTTCGACTCCACCACCCCTCCGCTCAGCGAAGTGGTCGCGAGCCTCAACGGGACGACGCTGGCGGCTCCACCGGGGGCCGCGTTCAAGTACTCCAACGCCGCGCTTCAGGTGGCGGGCCTCGCGGTTGAACGGGTGGTCGGGGAGCCGTTCGCGCAGTACGTGCAACGCACCATCCTGGCGCCGCTCGGCATGACCCGCAGCGCCTTCTTCGATCCCGGCCCCGTTCTCGGTCGCGACCTCGCCACCGGGACGATGTGGACGCCGGCGGGACGGCGCTTCGACGCCCCGACGTTCCGGCGCAATGCCCCGTCCGGAGCCCTCTACACGACGGTGACGGATCTGGGGCGCTTCCTCCAGGCGCTGTTCGTGGACTCTCTCTCCAATCGCGTCGTCGCCCGCCCGACGCTCGAAGCGATGTGGCGCGACAGCTCGGGGACCGGGGGATTGGGATTCTTCGTCTCGGACCTGGATGGTCATCGCCGAGTGGGACACGACGGCGCGCTCTACGGTTTCGCCACCACCCTCGCCGCCCTGCCCGACGATCATCTCGGCGTCATCGTGGTGACGACGCTGAACGAGGCGAACACGGTGACTGATCGCATCGCCGCGGCGGCGCTCCGCGCGATGGTGGCGGCCAGGGCGGGTCACCCGATCCCCACACCCCTCACCACGACGCCGCTGCCAGCTGAAACGGTCCAACGGGCCAAGGGACACTACGCTCACGGGACCCACACGGTGGATCTGCTCGACCGCGACGGTGACCTGCTGCTGGCGCGCGACGGCAGCGCGGTCCCGGCGCGCATCATGGGGGTGAACGACACCCTCACCTTCGACGACGTCCGCGACTTTGGCGGGTCGGTACGACTGCCGGCCGGTCAGGTCGTCGTAGGTGGAGACACGTTCGTCGCGGTTCCCCCTCCTGTCCCCCGGCCGGCCTCACCTCCCGCCAGGTGGCAGGGCCTCTTCGGGGCGTACGGCTGGAGCTACGAGACGCTGTTCGTGTTCGAGCGCGCCGGCCGGCTGCACACGCTGATCGAATGGGTCGAGGACGACGCGCTCACCCCGGTCAATGACTCGGTCTTCGCTTTCCCCGCCTCCGGCATGTATACGGGCGAGCGGATCACATTCCACCGCGCGCCGAATGGCCGGGCGACCGCGGTCACCGCCGGCAGCGTCCGCTTCCCGGCCCTGCCGCTGGGACCCGGTCAGGGGGGCCAGTTGAAGGTGACCCCGGTTCGGCCGGTGGCCGAGCTGATCCCGCTCGCCCGCGCGATGCAGCCGCCGGCCGAGAGCGGGGCATTCCGGGCACCGGACCTCGTGGACCTGGCCACGGTCGATTCGGGACTGCGGTTCGACATCCGCTACGCCACGACCAACAACTTCCTGGGCACCCCGCTCTATTCGAGCGCCCACGCCTTCATGCAGCGTCCCGCCGCGGAAGCCGTCGCTCGGGCCGACCACCGGCTTCACGCCCTGGGCTACGGGATCCTGATTCACGACGCCTACCGCCCCTGGTACGTCACCCGCGTCTTCTGGGATGCGAGCCCACCCGAGCAACGCTGGATGGTCGCCAACCCCGCCAGCGGATCGAAGCACAACCGCGGCTGCGCCGTGGACCTGACCCTGTACGACCTGCGCACGGGGCTGCCGATCGACATGGGGGGAACCTACGACGAGGCCACCGAGCGCTCGTATCCCGACTACCCCGTGGCGACCGACCTGCAACGCTGGCACCGGGAGCTCTTGAACCAGGCCATGGAGGCGGAGGGGTTCACCCGGATCGGGGATGAGTGGTGGCACTTCGACTACCGCGATTGGCGCGAATTTCCCATCTTCAATCGGACCTTCGAGGAGCTTTTGGCACACTAATGGCCAACCGCATCGCCTTGATCGCCGGTGCCTCAGGCCTCGTGGGAAGCGAGTGCCTCACGCGTTTGCTGAACCACCCGCGGTACGAGCGCGTGATCGCCCTCGTGCGCCGACCGCTCCCGACGGCGCACGCCAAGCTCGACCAACGGGTGGTGGACTTCGGCGCCCTCGAGACGCTGGCCGACTTCCCCCATGCCGACGACGTCTTCTGCTGCCTCGGCACGACGATGAAGAAAGCGGGAGGGTCGGAGCAGGCGTTTCGCCAGGTGGATTACGTCTACGTCGTCGCACTGGCCAAGGGCGCCCTCGCGGCCGGGGCCAAACAGTTTCTGCTCGTATCGGCCATCGGCGCCAGTATCAAGTCGCCGATCTTTTACAATCGGGTGAAAGGGGAGACCGAAGAGACGATCGCCCGGGTAGGGTTCACGGGGTGCTACATCTTCCGACCCTCGATCCTGGCCGGCGACCGGCCTGAGCACCGGCCCGCTGAGCGGCTGGGGCTCGCGGTCGCGAGCGGTGTTTCCCTCGCTCTGGTCGGGCCGCTGCGGAAGTATCGCCCCATCGAGGCGGCGCTGGTGGCCGAGGCGATGGTCCGCGTCGCGCTGCGGGCGCAGGGAGGCGTGAACGTGTTCGCGTCGGACGTAATCGAGCGCCTGGCTCAGGAGTAGGGCCTCCCGGCACCCGTTATATTGTCTGTCGAACCACGCACCCGAGGATGAACTTGCGATGGCCAATCCGGTCCTGAACGACAAAGCCTTCCAACGCGCCGACCAGGCCGCCACCTATACGGGCGAGCAGATGTCGGTCGAGGGCGCGGTCAACAAGACGGCGTTCCTGCTGCTCCTCCTCGTCGCCCCGGCGGCCTGGGTCTGGACCAGGTTCTTCCAGACCGGCGATCCCGCCGCGGTGATGCCGCTGATGATGCTCGGCGTGATCGGCGGCCTCATTACGGGCCTCGCCACCGCGTTCGTCCCGACCTGGGCCAGGCTCACGGCCCCGGTTTACGCGGTGTGCGAAGGACTCGCCCTCGGGGGCATTTCGGCGGTGTTCGAGAGCCAGTATCCGGGACTGGTGCTGCAATCGGTCGGGCTGACGCTGGGCGTCCTGGCGGCCATGCTGGTGCTCTACCGTACGGGCGTCATCAAGGTCACCGACCGGTTCCGCATGGCGGTCGTCGGGGCCACCGCCGGCATCGCGCTCTTCTACTTCGTGTCCATCGTGCTGTCCTTCTTCAGCGTGAACGTGCCGCTGATCTGGAGCAGCGGCCTTTGGGGCATCGTGTTCAGTCTGGTCGTGGTCGGCGTGGCGGCGTTGAACCTGGCGCTCGATTTCGACTTCATCGAACAGGGCGTGACCCGCGGGGCGCCGCAGTTCATGGAGTGGTACGCGGCGTTCGGACTGCTCGTCACGCTGGTCTGGCTCTACCTCGAAATCCTGCGCCTGCTGGCTAAACTGCGGAGGCGCTAGTGGCGGAGGAGGCCGTCGCCGTCGCCCGGGCGAGCTACGATCGTTGTGTCGCGGCGCCGGACTTCTTCCCGGCATTCTACCGGAACTTCTTCCGCCGACTGCCCGCGGCGGAGCCCCGCTTCGCCAAGACCGACATGGAGCGGCAACACAAGCTGCTGCGTCACGCGCTCGGGTTGCTCCTCGCCTACGCGAGTCAGCGTACGGGTGAGGGCAACCTGCTCTCCCGGGTCGCCGCCCGTCACGGGCGGGACGATCTCCATGTCGCCGCCGAGGATTATCCGCACTTCGTCGAAGCGCTGATCGAGACCGTCCACCAGCACGATCCGGCGTGCGACCCTCCCACGGAAGCGGCCTGGCGCCGCGCGCTCGAGCCCGGGATCCGCTACATGCAATCGAGAGCCTGAGCGGGCGATGGGCACCCGGACTCGACTCCTGCTCGAGATGGTGGATCAGGCGTTCAGGGCGCCGGCCTGGCACGGGACGCCGTTGTGGGGCACACTGCGCGGTGTGAGTTGGCGGGACGCGTTGCGGCGGCCGGGGCGGGGCCGGCATAACATCTGGGAGCTGGTCCTCCACACCGCCTACTGGAAGTACATCGTGCGGCGCCGGCTGGCGCGTGATCCGGAGCTGGAGTTCCCGCGCCTGGGGAGCAACTGGCTCTCGCTCCCGGCAAAACCCGGCCCCGCTGCGTGGCGTCGAGACCTGACGCTCTTGAAGCAGCAACACCAGCTGCTGCGAGCGACGATCGCCCGCTTTCCGGAATCACAACTGCCGCGCCGCGCCTGGCGGTCCACCTGGTCCAACGTCGCGAATATTTATGGGATCGCCTCTCACGACCTGTATCATGCAGGGCAGATTCAGCTGGTGAAGCGGATGATCGGGGTCTGACAGCGGTCAGCCCTCTCCCCTCTCCCGATCCTCCAGACGCTCCAACGCGCGCCGATCCTTCTTGGTGGGACGCCCCTTCCCTGTGTACCGGATCGTCGGCGCCAGGCGGAGCTGCAATGCAAGCTTTGCTCGCGCCAGACGGCCGGCTTCGTCCTCCCGGTACAGGGCGGCCGCCGCGGCCGGGGGGCCGCGGCGTTCGGTTACCTCGATCACCTGAATCAGGAATTCGAACGGTCCCTTGCGAATACGGAGCCGGTCGCCCTTGTGGACTGGGCGAGCGCGCTTGGCACGAGTGCCGTTGACCTCTACCTTGCCACCGCCGATCGCCTCGGCCGAGGCCGACCGTGTCTTGAAGAGGCGGGCCGCCCACAACCACTTATCGAGCCTGACGAGGTCGTGCTGGTCCACCGTTGCAATCTAGCACGGGCGCTCTTGCGGCCCCGGTCCTGAAGCGCCACACTCTCGTCCCACCATGAGCTGGCTGCTCACCACCCTCCTCCTCGGTCATCCCGGGGGCCGTCCAATGCAGCAGGGTGGTCCCGGTACGTTCTCCGGGATCGCGGGCCAGACAGCGGTGCCGATCCCGCGCATCGAGGCCGGTATCACCGTGGACGGCCTCCTGGACGAACCGGTGTGGCAATCGGCCGCGCTTCTGACCGGGTTCTCCCAGTACTCCCCGGTCGATGGCCGCCCGGCCGAGGACTCGACCGAGGTGCTCGTCTGGTACTCGGGGTCCGCCATCTACTTCGGCATCCGGGCGTTCGAGCCGCATGGCGCCGTCCACGCCACCCTCGCCGACCGCGACCACATCGACGCCGACGATTGGGTGGAGCTCCTGCTCGACACGTATCACCAGAGCCAGCAGGCTCTGGTGTTCGGCGTGAATCCCCTGGGCGTCCAGTCGGACGGCACGTTGAGCGAAATCGGGATCGCGAGCGTGAGCGGACACGCGGCCGGCGCGGCCCGCACCACGGTCGACCTGTCGGCCGATTTCGTCTACCAGTCCAAAGGCCGGGTCACACCGGACGGCTACGAAGTGGAGGTCCGCATTCCCTTCAAGAGTCTGCCCTATCAGTCGGGCGCCGTGCAGACCTGGGGGATCAACATCATCCGTCT
Organism: Gemmatimonadales bacterium; assembly: GCA_035500495.1. GTDB lineage: Bacteria > Gemmatimonadota > Gemmatimonadetes > Gemmatimonadales > GWC2-71-9 > DASTHG01. The sequence goes on from DATJXC010000034.1 coordinate 27,149, forward strand.
GGTGCAGCATTCCGGTTACCAGAACACCTGGACCAAGACCCGACTCTCCGCGGCGTCGTTCCTCGCCCAGGGCGGCACCCTCACCGGCATAACCGATTTGCATCGCGGTCTGGTGCTCGATCTGACCCCCGAGGTGACCGGCAAGGCGGATGGGGCGCCCCAGACGAGCGGGGCCTGGGGCTACACGCGCTCCGGCCCGGAGCTCGGAGCCACGGCTCGTTGGGGGATCACGAACAACCTCACGCTCAACGCCACCGCCAATCCGGACTTCTCGCAGGTCGAGGCGGATGCCAGCCAGCTCGTGTTCGATCCGCGCCAGGCGCTGTTCTACCCGGAAAAGCGTCCGTTCTTTCTCGACGGGCTCGAGCAGTTCAGCACGCCGAGCACCCTCATCTACACACGCCAGATCGTCCAGCCCGACGCGGCGTTGAAGCTCACCGGCAACGTCGGTGGGACGAGTCTCGGTGTGCTGTCGGCGGTGGACCAGCAGGCCAGCTCGGTGAGTGGGACGGAGAATCCCATCTTCAACATCCTGCGGGTGCGGCGCGGAACCGGCGGGGAATCGACGGCCGGGATCGTGTACACCGACCGCATCGAAGGGGCCGACTACAACCGGGTCGCCGGAGCCGACGCCCGGCTCGTGCTGGGGCGCATCTATACCGTGGCCGTGCAGGCCGCCGCGAGTTTCACGCGGGTCGCCGGAACGTCCACGGACGGTCCGCTCTGGAACGCCAGCGTGCAGCGTTCCGGACACCGCTACGGGTTCACCTACCAGGTCTCGGCGATCCATCCGGACTTCGTAGCGGCGAGCGGGTTCATCTCGCGTGCCGGGATCACCACGGCCACCATCGACAACAACCTGACCTGGTACGGGCACTCCGGCGCCACCATCGAGAGCTGGACCGCGGATCTGTTCCTGTTCGGACGCTGGGACTACGAGCGGTTCGTGCACGGCCAGAGCGCCACCGACCGGGAGTTGCACGTCAATTCGAGCTGGGTGCTCCGGGGGGGGTGGAACGTCACCGCCGGCGTGTTCTTCGAATCGTTCGGCTACGATTCGTCCCTATACGCCGGCTACGCCCTCCAGCATACGAGCGGCGGGGTCACCGACACCGTGCCGTTCACCGGCACCCCGCACATCCCGAACCTGGACATCTGGCTCCAGCTCCAGACGCCGCAGTTCCGGCGATTCACCGGGAACGTCCTCCTCGTCCCGGCGATCCAGGATGAGAACTTCTACGAGTGGTCGCCCGCCAAGATCCTGATCACCCAGGTCGGCGTCCTGTGGCGGCCGTCGGACCAGCTGCGATTCGACGGGAGCTTCCAGTCCCAGCAATACTGGCGCAAGAGTGACGGGTCGCTCGTGGCGGAGTCGTTCATCCCCCGGCTCAAGGTCGAGTACCAGCTGTCGCGGCCGCTGTTCTTCCGGGTGGTCGGGCAATACGTGTCGCAGCACCAGGATTCCCTGCGGGACGACTCCCGCACCAACGACCCAATCCTCATTAAGAATCCCGACACGGGGATCTACGAGCTGGCCGTCGCGAAGTCGAGCAACACGCTGCGGGTCGACTGGCTCGCCTCCTACAAGCCGACACCCGGGACGGTGATCTTCTTTGGGTACGGCTCGAGCATGGATGCCACTGAGACGCTCAGCTTCAAGGGGCTGCAGCGCACCAGCGACGGGTTCTTCTTGAAGCTGAGCTATTTGTTTCGACTGTGAGCGCGAAGCACTCAACTTTTCTTGAGCCGCACGTCCCCACTGCCTGTTTCGATGTGCAGGCGGCCCGTCCCGCTCCCGATGCGGCCTTCGATGTGATCGTTCTCGAGCCTCGAGACGGTCACCGCGATCCCGCCCAGGTCGATCTCCCCGGACCCCGTATCGAGCACCACCTTGCCGCCGAAGGCGGGCGGCAGCGTCACCGTGGCGTTCCCCGAGCCGGTGTCGATGTCGATCAGCGACGGGGACGAGGTGGCGACGAGGGTGGCCCGCACGTTCCCCGACCCGGTGTCGAACTTCAGGTCGTCCCCGCGCACGGAATCGGCGGTCACGTCGCCCGAGCCGGTGTCGATATTGAGCGTGTTGACCCGCACCGCGTCGACCGCAACGTCCCCCGACCCGGTGTCGATCCGCAGGTCGTCCCCGGTCGCTCCGGAAACCGTCACGTCCCCCGAGCCGGTGTCCAGATCCAGCGACCCCTGCGCGTTGGTGACGCGCACATCGCCGCTGCCGGCATCGACCGACAACGGCCCCTGCGAGCCCTCCGCGGTCACGTCCGCCGAGCTCACGTCGATGCGCAGGTCGCCGTTCACGTTCGTCGCGGTGACGCGCCCGACCGCGAGGTACACCGCGACGCGCTGACCCTTAGGGACGCCGATCGCCAGATCAGCCCACGATTCCACACCCGAACCGTCGCCGGAGATGCGCACGCGGCGACCCTCCCCGTGCCGTCCCCAGTGCTCGTCACCACCGAACGTCCCGTCCTCCCGCACATCGAGGGTCGTGCTCCACTCGCCCCGGTCGTGGCCGCCGCGGTACACGATGTCGTCGTCGGGGTAGATGACCCGCACCGTTTGCCGGCTGCCGATCGCCCCGGTATCCACGCGCAGCTGCGCCGCGTCCCGGCCGCCGCGGGTCACGTCCACCACGACCGCGGTCCCGCCGGCCGGCCCGATCTTGACGGATCCCGCGAGGTTGTAGATCGCAGCGTCGCTGCCGGTGATCGTGTAGCGCTGGGAGGCTTGGGCGGCGAGGGCCGGCACGGCGAAACAGAGAGCGAGAACAGGAACGGCGGTGCGCATGGCAAGCTCCGATATGGTGGTCACCCGAGGGACGTACGAGTCATCAGGAACGGCTGTTTCCCCGCTTCGAGCAGTAGATGGCGCGATCGCCCCCAGGGTTGCACGCCCCGGGGGCGCCGGTAAGTTCAAGTCGGCCTTCACGCTGCGCCTGAGGTCCTGGTGTCGGACTGGCAGATCTGGATCATCGCGGCGGCCCTGCTGCTCGTCGCGGAGATGTTCACGACCGGGTTCTGGCTCGCCTGTGTGGCCATCGGCGCGCTCGTGGCGGCCGGGGTCGCGCTGTTGCCGGTCGGGCTGATCCTCCAGGTCATCGCCTTTGCCGGAGCGACCGTGACCAGCCTGCTGGGGCTGCGCCCCGCCCTCGCCCACCGGCTCCTGCACCGCCCCGGGAGTGTACGAACGAACGTCGATGCCCTGCTCGGCAAGAGCGGCATCGTCACGGTAGCGTTCGACCCGGTCACGGGGTTGGGCCGGGTGTCAGTCGAAGGTGAGGACTGGCGCAGTGCCCTGGTCGAGGGAGAACGAGCGCTCCCCCCGGGGTCTCGGGTCGTGGTCGTGCAGGTTGACGGGAGCACCGTCGTCGTGGAACGGGAGGACTCGGTATGACTTCCGGACTGATCGTGGTCGGGGCGATCGCGCTCGTCGCGATCATCTTCGTGAAGAGCACCATTCGCGTGATCCGGCAGGCCCAGACCATGGTGATCGAGCGGCTCGGCAAGTACAACCGCACCCTCTCTTCCGGCATCAACTTCATCGTCCCGTTCATGGATCAGCCGCGGGCCATCGACTGGCACGAGGTGAGGAGCCTCCCCTCGGGCGAGACAACCACGCGACGCTACCGTTCCACCACCATCGATTTGCGCGAGACGGTCTACGTGTTCCCCCGGCAGAACGTGATCACCAAGGACAACGTGGTGGTGGAGATCGACGCGCTGATCTACTTCCAGGTCACCGATCCGGTGCGCGCGGCCTACGAGATCGCCAACCTCCCCGACGCAATCGAGAAGCTGACGCAAACGACCCTGCGCAACGTGATCGGGGAGCTGGATCTGGACCAGGTGCTCTCCTCACGCGAGCACATCAATACCAAGCTCCGCGAGATCCTGGACGACGCGACCCACAAATGGGGCGCGAAGGTGGCGCGGGTCGAGCTGAAAGACATCAATCCGCCGCGCGACATCCGCGACGCGATGGAGAAGCAGATGCGGGCCGAGCGGGATCGCCGCGCGGCCATC
>DATJXC010000035.1:0-2145 GCA_035500495.1 Gemmatimonadales bacterium
CGGGCCGGACTGCTGCTGGCCGCGGCCGGCGTGATGCTGCTGACGACCTGACCAAGGCCTCCCCTAGTCGGGGCTCTCGTCCTTGTCCTTGAAGATCAGCCCGCACACCTCGAGGTAGAGCTGCTCTGGATAAGGAAGGTAATCGACATTGGTGAGCGCCTGATCTTGTCCTGCGGACTCCAGGATGAACTCGCCGAAGCCGAGGAGGCGGCCCATCGGGGACCGCTGGAAGGTCATGTCCGTCACCTTGGCGAGCGGCATCATGTTCACCTTGCGGGTGATGACGCCCGTCGCGAGCACGAACCGCTGGGAGGTGACGACGAAGTAGGTTACCGACCACTCGAAGACCTTCACCGCCAGGTTCAGGAAGACGATTCCCCACAGGATCCAGATGATCAGCAGGACGATGCTGTTGCCCTGCGCGATGGAGTTGCTCAGCCATCCGGCGAGAGCCAGCCCGATGAGGACCCAGAAGATGGGCTTGATCAGGATGGCGGGATGCTGGTGGACGGTGATGACCTGGCGCTCGTGGGGGAGGAGATACCTGTTTACCGACGCAGGCACGGTATCCGTGTTCGGAACCAGCCTCATCGCGAACGCCTACCCAGATCGAGTCAGATCGACGTGAAGAAGGTGGTAATCGAGTGTGCGGCTGAAGACAGGAAGGCGCCAATGTTGTGCACGACTTGAGCTGCGGCGGTGGGCTCCACAAGTACAAACCACACGATGAAGGCGAGGGCCGCCCATCCGGCGATGCTTTTCGCGTTCACGTCGCCTCCCACGGGCGCCCAGACTGTTCCGTTGCCAGAGAACCTATGCTAGCTTGCACCGTTTTCCCGGCCAATGCTGACGGGGTGAAGCTGCCGTGTCGGCATGAGTATGCCCCCGTGCCCCCCTCAGTATGCCCGATCGGCGGAAGCAGTGCGTGATCGGATGTACCGGGCGCGCCGGCCTCGTCCCAGCATTCCCCCGGATCGGCGCCTCCGTGGCCTTGATCGGCGATTTAACCGCCGAGACAGGCGGCCATCTGACAACATTCCACCGTGCGGAGCATGCTGGTGAGATGACGATGGCAGACGTGGGTGAGACGGACTTCGCGGTCATCGTCTTCCGGGAAGAAGACCAGTGGGAGGCCGACGCCCTGCCGGCGGTGGTGACCGCAGACCTGGATGACTTCGTCCGGGCGCTGCGCCGACAGCCGAGCATCGGTGGCACCATCGGCTTCGCTGGCGTGGACGATTTCTTCTTCGTGGCGGTCCGGGTTCTCGGCGACGAGGTGTCGCTGTTCCTCTCCGACCTCACCGCGGCGGCGGACTACCCGCTGGCCCGCCAGGTGCTCGAGACCCTGGGTATCCCGGTGCCCACGGACGAGGAGGAGGTCGACCAGGTGCTTCCGGCCGGAGACATGTCGATCTTCGCTGACCTCGGGCTGGACGAGATGGAACTCGGCGCGATCTCGGCCGACCTCGACCTCTACCCGGAGGATGCGGTGGCGCACATCGCCGAGCGGCTTAGGTTCGGCGACGCGGTCGAGCGCGCGCTCGATATCGCGCTCGGCCCGTGACCGGATACACGGATTCCTTCGAGCCGGCGATGCGGCTCGCGCTGGCCGAGGCGGCCCCGGCGGGCCAGGAGACCCGCGACGCGGACGACATCCCGGTCGGTGCCGTCATCATCGACGAGGCGGGCACGGTCATCGCGCGGGCCCGAAACCGCCGCGAGATCGACCGTGACCCCACCGCGCACGCCGAGATCGTGGCGATCAGGCAGGCCGCCGCGGTGCTGGGCAGCTGGCGGCTGACCGGCCTGACACTGGTCGTCACCCTCGAGCCGTGCACCATGTGCGCCGGCGCCGTGACGGCGGCCAGGCTGGCCCGCGTGGTTTACGGTGCCGACGACCCCAAGGCGGGGGCGGTGGGCTCGCTCTGGGACGTGCTACGCGATACCCGGCTGAACCACCGGCCGGAAGTCGTCGGCGGAATCCTTGCCGCCGAGAGCGGTGATCTGCTGCGCGACTTCTTCAGGGCACGACGGGCCGATGCCGGGTAGGTCCCGCCGCCGCGCCCGCGCGGATTCGGGTAAGCTCGCCTGCGGTGGAGTCGCCTAGTGGCCGAGGGCGCACGCCTCGAAAGCGTGTGAGGGGGC
>DATJXC010000036.1:0-45738 GCA_035500495.1 Gemmatimonadales bacterium
CGACTGCCCCGAGGCGCTCGCGACGACCGTCGAGCTGGCGGCACGGTGTCGCGGCGGTCCCCCCGCGGGCACGGTCATCCTCCCCGAAAACCACGGCCCCGAAGCCCTCGCCAAGTTGCGCTCCCTCACGGAGCTGGGAGCGCGCAGTCGCTATGGTGGCGAGATACTGTCGCCAGTCGTCCGCGACCGGGTCGAGCACGAGCTGGCGATCATCGCCGCCAAGCGCTTCGCCGACTACTTCCTCGTCGTGCACGACATCGTGCGGCAGGCCCCGACGCACTGTGGCCGGGGGAGCGTCGCCAATTCGATCGTCAGCTACTGTCTCGGTCTCACCCACGTCGACCCGCTGCAGCACGGCCTCGTCTTCGAGCGGTTCCTGAACCCCGGCCGCAAGGATCCCCCCGATGCCGATCTCGACTTCCCCTGGGACGAGCGCGACCGCACCCTCGAGTACGTCTTCCGGAAGTACGGCCACGGCCGCTCCGCCATGGTCGCGAACCACGTCACCTTCCAGCGCCGCGCCGCGCTGCGCGAAGTCGCCAAGGTGTACGGCCGTCCCGCAGCGGAAATCACCGCCGTCACGAAGCGCCTCCCCTGGTCGGACGGCGGCCCGCTCCCCGAGCTCCTCGCCACGCATCCCAATTTCCGGGCGCTGGCCCTGGGCGGCGCCTGGCCCGAGATCGCGCAGGCCGCCGAAACGATCCACGGGCTGCCGCGCCACCTCTCGCTCCACCCCGGCGGGGTCGTGATCGTCCCCGACGTGCTCACGAACTACGTCCCCGTGCAGCCCGCCGCGAAGCAGCTCGATACCGCGCAGGGCACGATGGCGGTGCCCGCCATCCAGTTCGAGAAGGACGGCACCGAGGACGCCGGGCTCGTGAAGATCGACCTGCTCGGCAATCGCTCCCTCGCCGTGATCCGCGACGGGATCGCCGCCGTGCGCCGTCACGAAGGGATCGTGATCGATTACACGACGAGCGCGCCCACCGAGGACGAGGCGACCCGCGCGCTGTTCCGCACCGGGAACACGATGGGCGTCTTTTACACCGAGTCCCCCGCCTCGCGGCTGCTCTGCCAGAAGAGCCGCTCCGACACCTTCGACCTCCTCGTCCTGAACACGAGCATCATCCGCCCCGCCTCGAACCGCTACATCAACACCTATCTCGCCCGGCTGCATGGGGCGCCCTACGAGCCGCCGCATCCGATCCTGCGCGACGTCCTGGCCGAGACCTTCGGCGTGATGGTCTATCAGGAGGACGTCGTCAACGTGTGCGTGGCGCTCGCCGGGATGGACCACGCCGCGGCCGACGGCGTGCGCAAGGCGCTCACCAAAAAGCGCCCGCTGAAGGAGCTGCGCGGCTACGAAGAGCAGTTCCGCGCGGGGGCGGCGGCCCGCGGCGTCGCTCCCGCGGTCACCGACGATGTCTGGCGGATGATTCTCTCCTTCTCCGGCTACTCCTTCTGCAAAGGGCACTCGGCGTCCTACATCCAGGTGGCGTTGCAGTCGGCCTACCTCCGCGCCCACCACCCGGCCGAGTTCATCGCCGGGGTGCTCTCGAATGAGGGCGGGTTCTACGCGCCGTTCGTTTACATCGCCGAAGCGCTGCGGATGGGGCTCCGCATCCTTTCCCCCGACGTGAACGCGAGCGACGTGGCGTATCGGGGCGAGGGCCGCACCCTGCGGATCGGCTTGATGGCGTTGAAGGGCCTCTCGGCCGCCGGGCTCGCGGCGCTCGTGGCGGAGCGTGAGCGCGGGGGACCCTACCGGTCACTCGAGGAGCTGCGGCAGCGTACCGGTCTCACCCCGGGCGACCTGCGGATCCTGGTTCAGGCGGGCGCCTGCGACGGGATTGCGGGAGGGGCGACGCGACCGCAGCTGATGTGGATGGTGGATTCCCCCTCTCCGGCTACGGAGCGGGGGATAGGGGGTGAGGTACCCTGGCGGCAACAGGCCCTTCCTTTGGGAGCTAGCCCGGCCGAAGCCCTGCCGCCCCTGGCCGAGTACGACGCCGGCCGCCAGCTGCGCGACGAGTACGTGGTGCTGGGCTACCTCGCCTCGCGGCACCCGATGGCCCTCTACGCCGACACGATCGCCGCGATCGCCCCCGTACGGGCTCCCGATCTCCCGCGGCACCAGGGCCGGCACGTCACCTGTGTCGGGATGCTCACCACCGCCAAGCCGGTCCACACGATCAAGGACGAGCCGATGGAGTTCGTCACCTTCGACGACGGCGTCGCTCTGATCGAGACGGTGATCTTCCCCGACGTCTACCGGCGCGTGGCGCCGCTGCTCTTCGGCACGGGGCCGTATCTGTTCCGGGGCAAGGTCGAGGAGTCCTACGGCGCGATCACGCTGACCGTCACCGCGCTGGAGCGGCTCGATCGCTACGCCCGCCGCCAGCGGCTCCCCTGGCACGGCGACCCCGCTGTCCCCGGATGAGCGTAGTAGCTTGCTCCATGGATCGCCCATGAAACAGCCGTCCCTCTTCGATTCGCTGGAGTCGCTGCCGCCGCCGCGCCCCGAGCTCACCGATCTCGCGGCGGGGGTGCCACCGCAGGTCCGCTTCGGGACGTCCACCTGGACCTACGACGGCTGGAGCGGGGACGTCTACCATCGGGACTACCGCGGCGCGCAGCCGGCCAAACGGCTCGAGGAGTACGCGCGCTACCCGCTGTTCCGGACCGTCGGGATCGACAGCGCCTTCTACGATCCGCCCACCGAGCCGAGCCTCGCCGCCTATGCGAAGGCGCTGCCGCCGGGGTTCCCCTGCGTCAGCAAGGTCTGGGATCGCATCACCGCCCGCCGCTTCAACCAGGACCGGCGCTGGGGGAATCTCGCCGGGGCGCGCAACCCGGATTTCCTGAACGCGCAGCTGTTCAAGGATGCGGTCCTGCTGCCCTATGCGCGGGTCTTTCGCGATCACGCGGGGAGCTTCGTGTTCGAGTTCCAGACGATGCGGGGGAAGGATCTCCCCGACATCGGCCGGTGGGCCGAGGAGCTACACGGCTTCTTCACGCAATTGCCGCGGGACTTTCGCTACGCCGTGGAGCTGCGCAATCCCGAGCTGCTGCACGAGCTGCACGGCGCGGTCCTCTCGCAGCATGGGGTCGCCCATGTGTTCAATTCGTGGACCGAAATGCCGACGATCGGGGCGCAGCTGGACCTCCCCTGGACCTTTCCGGCCGACTTCACGATCGCCCGCGCGCTCCTGAAGCCCGGCCGCAAGTACGAGGAGGCGGTACGGAAGTTCGAGCCCTACGACCGGGTGCAGGAGCCGCAGCCCGATCTCCGCCGCGACCTGCTGCGGCTCATGGCCGAGGCGGTGCGGCGGCGGATCGAGGCGATGGTCATCGTGAACAATCGGGCGGAGGGCAACGCGCCTGGGACGATTCGGGCGCTGGCCGAGGCGTGGGGAAGGGGTGACGCAGGGCCGGCGTAACGGGGTAGCAGTGGAGGGGACCCCGGGAGGGAATATGAAGCGTTTTCGTTCGTTGACGTTGTTGGCGTTCCTCGCAGGATGCTCATCGGCCTCTGAACCCGGCACCACAGTGGTGGACGCCCAGGTGAGCTGGATGGAGTGGCCGGCGGAAGTAGTGGCTGGAACGCCCTTCCTGGTGCGCCTGACGGGCTACGGCGTCGAATGTAGGGAGATCTTAGCTTCTCTCTCGCCCCCGCGATCGACAACTCGGCCGTCACGTTCGAGCCCTACTACGTCGTAAGCACCAAACAACAGGTCTGCCCACTCGCCGTTTCTCAAGGCAGCGCATCCGCGACCTCACCCGCGAGTCCCATCGGTCCCAACTTCGACACCCTCGCCACGGTGACCGGCCTTTCCGCATCGACCCCCCGCACCTATGAGATACGTGCGGCGGCCAACGTTTCCGTGGCGGCGGCGACGCCGGGAATTCCTGTGAGGACCTTCGGCAATATCCTCGTCAGACCGGATACGGCGAGCTCACCCCACCGCAATGCCGGTGGCTCGGTCTCTGCCTGGCGCGACACGGCGGACTGCCTGCATCTGTCCCCACTCTACATCGTGTTCCTCGCGCATCCGACGCCTGCCGCGGACTCTCCAATCGGACCCGGGTTCAGCTATGTGGTGGAGAATCCTCCCGACACGACGTCGTACTGGAGTGGGTTCGTGCAGGGGTATGTGTACGCGCCCGCCAAGGCGATCTGCGGCGACACGGTGGTGTTTCACCTGGTCACGAGGGAGTAGCGAGCCCCAGCTCGAATTGCCAGGGCGCCCGCGGGCTGTTGAAGGCCCGCTCCGGCTCGCCAAACCCGTGCGCACGCCGCAGCTCCGCCAGACGCCGCGAGAGCGCGCGGCGGTAGGCCTCAGGCGCGGTCCCCGTGCGCGCGAACCCCTTCCGGTAGCGGCGCGCGAGCGCCGGGAAGTGAGCGCCCAGCACCGGGAGAAACCGCTCCCGGATCCCCGGATACAACCGCAACGGACCGGAATGGACGAACCGCGCGCCGGCGGCGCGGGCGGCGCCGAAGAGTTGGTCGAGTGCGGCGCGGCTGTCGGTGATCCCCGGCAAGACCGGGGCGACGATAAGCCCGGCGTTGACGCCGGCATCCGTCAGGCGGCGCAGCGCCCGCAACCGGGTGGCGGGAACCGGGGAGCGGACCTCCAGGCGCCGCACCAACGCGGCGTCGAGCGAGATGAGCGAGATCTGCACGCGCAGGTCGTTGTGCGCCTGCAGCCGTTTGAGCAGCTCCACGTCCCGCGTCACGAGCGGGCTCTTGGTCGTGATCCCGATCGACAACCCCTCGCAGCGCGCCAAACGCTCCAGCACCCCCTGAGTCAGGCGAAAGCGTCGCTCGGCCGGCTGATAGGGATCGGTCGCGGTGCCGATGAGAATCAGATCCTCGGGGCCGGCGATTCGGTGAAACCGGGTGAGGTCGGACTCCAGCGCCTGAAGCAGCGCGGACTTGACGAAGATGCGCTGCTCGAACGCCTCCCAGCCGTGCGCTCCGCGGAGATCGCGAAACTCCTGACTCGAGAGCTTGCCCGCGTCGTGCGCCCGCTCGACCACGTAGCGGTGCGCGTAGCGGGCGTAGCAGTAGCTGCACCCGAACTCGCAGCCGACATACGGATTGAGCGACCAGAACGGCATGCCGGTTTGCGTCGGGGAATTGAGAACGGATCGCGGCGTGAGCGACACGAAGCGGGTGCCACGCAAACGCTCGTCGAGGACGGTTTGCGGTTGCAGACCGACCTCTCCCGTCTCTCGTCTCCCGACTTGCATCACCCGCACTTCGACCACCCGCATTGCGGACAGGTCGTGCACCCCGATTGGTAGGTGACGAACGCACGGCATTCAGGGCAACGGCCGGAACGCGTGGTCGGTGGGAGGTAAACCGTCGGCTGGAGCGAGTGGGGTGGAGTGTTCATCGGGTCCTCGGATATTCGGTGTTTGTTCGGGTCCGAGGAGACAATCTACGCCCTACATGAGGACCGGCAAGGGCAAGCTAAACCGTTATTCTGCTGGGACTAACCTCCGCCACAAGTAGTAGACCGGCACGCCGAGGAGCACAATCAGCAGTCCCAGCCCGGCATAAGTCGTCTTCACCGCCAACAGGTCCACCGCCATGATCGCCATGGCCACCAGGTATCCCGCGGGCAGCCAGGGATACAGCGGTGCCGTTACCGGTCGTGTGGCGTCCGGGCGCTTGCGACGTAACAGGAACAGGCCGAGGGCGGTGCAGAAGTAGAACAGCACCGCCGCGAAGATGACGAAGTCGAGCAGCTGGCCGTAGGTCCCCGACAGACACAGCACGCAGGTCCAGATCCCCTGGACGACGAGCCCCAGCGCCGGCGTCTTGTAGCTGGGATGCAACCTCCCGACGGAATTGAAGAACAGTTTGTCGCGGGCCATCGCGTAGTAGACGCGGGCGCCGGAGAGGATCAGCCCGTTGTTGCAACCGAAGGTGGAGATCATGATCGCCGCGGCCATCACGTAGAGCCCCGCGTTGCCGAACATCACCTGCAGCGCCGCCGTGGCCACGCGGTCCTGAGGGGCGTTCGCGATCTGATCGAGCGGCAGGACGACGAGATACGAAAAGTTGGCGAGACAGTAGAGCAGCACGACCGTGGCGGTGCCGAGTCCCATGGCGAGCGGGATATCCCGGCTCGGGTTCTTCAGCTCGTCGGCCGCGAAGCCCACGTTGTTCCAGGCATCCATGGAGAAGAGCGCGCCCACCATGGCGCCCCCGATCACCGGGACGAGCCCCCAGGTGAGGCTCCCGGCAGGCCAGAAATGCGGCCCGAAATTGGCGGCGATCGCCGCGGCGTTACGGCCGATCGCGATGCCCAGCAGGATCACGGCGGCGAGCGTCGCCGTCTTCACCGCGGTGAACGTCGTCTGGATGATCGCGGCGGTGCGGACGCCCCGCACGTTGACCCAGGTGAGCACGAGGACGGAGGCGATCGCGAACAGCCGCTGCGGTGAGAGCCCCACCGCGATGTCGCCGATCGGCTTGGGGAACGACACCGTTGTGCCGAGGCCGGCGTACACCTCGGGGGAGAGGCTCGGCCAGAAGACCGCGGTGAACTTCGCGAGCGCCACCGCGACCGCCGCGATCGTCCCGGTCTGAATGACCATGAACAGCGTCCAGCCGTACAGGTAGCCGAACAGGGGCGAGATCGCCTCGCGCAGGTAGATGTACTGGCCACCCGCCCGCGGGAACATCGCCGCCAGCTCGCCGTAGGTGAGCGCGCCCATCACCGTCATGATCCCCGACAGCACCCAGACGAGGAGCATCAGGCCGGGGGTGTGGACCGAGCGGACGATGTCGGCCGACACGATGTAGACGCCCGAGCCGATCATCGAGCCCATGACGAGGGCCGTGGCGTCGAGCCGCGTGATCGCCTTGACGAACTCGGTCTGGTGGGGCTCCTGGGTTGTCGCCATTCCGGTTCCTCGTCCGGGGAATGAAACCGTCATGAAGCGAATCAGAGCGCCCCTAACCTAGTTGCCGCCGGGGGGGGCCGCTATGTTCTTCGCTGCCGTTCCGAAGGTCCCCAACCCCGTCCGAGGGTCCCGTGCGCCTGCTGCCGCGTGAAGAGGAGTTCTTCGACCTGTTCGTCGAGGTCGCCAAACGCAACACTGAAGCCGCGGGTCGGCTGCGGGAGTTGTTCGACGCCCCGCCGGAGCGGCGCGCCCCCATCGTCGAAGCGATCAAGCGGCTGGAGCACGAAGCCGACGACGTTACCCACGAGGTGGTGAACCGCCTCGATCGCACCTTCATCACGCCGCTGGACCGCGAAGACATCCATCAGCTCGCTTCCGACCTGGACGACGTGATGGACGCGATCGACGGCACCGCCCGGCGCGCGCAGATCTTCCGGATCGGGGTGGCCCCGGCGGGGGTGCGGCAGCTCACCGATGTGATCCAGCGAATGGTCGTCGTCCTGGGCGAAGCGGTGGGCCGGCTCAAGAAGGGCGACGAGGTCATGAAGTACTGCGTCGAGGCCAAGAAGCTCGAAGAAGAGGGCGACGTCATCTACCACGACATGCTGGGGCAGCTGTTCGACAAGGAGCGCGACGCGGTCGAGGTGATCAAATGGAAGGAGATCTACGACAACCTGGAGCGCACCCTCGATGAGGCCGAAGACGTCGCCAACATGGTGGAGTCCATCACCCTGAAGCACGCCTGATGGGGAGCGGCGCCGTCTGGCTGGTGCTGGCGATCGTCCTGGTCGCGCTCTGCTTCGACTTCATCAACGGTTTTCACGACAGCGCCAACTCGATCGCGACGGTGGTGTCCACCCGCGTGCTCTCCCCGTTCGCGGCGGTCGGGTGGGCGGCGTTCTGGAACTTCGTGGCGGCGTTCGTCTTCGGGACGGCGATCGCGCGCACGATCGGCAACGGGATGATCGATCTGTCGGTCGTCGATCCCACCGTCATCCTCGGCGGCCTGCTCGGCGCCATCTTCTGGGACCTGATCACCTGGTACGGCGGCCTACCCACCTCCTCCTCTCACGCCCTGGTCGGCGGCTACGCCGGGGCGGCGGTGGCCAAAGCGGGATTCGCCGCGATAATCACCCAGGGCTGGATCAAGACGCTCATCTTCATCGTCGTGGCGCCGCTCATGGGGCTCTCCCTGGCGCTGCTCTTGACGGTGGGCCTCTCCTGGATGCTGCGGCGCTCGCTGCCGCGCCAGGTCGACAAGAATTTCCGGCTGCTCCAGCTCCTCTCGGCGGCGGCCTATTCCCTGGGCCACGGCACCAACGACGCCCAGAAGACCATGGGCATCATCGTGGCCCTGCTGGTCTCCTCTCAGGCGCTGTTCGTGGGGTTCCCCGTGCAGGCGCTCCACCTCACCTCGGCCGACCACATTCCGGTGTGGGTGATTCTCTGCGCGCACGCGGCGATCGGGTTGGGCACCATGGCGGGGGGGTGGCGCATCGTGAAGACGATGGGCCAGCGGATCACGAAACTGACCCCGTTCGGCGGGTTCTGCGCCGAGGCGAGCGGTGCCGTGACCTTGTTTCTCTCCTCGTCTCTCGGCATTCCCGTCAGCACCACCCACACGATCACCGGAGCCATCGCCGGAGTCGGCGCGGCGAATCGGATTTCGGCAGTCCGTTGGGGAGTGGCGGGGCGGATCGTCTGGGCGTGGTTGCTCACCATCCCCGCGGCCGCCGGGATCGCGGGCCTCTCGTACATCGTGCTGCGGGCTTTGATCTAGCCGGGGATCAATCGAGCTTCAGCGTCAGCAGCCGGAGCTCCGTCATCTCCTCGATCGCGTACCGCACCCCCTCGCGACCTAACCCCGAAGCTTTGGCCCCGCCGTAGGGCAACCGGTCGATCCGGAAACCCGGGATGTCGTTCCCGTTCACCCCACCCACGTCCAGCTCGGCGTGCAGCCGGAACATCGTTTTGAGGTTGCTCGTGAACACACCCGCCTGCAGCCCGTAGGGCGAGGCGTTGATGGCGCTCACCGCTTCCTCGACTCCCTGGTACGGAGTCACCGTCACGAGCGGCGCGAACACCTCCTCGCAGTTCACCTTCATCGCCGCCGTGGTGTGTTCCAGCACCGTCGGATCGAGGTAGGCGCCACGCCGCGACCCGCCGATCGCCACCTTCGCTCCGCCGGCCGTCGCCTCGCGGATCCAGCTCTCGACGCGCTCGGCCGCCTGCACCGAGATCATCGGCCCGACGTCGGTCTTGTCATCGAGGACGTCGCCTACCTGGAGCGCCTTCACTCGGGGCATGAAGCGGTCAAGGAAGGGGCGATAGGCGTCCCGGTGCACGAAAATGCGCTGGGTGGAGATGCACGACTGGCCCGCATAGCTGAAGCCGCCGATGGCGCAGCGGGCGGCCGCCCACTCGAGGTCGGCGTCCGGTTCGATGATTACCCCGGCGTTCCCGCCCAGCTCGAGGGCGACTCGTTTGGTCCCGGCTTTGGAGCGGATCGCCCATCCCGCCGCCGCGCTGCCGGTGAAGGTGATGAGCCGGACTCTGGGATCCTCGAGGAGAATCTGCGCGACCTCGACGGTGCAGGGGACGACCGCGATCCCCCCCGCGGGATACCCCGACCTGGCCACGAGCTCCGCCAGTTTGAGCGTCGTGAGCGGGTCCTGTGGCGGGGGTTTGAGGGTGAGGGTCGCGCCGCAGGCCATCGCCGGCGCGATTTTGTGCGCGGCGAGGAGCACCGGGAAGTTGAATGGCGTGATCGCGGCGATCGGGGCGAGCGGAAAGCGGCGCGTGATGGCGAGTCGTTCCACGCCCTGCGCGGCGACGTCCGCGGGGAGCACCGCTCCCTCGATGCGCGTCGCCTCTTCGGCGGCATCGCGGAATACCCCGATGGCCCGGTCGATTTCGGTGCGCGCCTGGGCGATCGGCTTCCCGGCCTCGAGGGCGAGGGTGCGGGCGAATTCCTCACGTTGAATGGCGAGCCCGCCCGCGATCTTGAGCAGGGCCTCGGCGCGGCGGAACGCTGGCAGCTCACGGCAGGCGCGCGCCGCCGCCACGTTGCCGTCTAGCGCGGCGCGGACCTGCTCCGGTCCCGCCAGGTCGCAAACCCCGACTTCGCTGCCGTCGTGCGGCGCGCGGATCACCCACTTCATAGCGACAATGCCTCCACCACGGCCTCGGCGATGGCGGCGTCCTGGACACCCACCCCCGTCAGGTCCGCGATCGTAATCTCGTCCTCCGCGGTGCGTCCTGGAACTCGGCCCGTGGCCAGATCCCCAAGCTCCGCGGTCACCTTGTCCCGCGTTACCACCCCCGCGGCCAGCGCAGCGGCCAGGTTCCCGTAGCGCTCGGTCTGCGTGATACGGTCGGCGAATAACCGATCGGCTTTGGCGAGGAGGCGGGGCTCGAGCTCCACCTTCCCCGGACTACCCGTGCCGGCCGAGACGACATGAGTCCCCTTGGCGACCCACGCGGCTCGAATCAACGGCTCGGTCGCCGCGGTGGCGGTGACGATGAGCCGGTGTTTGCGCACCTCAGGCTCCAGCGCGTCGGCCACGCGGCATGCGACGACTCCCTTCAGCTCCCGCGCCAGCGCTTCCGCCCGTTTCGCGCTCCGATTCCAGATGACGATCCGCTCGATCGGGCGTTCCGCGATGATCGCGCGGCTCGCGAGCCGGGCGACCGCCCCCGCGCCCACCAGCAGCGCGGCGCGCGCGCCCGGCGGCGCGCAGTACTTCAACGTCAGGGCGATGGCGGCCGCGGTGCGGAGATCGGTCAGATACCCGTGCTCTTCCAGCAGGAAAACCGGCGCGCCGGTCTCCGCATCGAGCAGCAGGTACATCCCGTCCCCGGAGGGGAGTCCCCGATCGCGGTTCGCGGGGAACCCGGTGGCGAGCTTCAGGACCACGTATCGGGCGCCGGCTAAGTGCGCCCCCTTCACGTGGACCTCGGCCGCCCGGTCCTGCAGCGCCATCACGAGCGGGTCGGGCAAGGTCGCCTGACCCTGGCCGTACAGCCGGAACCCGCGCTCCACCGCCGCGATCGCCGTCGCCATCGGCAGCTTGTCGCGGAACGCCTCGAGCGGGATGACGCGCATTACTTCTGGCCGAATGCCCGCTTCAGCTCCGGCCCCGCCAGGGCGAGGGCTTCCTTCAACTCCTCCTGCTCGTTGCCGTAGCCGAACCGAATGTACCCCCGCATCCCGAAGTGCTCGCCCGGCACGAGCAGGACGCTTTGCGCCGCCCGCACCCGCTCCACCAAGTCGAGCCCCGAGAGCGCCGGCGCGTACTTCGCGAAACAGATCGCCCCCGCCTGCGGCGCCGTCCAACGGAATGTCCCGTCGAACCCCTGCAGCCAGCGCTCGAGGATCGGATAGTTGTCGCGCAGGATAGCGCGCGTCCGCGCCAGGATCCGCTCCCGCACCCGCGGCTCGAGCGCGACGCTCGCCAGGTAATCCGACGCGCCCGACGGGCCGATGGTCGTGTAGTCGTGGCGGGCCCAGCACTCGGCCACGAAGTCCTTGGGGCCCGCCAACCAGCCGATCCGCAGCCCCGGCAGGCCGTAGGCTTTGGACAGTCCGCTCACGCAGATCAGCTTGTCGTAGCTGCCCCAGAACGAGGGCGTGGTCTTGCCGTTCCGCTCCGCCCCGCTGTACACCTCGTCGGCGAGGAGCCAGGCCCCGACCTCGGCGGTCCGGCCGACGATCGCGCGCCGCGCGGCATCGGACAGGATGTGCCCGGTCGGGTTGTGGGGATTCGTCACCACCACGAGCTTCGTCCCCGGCGTGATCGCGTCGGCGATCGCCGCCGGATCGAGGGACCACCCTGTTGCCTCGTCCAGCTGCAGCCCCCGAATCCGGGCGCCGCGGTTCTGTGTCTGCCCCCAGATCTGCATGTAGTTGGGGAGCATCATGGCGACGGTGTCGCCGGGCTCGAGGATCCGCCAGCAGGCGACGTAGTTCGCTTCCGCGCTGCCGGTGGTGACGAGCACCTGGTCGGTCGAGGCGCCGGGATACAGCGCCGCGATGCGCTCGCGCAGCCGGTCGGTGCCGTTGGACTGGCTGTAGCCCAGCCGTACGTCGAGCAGGGGATCGAGTGGGGCGCCGGCCAGCTCCAGCAGCTCTTTCACCGACAACGGGTGGACGCCGGATTCGGAGAGGTTGAACCGCACCCGGTTCTCCCAGGTGCTCTGCCAGCGCTCGAGCTCGAAGGTGACGAAAGTCATGAGGACAAAGTACTCGCGATCAAGCCAGGGTGGCGAGATCTCCCGGCCGCTCGAGCCAGTAGTCCGGCTCGAGGTCCTCCAGGTGCGCGCGGTCAAATGGCCCCCATAACACGGCCGCCGTCTGCACACCCGCCGCCCGCCCCGACTCGAGGTCGTGCCGCGAATCACCGACGAACACCGCGTCTTCAGGGACCGCGCCCATGCGGGCCAGCGCCGTGAGCACGGGCTCCGGGTGCGGCTTGGGGCGCTCCACATCGTCCGCGCCGATGATCACCGGGAACAGGTCCTCGACGCCGGCGAGCGCCAGGCCGCGGCGGGCACCGCTTTGGAACTTGCTCGTCACGAGGGCAAATCGCTTCCCCTCGGCGTGCAGCGCCCGCACCGCCGCGCTCACCCCCTCATAGGGGCGCGCCAGCTCGTCGTGATGGGCGTTGTTGTACTCCCGATAGGTCTCGACCATCGCCTCCAGCTCAACGGGATCATCGGTCCACAATCGGAACTGGACGCGGAGCGGGGTGCCGAGGCCTTTCATCCAAACCGCGTCGTCGGGCTCGAAGCCGCGGTGCAACCGCAGGGTGTGGCGATAGGAACGGAGGATCAGCTCGACCGAGTCGAGGATGGTGCCGTCCAGATCGAACAGAATGACGGGACGGCCCACGACGGCCTTAATGCGACTGGTACCAGTCGCAGTCGCTCGCGAGGGGGCACTCACCGCAACGGGGCGAAGAGCTCTTGCACAGCTCGAGGCCGTGGCGGCGCAATAGCTGATGTGCCTGCACCAGCCAGTTGTAATCGCGGGGCAGCTCGGGCTGGATCGCCGCGGTCACGTGCTCGTACACCTGCGCGAAGCTCGATCCCGCCTTCCCGTACCCGAGTCGCGACAGCACGCGAGCCCCATTGGGGTCGGGAGCGAGACCGGCCATGCTCTTGCAGAAGAGCAGGATGCGGTCGGCTCCGGGCTCGCCGATCCCGGGGAATTTCTTGATCAGCTTCTTGGCCTCGCCGGGGTTCTCGCGCACCAGCGTGCGCAGGCGGGCGAGACCGATCTCGATCATCACCTGCGACGCCTTGCGCAGCTTGTCGAGGCGCTTGCCCGCATCGGGGCCGGCGAGATCGAGTAATGGGGTGATCACGCCTTTGGCCGCGTTGAGGATCGCCTGGGGAGTGGTGCCGAGCTTCTGGCGCAGGGCCCGGAACGCGACGGCGCGCTGGTCGTCGTCGGCCTGGTCCCCGATGTGCTCCCAGATAATCCACTCGAACGGTCCGCTGGGGATCGGTCGCTTGGGGCGGCCATACTTGGCCCGGAGCCGGTCAATGTAGGTGCGTAGAGGGAGTGTGGGTCTGCCCATGAGAGGTGGCTTGAGTTACCTGAAATCTCTCATGGCGGACCCTCCTATCCAAGGGCGCCCAGCATCACCGCGGCCAGGAGCACCGGGCGCTGGGATTCGACCCGCACGGCGGCGGCGGGGAGTCTGGCGTCCCAGGCCAGCAAGTCCGCCACGGTGAGCGATTGCCGCTGCCGCAGCAGGTCCTCCAGGAGCAGCTCCTCGCCCGCCGACATCCCAGCCGCAAGTCGCGAAACCAGCCGATCGAGCCGGGTCAGGGCGGTCCGGTTCCCCCGGCGGGCGGCCCGGCGCGCCGCGGTCAGCGCGTAGGGGATGAGACGCCGGCCCAGGCGGTCCCGGTCGGTCGCCCGCCAGCGGCCGTCCGCGACTGCGGCGAGGCGCTCCTGGACGAGCGGCGCCGCCTGTCGCAATGCCACCCGCAGCCGCCCCGGATCGGGCGGGGCGGGGTTCCCGGTGCCCGCCTGAGCCAGGAGCGTGGTAGCCCGCTCCGGATCGGCCAGGGCCGCCCCTCGGGCATCGTCGACGACGATCGCTTCCGTGAATCCCGCTCCCAGACCCACGACGAGTACCACCGCCCTGGGACCTTCCCGGACGGCGGCGACCGCCCCCAGTGGCACCGGGTCGCCGCCGAGCCGCGCCGTGGCCAACTGTTGCAGCCGGTCGCACCAATCGAATGGACTGCCGCCGTCTCGCTCGAGGCGCCCTGCCACCGTCTCCACCTCGGCGGCGCCGGCCTGGACCTGGGCCTGCACCTTGGCTGCGAGCCGCTGTTCCAGCGCGATCGCGCGCGCCAGCGGCTCGGGCGGCGTGAACGTCGCGGTCTCGATCTCGGCGTGCCGCGAGCCGAGCCGGTCGATCCGGCCGACGCGCTGGGCCAGCCGCGCGGGGCTCCAGGGAAGATCGTAGTGCACTACGCGGCCGGCGTCCTGGAGGCTCAGCCCTTCGCCCACAAGGTCGGTCGCCAGCAGAACGTCGGCGGTGAGGGCGTCGGGCGGCAGTGGCGCGCCTTGCGCGAGCGGCGCGAAGCAACGCAGCACCTCCTCCCGCCCGGCGCGGTCGCGACCCAACCATCCCGTCGTGCCCGCGACCGCCGCGACGCGGAGTCGCCCGCGAAGCCGGCGCAACAGGTCCTTGAGCGTCGCCGCCGCTTCGGTGAAGACGATCGTCTTCACGGCGTGCGACTCCAGCAGCCCCAGCAGGGCGTCCGCCTTGGGATCCTCATCCGGCCGGCACAAGTCGCGGAGCATGCTCACGCGCTCGCGCTCCGTTGCGTCACGCACCAGCGGTGCGTCCGGCGCGAGCAGCAGCGGGAGCAGGGCGAGCTGCAGGTCGCCGTCGTCGGTGCGGGCAAAGCAGCGCTGGAAATCGCGCGCCTCGAGCCGCCGGTCCGCGCTCGCGGCGAGGTCGAGAAACGCCTCGTAACGGTCGAGCGACCAGCGCAGCGCCGCCACGCTGGAGGCAAGCCGGCGCAATAGGGTGAGGCGCAATAACGGAGCGGCGTCGCCCTGGAGGCTCTCGATCCCCGCCACCAGGGCGGCGAGCGTGGACCCTGGTGCCGGCGGCGCGGCGATCAGCGCATGCCCGCCGCGGGCGGGGAAACTGAGCCGCACGGGAGACTCGCCGTACCCCGACCGGGCGCGGCTCCGCGATCGCGCCACGACCAGGCGGGCGGCCACGCTGGAGACGCTGACGGAGCGTGTGTCGAGCTTCCCCGACGCGGCGAGACGGAGTGAAGGCAGGCCGAGCGCCGCCAGGGCGTCATCGCGGAGAAACAGACGGAACAGATGCAATAGGTCGGCGATCCGGTTGTGCACCGGTGTCGCGGTGAGCAGCAGGACGCGGGCCCCAACCAGATACCGGGCCAGCGCGCGATAGCGACGCGTCTCCGGATTGCGGAAGCGGTGGGCCTCGTCCACGACGACGATCGCAGGTGGATCCACGAACCGGACCGCACGACCACTCAGGGATTCGCTGCTGACGATGGGCGGGGAGATGGCGAGCCGGTCGCACAGCGTGCGCCATTGCGGGATCAGAACCGCGGGGACGATGAGCGAGGCCGACGGGTGCAGCGCGGCGATCGCCAGCGCGACGTAGGACTTCCCCATCCCGGCGGCGTCGGCCAGTACCGCCCCGCCATATCGCTCGAGGATGGCCATGAGCCGGTGGGCGGCGGGGACCTGGTGTGGCGCGAGCCACGGGGGCAGGGGCGGCGCCACCACCCGCAGGTCGAGCAGGGCGCGCGCGGCTTCCCCGCAGACCGGACCAGGCGCCGCCGCCGTATTTCCCACCGGCTCGAGGAGCAACGCGCCCGGTGCCGGGACCGGGGCGAGCTGCTCAGCCAGGATCCGGGGGAGGGGCGAGCGGCGCCAGAACGCGGCGGTCGGCAGCATCGAGAGTCAGGGCCTCGGCGACGAGAGAGTCCGGGGTGTCGTGTCTTCGCCCGGCCGCGGCCAGGGCGCCCCACCCCTCGTCGGTCAGTGAAGGGAGCGGGAGCTGCGCCACGACGCGGGCATTGCAGCGGCGGAATCCGCCGCGCGCCGGGTCCGCGACGAGGCGCACGAGCGCCGAATACCAGCGGGTGTTGAACAGCGCCGCGAGCGCGTGAGCGTCGTCGCCGCTGCGCGTCGCGATGCCGTAGACGGTGTTCAAGGGCACGCAGTCGGAGGGCGGAACGACGGCCGTGAGGCGGCGCGCGACATCGGGCCAGAGCACGCGGTGCGGGGCCGTGGCGAGGGCGATGCGAAACACCTGCCAGGCCGGCCCCCGGCGATAGTCGGCGCGTCGCCGCAGACGTTCGGCATGGGCGTCGAGTCGCTCGGCCAGCGGGGCGGGAAGCCGCGCCAGGGGACGGCCGGCCGCGTCGTGGGTCCACAGCAGAAAGACCCGAGACCGGACCTCCCACCGGGAGATGTCGCGGCCGCGAACGGCGGGCTTGGCGCCCGCGACCCGGTCCGCCACCACGAACAGATCATCCGCCCCGGTCTTCACGCCGAGCTGGGGGATCCAGCGGTCCCCGATCCGGGGCAGCTCCCGCGCGAGCCGGGCCGCGACAGTCGCCGCCTCCCGATGCAGCAGCCATGGTCCGGCCCGCTGCAGCGTTCGCTGCGGCAGGGCCCGGTGGCCGTCGGTTGTCGCACCGAGGGCGACGGACACCCGTGCATCGTCCTCCATCGACGGCTCGCGCCGGGCGGTGACCAGGGCCATCGGGTACACCACGGCGCCGAATGTCTCCGCTTCAGCCTCGAGCGGGACCAGCCGCTCGATCGTGGTGCGATGGGCCAGCTCCCGTCGCAACGACTCGGCGTAGCCGCTGGAAGCGAGCTTGGCGGGGAGGAGCATGGCGGTGATCCCGCCCGGCGCCGAGAGCTCCAGCGCGCGGGCGACGAATGCGACCGCGACGTCGGGGAGGTGGGCGAACCTCCCACCCCCACCCGAGGGGCCCGATGCCGGGCGCCACACCGCGTAACGCTCGGCGAGTGCCTCCCGGACCCCCACCGGCAGCCGCTCACCCCGCACCCAGGGCGGGTTGCCGACGACCAGGTCGAACCCGCCGGCCGCGAGGATGTCACCGAAATGCGATTCGAAACTGAAGAACGGCACACCACCATCGCGGGTGATGCGGCGGGAGACGAGACGCAACTCGCGCCGGGCCGCCCGCAGCCGCCGCAGGCGTAATCGGTCCTCCCGGTTGAGCCCGCGCACGGCCCCGAACAGATCGGGCGCGCGCGCCGCCTCACAGAGTGCCCGCACGCCGCTTTCCAAGGCCGCGATCGCCGCCGTGAGGAGCGATCGAGCGAGTTGTGCTTCCGCTACCGCCAGCTGGCGCGCGCCGTCGCGCTTGGCGGCCCCGGTCAGTGCGAACAACTGACGTCGGGCGTGAGCGGCCGCGACCAACGTCGGGGTCGCCGTGGACCGGGCTTCGCCTCCTCCCAGGAGGGTGTGGGCCACGCCCAGGCAATCGAGCAGGGCGTCTCCCTGGCGCACATGCCCGTCGAGGTTCGGGAGCGGCGCCACGGCGCCCGGGTCCGCCGTCGGATCGTCGGCGACGAGGGCGAGCCAGAGCCGCAGCTCGGTCAGCCGGACGGCGGTGAGGGACCGGTCCACACCGTAGAGCGAGTGGGCGACGATATCGCGGCGCAGCGCCGCGGAGGCCGGCTCCCCGGCGGCGGCCCGCATTCGCAGCAGCTCGTCCAGCGCCCCGAGCAGGAACGCTCCCGATCCGGCAGCGGGGTCGAGGATGGTCAGGCGGCGGAGGTCCGGGGGACGGGGGGGCGGCGCACCGTCGTGCACCCACCGGGCGGCGGCGTCGCGTGGAACTCCCAGGCGATGGACCAGCGCGGCCTCGACCCCCGCCCGCACGATCGCGCGCACGAGCGCCGGGGGTGTGTAGTAGCTGCCGCTCGAGTGCCGTTCGTCGGGGTCCATGACACCCTCAAAGACGCGTCCCAGCATGTCGGGCGCCACGAAGTCGCCGGCGTCGCCTTCGTGGGCCGAGAAATGGAATCGCTCGAACAGGTCGTCGAAGCCGTCGCGCCAGACGCTGTTGCTCCACACACCCGGGCCGACCTGCCGCTCCAGCGCGGTGGGCTCGAAGAGGCCGCCGTTCAGGAACGGGACCCGCCCGAGAGCGCGCGCCGCCCTGGGGCGGACCGACGGAGGGCGGTTCAAGGCCCCGAAGCACAGCGGGTGGAGGGCGGCGCGATGGAAATGCGCGCGTTGAGCGATGCAGCGGTCGAGCAGGCGCGGTAGATAGCGGTGGTCGCCGTCGAGCCAGCCCTTTTCCTGCACGAAGTAGAGGAACAGCACGCGGGTCAGCGCGGTCAGAGCCAGGGCATGGCGATCGGCGCGATTGCCGGGATGCGCGAGGTGGTCGGCGAAGCGATCCAGCACGGTGCGGAAAGCCCGGAAGAACCGGGGCGTCACCGCTTCGCTCGCGAGCGCGTCGCCGACGCGCAGCGACAGAGCCAGGGCCGTTTCTCCCGGCACGGGCGTGAGCCGCTCGAGGATCGCGAGCGCCGTGGCCGGGGGGTGGGCGAGAGCGATCGTGGTGTCACGGATGCGCAGGATCCCGGAGGCCGTCGCCCGCCATGCCGCCAGTACCAGCCGGCGTGCCGGGGGATCGTCCAGGGCGCAGGCCAGGCCGCGCTCACCGCCGCCGGCCAGGCGCTGGGCTGCGGCGCGGGCGGCTCGCAGGGGGTCGGCGGCCGCGAGGGCGAACACGCGGAACGCTTCGTAACGGGCGACCACGGCCGCCATGCGGACGCCGAGTCCCTGTTCCAGCTCCGTCCCCAACCACGACCCGGGTGGGACGGTCTCCCACGCCGCTTGATAGCCGAGCACGCGAAATAGTTCGCGGAGATCGCTGATCTGCTCGGTGCGGGTGAGCAGCTCCCGTACCACCACGGGTCCTTGCGAGCGAGGCCGCATGATGCGGGGCGCCTCGTCGCGGTGTGGTACCGGAGTGTTGCGGGAGGGGGCGGATTACTGCGAGGGTGAGGCGACGGTAGGATAAACGACGATAGATGAAACGACGATAGGGAGAGGCGGCGGTAAGCAGGCACGAATTGTCGCCTCAGCCTACCGCCGCCTGACTCTACCGTCGCTCTACGCTACCGCCGCTCTATCCTTTCACGCCTTCCGAAGACGTATGCTCCCATTCACCGTCGTCAAATTCAGCTTCCGCCCCCCGTTCCCGATGGTGCCGTGCAGGTTGCGCGGCCCGAACTTCCCGGTGACGGTGAGGGGAAAGTCGGACTCGAGGTCGCCGTTCACCGTTTCGGCACGGACTTCGGCGCTGAAGGTGGTGGGGAGGGTCAGCGTGACGCTGCCGTTCACCGTGGTGAATTCGGCGCTCCCGGTCCAGTCGGCGCGGCCCATGTCGGCCTCGATCGACCCGTTCACCGTGGTCGCTTCGACGAAGCCCGACGTCGAGGCGCGGATCCCGCCGTTCACGGTCGTCAGGTCGGCGTCGCTCTTCAGCCCCGTCGCCTCGACGTCCCCGTTCACGGTGGTGGCGGTCAACAGAACCCCCGCCGGGACCTTCACCGTGAAATCGACGACGACGTCGTTGTTCTCGGTGTCCTGGTCCGAGTGGCCGGCCTCGCAGGTGTTGTTATGCCGGGCGTGCCGGCCGGTCGGATACACGGCGCAGATCGTCACGCCCTCGGCCGACGGCACCACCTGGATATCCACCGATGCGGGATCGCTGCGGTGCGCCGTCTTGCGCGCGGAGACTTCGATCTGATTCCCCGTGGCGAGCGACGCCGTGATGTCGCCGTTGACGCCGCGGATCTCGAGCCGCTTCCCGGCGGCGACCGTCCCGGTCCAATGGAAATCCTGGGCGGCGAGCGGCCCCGCGAGCAGCAGTGTGGCGAGACCAAAGGTGAGCTGTCTGGTCATGGTCAGTTGTCCTCGTCCTGGTCGTCCGAATCCTTCTTCTCCTTGTCGCCCTTGACCTCGACCCGTACGTGGGGGTTGACATGCACCCGGACGCTCGCGCCTTCCCCCTCACCCGACTTCGCGTGGATGCTGCCGGGGCACGCCAGGTTCAAGTCCCCGTCGAACGATTCGATCTCGATCCGCGCGCTCCCGGTGCCGAGGGTGAAGGTGAAACGGTGCTTGCTCTTGTTGACGAGCTTCACCGGCCGGCACGACTGGAATTCCCCGTTGTACGTGGCCACCGACACCGTGGCATTGGCCTTGTCGGGAATCGCGGCGGTCACGTCGCCGGAGTGCGACCCGAAGTGGTAGCGTCCCCCATCCTGGATCGTCCCTTCATACGTGATCCCGCCGTCTACCGTATTGGCGTCCACGTCGGCCGAGGTGATCCCCGCGAGCGAGATGTCGCCCGACACGGTCTCCGCTTCGATGTCGCCGCTGACATTGGTCAGATCGAGTCCGCCGTCGACGCTGTGGACCTCGACGTGTCCCGCCGCGTTCTTCAGGGTGACGTCCCCATTGACCGACCGGAGCGACACGTTGCTCTTCCCCCCTATGACGTTGATCGTTCCCTCCACGGTTTCAGCCACAATTTCCGCAACCACGCCATCCACGTTGATGTCGGTGGAAACGCCGGAGAGGTTCAGGGGCATCCAGGCGGGCACCGTGAGCTCGTAGTCGACCATCGGCGGGCCGTGGCGCGACTCGCCGCGGATCGAGATGGTCGCGTCGTCGCCGAGATCGATGGCGATCCGATCGCGGCTCGAGTGCGAGGCGCTGAGCTTGATGGCATTCTGGCGCCAGATCTTGACGTCGATCGTGCCCCCGAAATCGTTGACATCGAGACGTTGTCCCTGGCGGACGGCGAATGTCGTATCGGTGTCCTGGAGGGCCGAAGCGCTCAGGGCAAGGACGGCGGCCAATACCGGCAGCATAGATGCTCCTCTTATGACCGCGCCGAGGCGATGGTACCCGCCTGACGCAGAAATTCGAACTTTCGCCGCATCGTCGCGGCGAGGTGATGATTCAGATAGGGACTGTTCGGGTCCTGGGCGAGCGCGACCCGCGCTTCGGTGATCGCGCTGTCGATCACGGCGAGACTGTGCTCCAGCGTCGCGACGGTCGCCGAATCGATGCGACCGGCCTGCCGCCCTTCGGCCAGCGCCAGGCGCAGATCGGCGACCGCGTGATCGGCGCTCGAGTCGGCCTTGGGCACCCAGCTCACGACCGCCGCCCCGACTCCCGCCCCGCCCAGGCTCGGGCCGGCCGCCACGGGAGGCTTCGCCCCGCCCGTCCAGGAGCGGGCCAGCCACGCGGCGCCCCCAGAGACGACCGCGAGAATGAAGCTCGCGGCCACGAGCTGCGGCACGCTGAACGAGAAGCGCCGGGCGGCACGCCGCCGCGCCAGGTCATCGGTCGCGAGGCCGATCCGGTCCGCGATCCTCGGCCACAGGTCGGCGGCGGGAGCGGCGCCGCGCTCATCGAGCCGCTGCGCCCGCGCGACCACACCCTTGAGCTCGGCGAGCGTCGCGCGGCATTCACCGCAGGCGGCGAGGTGCGCGTCCATCTCAACCCGCGATGCGGGATCGAGCTCGTCGTCCAGGTACTCCGAGAGTCGATTGGTGTACTGGTCGCTCATAGGTGTGCTCCGTGTTCCGTGCTCAGTCCAAGTGCTTTCTCAGCGCCATCCGCGCATGGTGCAGCTGTGATTTCGAGGTCCCCGGCACGATCCCGAGCATCTTGGCGATCTCCTCATGCCGATACCCGGCCACGTCGTGCAGCAGGAACACCTGTCGCGCACCCTCCGGCAACCGCGCCAGCGCCTGCTCGAAGTCCATCGTGTGCTCGACCGTCTCGCCGCGGCCGCTGGCCTGCTCCAGCGACGGCTCCGGATCACCCTCAAACCGGCTCCGCTCGATCCCGAACGTCTTGCGACGGGCCAGGATCACGTTCACCGCCAGGCGGTGCAACCAGGTGCCGAACTGCGCCTCACCCCGAAACGTGTGCAGCTTCTCCCAGGCCCGAACAAAGACGTCCTGGGTGACGTCGTCGGCCACATCGGCATCGAGCATGCGCCGCACCAACCCGTGCACCCGGTTCAGGTGGGAGCGGTAGAGCCGCTCGAACGCACGGCCGTCCCCGCTGGCCGCCAGGGCGACATCGGCCAGTTCCGCATCGGCTACCGGGATCGTAGCGGGATCGTCGGTCAGGGTCGGAGCCTCCGCCATGCCTTCACTTCGATAAGGAAGCTGGGCAAATGGTTGTAGGGCGCTAGGGTAGCCTGAAGACGCCTCATCCTGCCTTCATGTTTCCCGCTACATTGTTTCACACCTATGGCCCCCACTCTCGCCGCGGTCACCGGAATCGGCCTGGTCCTGGGGTTCCGGCACGCCTTCGAGCCCGACCACCTGGCCGCCGTCTCGACCCTCGCCACCCGGCAGGGCTCGCTCGGCGCCGCCGTCCGGTTGGGGCTCGCCTGGGCAGTGGGCCATACGGCGAGTGTCGGCGTGGTGGTGCTGGGAATCGTGGCCTGGAATCTCCACCTCCCCGAATCGCTGTGGCCGATCGCCGACCTCCTGGTGGGGGTATTGCTCGTCGGACTCGGGGGGTCGGTGCTGGTGCGGTACCTGCGCGGTCGCTGGCACCTCCATGCGCACACCCACGCCCCGGGCACCGGCACCCACCTGCACCTCCACAGCCACGAGCATGGCGTCTCGCACGTCCACATCCATGGCATCGCTGACGTCCGGCGCTCGCTCGGGTTCGGACTGCTGCACGGGCTCGCCGGGAGCGCCGCGATCCTGCTCCTGCTCGTGGCGGCGGCGCCGACGCGCGCGTCCCAGCTCGCCTACTTCCTGGCCTTCGGGCTCGGTACGATGGGGGGGATGCTGACGGTTTCGTGGTCGCTGGCATCGCTCGTGCGCACGGCCGCGCGCCGCGGCGAGCGGCTCGCCACCATGCTGCATCTGGGCAGCGCCACGGCGAGCGTGGCGATCGGGCTGATGCTCATGAGCACGAAAGTGGGAGAGCTGTTGCTGACCCGTTAGACGGTAGCGAGTCGACCGTCCTTGCCCGTCCTTGCCCGTCCTTGCTCGTCCTTGCTCGTCCTTGCCCGCTAGACCGTCCCCGACCGCCCCTGAGCGTCTGAGTATACCCGTCCCCTCCATTCCACCCTCCGTCCTCCTCGCCAAGCCGACCGCAGCATGATGAACGCGACGATCGCTGCCCCTAGCGGATAGAGCAGCGCGTACGGGAGCGGAGCTCCTTCCCGGCGGTTGACCTCGATGAAGACGAGCAGCGACACGACGGTCGCAATTGCCGCCCACGGCCATCCCCAGAGCGCCCAGCACACCGGTGGCAGCACCCACGCGAGCGCCGGCGTCCACATGAGCCATGGCACGATGCGTCGCAGCGGAGCGATGGGCGGCATCATCAGCGGCGTACCGAGCGCCAGGTTTTTGGACCACCCCTCGACGATTTCGCCGAGCGATCGGTACATCCGGGTCCGCATGAATTCGGTGGCGTGCACGAGAAAGATGTCCTTCCCGTGTCGCACGTAGGTTTGGGCGAGCAACAGGTCGTCGATCACGCTATGACGCACCGCGGCGTGGGTGCCCGCCTCCTCGTAGGCGGCCCGGGTGGTGAGAATGAACTGGCCGTTCGAGATGGCGTCCCAGATCCGTCGCGTGCGGTTCACCCGCCGCAGGTCGCTCACGCGCGTCGCGAGCGCCAGAAACACCTGCGGTTGCAGCAGGCGCTCCCAGAACGACCCCATTTCCTGGCGCGGCAGCACCGACACGAGATCCACGCGCTCGGCCTCCAGCACGGCGGCCGCCCGCGGGACGAGCTCCGGAGTATGGCGCGTGTCGGCATCGGCGAAGAGCAGCAGCTCACCGCGGGCCTCCCGGTAGCCTTGGACCAGAGCCCACGGTTTCCCATACCACCCCGCGGGCGGCTCGGCGCCCCGTACGACGCGCACCAGGCCGGGCCCGTCCTCCCGGGCCACGGCGTCGGCCCGCGCCGCCGTGTCGTCCGTGGACCGATCGTCCACCACGATGATCTCGAGCGGCGAGTATCCCGCCCCGCGAATCGAGCGCACGCAATCGGCGATATTGACCGCCTCGTTCCGGGCGGGGATCACGACCGAGAGCAGGGGGCCGGAGCCGCGCGGGGGATAGTCGCGCAGCAGGGGCCTGCGGGTGGCATACCGGTACACCACCATCACAAGAACCAGTAGCCAGGGGACTGCCGGGATCCAGGCGATCACCCCCGGCGTCGCTCCCACGCGGCCAACGCGAAACGGAGGCAGCTAGATTGAGTCACGAGGAATGATGTATGGCGACCTTTACGAAGTCGAGCGTGCGGCGGGTGCTCGCGGCGTATCCAGCGAACGATGTGGACGAGCCCGGCACCGTCCCGGCGGCGGTGGCGCTGATCCTGCACGACGCGGGCAACGACACCGGGCTCGAAGCGTTGTTCATCAAGCGCGCCGTGCGCTCGGGCGACCCGTGGTCGGGCCAGATCGCGCTGCCCGGCGGCCGGCGCGACCCCGAAGATGCCGACCTGCTGGCGACCGCGATGAGGGAAACCCGCGAGGAAACCGGCGTGGTCCTCGAATCCGCCGAGCAGCTCGGCCGGCTCGACGACCTGCATCCCCGCACCCCCGTCCTGCCACCGGTCGTCGTCCGTCCGTTCGTTTTCGCGCTCAGTGAGCGTCCCGCGCTGCGACCCAGCGACGAGGTGGACCGCGCGTTCTGGGTGTCGTTCGCGCACCTCCTCGATCCCGCCGTGCGCCGGGAGGTGAAGCTCATCGTCCGCGGCGTGGAGCGCGTGTTCCCGGCCTACGATCTCGGGGACGACGTCATCTGGGGGCTGACCGAGCGGATCGTGACGCCGTTTCTCGAGCGGCTGCAACGCGAACGCTGAACCAGCCGTTTTCGCAGTAGTCTCGGGGAATTCGTTGTTTCTCTTGCCAACAATCGACATTTCCGCTATCCTAATGACCGCAGTAATTAATTACTGCACAACTGGATAGCTCCGTTACCCGGGATTCAACCGAAATGCCATCGCCATTGCAGGATGCGCCGCTGACGCCGTCGGTTGAGGACTACTTGAAGGCGATTTACCGCTTATCGGCGCAAGGCGGGTTCGCCGCGACGAGCGATATCGCCGCGCTGTTGTCGCTCGCGGCGCCCTCGGTGAGCGGGATGGTCAAGCGGCTTTCCGAGACCGGATTGATCGAGCACGTGCCGTATCGCGGTGTGCAGCTCACGGCGCAGGGCCGCCGCGCCGCGCTGCGGATGCTGCGGCGCCACCGCATCCTCGAATCCTATCTCACCACGCATCTCGCGTACTCCTGGGACGACGTGCACGCCGAGGCGGAGCGGCTCGAGCACGCCGTGTCCGACGAGCTGATCGAGCGGATGGCACGGGCGCTGGGTGACCCGCGCTATGATCCCCACGGCGATCCGATTCCCACGGCGGAAGGCGAGATCGAGGAGACCGAGCTGATCTCGCTCGCCGACGCGCCCCTCGATCTCCCGCTCGAGCTGCGTCAGGTGAACACGCAGGACCCCGCCCGGCTGCGCTACTTCGCCGAGCAGGGGCTGACCCCCGGCGTGCGGCTCACCGTTTCCGAGCGGCAGCCGTTCAACGGGCCGACGACGGTCTATCTCGCGGCCTCCGGTACCGCGCGGGTCGTCGGGCGCGAGCTGGCGCAGTCGCTGTGGTGCCGGGAGGCGGCGCGATGACCCCGGCCGAAGCGGCGGCCCGCAAGAACCTCGCGGAGACGGGATGGCGCCACCCGCGTCTCGCCCCGTCGCTCGCCGAGGTCTACCGCACCGTCCCGGTCGCCGAGCACGGTTGGTGGAAAAAGGCCCTCGCCTTTGCCGGCCCGGGCTACCTCGTGGCCGTGGGCTACATGGATCCCGGGAACTGGGCGACCGACCTGGCCGGCGGCGCCCGCTTCGGGTACGCCCTGCTCAGCGTGATCGTGGTCTCGAACCTCATCGCGATCTTGCTGCAGGGACTTGCCTCCAAGCTCGGCATCGTGACCGGTCGCGACCTGGCGCAGGCGTGCCGGGACCACTACCCGCGCCCCGTGTCAATCGGGCTGTGGGTGATCTGCGAGCTGGCGATCGCGGCGTGCGACCTGGCCGAGGTGATCGGCTCAGCGATCGCGCTCAACCTGTTGTTCAGGATTCCGCTCCCCTGGGGGATCGGGATCACCGCCTTCGACGTGCTGCTGGTTCTCTTCCTCCAGAACAAGGGCTTTCGGCTGCTCGAGGCGCTGGTGGTGGCCCTTATCGCCACGATCGCGGGGTGCTTCCTCTTCGAAATCGTGATCTCGCGCCCCGAGCTGGCGCCCCTCCTTCGTGGACTCCTGCCGGCGCCGTCGATCGTCACCGATCCGGGCCAGCTCTACATCGCCATCGGGATTCTCGGCGCGACCGTCATGCCGCACAACCTCTACTTGCATTCATCCATCGTACAGACCCGTCGTTATGAAGAAACGCCGCCCGGAAAGCGGATGGCGGTGAAGTTCGCCTTCATCGACTCGACCATCGCGCTCACCTTCGCGCTGTTCATCAATGCCGCGATCCTGATCGTCGCGTCCGCGACCTTCCACACCTCGGGCCACACCGGAGTGGCCGAGATCCAGGATGCCTACCAGCTGTTGACTCCGCTCTTGGGTGTCGCGGGCGCCAGTCTGGTGTTCGCGTTGGCGTTGCTCGCTTCGGGGCAGAACTCGACCCTGACCGGGACCCTCGCCGGCCAGATCGTGATGGAAGGGTTCTTGAACATCCGCATCCGGCCCTGGCTGCGCCGCCTCATCACCCGCGGCATCGCCATTGTGCCGGCCGCTCTGACGGCCATCTTCTTCGGAGTGAGCGGCACCGCCAAGCTCCTGATCCTCAGCCAGGTGATCCTCAGCCTGCAGCTTTCGTTCGCCGTGTTCCCGCTGGTGCGGTTCACCTCGGACCGGGCCAAGATGGGCGAGTTCGTGAACTCCCGGTCGCTCAAGGCCCTCGCCTACACCGTTGCCGTGCTGATCGCGGGGCTGAACGCCTGGCTCCTGGCCCTCATCTTCCACGACTGGGTGTCTTGATGTATCAGCGCATCCTCGTCCCCCTCGAGAATTCCGCGTTCGATCAGGCGATCCTCGACCACGTCCGCCGTCTGGCCAAGCATTGCGGCGCCGGGCTGGTCCTGATCCACGTCGCCGACGGATGGGTGGCGCGCAATATCCAGCAGCTCGACCTGCGGGAATCAGAAGAAATGAAGGAAGACTTCGCCTACCTGGACCGCATCACGGCGGACCTGCGGCGCGACGGGTTCCGCGCCGAGTCGATCCTCGCCGCGGGGGATCCGGCCAAGGAGATCGCCGCGGCGGCGGACCGCGAGGGCTGCGACCTCATCGCGATGGCGACCCATGGGCACAAGCTGCTGGCCGATGTGGTTCGCGGGAGTGTCGCGAGCGAGCTGCGGCATATTACGATGGTGCCGGTTCTCATGGTAAGAGCGAAACCGAGAAAAGATTGACTTCTTTCCTACGTGGTTTCTTCTCTGGCTTTTTCCAGTCCCTGTAGAATCGCCCCAAGTCGCCGATCCCTCGCCTCCCGCAATGCCGGCAACTGCCCCGCGTAGGCCCGTTCGATCGCCATCACGAGTGCCCGCTGCTGCTCCGGCTCGAGTTTGTCCCACCGGGCGAGATCGGCCCACCAGCCTTCGAAGCTCCGCAGCAGGTGTTGCAGGAACATCGGCACCCCACCGGCTCCCGCGCCCAGATGGTAGGTGAGGTGCGGACCGGCCGCCGCCCAGCCGAGCGCCGGTCCCAACGAGACCGCCCGGTCGAGGTCCGACACCCCGATCACGCCGCCGAGCACCAGGTCGATGCACTCGCGCCAGACCGCCGCAGCCACCCGCCCGACTACGTAGCCGGGGACGGCCTTCTTCAGCGTGATCGGGATGCGCCCCAGCGCCCGCAGATATTCCTGGGCCTGATCCATCTGGCGCTCCGCCGTTTCGGGGCAGGGCACGAGCTCCACGAGCGGCATCAGCTCCGGGGGATTCAGGGGATGAATGACGAGGCAGCGCGTCCGGTCCAGCACGCGACCGAAGATCTCACTCGGGGGCAGCCCGGAGGAGGAGGACGACAACACGGCGGACGGCGCGGCGACCTGCTCCACCGCCTCGAACAGTTTCTGCTTGGCGGTGAGGTCCTCGCTGATCGCCTCGATCACCCAATCGGCGTCGCGCACCACCTGTAACAGGCTGCGCGCCCGCTGCACCTCGAGCAACCCACGCTCGACGATCCCGTGCGCGGCGCGGTCCAGCGCCACCAGCGCCCGCGCCCGGCGGGCCACGGTATCGATCGCCGCGTCCGCGGCATGACCACCGGTGTCGTAGACGGCCACCGGCCACCCGGCCGCCACGCACAGCGCACCCCACCCGCACCCGATATCCCCGGCGCCGATGACCGCGACCTTGGTGGGGATCGCGCCGGCGGTCATGACGCCACCCGCACCCCGGCCGGCGCGAGCCAGGGGAGCACCCGCTCGATGAGCAACCGGCGCACCGGCGCGGGATCCACGCTCGTCGCGACGGATACCCGCGCGCCATCGGGATCGATGCGGGTCCGGCCGCGCGGATCACCGTCCTCGAGGTCGACCCGGACGCGCAGCGGCTCGAACCGCAGCACCGTGGGCTCGATCAGCGCGGCGATCGGGAGGACGTCGTGGACCACGCACCCATCGAACTTGTCGTACCGCCGGTGAAACTCGAGGTAGAAACGCAGGGCGTCGCTCAGCCAATGGGCCTGGGGATCTGGGACCGCGGCCAGGCGCTCGATGGCGGCGCCCGTGAGGGTCACCTGCCGCGTCACGTCGAGTCCCACCATCTCGGTCGGGAGCTCCGCCGCAAGGACGAGAGCCAGAGCTTCCGGGTCGCACCAGGCATTGAACTCGGAAAACCGGGTCGTGTTGCCCGGGGAGCGGAGGTTCCCGATCATCGCGACATGCCGCGCGACTTTTTCCCGCACCAACCGTTCGTCGCGACGCAGCGCCAGGGCGAGACCGGTGGCGGGTCCCAGGGTGACGAGGGTGACCGGTGCCGGCTGCGCCCGCAGCAGATCGATCAGGGTCTTCGCGAAATCGAGCACGACCCCCGCGGGAGGCAGCTGGGCGTGGCCGAGGCCCGATTCGCCGTGGGTTTCCAGGGCCACCGCCAGGGGGCGCTTGAGCGGGCGGCGCGCGCTGGCCGCCACCGGCAGCCGGCGGTGTTCGTGGCGCAGGATCTCCACGGCGTTGCGATGGGCATGCTCCAGCACCGTGTTCCCGTAAGTGACCGAAACGCCGCGGAGATCGATTTCGGGGGATCGCAGGGCCAGCAGCAGGGCCAGGGTGTCATCGATCCCGGGGTCGGTATCAATGATGACGGGCAGCGGGGAACGGGGAGCGGGACGTGAGGGTTGCGGCACGGCAACTAGGCTATGGGGCGCGGACCTCCTTCGCAATAGTCGCCTTGAGCCGCTCGAATTCCGTGGCGCCACCGAAGCCGAAAATTCGTTCGACCACTCGACCCCGGCGGTCGAGCAGGACCGAGTAGGGTAACCCGCGGTAATGGTAGGTCGCGCGCATCCGGCCGGCGCCGACCAGAATCGGGAATGGAGGCCGGTACTGGTGGACGAACGCCAGCATGCGCCCCCGATCCGAGTCGTCGGAAATCGCCGCGATCTCGAAATCCCGCCGCGAAAACTCTCCGTACAGCTGGGCCATGTGAGGGAATTCCTCGCGGCAGGGGTCGCACCACGAGGCCCAGAAGTTGACGAGCGTAACGCGGCCCGCGAATCCCTCGAGCCGCGTCGTGTCCCCGGCGGTATCGGCCAGCGCGAACGCGGGGGTGAACGGCTCGCGTTGCCCGGACACGCCGCTGTCCGCGAAGCTCGAAGCATCGAACGTCGTGACCCGGCTCGCGGCGTCGACCGCGATCGCCGTCTCGTTCGGGCGCAATACCCGCGTGTCGAGGATGCGACCGGTCGCGGCGTCGAGCACGTCCAGGCGCCGCTTGGTCGCGGTCGAATCCGCCGCTCCCAGGGCGTAGAGCCGTCCGTCTGCCACGGCCAGAGCAAGACTCGCGATCGCCAGATGGGCGCGCACATCCCGGCCGTGCGTCTCGTATTGGGGATCGGACTCCTGCGGGTAGAGGCCGCGGCGCGCCGTCCAGCGCAAGGCGCCGCCCGGATCGTAGGCGCGAATTTCGTCGCGCGCGAACGGGGCGAAGTAGATCGTGCCGTTCGTGTCCACGGCCACCGCGCCGGCATTCACGATGCCGGCCAGGAACGGGTTCTCGGGGATGCGGGCCGCCGCGAGTCCGGCCGTCGGGTGCCCCAGCGTATCGAGCACCCGTAACAGCGGCGGCGAGTCCGGCTCGGCATGCAACAGGGGGATGAAGTACGGCGACCGGGCGGCGACGATCACTCGACCGTTCGAGGCGTACAGCGAGGCGACGTCGGGGGGAGGACTGGACCACTCGCGCACCGGGCGGCCCGCGGTGTCGAGCACCACCCCATCACCCAGGCGCTCGCTGACGAGCAGGTCGGGTCCGAGCGGCGAGACGGCGACGGGCTGGGCGAGACGGGAGCTCCGCACCACTTTGACGAGCTTCAGGGCTCCGTCGAACGCGATCAGGCGGCTCTTGCCGGAGTCCGGGGCCCACGAGAGCCCCGCCTGCCGGGCGGCGGGGAGGCCCTGGAAGAACAACAGCGTCGCTCGGGGGGCCGGCTGCCCGCAGGCGGAGACCGCCGCGACGAGCAGCGGGATTCCCCCGAGCGAACGACGCATCAGGTCGCGGCTTCGATCGTCTTGATCTCGATCGAGTGGAGCCCGTTCTTGAAGCGATGCGTCCCGGTGACCTTCACCTTGCCCTCCGCGAAGGGCAACAGCTTGGAGTTCTGCGGATCAGCCGGCTTGGCGCTGACGGCCATGTAGAGCGTTCCGTCGGACGACAGGATCCCGAGGGGCACGCCCGCTTTAGCACACGCCTCGGCGCAGGCCTTGTGAGCGGCGCCGGATGCGCCGTTCGCCGTAAAGCAGTTCACGTCGACGACCGTTCCCGTCAGCGTCACCTCGTTGCCCATGTTGCCCATCGAGCCCTGGGCGGCAAGCGGCAGAGCCACCAGGGCCAGCGCGGCGATCGCGCCGAGCGTGCGCTTCAGCATGCCAACCTCCTCGGGTTGAGTAGTGGGACGAACCGCGGTGGTGGAGCCGGCCTGCGGCTCCCCCGATTCGTACGCCTCATACCCGGGTCCCGGATTGCGGGTATATTCGGCGCCATGAATCTCGCCTACCGGCAGCTGATCGACACCTTTGGCGAAGGGTGGCAACGGGCGGATATCGACCGGATCTGCTCGGTCTTCACCCCGGATGCCGTGTTCCTGGAAACCCCGTTCAGCATGAAGGACGAGGGAATCCAGGCGATTCGGGCCTACTGGCAGGACCTCCCCATGACCCAGGCGGAAACGGCCTTCCGGTCGGGGGAGATGTTCGAGGCGGGACCCTGGTTCGCCACGGAGTTCCGGGTGACCTTCCGGCGCCGCCGCACCGGGGAGTGGGTCGACGCGCGGGGGGCGATCTTCTGCGAGACCAAAGAGGGGAAGATCTCGGAGATGCGGATGTATTGGCATCGGTTCTCCGGAGGAAAAGAAGAGCCTAAGCCATAAGATCTTTCTTAATTCTTGTTTTTTTTCTGGACGTAATCGAGCGCCCATTCCATCAACTCCGCACTGCGCATTCCCAACCGCATCGCCGTGGCGACCGCATCCTCCTCGGTGAAATTCTGATCCAGCATCAGGTAGGGGATCAACACCGCCGCGGAGCGGTTGCCGCTCGCGCAGTGGAACAGCAGCTTGCGCTTCCCGGCGGCGCCGCGGAGCACCTCACGGATCCGGTCCAACGTTTCGTCGCGGCCCCGGGAATGCCCCACCGGAATGTTGATGTAATCGAGCCCCGCGGCCCGGACGTCCTCGGGGACGCGGATCGGGCGCGGCTCCATGGGATCGCGGATGTCGAGCACCACTTCACACCCCGCCTGCTTCAGCTTGGCGAGGTGCGCCGCCTGGGGTTGGCCGCCGGTGAGGAGCCCCGGCAGAGGCTCGGCGGCGTTCGGGACGCCGGCGATCGCGTCGAGCAGCTGGCTCATGGAAGTGCGGGGAAACATATCCCGCTCCGCATCGCCGCGCTCGTCTTCGCCCTCACCGCGACCGTCACGGCACCGCCCCTCGCCGCGCAGCAAGTCATTCTCGCCACGACGACCTCCACCCGCGACGCGGGACTGCTCGACTCTCTGCTTCCGGAGTTCGAGCGCCAGTCGGGGTACACGGTCAAAGTGATCGCCGTGGGGAGCGGGCAGGCGCTGGCCCTGGGCCGGCGTGGGGACGCGGACGTCGTGCTCTCTCACGCCCCCCAGGCCGAGCGCGCGCTCGTGGACAGCGGGTACTTCATTGCGCGGCGACTCGTCATGCACAACGATTTCCTGATTGTAGGACCGGCCCGGGATCCAGCCGCACTGCGCGGGATGAACGACGCCGGGGCGGCGCTGTCGCGGCTCGCCGCGCTGCCCAACCCCCCTCCCTTCGTTTCCCGCGGCGATCAGTCGGGAACCCATCAGCTCGAGCTGCAGTTGTGGGCCAGGATCGGCCGGAATCCAGCGGGCGCCTCCTGGTATGTCGAATCGGGGCAGGGAATGGCCGCGACCTTGCAGATGGCGGACCAGAAGGCGGCGTACACGCTCACCGATCGCGCGACCTATCTCGCGTGGCGGGACCGCGTCGCCCTCGTGCCGATGGTGGAAGGGGACCCTTTCCTCTATAACGTGTACCATGTGCTGGAATTGAATCCCCACAACGCCCCTCGGATCAATGTGGCGGGGGGGCGGGCGCTGGCCGACTACCTGGTGTCGCCGGAAGTGCAGCGGCGGATCGCGGAATTCGGCCGGTCGCGGTTCGGGCAGAGTCTGTTCATTCCCGACGCCGGCAAGCCCGATCGCTGGTGACTCCCCCTGCGAGGGCCGCCATGGCATCTTTCACTCACCTACCGTTTGCCAGGAGAAGCGCACCGATGAAGACACTGAAGCTCGCGGCGTTGGGTCTGCTCCTTGCCGTGCCGCTCGCGGCGCAGCAGCCCGACACCGGCCACATGAAGCATCCCGGCGGCATGGGGATGGGAATGGGCATGGGGATGGGGCACGACATGGGCCCCATGGCCGACATGATGGCCCCGATGATGGGGATCATGGCGTACATGCCCGATCACCTGCTCGCCCGCAAAGACGACCTCAAGCTCACCGCCGATCAAGTCACCAAGCTCACCGCCCTCCAGACCCAATCCAAGACCATGCACGAAGGGTTGATGTCGGCGATGAAGCCGCACCTGGACGCCATGAACGCGGCGTTCGCCAAGGGTGACACGGCCGGAGCCAAGATGCACTTCAACGAAGCCCACGAAGCGATGGGGAAGGCGCATGCCAGCGGGATCTCGCTCGCATCGCAGGCGAGAGGCGTATTGACCGACGCGCAACGCACCCAGGTCGATCAATGGACCAAGGACATGCAGGGAAAGATGATGAAGGGGCCGGAGCACTAGGCCATCTCGGACGTGCGGGAGGCGGGAGACGGGAGAAGACTCCCTATCCGCCTCCCGTCTCCCCTCCGCCGCTTCAAGAGCAGTCTATCGCTCATGGACCCCCGCTCATTCTCCTTTGAAGAGACTACCCGCGACGGGGCCCCGATCTACATCCGCGCCATCCGCCCCGATGACCAACAGCGCCTGAGCGAGTTTCACCGCCGCCTCAGCCCCGAGTCGGTGTATTTCCGGTTCTTCGAGATCAAGCAGGAGCTGTCGCCGAAAGACCTGCGGTATCTCACCGAGCTGGATTTCGACCGTCGCGTGGCGCTAGTGGCGACCCTTGCCCCAGCGCCTGACGCACCGCTCGTGGGGGTCGCGCGCTACGACGTGCTTCCCGAGACGGGGCTGGTCAAGAAGGGGCGCGCCGAGCTGGGGATCGTGGTGGAGGACGCCCACCAGGGCCGCGGCATCGGCACGCAGCTGCTGAAGCATCTGCTCGGGATCGCCTACAGTCAGGGCGTTCGGGAGATCACGGCAGAAGTGCTGCCGCAGAACACCAAGATGCTCGAGCTGGTTTCCAGCTCGGGCGTCCCGGTACGGCGCCGGCTCGAAGAGGGAATGATTCAGCTGCGGCTGTAGATCGCCGCGTCACCCGGGAGAGGCGCCAGCGAGATGTCTCCCCGCTGCTGTTTCCCGGTCCGGTAGAAGGCGGCGCATTCGACCTCACGGCCCCGGACCACGCGCTTCCCCGCGAGCGGCCCACGCGTCGCCGTCACGACCGTATACTGGCGCTCGCCCCCCTCACCCCCGCCATCCACATACATCACGACCCACTCGTGCGTCTTCCCCAGCTCGTGGGCGCGCGCCGTGTTCGAAAACAGGGCCGTGTACGCCCGCTCCCTATGCAGGGTATGCAGCACCGGCAGCCACGCCTCACGGCGCGGGTTGAAGCGACGTGGGGCGATGAGCCGCAGCGATCCCTCCGCCGCGCGGCGGCGATACTCGCGATCGACTGCCAGCAGATCGGCCACCGCCGGCGCTTCCTTGGTTGGGGGTGAGCGGGGTACGCGCCCGAGCCGGGCCGCGAGGGCGTCCCGGATGCCGAGCAGGCGCTTCTCCCCGAACAACGGGATGGCGGCAAGCCGCCCGTCATGCGCCGCCGCCTCCAGCTCCTCGAGCGTATCGATCCCGTGGTCCTCGTGCAGCCGCTCCGCCAGCTTGGGGCCGATCCCCGGCACCGACGCGAGCAGTGTCACGGCGTCGCTCTCGCCGCGCAGCCGGTCCAGCATCGGCAACCGCCCGGTGGCGACGAGATCCCGGATCGCCCGGGCGATCGAGGTGCCGATCGTGGGGAGCCGCTCCAGCCCGACCACCCCATCCAGGGCGAGCAGCTCGGCGACCGGACGGTCCAGGCCGTACACCGTTTCCGCCGCGCGGCGGTAGGCCTCGACCCGGAACGGCGACGCGCCCTGGTGCTCGAGCAGGGCGGCGAGCTCCTCCAACCGCGCGGCGACGGCGACGTTCTGCGGGTCGTGGGTCATCGGGCTGACTTGGCCAGCGCCCCCCCCCGTTTGGGTTTCCGCGGGGTCCGGGCCTTGGCCTTGACCGGCATTTCGGGCACCGTCTCGGTCACCACACGCTCCGCCTTGGCGGGGATCACGAGCAGCGACGTGGGCAGGTGGCTGAGCAACCGCTCCGTCACGCTCCCCAGCATCAGACGTTCGCCCCAGCCCTTGCCGTGCGAGCCGACGATCACCAGGTCGGCGTTCCACTCGTGCGCCTCGCGGAGAATCGACTCCACCGGCTGACCGTAGCGCACCACTCTCTCCGCCGTCGTATGCACCTGCGGCCACACCCGCTGCTCCAGTGCTTCCTCCGCCATCGCATAGAAATCGGCGGTCTCGAACGGCGGCGTCACTTCGGGCAGGACCACCGGCGGCTCGATCACGGACAGGACCTTGAGCTCCGCGCCGAACGTCGCCGCGTACCGCTCGGCGGTGGCGATCGTCGCGCCGGCCGCCTGCGAGACGTCGACGGCGACCATGATGCGGCGGGGAACCTGGTCGGCCGCTTTGGCGACGACCAGCACCGGGAGGCCCAGGGTGCGCACCGAATTGTGCGAGGTGCTCCCGCCGGTCCACCGATCGAGCACCGAATGATGCTTGCCCCCGAGGATCACGAGGCCGGCGCCCAGCTCCTCGGCCGCCTGCCGCAACACCAGCGGCGCGCGTCCGAACCGGACGATCATGCGCTCCTGCACCTCGGTCGGGACACTGTCGGCAAGAATGGTGGTGACCTGCGCGCGGGCGGTGTCGAGCAGAGCCCGGCGGATCTCACCGGTGCGCTCCCCCAGCTGCTCGTCGGCAAAGGGAATCCAGAACTCCCGCACCGCGTGTACCAGCACCAGCTGGGCGCCGGTCGCCTGGGCGAGTTTCCACCCGAACCGGGCCGCTTCCTGGGCTTCGCTCGAGGCGTCGATGCCCACGAGCACGGGCTTCCAATTTTGCTTTCCCATAACACCCTCCCAAAGGCCAGTCTGCTAATTGCAACTTCTAGAAGCAGTTATGAACAAGCCTTGAGGGGCGCCGGAAGATTTCTTGAGCTCGTTCACAACTGCAGGGATTGTTCGTCCGACCTCAGGGGTAGTAGTCTCATTCAGTACTTCTGGAGGCGCCTATGTTGTTGCCCGTCATCGTCTCACTCGCCCTTGTGGCCGGTCGCAGCGACCCGCCGATCAAGGTGTGGCTCAACTCCCAGGTCTACGCGGCCGGGGAGGATGCGGCGCAGGTGCACTTCCGGGTCGCGCAGGACGGCTACGTCGTGATCCTCCGGGCGGACGTCGACGGCAGGATCCGGGTGCTCGTGCCGATCGATCCCGGCGTCGACAACTGGGTGCGGGGTGGGAAGGACTTCGGGGTGAAAGGCCGCGCCAACCGCGACGACACCTTCCTGATCGAGTCGCGGGAGGGCACCGGCACCGTT
Source organism: Gemmatimonadales bacterium (assembly GCA_035500495.1). Lineage (GTDB taxonomy): Bacteria > Gemmatimonadota > Gemmatimonadetes > Gemmatimonadales > GWC2-71-9 > DASTHG01. The sequence continues at coordinate 36,539 of DATJXC010000036.1, forward strand.
CTCGCCGCGTATTCGGCGACTCCGTTCACGTTCGATCATTTCATGCTGGGCGATCACTGGGACTTCCGGGTCCTGGGTGGGGTGCCCTCGGATCAGGATGCCGAGACGGTGTTGCTCGACGTGATTCGTGAGATGGTGGGCAACGGCCAGTTCGACTACGACGTGGTGCAGTACCAGGTCGCGTCTGGTGGCGGTGACTCGCACACGCATGTGTCCTTCGGGGTGTCATACGGCTGGGGCTACAATCCCTGGACCTTCGGTATCGGGATCGGATGGGGCTATCCGTACGGAGCCTGGGGCTGCTGGGCGTGCATGCCGGGGTATGGGTACGGCTTCTACCCGTACTATGGCTATGGCTACTACGGCTACGCCCCGTACCCGTACTATGGTTACGGCCGCTACCCGTACCCGTACGCCTCGTATCCCTACTATTTGCACGCCGGCTACCCGTACACCTTCAAGCCGGGGGTCCCCGGCGGCGGGATCGTTCAACCGCGGCCACGTGGTGGTCTCGGTGTCGCGGCCGGGTTCGGCGGGACGACCAGTCGGCAGCCCGCATTCCGGTCACCGGGCTTTACTCCACGGACGCGGACTCCCACTCCGGGCCGGGTCAATCAGACCGATCCGCGCGCGGCAGCATGGGACCGCGCGCGCATGAACGCCGGACAGCAACACCACGGCGCACCACCGAGCGCGCCGAAAAGCGGGGGCTCGAGCGGCGGGCATGGCGGGCAGGCGCAGCCACGCGCCCGTGAGCCGCATCAGTCCTCCCAGCTGTCCGACCTCCAGAGTCGTGGCGGCTCCCGCGCGTATTCCGAGCGCAGCCGTTCCTACAGCGGCTGGGGCGGAGTTGAGCGCCGGCAGCCGACGAACAATTCGTACAGAGGATTGCAGGGGAGCGGGGGTGGGTTCGGCGGACACGCGTCGCGGGGGTATTCGGGTGGCGGGTTCGGTGGACGCAGCTCGGCGCCCAGCTTCTCCGGTGGCGGATTCCGTGGGGGCGGCGGCGGTGGGTTCCACGGTGGCGGTGGCGGTGGCGGCGGTCGGCGTCGCTAGAGTCGCGCGCAGTCCCGATTGAAGCACGAGCCCCGGAGCACTGATCCGGGGCTCGTTTTTCGTTGCGCAAAGTGCTCCGCCAGGGCATCCTCCCGGTATGGAATGTGTGATCGCCACGGGGACCTGTCATGCCGTGTTCGCGTACGAGGTCGGGCATCTGATCGATCTCGAGGGTGCGGAGCGCCGGCTCGCGGCCGTGGCCGAGCGCCAGAAGGTGAAGCAGAAGCGCCGGGCCCCCGCGTACTTCGAGTACCGGCCGGCACCGCTGCGGGTGACGCAGGAGGCCGCGTCGTGCGATGTGGGGGCGTATCGCACCGCGGGGTCGGTGGAGGTCGTGCTGTACGACTTCGGCGCGGTATCGGTGAGCTTCGGGATTCCGATTGCCGGCCCGCTGGCGGGGCTGCCGGCGCTGTCCCAGGTGCTGTACGGGAATGAACAGCTCGCCGCGGCTTCGCGCCGCCAGGTGGAGCAGGTCCTCGCCACCCTCGGTGACGCCGTGGTGCGGCCCCGCCTCGCCGATTTCGTCGAGGATTATTCGATCTTCGCGATCCGGGAGTTCACCGAGCCGGTGGAGGCGGCCGCCCTGTCGAAGGAGCACGCGCCCACCGTCGCCCAGATCCTGCGGGCCGAGCCGCGGCCGTTGTCGCAGGAGGAGATCGCGGACGCCATGGCGACGCGGGTCTCCTACGGCCCGCGGGATGCGACGTTCATCGACGCCGACGCGGCGCTGGTGTTCGATCCCGAGGGCGAGGACGTCGAGGCGGTGCTGGAGTTCGCCAACACTCAGCTCCTCGAGATGCGGTTCCTCGATCAGCAGCTGGACGACCTGCTCGATGCCGCCTATGGCATGCTGGCGCGGCGTGGGGCGGGCCGTGGGCCGCCGCCCGGTTTGGAGCGGGTGATCGAGCTGCAGGTCGACGCGGCGTTGTTGTTCGAGCAGGTGACGAACGCGTTGAAGCTGATCGGGGAGCAATACCTGACGCGGGTCTACGGGCTCGTGTCGCGGCGGTTCCACCTCGCGGAGTGGGACCACAGCATCACGCGCAAGCTCGAGACGCTGGAGAGCATCTACTCGAAGCTGACCGACCGGGCGGCGGCCCGGCGCATGGAGCTGTTGGAGTGGATCATCATTCTGCTGATCGCGCTCTCCATCGTCATCGCGTTTCTGCCGCTGCGCCACGGGTGACGGCGCCGTAGACGAGCAGGGCGACCCCGAGGCCGAGCAGCAGTCCCGCCACCACGTCCGAGAAGTAGTGCACCCCGAGATAGACGCGGCTCGCCGCGGTGAGGATCGGCAGGACGAGCGCCGTGACGAGCGTGGCCCGGCGGGCCGCCGGCGCGGTCTGCAGATCGGCCACGAGCAGGCCGAGGATGACGTAGAGCGCGGCGGTCGCCGCGGCGTGACCGCTCGGGAACGACGTGGAGCCGGGCAGCACGATCAGCGCGCCCGCCGGACGGGGGCGGCCAAAGACGAGCTTCAAGGTTTCCTCGGTGAGCCCCGCCACCGCCGGCGAGAGGGCGCAGGCCACCACGGCGGAGCGCCGTCCCGCGGTCCAGAACTGGGCCCCGGCGACGATGACGACGAGCGCCACGAGCGCCGGCGCGCCGAGGGCGGTGATGGCGAGCGCCACGGCGGCGCCATCCGGCCCGCGATTGGCGGCAAACGTCGCGACGACCGCGTCGTCGAGACGGGCGGTCCAGCCGAGCGTGACGGTCAGCGCCACCACGACGAATCCCGCGAGCGCGGTGAAGCCGAGCGAGAACGGCCGCGCCGTCACGCTTCGGGCTCCAGCCCCTCGATCCGGTGCAGCTCGGCTTCGCTGGGCCGCACGTTGGCGGGCCGGTACATCAGGACCCTGGCGCGCTCGAGGGTGACGAGTCCGCCGCCGATCATCTGGTCCAGATCGGGGAGGATTTTCTGGATCGCCTCTTCAGTTTCAACGACCTCGATGATGAGCGGCAGGTCGAGCGAGAGCCGCAGCACCTTGTCGGTATGCATGGTGCTGGAGGCGCCGAACCCCGCCACCCCGCGCAGCACCGTCGCGCCGGCCAGTCCCTTGGCGCGCAGCGTCTCGACGATCGCCTGATACAGCGGTTTGCCGTGGTACTTATCGGACTCGCCGATGAAGATGCGCATGAGGGTGCGCTCACCTTTGAAGCGATGGGACATTAGAGCCTCCATTGCGGATTGCGAATTGCGGATTGCGGATTGTAAACGGAGGGTCGGAGACCGGAACGACCTGCCCTATCCAATCCGCAATCCGCAATCCACAATTCGCAATTCATAGCAGTTTCTCCGCCAACACCGTCCCCGCCACGACCGCCGCCAGACACCCCCCGACCGTGCCGCCCATGTACACAGCCGCGCGGAGGTACTCGCCATCCGACAACAAGGTCATGCTCTCGTAGCTGAACGTGCTCATGGTGGTGAAGGCGCCGCAGAAGCCGATCGTCAGCCCCGCGCGCACCTCGGGCGACACGACCGTGCTCCCCGTGGCGTAGCGGACCACGAAGCCCAGCACCAGCGAGCCCGCGAGATTGATGACGAGGGTGCCGAGCGGGAACGATCCATCGGTGCGGGTCTGGATCCACCCCTGCAGCCCGTAGCGGGCCAGGGTACCGAGGATGCCGCCCAAGGCGATGTAGGCGATCATGGGTCGTGCTCCGGAAGCTCGCTCGCGGCGTCGGCGAGCGCCAACAGGATCTTCCGCATCGCTTCGAGCCGGGGATCGAGCACGGCGGCGAGGTTGGGATCGACCGGTCCGTAGGCCCGGAGCCGCTGGGCGCGCAGGTCTTCGACCCGCACCGCCCACACTTCGGCGGTCGCGGCCATGCGGCGGCGTAGTGAAGGTCCGCGTTCTTCTGGTAGATCCAGCTCCGCCCGGAGCGCTGCGGCTGCTTGCATCGCGTCGTCCACGAGGCGGTGCAAGTGGGGGTGGCCGCGCAAGGCAGGCGCGTCCGCCAGCGCTGCGAGGTCGTCGAGCAGCAGGCGGAGATGCGTTCCCAGGCGCCGCTGTTGATTCTCGGAAAGCAGGCTCACGGTCATGAAAAAGACTCCTCCCGCGTCGGTTTCGGTAGGAGTCATTAGCCAGGCCAGCTTTCGAAGCCGGGCGGTTCGAGGCGAACTCCATCGCCTGCCTGCAAGATAGTGGGGGGTGTGCCTGCGCACTATCTTGCGTCACATGCTGCGGATCGCGATCAGCCAGTTCCGCCCGGCCAAGGGGGAATACGCCGCCAACGTGGATCGTATCGCGGGCGTCCTGGCCGAAGCCGCCGCGCTCGACCCTCGACCCCAGCTCGTCGTCTTCCCCGAAACCGCCACCTCCGGCTACTTCGTGGAAGGCGGCGTCAAAGAAGTCGCCGTCACCGCGGGCACCCTGTTCCAGGACCTGCAGCAGCGCTACCAGGGGGCGGCGTTGGATGTCGCCGTCGGCTTCTACGAGCTGTTCCAGAACCACTTCTTCAACTCGTGTCTCTACGCCACCCTGGGCGGCGCCGAGCCGCACATCCGCCACGTACACCGCAAGGTGTTTCTCCCGACCTACGGCGTGTTCGACGAGGAGCGGTTCGTCGATCGCGGTCAGGAGGGCGTCCGCGCGTTCGATACCGGATGGGGTGGCCGCGCGGCGATCCTGATCTGTGAGGACGCCTGGCATTCCCTCTCCGCCACGATCGCGGCGCTCGAGGGGGCGCAGCTCATCCTCGTGCCCAGTGCCTCGCCCGCGCGCGGTACGGCGGTGGACGAGGAGGGGGCCCATCTCCCCGCCTCGATGGTGCGGTGGGAGCGCGTGGTACGCGGCATCGCCGAGGAACACGGGGTCTTCGTCGTCCTCGCCAACCTGGTCGGCTTCGAGGGGGGGAAGGGATTCCCCGGCGCTTCGGCCGTGATGGATCCCACCGGCAATCTCCTGGTGCGCGGGCCGTTGTTCGAAGAAGGGATCGTCACGGCGGACCTGGACCTGGACCAGATCACCGACGCGCGGGCGGATTCGCCGTTGCTGGCGGATCTCCAATCGGCACTCCCGATCCTCATCAAGGGACTAGGGAAGGGGGAAGGGGGAAGGGGGAAGGGTGCGAGCACTCCCAGGTTCGATCTGCCCCGCGACGGCAAACCGCACCCCTCCCCGGTCCCGCGTCCCTCGTCCCTGCATGTTTACCGCCGCGCCGCCGGCGAGCCCGATCCCCTGGCGATCGACGCCGAGCTGGTGCGCAAATGGCTGGTCAGCTTCATCAAGGACGAGGTAGTGCGCCGGCGCGGATTTCACAACGGGATCGTGGGGGTCTCGGGTGGCGTCGATTCCGCCCTCACCGCGACCCTCGCCACCCAGGCGCTCGGCCGCGAGCACGTCACCGCCATTCGCATGCCCTACCGGACCTCGAGCCCCGAGTCGTTCGCCCATGCGCAGCTGGTGATCGATCAGCTCGGCATCGCCACGGAGACGGTGGACATCAGCCCCGCGGTGGACGGCTACCTCTCCCAGGTCGAGCAGAACGGCGGCGCCGACCCCACGCGCAAAGGCAACGTGATGGCGCGCGAGCGGATGATCGTGCTGTTCGACCTGTCCGCCAAGCTCCAAGCGTTGCCGATCGGCACCAGCAACAAATCCGAGCGGCTGCTCGGCTACTTCACCTGGCACGCCGACGACACGCCACCCGTGAATCCGCTGGGCGATCTGTTCAAGTCGCAGGTGTACGCCCTGGCGCGCCACGTCGGAGTTCCCGAGGCGATCCTCGCCAAGCCTCCCACTCCCGATCTCGTCCCGGGGCAGGAGACCGAGAAGGACTACGGCTTCACCTACGCCCAGGCCGATCCGGTGCTGTACTACCTGATCCGCGGGTTCTCGCCCGAGGCGATCGTGGCCCGGGGCTTCGATCGCGCGCTGGTCGAGGCGGTCCACAAGCGCCTCGACTCGACCCATTGGAAGCGCCGCCTCCCGACCGTCGCCGTCCTCTCCGGCACGGCGATCGGCGAGTTCTACCTCCGACCGGTGGACTACTGACATGACAGGCCGTCATCCGCGCGAATCCGAAGCGGTGCTCACCGAGCTGATGATGCCGAACCACGCCAACCTCCTGGGCAACGTCTTCGGCGGGCACATCCTGTCCCTGGTGGACAAGGTCGCCGCCGTCGCGGCGCACCGGCACTCGCGCCACCGCTGCGTCACCGTGTCGATGGACAAGGTGGATTTCCGCGAGCCGATTCACGTGGGGGAGCTGGTCACCGCCTACGCCCGGGTGAACTTCGCCGGCCACACCTCCATGGAAGTCGGGGTCAAGGTCGTCACCGAGAACGTGCTTTCCGGCGAGAAACGCCACACCAACTCCTGCTACGTCACCTATGTGGCGCTGGACGAAAACGGCCAGCCCACCGAGGTCCCGCCGATCGTTCCCGAGACCGCCGACGAGAAGCGGCGCTATGAGCGCGCGGCGCAGCGGAGAGCGAGCAGGGTAATGGAGCGGCGGTTTGATCAGGGGCGGGGGGAGTGATGATTGCTGCTTGATAGGATTGCGGATTGCGGATTGCGAATTGCGGATTGTAACTGGAGGGTTCGAGCGCCAAACGACCCTCCAATTACAATCCGCAATCCGCAATCCACAATTCGCAATGGGGTGGCGGGGGCTCAGGTCGGGTGAGAGTCTTGGCCTGCTTTTCAGGCGGCGGGGTGAAGGCCCTGGCTCACCTCGGGGCTTACCGGGCTCTGGGGGAGGCGGGGTTAGAGCCCGCGCAATACGTCGCCACGTCGTTCGGATCGGTCATCGCCGCGGCGCTGGCCGCGGGAGCGACCTATGAAACTCTCGTGTCGGGCACGGTGGCGATGCGGGGGAAGGATGTCGCCCCGCCGGAGCGGTTCGCGGTCTTCAAAGGCGTCTTCACCGACCACCTGATCAATCCGGGCCCGCTGCGGGAGACGATCCGGCGACTCGTCCCCGCGCGCCGCTGGGAAGATCTGCGCGTCCCCGTCACGGTGACGGTCGTGGATCTCGATTCGGGGGCGCTGGTGCTGTGCGGGACCGGGCACCCCAAAGCGCGCACCGACATCCCCCTGCACGATGCCCTGTACGCCTCCTGCGCCTTGCCGCTCTATTATCCGCCGCTCGTCCTGGACGGGCATCGCTATGCCGAGGGCGGGTTGCGCGCGGTGCTGCCCCTCGAGGCGGCGCGCGGCATCGCCGCCGACCTGGTCGTGGCGGTGCACGTCGGGCCGGGATTCGACGAGACGGCGCCGCCCGGGGCGCCGGCGGCGATCCCGGCGCTGGTGCGCGCCTACGGCGACACGGTGCGCATTCTCATGGCGGGGCAGACGGAGCAGGTGATCGCGGCGTGGCCCAAAGACGCCGCACGCCTGGTAGTGGTGCGGCCGGTGCACGAGAAAGAGGCGACCTTCGCCGCGGAGCACGCGGCCCGCTACCTCGAGGCGGGCTATGAGATGACCAAGGCCGCGCTATGAATCCGGCCCGCTCCGCCCGCGCCGGCCTCGCGGTCCTCACCCTCATCAACCTGTTCAATTATCTCGACCGCTGGATCCTCCCGGTCCTGGGCGAGACGTTGCGCAAGTCGCCGCTCCACATCAGCGACACCCAGTTCGGCCTGCTCGCCTCGGGGTTCATCGTCGTGTACATGCTGACGGCGCCGTTCTTCGGGACGCTGGGAGACACCGGGGCGCGCACCCGTCTCATCGCCCTGGGAATCGCGATCTGGAGCGTCGCCACCGCGCTGGGCGGTTTCGCCTGGAGCTTTGTGAGCCTGTTCGTGGCGCGCGCGATCGTGGGGGTCGGTGAAGCCGCCTACGGCACCATCTCCCCGGGGCTCCTGGCCGACTACTTCCCGCGCACCCATCGCGGGCGCGCCTTCGGGATCTTCTACACGGTCATCCCCATCGGCGGCGCCCTGGGCTACCTCGTGGCGGGCCAGATGGACGTGCACTTCGGCTGGCGCAGCGCGTTCTTCGTCGCCGGGATCCCGGGTCTCGTCCTCGCCGTCGCCGCCCTGCGGCTGCACGATCCCCCGCGCGGGGTCCACGACGCGGGCGAATACCACGGCGCCGTGCGGCCCCAGGGGGGGATCGCCGCCTACCGCACCCTGCTCTCCAACCGGCCCTATCTCCTCACGGTACTCGGCTACGCCGCCTACACCTTTGTGATGGGCGGTCTCGTGATCTTCATGCCGAAGTTCCTGATGCGGGTGCGCGGGCTCCCCGAGTCCGCGGTCTCACTCAAGTTCTCAGGGGTGCTCGCGGTGACCGGGTTGCTCGGCACCTTCCTGGGCGGCTGGCTCGGCGACCGGCTGCTCCCCCGGTCGCGCCAGGCCTATCTCTGGTTGTCGGGGATCGCCACTCTGCTCGCGGTGCCGTGCGTCGCCCTGGCCATCATCTCGCCGTCGCCCGCCGTGTACTGGACCGCCAACGTGCTCGCCATCACCCTGATGATGATCTCCACGGGGCCCATCAATACCGCCATCGTGAATCAGGTGCCCCCCGACATGCGGGCGACCGCGGTGGCGGGGAGCATCTTCGCGATCCACGTGCTGGGCGACGTCCCTTCCCCCACGATACTGGGCGCCCTCTCCGACCTGCGGTCGATCGACCAGGCGATGCTGATCATGCCGGTGGTGGTGGCGATCGCCGGGATTATCTGGACGTTCGCGGCGTGGCAGGGATCCAGGGTCGAGACGACCGGGTAGACGCCGGGACGCCGAGACGCTCAGTGGGTGATAGGAGTGAGGGTGGAGTGAGAACGGCCCTGCGCGCCGTCTTCAGGCTCGTCTTGCGGATATTCTTCCGTCGCATCGAGGTATCGGGCGCTGCGCTTGTGCCGGTGTCGGGACCGGTCATGTTCGTGCTCAATCACCCGAACGGGCTCATCGATCCCGCGTTTCTCGTCTGCTTCTCGCCCCGCCGGGTGTCGTTCCTGGCCAAAGCTCCGCTGTTCCGGATGCCGGTGATCGGATGGCTGTGCCGCCGCCTGGAGGCGATTCCGGTGTATCGCCAGCAGGACGAGGGGAGCGATCCCGCGCAGAATCAGGAGACATTCGAGACGGCGCGGCGCGTGCTCGAACATGGCGGGGCGATCGCGATCTTTCCCGAAGGGACCTCCCACGACGATCCGCTGCTGCGTCCCATGAAGACGGGAGCCGCGCGCATCGC